>NZ_CAKLBB010000001.1:0-541115 GCF_920939515.1 Sphingomonas sp. Leaf4 | reverse complement strand
TGAAAGCACTCCTGCGTAAAGCTGCTGCGCGCACCGTCGACGACCTGTCCCGCGCCATCGGCGCCGCCATCGACACCTACACGCCCGCTGAGTGCGCCAACTACTTCGCCGCTGCCGGATACGATGCGTACTGAACGGAATCTGCTCTAGCAGCCGGCAGCCGGGTTTCGCCCAAGCCATTTCAGGTCGACGCGAACCGGGTTCCACAATCGGATGCTGCGGTCTTCCACTTCTGTCCGGGCCCGATAGCCGATCTCGACGGTGCTACCGTCGATCCATCGAACGCTCGTCGAGCAGACCCGGTCCAGGACGGCGATCCTCGTGCCCAGACGTGGGGCGTCGCCTTTCGTTACGAGGAAGAATTTCGTTGCAGGGCTCACCGTCGCATCGTCGCTTACGTCCCACATCCGGACGATCTCGCGCTGGCCGTCCGGCGCAACGAAACGGCCAAATTCCTTTCCCGACGCCTCTTGGCCACCACAAGCGGCCAAGCCGAATGCTCCCAGCAGGAGCAAAATCGCTGACATGCGAGTGCAGGAAGGCATGCCATACCGTATCGTGAAGAAGCCGGCAGGCAACCTGTCTCAAACCAAATCATGTTCGGGTATTTCGAGCGACTTCCCTACCCTCGCTCCACCAACGTCACGATCGACAATCCCGGCGGCAACGGCACGCGGCCGACCAGAAACCGCTCCAGCCGGAAGATCGCCTCGAATGCGGTATTGAGCACCTTGGGTGGGGGCGAATCGTCGCTGTCGTCCTTGCCGGTCAGCTTGCCCGCCACCCGCGCCGCGACGGCAGCGGGAAACAGCAGCGAGTTGAAATAGCGCAGGCCGTTGTGCTTCAATCCGGCATCCGCAATCGCCTTGGCCAAGGTCGCCTTGGAATAGCGCCGGTGGTGGTGGTTCACCACGTCGTGCGCGCTCCACATCCACTGATGCGCCGGCACAGTGACCAGGATCTTGCCGCCCGGTGCCAGCCGTTCGGCCATGCCGCGAAACGTCGCGACATCGTCCTCGATATGCTCGACCACGTCCAGCACCGCGATCAGGTCGTAGCGGCCGGTCACGCCGTCCAGCGTCGGCAGCGGCGCGGTGCCCACCGGCTTGCCCAGCCGCTCGCTGGCGATGGCGCGCGCGGCGGGATCGATCTCGATCGCCTCGACCTCGCCGAACGCGCCCAGCATCGGCAGGTTGTGCCCGGTGCCGCAACCGATCTCGAGGATGCGTGACCCCGGCTTCAACCCGGCATAGCGCGCGACATAGTCGGCGAGAATGTCGCGCCGCGCGCGATACCACCAGTGGGTGGAATCATGCGCCGCCATGCGGTCATAGACGATGCGGTCCATCTTATCCGAATACCCATGTACGATTGAGCGCGAAGGTAGCGAACGGGGTGACGAGCATCGCCGGGATCAGCGGCACCCACTGCGCCCACCCCATCCAGTCGGCCAGCACCAGCGTGAACAGCGCGTTGAGCATCATGCCGAACCCCTGCACCACCATGAACTTGACCGGCTGTACCGCGCCCGCCTCGCGGCTGCCGTGCCCCTGAAAACTCCAGCGGCCATGCGCGAAAAAGCCGAAGGCGGCGGCGACGAGGAACGCGGGCGGCACCGCGAGGAACGCGCGGCCCTCAGGCAACACCCAATAGACCAGCGGCAGATAGACCGCCGAATAGATCGCGGTCGACAGCACCCCGACGATGCCGAACCGCACGAGTTGCCCCAGCACCCCGCTGCTTCGCATCGCGTCGATCCGTCCGGTCATTCCCTGCACGTCTTGTCCTTTGCGCGCCATCCGATAGAGCGCGAGCGATCACCAGTCCGCGCCGTATAAGCTGCGGCGCGCGGGGGGAAGCGATTTTGAACGACCGACGGATGCGCTGGAGCGACCTCGACCGGCACTGGCTGCGCTGGGTGCTGCTCGCGTGGGTGACGATCGCGGCATGGTTCCTGTGGCAGCGGTGGAACGCGGTCCACTGGCTCGCGCTGTCCGACACCGACGACAACATGCGGCTGATGCAGGTGCGAAGCTGGCTGAACGGACAGGGCTGGTACGACCTGCGCCAGTATCGCCTCAACCCGCCCACCGGCCTCGACATCCACTGGTCGCGGCTGGTCGACCTGCCGATCGCCGGGCTGTTCCTGCTGCTCAAGCCCTTTGCCGGCGCGGTCTGGGCCGAACGGCTGGCGGTCGGCATCGCGCCGTTGCTGCCGATGGGGGTGGCGCTGGTCGCGCTGTCGGTGAGCGTGCGGCGGCTGGTCGCGCCGCTGGCGTGGCCGCTGGCGGTGGCGTTCCTGCTGGGCTGTTCGTCGACGCTGCTGATGTTCATGCCCGAACGGATCGACCATCACGGCTGGCAGCTCGCCTGCCTCGCATGGACCGTCGCGGGCCTCGCCGATCCGAAGCAGGCGCGCGGCGGGCTGGCGGTCGGGCTGTCGTCGGCGCTGTCGCTGACGATCGGCCTCGAACTGCTGCCCTATTGCGGCATGGCCGGGGCGATCGTGACGCTTCGCTGGGTCTGGGACCGGGGCGAGGCGCGGCGGCTCGCGGTCTATGGCGCGACGCTGGCCGGGGCGAGTGGCCTCGGCTTCGTGGTGTTCGCGTCCAATGCCAATTACGCGATGCGCTGCGACGCGCTGACCCCGGTGTGGCTGTCGGCGGTGGTCGCGGGCGGCGCGCTGCTGGTGGGCCTCTCGGCGCTGCGCATCGATCGGCTGGCCGTGCGGCTGGTGCTGGGGCTGATCGCCGGCGGGGCGCTCGCCGCCGCCTTCGCCACGCTGTTCCCGCAGTGCCTGTCGCGCCCCGAAGGCGTATCGGAAGAACTGGCGCGCACGTGGCTCAACAACGTGCGCGAGGCCAAACCGCTCTACACCATGCCGTGGCGCACGATCCTGCCGATCGTGACCGGGCCGATCATAGGCCTGCTCGGCGCACTCTTCGCGACGTGGCGGGCGCGGCGCTCGCCCAGTGTCGTCGGCTGGGCGGCGGTGACGCTGTTCACCGCCTTTGCGGTCGCGATGCTGTTCTGGCAGATTCGCTCCGGCCCCGCCGCGCAGTTGCTGGCGGTGCCCGGCATGGTCGCGCTGGCATGGATCGTCGTGCCGTGGCTGCTGACCCATCGCAGCGTGTTCGTCCGCGTCGGCGGCACGGTGGTGGCGTTGCTGCTGCTGTCGAGCACCGCCGTCAGCCTCATCGTCCAGCGATTGAAGATCGACCCGCCCGACAACCGGACGAAGGTGGTATTGCGCGCCGGCGCCCGCTGCGGCAGCCTGCCCGCGCTCCAGGCGCTGAACCGCTTGCCGAAGGCGGTGATGTTCACCCATGTCGATCTCGGCCCGCGCCTGATCGTCGCGACGCACCACGACGGCATCGCCGGGCCGTATCACCGCAACGGCGACGCGATCCTCGACGTGCATCATGCGTTTCAGGGGCCACCCGACCAGTTCCGCGAAATCGCCCGGCGGCACGGCGCGACCTATCTGCTCACCTGCCCCAACATGGCGGAGACGACGGTCTACCGCGCGCGCTCGCCCGGCGGCTTCTACGACCGGCTGGCGCACGATCAGGTGCCGGCATGGCTGACCCCGGTGGCGCTGCCCAAGGGGTCGCCGTTGAAGCTGTGGCGAATCAGCTACTAACTCCCCTCCCTGTCAGGGAGGGGAGCAGGAAACGGAACCCGCCCCCGCCCCATCGGTTCGTCAGGACCGACCAACCCGGTTGAGCCGCACCCCCGGTTCGTCCTATCAGACGCGCGACCGCCCCCGCCGGGGCAGCGAAAGGCCCGCATGAGCATCACCGACACCATTCCCCAGTCCAGCGACACCACGATCCTCGCCGCGCCCGACCGGATGGTGAAGGCGCGCGACGTCTTCGGCATCGACAGCGATCTCGAAGTGCCCGCCTTCTCGGTCGCCGACGAGCGCGTGCCCGATGCCGATCCGGCCTATGTGTTCGATCCCGACACCACGCTCGCGATCCTCGCCGGCTTCGCGCACAACCGCCGGGTAATGGTGCAGGGCTATCACGGCACCGGCAAGTCGACGCACATCGAACAGGTCGCCGCGCGGCTCAACTGGCCGTGCATCCGCATCAACCTCGACGCGCATATCAGCCGCATCGACCTGATCGGCCGCGACGCGATCGTGCTCAAGGACGGGCAGCAGGTGACGGAGTTCCGCGAGGGCCTGCTCCCATGGGCGCTCCAGACGCCGACCGCGCTGGTGTTCGACGAATATGACGCCGGCCGCCCCGATGTGATGTTCGTCATCCAGCGCGTGCTGGAAACCGAAGGCAAGCTGACGCTGCTCGACCAGAACCGCGTGATCCGCCCCAACCCGTATTTCCGCCTGTTCGCCACCGCCAATACGGTCGGTCTGGGCGACACCTCGGGCCTCTATCACGGCACGCAGCAGATCAACCAGGGTCAGATGGACCGCTGGAACATCGTCGTCACGCTCAACTACCTGCCTGCCGCGACCGAGGCGCGCATCGTGCTCGCCAAATCGGGCGAGTACGACAAGGTCGGCGGCAAGGAGACGGTGGAAAAGATGGTCCGCGTCGCCGACATGACGCGGCGTGGCTTCGTCAACGGCGACATCTCGACCGTCATGTCCCCGCGCACCGTCATCACCTGGGCGCAGAACGCGCTGATCTTCGGCGACGTCGGCTTCGCCTTCCGCCTGTCGTTCCTCAACAAATGCGACGAGGCCGAACGCGCGCTGGTCGCCGAATATTACCAGCGGGTGTTCGGCAAGGACCTGCCCGAAAGCGTGGTGGCGAAGCGTTGATTCTCCTTATCCCCCTCCCTTGAACAAGGGAGGGGTCAGGGGTGGGTTGGCCTGCGAGGAACCGCAACGCCCGCCTCGAACCGACCCACCCCCAACCCCTCCCTTGTCAGGGAGGGGAGCCGCTTGCCATTGACAACCATGTCAGTAACGCGCAGCGTGTTTTAATGGCACATCAGCACCCGGTCGCGGTAACTCCCGGCGACATCGACCACATGGGTCATGTCAACAATGCCGTCTACCTCTCGTGGGTGCAGGACGCGGTCGTCGCCTATTGGGAACGGGTCGCCCCGGCCGAAGCGGTCGCGCAGCACCTGTGGGTCGCGCTGAAGCACGAGATCACCTACCGCCGCCCCGCCTTTCTCGACGACACGATCGTCGCGACCGTCGTCGCCGAACGGGTGGAGGGCGTGCGCGCCTATTTCTCGACGCTGATCGAACGCGGTGGCGAAGTGCTGGTCGAGGTCAAGAGCACCTGGTGCTCGCTCGACGCGATCACGCGGCGCCCGGCGCGGCTGGCGCGCGACGTGGTCCATCGCTTCCTCCCCGAATAACGATTTCGTTTTATGCAATTGCGATGAGAACCTTCGCATTTGCAGCATGACGCTGCACCGCGGCATAACTCCGGCAACGAAACGACGCGACGAAGCGTCACCCCCCAGCCCGGAGAATACCCCATGCGCGCTTTGTTCGCTGCCGCCGCCGTTCGTGTCGCCATCGTCGCCGCCGGCCTGCTCGTCCCCACCTTCGCCGCACAGGCGAACGAAATCGAGCGTAACGGCTACACCTTCGACTATACCAGCACCACCACCACCGATGGCGCGACCGTACTGGCCGGCACGATCAAGAACAGCGGCGAACCGTTCCGCTTCGTCGTCCGCGACCGTCTCGTCACCGGCAACGTCGATGGCCGCGAAGTCCGCTTCCGCATCGCCAAGCCGCTGAACAACGCGCGCCAGCTCGCCGCGCGCTAAGCCGGTCTACGCACGCTGATTCAGACGTCATCCCGGCGAAGGCCGGGATCTCCCGGAGACAGGGTGCGACAGGAGCCGCTTGAGGTCCCGGCCTGCGCCGGGACGACGGTTCCGCGACATCGATCGACCGCCACGCAACGCCCGTTCCCTGCCAGGGGGCGGGCGTTGCGGCGTCAGGCAAACGCCCGCGACGTCCGCAACTGCTGATACGCCGCGATCACCTTCTGCAACGCCGCCTCGTGGGTGCGGTCGCCGCCGTTGCGATCGGGGTGATACCGCCGCACCAGTTCCGAATAGCGTTTGCGAAGCGCGCTGCGATCGGCATCGACCGCCAGCCCCATGACCTTCAGCGCCGACCGGTCGAGCGAAGTGAGCGGTCGCCCGTCCTGCCGCTCGGCCCGCGCCGCCGCGCGTTCGGCCGCGCGCCCGCGAATCGTCGCGCCGATCGCCTCCAGCGGGTCAGCAAAATCGGCCCATGCCGGCGCGGGATCGGCCCCGGCATGCGCGAACGCCCGCGTCTCGCGCTCCCACCCGGCATAGGGGCGCTGCGCGTCGTGAATCTCCTCGACGGTCATCCCCGCGAAGTAATTATAGCCGGCGTTGAACGCGCGGACATGCTCCAGACAGAACCAGCGATAGCCGCCCGGCCCGTCGCCCTGACGCCCGCCATCGCGGCGCGGCGCGCGGAATTCGCCCGCCTCGTCGCATCCCGGCGCCTCGCACCGGCGGCCATCGGCTTCCACCCGCCCATGGAACCGTGCGCCGGGACGCTCCTTGCTGATCTTCTCGCGCGCCACGCGACTCCCTTTGGCAAAAACAGGCTATATAGGGCGGATGACCGACACCACCACCGCCCCGGCCGCATCTCCCTTGGCCGACATCATCGCCGATCGCCTGCGCACAGCGCTCGATCCGATCCGGCTGACCGTCACCAACGACAGCCATCATCACGCCGGCCACATGGGCGACGACGGCACCGGCGAAAGTCATTTTTCCGTGGATGCCGTAGCGGAAATCTTTGCCGGCCAGTCGCGCGTCGCGCGGCAGCGGCTGGTCAACCGGGCGCTCGCCGATCTATTGCAAAGCCGGATACACGCACTGGCGATCCGCGCCCGCGCACCGGGAGAGGGCGATTGAACTATCAGCTATGGTATTGGCCGACGATCCAGGGGCGGGGCGAATTCATCCGCCTGCCGCTGGAAGCCGCCGGTATCGATTATTGCGACTGCGCCCGCGAGGAAGGAATCGCGGCGATGCAGGCGCGCATGGCGAAGGCCGCCCGCGCGCCCCTCGCCCCGCCGTTCCTCGACCTCGACGGCATGGTGATCGCGCAGGTCGCCAACATCCTGCAATATCTCGGCGAACGCCACGACCTCGCCCTCTCCAGCATGCGCGACCGCCTCTGGGCCAACCAGTTGCAACTGACCGTCGCCGACCTCGTCGCCGAAATCCATAACGTCCACCACCCCGTCGGCACCGGTGAATATTACGAAGGCCAGCGCACCGAGGCCGCCCGCACCGCGCGGCAGTTCCGCGAGGAGCGCCTGCCCAAATTCCTCGATTATTTCGAGGATGCCATCACCGGCCACGGCGGTCCCTGGGCGATCGACCACCGCTGGACCCATGTCGATACCTCGCTGTTCCAGTTGGTCGAAGGGCTGCGCTACGCCTTCCCCCGCCGCATGGCGACGCTCGAGCCGCGCTATCCCAAACTGGTCATGATCCGCGACCGGACGGCCGAACTGCCCGGCATCGCCGCCTATCTCGCCAGCGACCGCCGCGTGCCGTTCAGCAACGACGGCATCTTTCGCCATTATCCCGAACTGGACGCCGACTGATGGAAAACGACCGCTTCTTTCTTCAGACGATCGCGCCGGTCACGCACGACCTCGGCGGGTTCAAGGTCCACCGCACCTTGCCCACCCGCACGCGCACGATGGTCGGCCCGTTCATCTTCTTCGACCAGATGGGGCCGGCCGAACTCGATCCGGGTCAGGGGATCGACGTTCGCCCGCATCCGCACATCAACCTCGCCACCGTCACCTATCTGTTCGGCGGCGCGATCGACCATCGCGATTCGCTGGGCACCCACGCCCGGATCGAGCCCGGCGCGGTCAACCTGATGACCGCCGGCCACGGCATCGTCCATTCCGAACGCTCGCCGGACGACGAACGCGCCGGCGGCCCGCTCCTCTCGGGCATCCAGACATGGCTGGCCGTCCCCGAGGACAAGGAAGAGATCGACCCGGCGTTCGAACATGTCGAGGCGCATCGCCTGCCCATGGTCGAAAGCGGCGGCGCGCGGGCGCGGGTGGTGATGGGCGACCTGTGGGGCGTCTCCGCCCCCACCACCCAATATGCCGCGACGATCTATGCCGACATCGTGCTGGACACCGGCGGCGCGATCCCGATCGACGCGAATGCCGACGAACGCGCGCTGTATCTGACGCATGGCGACGCCGCGCTCGACGGGATGACGCTCGAACCGATGACGCTGTACGTGCTGCGCCCCGGCATCGCCGCCACGCTGCGCTCGTCGGGCGGCGCGCGAGTGATGCTGTGCGGCGGCGAGGCGTTCACGACTCCGCGCCATGTCTGGTGGAATTTCGTGTCGTCGCGCCGCGACCGGATCGATCAGGCGAAGGCCGACTGGAAAGCGGGCCGCTTCCCCAAGGTGCCGGGCGATTCGGCCGAATTCATCCCGATCCCCGAAGTCCCCAAGACGGTCAGCTATCCTTGAACGAGCCCGTTCTCCCCGACGACCCCGGCCCATGGTGGCGGCCAAACGGCCTCACCTGGGCGATGTGGGCGCTCGTCGCATGGTGCGGCATCGCCGGCGCGATCGGGCTCAACACCCGCATCACCGACAGCGATCCGGCCGGCAACGGCATGGCCACCGGCATGATTCAGGGACTGGCGATGCTGTTGCTCGCCGCGACCGGCATCGTCGTCGGCCTGTACCTGCTGATCCGCTGGCGGCCGCTGCGCTACGTCTGCGTGGGGCTGCTGACGGTCCTCGCCATCGTATCGACGGTATTCATGCGGTAATCCGCCCTCGTCATCCCCGCGCAGGCGGGGATCCATACGCGCTACCGTCGCGGCTTCAGCCTGACCGTCGGCGGCTATGGAGTCCCGCCTCCGCGTGAATGACGATCAGTCGTGGCACATACCGGGATCGCCAGCCTCAGCCGCGCACTACCTTGGCGACCGCGTCGAGCAGCCCGTTGACGAACCCCTTCTCGCGCCGGTCGTAGAACGCATCGGCCACGTCGAGATACTCGCTGATGACCGCCGCGACCGGCACGTCGGCCCGCGCGAGCAACTCATAAGTGCCCGCGCGCAGAATCTGCCGCATCGGCTTGTCGAGCCGGTCGATCGTCCACCCGCTCGACAGCTTGCCCGCGATCAGCGCGTCGATCTCCGCGCGTCGCGCGTCGACGCCCTTGACCACATCGTCGAAGAACGGGACGTCGGCCTCGGCATATTCCACGTCCTCGATCGTCGCGCCCAGCCGGTGCTGGTGGAACTCGTGGAGCAGCGCAGGAATCGGCGTCGCTTCCATGTCATGCTGGTACAGGGCCTGCACGGCGGCAAGACGGGCTGCGGCGCGGGCCTGGCGGGCGCCGCGCGGACGGGTGCTCTTGGTGTTCATATGCCCCCGCTTTACCGGCCATCGCGCCACTTAGTCGAGGGGCGAAACGCGCTTTCCTACAGCCGGCGTTCCGGGGCAGGCTGAGCGCCGCTGTTTGAACCGTCGATCCTGTGGGGAAGCGAGCGCGGCCCCACGCCCGCCGCTTCGCGTTGCGATACGTTCGCAACAACTGCGCGGTTAGTGTAAACTTTGTAAACTTCGGGCGGAATTCCTCCCCTCCCTGACAAGGGAGGGGCCGAGGGTGGGTCGGCCGCGATGGTCCGCAACGCCGCCCCGAACGGCACCCACTTCGGCCCGCTACGGGCAAAGCCCGTGCCGTCGGACGGCGCTTCCCGCGCCGCCGGCCGGCAGCGCCTAATACGGCTCGATGCAGCTTTGCTGCACCTCACCCGGCGCTGCTTCGCTACGCCTCGCCCGGTGCACCTAGTCGAATGGCGACCGACCGCGCATGCGCCGGCAACCCCTCGGCCCCCGCCAGCGTCACCGCCGCCGGCCCGATCCGCCCCAGCGCCGCGCGGTCCAGCCCGAGGAAGCTCGTGCGCTTCATGTAATCGAGCACCGACAGACCCGACGCGAAGCGCGCCCGCCGCCCGGTCGGCAGCACATGGTTCGGCCCCGCGACATAATCGCCGACCGCCTCGGGCGTGTACCGCCCGAGAAACACCGACCCGGCATTGCGCACCAGCGCGAACAGCGGCTCGGGGTCCTCGACCGCCAGTTCGAGATGCTCGGGCGCCAGCCGGTCGACCAGCGGCATCGCATCGGTAAGCGTCGGCACCAGCACGATCGCCCCGTTGGCATCCCAGCTCGCCCGCGCGACCTTCGCTGTCACCAGCTCGGCGATCTGGGCGTCGACCGCTTGCGCCACCCGGTCGGCGAAGCCCGCATCGTCGGTGAACAGGATCGACTGGCTGGTCGGGTCATGCTCGGCCTGGCTCAGCAGATCGGCGGCGATCCATGCCGGATCGTTCGCGCCATCGGCGACCACCACGATCTCCGAGGGACCGGCAACCATGTCGATGCCGACCACGCCGTACAACTGCCGCTTGGCCTCGGCGACCCACGCATTGCCCGGCCCGGTCACGACATCGACCGCGCCGATCCGGTCGGTGCCATAGGCCAGCGCCGCCACCGCCTGCGCCCCGCCGATCCGCCACACCTCGTCCACCCCGGCCAGCGCGGCGGCAGCGAGCACCAGCGGGTTGACCTCGCCGTTGGGCGTCGGCGTCACCATCACGATCCGCTCGACCCCGGCGACCCTGGCCGGCACCACGTTCATCAGCACCGAGGAGGGATAGGCCGCCCGGCCGCCGGGCACATAGACCCCCGCCGCCGCGACCGCGCTCCACCGCGCGCCCAGCCGGACGCCCGCGCCATCCACCTCGTCGCGATCCTCGGGCCGCTGCTTGGCGTGATAGGCAACGATCCGCTCGTGCGCCAACTCCAGCGCCGCGCGCAGTTCCGGGTCCAGCCCGGCCAGCGCCGCGTCGCACGTCGAGCGCTCGATCCGCCAGCCGGTCGCATCGGGATCATGCCCGTCGAACTTCTGCGTGAACGCCCGCACTGCCGCGTCGCCATCCTCGCGCACCGACCGCAGGATCGCCGCCACGTCGCGCGCGACATCGCCGTCGGCCTCGCGCCGCCCCTCGACCAGCGCGGTGAAATCGGCGGCGAAGCCCGCCGCCGCCGCATCCAGCCGGATCATGCCGCCACCGCCCGGCGAAACGCCTCGACCAGCGGCACGACCTGCGGCCGGGTCTTGAACGCCGCCCGGTTGACGACGAGGCGCGACGTCACCTCGGCGATCGTCTCGACTTCCACGAGGCCATTCTCCTTGAGCGTCCGCCCCGACGAGACGAGGTCGACTATGCGCGGCGCCAGGCCCAGCACCGGGGCCAGTTCCATCGCGCCGTTCAGCTTCACGCATTCCGCCTGCACGCCGCGCGCCGCGAAATGGCGGCGGGTGGTGTAGGGATATTTGGTGGCGATCCGCACATGGCTCCACCCGCGCGGATCGTCGGTCGCCGCCATGTCGGCCGGCTCGGCCACCGAGATGCGGCAATGGCCGATCTTCAGGTCGACCGGCGCGTACAGCTCCGAATAGTCGAACTCGGCCAGCACGTCGGACCCGACGATGCCGAGCTGCGCCGCGCCATGCGCAACGAAGGTCGCGACGTCGAACGCGCGCACCCGGATCAGGTCGATGTCGGCGCGGTCGGTGCGAAAGCGCAGCGCCCGGCTGTCGGGATCGGAAAAAGCGGCCTCGGGCCGGATGCCGGCCTGCGCCAGCAGCGGCATCGCTTCGTCGAGGATGCGCCCCTTGGGCACGGCGATGATGATGGGATCGGTCATGGGCTGGGCGGGCTTTACTTGGGGGGAAGGTCGGGCGCAACACGCCGGTCATGCCCGATGACGCCCTGATTCGCGCCGCCTTTCGCCAGCAGGCCTCCTTTTGCGCGGCGATGGATGCCCCGATCACCGCCGCGGTCTGCACCGGCCTTGCCACCGCGCTGTCGCGCGACAGCCGCACCGGTGCGGCCGTGCTCGACTGGGTTGGCGAACCGATCGCCGATGCGCTGCCGCTCCGGCTGGCCGGCGGGCTGCACGATATGGCGCGCAGCGGAATCGATCCTGCGCTGACCCGGTTGTTTGCGGGACAGGGCGATGCGGTGGCGGTGCTGGGCGATGCGCTGATCGCCCATGACGCGGCGTTGCTGCCGTGGCTCGACGGCCCGCCACAGACCAACGAACCGATGCGATCGGGCGTGCTGATGGCCGGTCTGCTGGAGGTCGCCCGGCGGCACGGCCCCCGTATCGAGCTGCTGGAGATCGGGTCGAGCGCCGGGCTCAACCTGCTGATCGATCGCTATCGGTTCGATCTGGGCGGCACCCCGACCGGTCCGGTCGATGCCCCGGTCGTCCTCCGCCCCGACTGGGGCGGCCCGCCGCCGCCCGCCGTTCCCATCACCTTCGAATCAGTCCGCGGCGTCGACCTCCGCCCGCTCGATGCGACCGATCCGGCCCTCGCACGACGGCTTGCCGGTTATATCTGGGCGGATCAGCCCGAACGGCAGGTACGTCTCGCCGCTGCCACCGCGATGCTGCGCGACCGGCCGGTCGATCTGGCGGCGGGGGACGCGGTCGACTGGCTCGGCGCGCGTCTGGCCGAACCGCAGGTGGCGGGGGTGACGCGGGTGCTGATGCATTCGGTGGTCTGGCAATATCTCGGCGACGAACGCCGCGCAGCGATCACTGCGATGATGGACGATGCCGCGACCCGCGCCACCGATGCCCGCCCGCTGGCATGGGTACGGATGGAGCCCGAGCGCGTCCTGCAACGGCAGGAATTATGGGTACAGAGCTGGCCCGGCAATGGCACGGCACGCATGCTCGCCATCGCCCACGCCCATGGCACATGGATCGAGGCGACGTGACCGAGGTCGACTTCCTTGGCCTGCTGCGGACCCTGCCGCTCCACCCCGGCGCGATCGGCCTCACCGACGACGCCGCGCATCTGGGCAGCCTCGTGCTGACCAAGGACCTGATCGTCGCCGGCGTCCATTTCCTCGACAGCGATCCGCCCGGCGACGTCGCGTGGAAGCTGGTGGCGACCAACCTGTCCGATCTCGCCGCCAAGGGCGCGGAGCCGGTAGGGGCGATGCTCGGCTATCCGATCGGCGACGATGGCTGGGACCGGGCGTTCCTTGCCGGGCTCGACCGGGTGCTGCGCGCGTTCGATTGTCCGCTGCTCGGCGGCGACACCGTCCGCCTGCCCGCCGGTGCCCCCCGCTTCCTGTCGCTGACCGCGATCGGCCGCAGCGCTTCGGCCCCCTTGCGCGGCGGTGCGAGGGCCGGCGACATACTGTGGGTGACGGGCACGATCGGCGATGCCGGCGCGGGCCTCGCCATCGCGCAGGGCGCGGACGGTCCGCCTACCCTGCTCGATCGCTACCGCCGCCCCACCCCCCGCCTTGCCGAGGGGCAGGCGCTCGCCCCCCATGTCACCGCGATGATGGACGTGTCCGACGGCCTGCTGATCGACGCCCGCCGGATGGCGGCGGCCAGCGGCGTCGCGGTCACGATCGATCTGGCGCGGGTGCCGCTGTCCGACGCGCTGCTCACTTTCGGCGACGACGCCCTGACCGCCGCGACCGCCGGAGACGATTACGAACTGCTCTTCGCCCTGCCCCCCGGCGCGACGCCCCCGGTCGCCGCCACGCAGGTCGGCTGGTTCGAGGGCGGCAGCAGCCTGCGGCTGGTCGACGGCGACCAGCCGGTGCCGCTCCCCGCACGGCTGGGATACCAGCACCACTAACCGCTTGCCTCCCCCGCCCATCGGCATAAGCTGCCGCCACAGGGTTCGACCCGACGAGACAGCCGGGCGACCCCCATGCAGGAGGGGTTGCAACATATGACGATCGTCTATCTGGCCATCGCGTGCGGCGTGATCGCCGTGCTCTATGGCGCGCTCACCGCCGGGCAGGTGCTGCGCGCATCCCCCGGCAATGCGCGGATGCAGGATATTGCCGCCGCCATTCAGGAAGGGGCGAAGGCCTATCTCGGCCGGCAATATCGCACCATCGCCGTCGTCGGCGTCGTCGTCGCCATCCTGCTGTTCCCGACGCTCGGCCCCCTGTCCACGGTCGGCTTCCTGATCGGCGCGATCCTCTCGGGGGTGGCGGGCTATGTCGGCATGGAGATTTCGGTCCGCGCCAACGTCCGCACCGCCGAGGCGGCGCGGCACTCGTTGCAGGGCGGCCTCACCCTCGCCTTCCGCTCGGGCGCGATCACCGGCATGCTCGTCGCGGGCCTCGGCCTTATCGCGATCGCGGGCGTGTTCTGGTATCTCGTCGCCATCGCCGGCCATGGTCCGGGCGACCGCGAGGTGGTGGAGGTGCTGACCGCGCTCGCCTTCGGCGCATCGCTGATCTCGATCTTCGCGCGGCTGGGCGGCGGCATCTTCACCAAGGCGGCGGACGTCGGCGCCGACCTCGTCGGCAAGGTCGAGGCGGGCATCCCCGAGGACGATCCGCGCAACCCCGCCGTCATCGCCGACAATGTCGGGGATAACGTCGGCGACTGCGCCGGCATGGCCGCGGACCTGTTCGAAACCTATGTCGTGACGATCGGCCTGACGATGGTGTCGATCGCGCTCTTGGTACAGGCCCCGCCGCAGGAACTGCTGCGGCTGATGGCCCTGCCGCTGATCGTCGGCGGGGCGTGCATCCTCACCTCGATCATCGGCACCTACATGGTCCGGTTGGGCAAGGGCCAGTCGATCATGGGCGCGCTCTACAAGGGGTTCTGGACCACGGTGCTGCTCGCCGTCCCTGCGATCTATCTCGCCGCCAGCCATACGCTGGGTGACATGAACGCGGTGATCGGCGGCGCGGGCTTCCTCGATCCGGGCGGCGACACGCTGACCGTGGAAGGGGCACTCGGCGCGCAGGCCCCGGTCGCCGGACAGAGCTTCACCGGCATGGACCTGTTCTGGTGCATGATGATCGGGTTGGGCGTCACCGCCGCGCTGGTGTGGATCACCGAATATTACACCGGCACCGCCTATCGCCCGGTCAAGTCGATCGCGAAGGCCAGCGTCACCGGCCACGGCACCAACGTCATCCAGGGCCTTGCCATCAGCCTCGAATCGACCGCGTTGCCGACGCTGGTGATCGTCGTCGCGGTCGTCGCCTCCTATCAACTGGCCGGAATCATCGGCGTCGCCTTCGCCGCCACCGCGCTGCTCGCGCTCGCCGGCATGGTCGTGGCACTCGATGCCTATGGCCCCGTCACCGACAATGCCGGCGGCATCGCCGAAATGGCAAACCTGCCCGACGAGGTCCGCCGACGCACCGACGCCTTGGACGCGGTCGGCAACACGACCAAGGCGGTGACGAAGGGCTATGCGATCGGTTCGGCGGCGCTCGCCGCACTGGTGCTGTTCGGGGCGTACACCACGGACCTCAAGCTGTTCTTCCCCGACCTGATCGTCGATTTCTCGCTGTCCAACCCCTATGTCATCGTCGGATTGTTGCTGGGCGCGTTGCTCCCCTATCTGTTCGGCGCGTTCGGGATGACCGCCGTCGGACGCGCGGCGGGATCGGTGGTGGAGGACGTCCGCCAGCAATTCGCCGCCGACCCCGGCATCATGGCCGGCACCAGCCGCCCCAATTACGGCCGCACCGTCGACATCGTCACCCGCGCCGCGATCCGCGAGATGATCGTGCCCTCGCTCCTCCCCGTCCTGTCGCCGATCGCGGTCTATTATATCGTCATGCTGGTGGCGGGACAGGCGCAGGGGTTCGCGGCGCTGGGCGCGATGCTCTTGGGCGTCATCGTTTCCGGCCTGTTCGTCGCAATCTCGATGACCAGCGGCGGCGGCGCTTGGGACAATGCCAAGAAATATATCGAGGACGGCAATCACGGCGGCAAGGGGTCCGAAGCGCACAAGGCCGCCATCACCGGCGACACGGTGGGCGATCCGTACAAGGACACCGCCGGCCCCGCCGTCAATCCGATGATAAAGATCACCAACATCGTCGCGCTGCTGCTGCTGAGCGCCCTGGCCGGTGGCGGCTGACAGTCGATTGCGCCCCGCCCGCCACCGCGCAATAGTCGGACAGGACGGGGGGATCGATTCGGGCGGTGCGGCGGGTGTCGGGGGACACCGCTGCCCCTCCCGCCCCCGCCGCAACGGGGGAACCATGACGACGATACTGCACCATCCGCTCTGGATCGGCCTGGCGCTGGCCACCGCGCTGCCGGCGCAGACGCCACCGCCCGCGCCGCCCGCCCCCGCCGCGGCAGATGCCAATGCACCGGTGCCGATCACCGTGTTCGCGACATTGCCCGCCTATGAATCGCCCCGGCTGTCGCCCAATGGCATGAAGGTCGTCGCCAAACAGGCGGTCGGCGGGCAGCAGGTCCTCGTCGTGTCCGACCTGTTCGGCGGCGGTAAGCCGGCGCTGCTCGGCGCGCCCGAGAATACCGACATCAACTGGTGGCGCTGGGTCAACGACGACTGGCTGATCGTCGGCGTCGGCACGCAGCAGATGCTGTACGGCACCGATGTCTACATCACCCGGATGATCGGCATCAGCGCCGACCTCAAAAAGAGCAACCGCATTGACTGGGACAAGTCGGGGCTGCGTGCCGACAATGTCCTGTGGACCGCGCACGACGGCAGCCCGCGCATCCTGCTGTCGCGCCAGACCGGGATCGAGCGCGAGGAAGACTATAACCCGGCGGTGTTCGAGGTCGACGTCTCGACCGGCCGGTCGCGCCGGATCGTCGGCGGACGCAACAACATCTACGACTGGTACGCCGATGGCGAGGGGCAGGTCCGCGCCGCCTATCAATACAGCGACCAGACGCGCCGCTCGGCACTGCTCTACCGCGCGAACAACAACGAGGAGTTTCGCGTCATCGCCCGGCGCGAACGGCGCGACGAGGACGGGCTGACCGTGCCCATCACCTTCCGCGCCGATGGCAGCGCGATCGCCTTCGACGACGAAGGCGGCTTCACCAGCGTCTATGAGGTATCACTGCCCGACCTCGCGCTCGGCAAGAAGCTCTACAGCCTCGAAGGCTATGACGTCGACGGCATCACCGACAATGCGACCGAGAACGACATCGCCGGCGTATCCGTGACCGACCGCCATCGCCGCAACGTCTGGTTCGATCCCAAGCTGAAGACGCTACAGGAGAATATCGATAAGGCGGTCGGCGACCGGCGCGCGCGGCTGGTATCGTGGGACAAGGCACGCGACCGCTTTCTGGTCGAGGTCGGCGCGCCCAACCAGGCCGGCGGCCTCTATTACTGGGACAGCGGCCAGGCGGCGATGAAGCGCGTCGGCTGGAGCAGCGCCGCGTTGCAGGGCCGCCGCCTCTCGCCGGTCAGCACCATCCGCTACGCCGCGCGCGACGGCACTCCGATCGAGGCGGTGCTGACGATGCCGCGCCACCGCCCGGGCCAGAAGAACCTGCCGCTGATCGTCCTGCCGCACGGCGGCCCCTCGGCGCGCGACAGCGAAGGCTGGGACTGGTGGACGCAATATCTGGCCGAACTCGGCTATGTCGTGATCCAGCCCAATTATCGCGGCTCGTCGGGCTATGGCACCGCGTTCGCCCGCAAGGGGGCGGGCGAATGGGGCCTGAAGATGCAGGACGACCTGAACGACGCCGTCACCCATCTCGCGAAACAGGGGATCGCCGATCCCAAGCGCGTCTGCATGGTCGGCGCGTCCTACGGCGGCTATGCGGCGATGCGCGCGGCACAGCGCGACGGCGGCCTCTATCGCTGCGCCGTCTCCTATGCCGGCGTGTCCGACCTCGCGGCGCTGCGCCGCTACGACAGCCAGTTCCTGAACGGCCGGACGATCGGCGACTGGCTGCGCAAACAGGCCCCCGATTTCCAGACGGTGTCGCCGCGCTTCCATGCCGCCGAATTCTCGACGCCGATCCTGCTGATGCACGGCAAGCAGGACAAGCGCGTGCCGGTCGCCCAGTCGCGCATGCTCGCCGCCGAGCTGAAACGTGCGGGGAAGGCCCACCGCTATGTCGAACAGCCGCTCGGCGACCATTTCTTTTCGCGCAGCGAAGACCGGTTGCAGTTCCTGCGGGAGATGACCGACTTCCTGAAAGCGCATAACCCGGCGTGACGGATAGGGCCGGATCGACAGTCATATATCGGCGGCACCCCCTTCCACTTCGTCACCCCGGACTTGTTCCGGGGTCCACGGCGCGGCGATCGATGTGGCCCAAGCCTCAAGCGGCAGCGTTTCCGGCTGGGTGGACCCCGGAACAAGTCCGGGGTGACGATACGGATGGGCCTTGCCTTTCGCCGCCCTGCCGCCCACATCGGGACCGTCAGCGAACATCGACCGGCCGTGCCGTCCGCGCGCCCGGCGGATCGCGCTTTCCTTTTTTGCGAGCAGCGCCTATGGGAACCCGCCCGGTTTGCTGCGGCGTGCTATTCACACGAGGTATTTGTTTGGCGAAGGAAGAACTTCTCGAAATGCGCGGCCAGGTGGTCGAGCTGTTGCCCAACGCGATGTTCCGCGTCCGGCTCGAGAACGATCACGAGATTCTGGGGCATACCGCCGGCAAGATGCGCAAGAACCGCATCCGCGTGCTGGTGGGCGACGAGGTGCTCGTCGAACTGACCCCTTACGATCTCACCAAGGGTCGCATCACCTACCGCTTCAAGTAAGCGTGGCGGTTTCCATGGCCCCGGCCATGCGCCTGATCCTCGCCTCCACCTCGCCCCGTCGCCGCGACCTGCTGGCGCGGATCGGCGCGGTGCCCGACCGCGTCGAAGCGCCCGACATCGATGAGAGCCCGCTCGCGCACGAACTGCCGCGCCCTTATGCGCTGCGGCTGGCCGAGGCGAAGGCGCGCGCGATCGGCCCCGTCGACGGCGCGGTCGTGCTGGCGGGCGACACCACCATCGCGGTTGGCCGGCGCATCCTGCCGCCCGCCACCACCGAAGCGGTCCAGCGCGAGTTGCTCGGGCTGCTGTCGGGCAGGCGGCATCATTGCCTGTCCGCCGTCTGCGTGCTGATGCCGGACGGCACCGCGCGCACCCGTGTCAGTGACACGATCGTCGCGTTCAAACGCCTCGAACCGCGTGAGATCGACGCCTATGTCGCCTGTGGCGAAGGGCTGGGCAAGGCTGGCGGCTATGCGATCCAGGGCCGCGCCGAAGCCTTCGTCCGTTTCCTGTCGGGCAGCCATTCGGGCGTGATCGGCCTGCCGCTGTTCGACACCCGCGCGCTGCTGGAAACCGCCGGCGTCCCGCTTGGCTGAAAGTCCGTCTGAAAACTCGCGAAAGCGCGAGTTTCAGGGCGGTGCCGGCCCGCTCCCCCTCCCGGCCACCCACAGCGTATCCTGAATGGGTGGTCGGGAGGGGGAGCGGGCCGGCACCGCTGAACGCTGGATCGTCGAGCGTGGCATCGGCGAGACGCGCGCGGCGCGGATCGTGGACGGTGCGATCATCGAGGCGCGGATCGAACCCGACGATCTGCTCCGCGCCGGCACGATCCTGACCGCGCGCCTCGTCCGCCGCCTGCCTGTCCGCAACGAAGCCATCGTCGCATGGGACGATGGCGAGGCGCTGCTCCATCCCCTGCCGCGCGCCGTGACCGAAGGCGCGACGCTGCGCATCGAGATCACCCGCCCCGCGCTGCCCGAACCTGGCAAGCCCAAACGCGCCCGTGCCCGCCCCGCCGCGCCCGATGCCGTCCTCGGCCCTGCGCCGAGCCTTGCCGACCTGCCCGGCGCACACCTGCCCGGCCCGTACGATCGCGACCTGCTGGCGGACGCTGGCTGGGCCGAACTGATCGAGGAAGCGGCGACGCGGACGGTCATGTTCGTCGGCGGCGCACTGTCGATTCACCCCACCCCGGCGATGACGCTGATCGACATCGACGGCGACCTTGCCCCCGCCGACCTCGCCATCGCCGGCGCGCGCGCGGCGGCGCGGGCGATCGCGCGGCTCGACATCACCGGATCAATCGGCATCGACCTGCCGACCGTCGGCGACAAGGCCGTCCGCATCGCCGCCGCCGACGCGGTCGATTCGGCCCTGCCGCAACCGTTCGATCGCACCGCCGTCAACGGCTTCGGCTTCCTCCAGATCGTCCGCCGCCGCAGCCGCGCTTCGTTGATCGAACTGTTCGCCGATCCCGCCGCCCACGCCCGCGTGCTGCTGCGTCAGGCGGAGCGGACCGGCGGCAGCGGCGAACGGACGCTGACCGCGCATCCGGCAGTAGTGGCGGTCATCGCCGCGCATCCCGACTGGGTGGCGGCGGTCGAACGCATGCTCGGCACCGCGCTCGCCTTGCGGGGCGACGCCATGCTCGCCATATCCGGCGGCCATGTCCAGGCTCGCTTCCCGTAACAAATGCCCGCTGTGCGGCAACCCCGCCACCGTGGACCATCGCCCGTTCTGCAGCCGGGGGTGTCGCGACCGCGACATGCTCAACTGGATGGGCGAAGGCTATCGGATCGCGGGTCCGATGGCGTCTTCCGACGAAAAAGGCGAAACCGGGCTGGACAGCCCTGCGGAGCGCGGCTAACAGGCCGGCTCTCCCGGTCCTGCCGGGCGTGCCCGGATAGCTCAGTTGGTAGAGCATGCGACTGAAAATCGCAGTGTCGGCGGTTCGAATCCGTCTCCGGGCACCACTTCTCCCAGATATGCCGTCCCACGCCATGCCCGGCTTCATCCGAAGCCAGGACATGGCTATAGACCGACGCTACACACCCACGGCGTCGAGCGGTGCCCGGAGCAACTGCGGGCGGGTCGCGGCGAGGTGCAGGATCAGCTCACCGAACAGCCCGTTGGCCCACGCGAACCAGTCGCGGCTGAACTTGCGCACATCGTCCTTCTCGAACGCCTCGTGCATGAAGCCGGTGCCGGCGTGGCTGCGCTTGAGCGTGGCGAGGCATTGGAGGATCGTCGCATCGTCGCGCGCCGACAGCGCGCGAACGATCAGTGACATCGGCCAGATATAGTCCATCCCCTGATGCGGACCGCCGATTCCCTCGCCCGCGCTGCCCTTGAAGAACCACGGGTTCGCCTCGCTCCACGCCGCCGCCGCCGTCCGCTGCCAGCGCGCATCGTCCGCCGGCACGCAGCCGAGCCACGCAAGGCTGGAGAGCGAGGGAACGTTGGCATCGTCCATGAAGATCGCATTGCCATAGCCGTCGACCTCATAGGCCCACACGTCGCGCCCGTCGGCCAGCCGCATCGTGCCATGCTGCGCGGTCGCTGCCGCGACCTCGTCGGCCAGCGCGGTCGCATCATTCGCGAGCGCGGCGTCGCCCCGCGCCTCGCTCGCCACCCGCGCCATTTCGCGCAGCGTCGTCACCGCGAACAGATTGGCCGGTACGAACAGCGAATATTGGCAGGCATCGTCCGACGGACGAAACCCCGAATGGATCATGCCGTTCTTGCGCGTCGGCGCGCCATAGCCGGCGAGCAGCGTCTCGGTCGGCTGCCGGCTCGCCCGCTGGAACTTGTACGGACCGGGCGAAGTCTTGCGCTGCTGTTCGCGAAAGGTGCGCACGATCGCGCGCATCGCATCGGCCCATGCCGCGTCGAACGGCGCGGGATCGCGCGTCTCATGCCAATAGCCATGCGACAGCCGCATCGAATAGCATAGCGAATCGATCTCCCATTTGCGCTCGGCGACGCCCGGCTTCATCTCGGTCACGTCCGTCTTCGCCCAGTCGAGCGAGGTGGTGGCCGACGGATCCTCCATGAAGGCATTGGCGTACGGGTCGATCAGCACGCTGCGCGCATGCCGGCCGATCAGCCCGCGAAACAGCTCGCGCAGCTTCGCATCCTGTTTCGCCAGATGGAGATAGGATTTCACCTGCGCCGCCGAATCGCGCAGCCACAGGCAGGGGATGTCGCCGGTGATGACGAAGCTGTCGGGCTTGCCGCCGATCGTGCCCATACGGACGGTCGTATCGAGCGTGTTGGGATAGCAATTGGCGAACAGCCACGCGAGCTCGGGATCGGCGATCATGCGGCTGACCCGCGCGATCTCGCGCTCGACCGCAGAACTGACGAAGCGGCGATCGGCGGGCGCGGGCCGCTTGGCGGGAAACGATGCCGCCGTGCCGCCCCGCGCCTGCCCGGCCGCGACCGGCGCGAAGCCGCCGGTCGCAAGGCCGGCCCCCAGCAGTACACCCTGCGCCATCAGATTGCGTCGGTCGGTCGGCATCGCGGAAACTCTCCTGAAACGGGTCGCCGTACCGTTGCCCTGCAACGCCGCGCGGGGCAACATTGCGCCCGCCCCGTGCGTTGCCGCGCCGCAACAAGGGGTGGGACGACACATGACTCAGGGTATCGCGATCATCGGCGCCGGCATGGCCGGGCTGAGCTGTGCCACCCGGCTGACTGCGGCGGGGCGCGACGTCCGCCTGTACGACAAGGGCCGCCGCCCGAGCGGCCGGATGGCGAGCCGCCCGGTCGAGGTCGACGGGTATCGCTTCGCCTTCGATTACGGCGCGCAATATATGACCGTGCGCGACCCCGGCTTCGCCGAAGCCGTGCAGGCATGGACGCGGGGCGGGATCGTCGCACCATGGCCGGCGGCGGGGGATGACGCATGGGTCGGCACGCCGGGAATGGACGCCCCGCTGGCCACGATGGCGGGCGCGCTCGACGTGCGCTGGTCGTGCCATGTCCGTGGCATCCGGCGCGATACCGATGGCTGGCACGTCGCCCATGACGCTGGCGAGGACGGTCCCTTTGCCGAGATCGTCGTGGCGCTGCCCGCCGAACAGGTCGGCCCGCTCGTCGCCGGGATCGACGATACGCTGGCGGCGCTGGCCGATGCGCACCGCTCCGCGCCATGCTGGACGGTGATGCTCGGCTTCGACCGGCCGCTCGCCCTGCCGCCGCTGATCGAGCGTGACGGCATCATCGATTCGGCAGCGTGCAATGCCGCCAAACCGGGCCGCTCGCCGGGCGAGGCATGGACGATCCACGCCACGCCCGAATGGTCCGCCGCCCATCTCGAAGCCGAACGCGATACGGTGATCGACCTACTGCGCGACGCGCTGGCCCAGCGTGTCGACCTGCCCCGGCCGGTCCATGCCGCCGCGCATCGCTGGCGCTATGCCCGTTCGACGCCGGCGGGGATCGGCAGCTACCGCCTGCCCGCGCTGGCGCTGTCGGCCTGCGGCGACTGGCTGATCGCGCCGCGCGTCGAAAGCGCATGGCTGTCAGGACAGCGCGCGGCGCTGGCGATTCTCGGCGAAGGCGAATGATCGTCCGTTATAGCTTGCCCAGCCGCGTCGCCACCACCGGGGCCAACCGCGCGACGATGCGGTCGACGCCCTGCGCATTGGGATGGACGCCATCGGGCAGCATCAACTGGCGATTGCCGATCACGCCCGCGAGGATGAACGGATCGAGCACCGCGTCGTAGCGCTTAGCCATGTCGGGCCAGATCCCGTTGAATGCCGCGGCATAATCGGGGCCGAGGTTGGGCGGCACCATCATGCCGGTCAGCACCACCGGAATCCGCCGTCGCTGCAATTCGTCGAGCATCGCGGTGAAGTTGGCGCGGGTTTCGGCCGGCGGAATCTGGCGCAGCAGGTCGTTGCCGCCCAGCCCGAGCAGCACCAGATCGGGCTTGCGCTCCAGCCGGTCGAGCGTGAACGCCAGCCGCCGCCGCCCCGCCGCGCTGGTATCGCCCGAGATGCCGGCGTTGACGACACGCGCATTGATCCCTTGCCTACGCAACGCATCCTGCAAGTCATCGGGCAGGCTGTCGCCCCGGTTCAGCCCATAGCCGGCATACAGGCTGTCGCCGAACGCCAGCACCGCCCGTTCCGGCCCCGCGACCGGCGTCTGGGACGCAACCGACGTCGGCATGGCGACCGCCGCGACGTTCACCGGGGTCACGTCGTTGCCCTCCGACAAATCCGGGCCGCTACAGCCGCCCAACAGCATCGCGCCTTGGAGAATGGCGATCGCACCCGCATATGGGCGGGCTCCTTGCTTCGTCACCGGCGATACACTCCCATGCAATCCATTACCGACGATATGGTTATCGACGCGCGCGGTGTCACCCTGACGCTGGGCGACGGCGACGGCGCGACCCGCATTCTCCACGGGCTCGACCTCGCGGTGCCGGCGGGGACCAGCGTCGCGCTGCTGGGTGCATCGGGATCGGGCAAATCGTCGCTGATGGCGGTCCTCTCCGGGCTGGAGCGCGCCAGCGGCGGGCAGGTGCGGATCGCCGGCGCGGACTTCGGCACGATGGGCGAGGACGATCTGGCGCGCGCGCGGCGCGGACGCATCGGCATCGTGTTGCAGGCATTCCACCTGCTCCCGACGATGACGGCGCTGGAAAACGTCGCGGTGCCGATGGAACTGGCGGGCGAAGCGCAAGCCTTCGCCCGTGCCGAGGCCGAACTGGGCGCGGTCGGGCTGGCGCACCGCCTCCACCATTATCCCAGCCAGTTGTCGGGCGGCGAGCAGCAGCGCGTCGCCATCGCCCGCGCGCTCGCCGGGCGGCCGGCGCTGGTGTTCGCCGACGAACCGACCGGCAACCTCGACCGCGCGACCGGCCATGCGGTCATGAATCTGTTGTTCGACCGCCAGCGCGCGACCGCCGCGACATTGCTGGTCATCACCCATGATCCGTCGCTGGCCGAACGCTGCGACCGGGTGGTCGAACTGGCCGACGGCAAAATCATTCGCGATACCGCCCGATGAGCGAATGGCGGCTGGCGTGGACTTTCGCGCGGCGTGAACTGGACGCGCGGTTCCGCGGCCTCCGGCTGCTGCTGGTCTGCCTGATCCTCGGCGTCGGCGCGCTGGCGGCGATCGGTAGCCTGACGCGATCGATCACCGGCGAACTGGCGGCGCGCGGGCAGAGCCTGCTCGGCGGCGACATCGAACTCTCGGTATCGCAACGCCGCGCCGACGATGCCGAGCGGCGGTCGATGGCGCGGATCGGCCGCGTCTCCGAAACGCTCCGCATGCAGTCGATGGCCGCCAGCCCGGCGGGCGACACCGCGCCGATCGAGTTGAAGGCGGTCGACGCCCCCTATCCGCTCTACGGCACGCTGCGCCTGACCAGCGGCATGGCACGACCGCTGCGTGCCGATGAGGCCTATGTCGGCCCGGCGCTGCTCGAACGATTGAAGCTGCGTCCCGGCGGCACCGTTCGTTTCGGCAGCGCGCGCTTCCGCGTCGCCGGGGTCATCGCCGACGAACCCGATCGGCTGAGCGAGGGCTTCACGCTGGGCGCGGTCGCGCTGGTATCGCTGGACGGCCTCGACCGTACCGGGCTGATCGCGCCGGGCAGCCTGTACGAGAGCAAATACCGCATCGCCACCGTCTATGACCCGGCGCAGGCGAACGCGGCGTTTACGAAACGCTATACCGGGCAGGGCTGGGACACGCGCACCCGCGACCGCGCTTCGCCGGGGGCCGAGCGGTTCCTGACGCGGATGGGCGAGTTTCTCGTGCTGGTCGGCCTCACCGCGCTGGTCATCGCCGGGATCGGGGTGGGCAACGGCGTCGCCTCCTATCTCGCGACGCGGCGGCCGGGGATCGCCACGCTCAAGATATTGGGCGCGACCTCGGGGCTGATCGCCAAAGTCTATCTGCTCCAGATCGCGGTGGTGTCGGCGATCGGCATCGCGGTCGGCCTTGGCATCGGCATCGCCGCCGTGCCGCTGATCGTGGCGCTGGCCGGCGACGTGCTGCCGGTCGCGCCCAGCTTCGCGATCCATCCGTTGCCGCTGATCCAGGCCGCCGCCTACGGCCTGCTGATCGCGCTCGCCTTTGCCGCACCTCCGCTGCTCGCCGCCGGGGAGGTGCCCGCCGCCGGGCTGCTGCGCGGCGCGCTCGACAACCGGCGCGCACCGCTCGCCAAATCGGCGGCATGGATGGGCGCGGCGTTCGCCGGGATCGTCGCGCTGGTCCTCGTCACCAGCGAGCGGCCGTGGTTCGGGGCCGGCTTCCTTGCCGCCGCCGCCGCGCTGCTGTTGCTGCTCGCCGGGCTGGGACAGGCGATCCGGCTGGGTGCCGCGCGCCTGCCCCGCCCGCGCCGGCCGTTGCTGCGCCTCGCACTGGCCGCCTTGCACCGGCCGGGCGCACGCACCGGGGCGCTGGTCGTGGCGCTAGGCCTCGGCCTCACCCTGTTCGTGCTGCTGGCGACGATCCGTACCAGCCTCGACGCCAATATCGCCCGCACCGTCCCCGCCAAGGCCCCCGCGCTCTTCGCGCTCGACGTGCCGCCCGAACGCGAGGCGGCGTTCCGCGCCACGATCCGCCGTATCCAGCCCGATGCCGAGGTACAGACCGTGCCGTTGATGCGCGGCACGATCACCGCCTATGGCACCACCCGCGTCGCCGATCTCAAGACCATTCCCGAAGGCGCATGGGCGCTGCGCGGCGAACGCGGCCTGACCTTCGCCGACACGCTCCCGCCCGGCAGCGAGATCGTGCGCGGGAAGTGGTGGCAGCCGGGGTATCGCGGGGCACCGCTGGTATCGATCGACGAACGCATGGCGCAGGCGCTGGACCTGAAACTCGGTGACCCGCTCACGATCAGCGTCGCGGGGCAGGAACGCAGCGCGCGCATCGCCTCGTTCCGCAAGATCGCGTGGGACAGCATGGGGTTCAACTTCGTCATGGTGTTCTCGCCCGGCGTGCTGGCCGACGTGCCGCACAATCTGGCGGCCACCGTCACAATGCCGCAGGGACGCGAACGCCCGGTCGTGCGCGCGCTGTCGGCCGGCTTCCCCTCGACCTCGGTGGTCGAGGTGCGCGAGGTGATCGGACAGGTGCAGACGATCGTGTCGCAGATGGCGACAGCGATCGCAGCGGCGGCGGGAATCGCGATCCTCGCCGGCATCGCGGTGCTGATCGGCGCGATCACCGCCGCGCGCGAAACGCGGACCTATGACAGCGTCATCCTTAAAACGCTCGGCGCGACGCGCGGCCAAATCCTCACGGCGCAGGCGCTCGAATATTTGCTGCTGGCCGCGATCCTGTCGGGTGTCGCCGCCGCGATCGGCATCGGTGCCGGCTGGTATGTCGTGGTCGAACTGTTCGGCTTCGAATGGCTGCCTGACTATCGCGCGGTGGCCGCCACGCTGGCGATCGGCGCGGGAGTCACCATCGGCATCGGCCTGCTCGGCGCGCTGCCGATCCTCGGCGCCCGCCCCGCGCGGGCGCTGCGCGAGTTGTAGAAACTACCCGCAACGCAAAAAGGGGATCGCCCCGGACCGATAGTCCGGTGACGATCCCCTTTTTCACACCATGTCGCCACGGCGTCGTTCCCCGCCGAAGCGGGGAGGCCGGCGGTTACGCCGTCGCGCGCGGAGCACCACCGCCGCCACGACCGCGACCACCCCGGCCGCGACCGCCGCCGGCATTGCCACCGGGGCGAGCGCCACCGGCCGCCGGACGCGGCGCACCGCCTTCGCGCGGCGGCTGGCCACCACGACCGCCCTGACCCTCGCGCGCCGGCTGGCCACCACGCGCCGGATTGCCGACCGGACCGCCGCGACCATGCGCGGGCTTTGCGCCATGGGCATGCGTCGCACGCGGCCGCGCCGGGCCACGCTCGCTCGGCAACCGCTCGGGGCGATCGGGGGCATAGGGCGCACGGCTCGCCTTGATCTGCGCGCTCTGCTCGAGGAAGTCGGCGGGCAGCGGCACGACCTCGACCTTCTGCTTGGTCAGCTTCTCGATGCCCTTGAGATACGCCCGCTCGTCATCGGCGCAGAAGCTGAACGCCACGCCCGACGCACCCGCACGCGCGGTGCGGCCGATGCGGTGGACATATTGCTCCGACACGTTGGGCAGTTCGAAGTTCACGACATGGCTGACGCCCGACACGTCGATCCCGCGCGCAGCGATGTCGGTCGCGACCATGATCGGCACCGTGCCGTTGCGGAACGCGGCCAGCGCCTTCTCGCGCTGCGGCTGCGACTTGTTGCCGTGGATCGCGTTCGACGCGATGCCATTGGCGGCCAGCAGCTTCACGACGCGGTCGGCACCGTGCTTGGTGCGGGTGAACACCAGCGCGCGATCGATCTTGGTGTTGCGGAAGAACATTGTCAGCAGCGTCTGCTTCTCGGCCTGCTGGACGTGCGTGACATATTGTTCGACGCGCTCGGCGGTCGACGACACCGGCGTCACCGCGACGGTGGCCGGATCGGTCAGATACTTGTCGGCCAGTTCACGGATGTCCTTGGGCATCGTCGCCGAGAAGAACAGCGTCTGGCGGCTCTTGGGCACCATCGACACGATGCGGCGCAGCGCGTGGATGAAGCCCAGATCGAGCATCTGGTCGGCTTCGTCGAGAACGAGGATCTCGACCTCGCCCAGCCCCAAGCAGCGCTGTTCGATCAGGTCGAGCAACCGGCCCGGCGTCGCGACGAGGATGTCGACGCCCGCCGCCACGTCGCGCACGTTGCGCGGCACCGGCACGCCACCGAACACCGTCGCGACGGTCAGCTTGCTGTGCTGCGCATAGGCGCGGGCATTGTCGGCGATCTGGCTGACCAGTTCGCGCGTTGGCGCCAGCACCAGCATGCGGCAGCGCATCGGGCGGCGACGCACATTGGCCTTCACCAGCAGATCGATCGACGGGAGCACGAACGCGGCGGTCTTGCCGGTGCCGGTCTGGGCGATGCCCAGCAGGTCGCGCCCTTCGAGCACGAGCGGGATCGCGTCGCGCTGGATCGGGGTGGGGGTTTCGTAATTCTTGGCGGCGAGCGCGTCGAGGATCGACTTCGACAGGCCGAGTGACTGGAAGGACATGATAATTCCTGAAATGGGTCCGGCACCCGAAACGCGACAAGGCGCACGGGTAGCGGGGCAAAAAATTGCGACCCGCGTGACTAGGGAAGCCGGTTGGAGCTGCGACGCGGAGCCGAGACCCGTCGGGGTCCGATCACGCTGCCTGAAAAAGCGTCGCT
The DNA here is from genome assembly GCF_920939515.1 of Sphingomonas sp. Leaf4. Taxonomy (NCBI): domain Bacteria; kingdom Pseudomonadati; phylum Pseudomonadota; class Alphaproteobacteria; order Sphingomonadales; family Sphingomonadaceae; genus Sphingomonas; species Sphingomonas sp. Leaf4. Next base: position 512,236 of record NZ_CAKLBB010000001.1, on the reverse strand, counting down.
GCGATGCGGCAAATAGGCGCTTGAGGGGAAAAGGTCAACCGTCAGACAGCAACCATGCCGTCCGCCACCACGAAGCGCGACGCATCACCCGGCACCGCCGCGAACAGCCCCGCCTCGGTGCCCGTCAGCCACACCTGCCCGATCCCCGCCGCCCGCGCGAACAGCGCCGCGCGCCGATCGGGGTCGAGATGCGCCGCGACCTCGTCGAGCAGCAGCACCGGGGCGCGGCCGGTGCGCGCGGCAACCAGTTCGGCATGCGCCAGCACCAGCCCCAGCAACAGCGCCTTCTGCTCGCCGGTCGAACAGCGCGCCGCCGCCATGCCCCGGTCGCGATCGGCGACGATCAGGTCGACCCGGTGCGGCCCGACCAGCGTGCGCCCCGCCGCCGCATCGCGCGCCCGGCCCTGCGCCAGATCCTGCGCGAACCGGGCCGCATCGCTGTCCCACCCCGCCAGCCCTACCGAGGCCCGCGGGAAATCGGCCGATCCCGCCGCGTCGATCCGCGCGTCGAGCGCCGCGACGCAGTCGGCGCGGGCGGCGGCGAGTGCCACGCCATGCTCGACCATCCGCGCCTCCAGCGCCGCCAGCCAGTCGGGATCGGCTACCCCCTCCTCCGTCAGCAGCCGGTTGCGCTGGCGCATCGCCGCGTCATAGCGCGTCGCCTGCGTCGCATGGCCCGGATCGAGCGCCAATGTCAGCCGGTCGAGGAACCGCCGCCGCTCGCCCGCCGGCTCGACGAACAGCCGGTCCATCGCCGGGGTCAGCCACAGGACCGACAGCCATTCGGCCAGCACGGTCGCGGCGGCATTGGCCCCGTTCACCCGCACGATCCGCCGTTCGGGGGCATTGGCCTGCGCCCCCGTCGCCAGCCGCACGTCGCCCACCAGATCGGCGGCGACGCCGAAGCCCCCCGCCCCGCCGTCGCGCGCCATGTCCGACAGCGCGGCCCGGCGCAGCCCGCGTCCCGGCGCCAGCAGCGACACCGCTTCGAGCACATTGGTCTTGCCCGCGCCATTGGGACCGCTCAGCACCACGAAGCCCGGCCCCGGCGCGATGGTCGCCGCCGCATGGTTGCGAAAGTCGGTGAGCGTCAGGCGGGTCAGCATCGTCCGCCTGCATGTAGGGTGCCCCGCTTCGGCGCGATACCCATCGCGGGACAGGGGCGGTGTCATCCAAACGTTATACGAACGAAACTTTCCGGCTCCCTGTGAATTGCATCGGTACTGGATACAGGACGCTTGTATGAACCGCTTCACCTTCGTTGCCGCCGCCGCCTTCGCCGTTTCCGCCTGCGGTGCCCAGACGCCGCAGCAGCAGCGCGCCGAACAGCTTCGCGATCAGGCCGACGCACAGGCCGATGCGATCGAGGCAGCAGCGGAAAACCAGACCGCGCAGATGAAGGTAGAGGCTGAAGGACTGCTCAATCAGGCGGGCCAGGGCGGCGGATACGACGCGCAACGGCTGAAGGTCCGCGCCGAGGCGATCCGTGACGAAGCCAAGCTGGTCGAGCAACAGGCCGAAGCCCGCGCCAAGGCAGTCCGCGATGCCGGCGAGGCGCAGGCGAGCGCCGCACTGGCGAAGTAATGGACGACATTTAATCTAGAGCCGATCGACATTCAGCTATTCTGGTGCGGTCCGTAGTCGAAAACACCGCCCTCTTTCGTCACCACGGACTGGTTCCGGGGTCCACTTGGCCGCAAACGCTGTCGCAAGTGCCTCGAGCGGCATCGGTCGCGGTACCGTGGACCCCGGAATAAATCCGGGGTGACGGATTCGGCAACGAAATCGCTGAATGCCGATCCGGCCCGGTTGCCAGCCTACGCCGGGATAACGGCTGCTTCCACCCGGACGGATCACGACCTTATATTCCTGAAATCCCCCGCTTGCGTAGCCGCGCCTGCGCGACGCGATAGGCGACCGGCTCGGCGATGCTCAGCCGCCGTCGCGCCGTCTCCAGCGGCTCGGCCAGCAGTGCCTCATAATCCTCGGCATGCAGCCACCGCGCGCGGCGGCCATGGCGATAGCCTTCCCACACCGCTTTCGCGAAACCCCGCTCGCCGGTAACGCGCAGCGACTTCACCGCCGCGCCGATCCCGATCGCCGCCCAGCCCCATCCGCCGGTCTGGGCATAGGAAAAGGCGACTAGGCATGCCTCGCCCAGATGTTCCTCGGCGGTATAGCCGGTCAGGACGTGCCAGATGTCGTGGACGTCGCGCTCGCGCCGGCCGAACCACGCGACCGGATGCTCGATCCGCTGCCAGCCCTCGCCATCGGCATAGCTGAGGTCGGCCAATCCCTGCGCCGAGAACCCGGTCCGGTCGAGGAAGCCGCGATAGGCCGCCCCAACGCTCCCGTCAGGCAGCGCGTCGAGCCATGCCTGGTCGGAAAACCGTTCGGACAGCTCGACACGATCATAGGCCAGCTTGCCGCCGCCCGGTACGGTCAGCAGCTGGGCATAGTTGCGGTGGCTGGTATCGGCGTTCAGCGCGCGCATGATGCGGAACACCTGCACCGTGTCATCGCCATTTGCCAGCAACCGGCGCAGCGCCGCCCATGCCGCGCGCCAGTCGCGCGCCATGGGCTGTACCGGTTCCACCGCCTGCGTCGCCATGCCCGACTCCATTGCTTACAATGATGTCAGTATGACGCCGCAGGCCGGCGGGTTCAAGCGCCGCGCGGTCCGTCGAGCGGCGCGCCCGACGGCGTCACCGGATCGGCTTCGGCCAACGTATCGTCAGGGTTGTTCTTGTTGGCCCGCACCGACGACCAGAACGCCAGACCGATCAGGCTGGCACCGATCAACCCGGTGACGGTTTCGGGGATATGCAGGTTCCGGTTGGCCGACAGCAGCATGATGATCGCCAGCGCGATGATCGCGTAGAACGCCCCATGTTCGAGGTAGCGATATTCGCTGAGCGTACCGTGGTCGACCAGCATGATCGTCATCGACCGCACGAACATCGCGCCGATGCCAAGGCCGAGGGCGATGATGAACAGGTTGTTCGACAGTGCGAACGCCCCGATCACCCCGTCGAACGAGAAGGACGCATCGAGCACTTCCAGATACAGGAACGACGCCAGCCCCGAGCGTGCGACCGCGCCGGTCACGGCATCGGGATCGCCTTCCAGCAGGGTGCCCAGTCCGTGGACGACGATGAACGCCACCAGCCCCAGCATGCCCGCGACGAGATAGGTCAGCGCCTCGTCGGTGGTGAGCAGGGTCGACACCGCATACATCACCAGCAGGACGATGCCGATAGCGACGCCGCTGATCTGCGACAGGCCCGCGATCGGCCGTTCGATCGGCGCGATCCAGTGGGTGTCCTTGTCGGAGTCCAGAAAGAAGTTCAGCCCGACCATACCGAGAAACGCGCCACCGAACCCGGCGATGCCGATATGCGCGCCTTCGATGATTTCCTGATACCGTTTCGGATCACCCGCCGCGAGTTCGATCGCCGCGATCGGTCCGACCTTCGCCGCGATGGCGACGATCGCAACCGGGAACAGAATCCGCATGCCGAACACCGCGATCAGCACGCCCCATGTCAGGAAGCGGTGCCGCCACTTGTCGTCCATGTCGCGCAGCACCGTTGCGTTGACGACGGCATTGTCGAACGACAACGACACTTCGAGCACGCCGAGCACGGCGGTGATCCACAAAATGCCGAGCGTCCCGGCGACATTGCCGGTCAGCTCCCATCCCAACCATCCGGCCAACGCCAAACAGATGGCCGTGAAGATAAACGAACCCTTGTAATATTTCAGCAGCACCGACGCCCCCTTGTCCGATCGCCGGCCGGAAAGGCCGTCTACCGCGTTAGCGTTCGAATAGCGTGTCGGGCGCGCCAGTCAAAGGATCAGCCGCTGCGTTGCGGCGAAACCGGCAGCCGCTCGACAATCTGCGCGTCGCCGCGCTCGCACGAAGCGCTGACCACCGGATAGGACAGGTCGGTATTGCGCGCGAGCATCGCCGGCATCGCCGCGCGGCATTCCGCCACCGACGTGTAGCTCGCCGGGGCGATCCGCTCACGGGTACAGGCCGCGCCGTCGTCGCCGCAACCCAGGATCGCCATGATGTAAACCAGTGGTGCCATCGCCCGTCTCCTACCGTGGTTTCAATCCGCAATCGCGGCAGATGTTCCGACGAAGCGTTGCGGCGGCGCGCCCGACGCCCCAAATGGCGCTTGCAATGCCCCCTGAAACCCATCTCGCCTCCGGTCCGACCCGACCGATGCTGGCGACGCTCCGCCGCTTTCTCCCCTATCTGTGGCCCGCCGGGGCCACGGGGCTGAGGGTCCGCATCGTCGCCGCGCTGGCGCTGGTCGTCGCGTCGAAGGTGGTGCAGGTGCGCGGCGCGCCGTTTGCGTTGCAGGGCGCGATCGACACGATGGCGGCGGGGTCGCGGGGTGCGCTGTGGCTCGTCGTCGCGCTCGTCGCGGGCTATGCCGCCGCGCGCTTTGCGGGCACCCTGTTCGACAATCTGCGCAACGTCGTGTTCGAGCGCGTCGGACAGGACGCGACCCGGCGGCTGGCGGCATCGGTGTTCCGCCACCTCCACGCGCTGTCGCTGCGCTTCCACCTCGAACGGCGCACCGGGGCCGTCACCCGGGTCGTCGAACGCGGCACTAAGAGCATCGACACGATGCTGTATTTCCTGCTGTTCAACATCGCGCCGACCATCCTCGAACTGGGGCTGGTGCTGTGGATCTTCGGCACGCGCTTTGGATCCTGGCTGGTCGCGGGCACGCTGGCGATGGTGGTGATTTACATCGCCTTCACCCGCCTCGTCACCGACTGGCGTTCATCCCTGCGCGAACGGATGAACGACCTCGACACCGGCGCGGTCGCCCATGCGGTGGATTCGCTGCTGAATTTCGAGACGGTCAAATATTTCGGCGCCGAGGAGCGCGAGGCCGCCCGCTACGACCGTGCGGTCGCGGGCTATGCCGATGCAGCGGTGAAGTCGGAAAACTCGCTGGCGCTGCTCAACATCGGGCAGGCGTTCATCACCGCGCTGATGCTCGGCGGCGGCATGGCGCTGATCGTGTTCGGCTGGGCGCGCGGCACGTTTTCGCCGGGCGACGTGGTGCTGGTGTCGACGCTGCTGACCCAGTTGTTCCGCCCGCTCGACCTGCTCGGCATGGTCTATCGCACCGTGCGGCAGGGCGTGGTCGACATGGGCGCGATGTTCGACCTGATCGACACGCCGGCCGACGTCGTCGACCGGGCGCAAGCGCCCGCGCTGTCGGTGACACAGGGCGCGGTCCGGTTCGAGAATGTCTCGTTCGGCTATGGCGATGGCCGCGCGATCCTAAGTGGCATCGATCTCGACGTGCCGGCCGGCACCACCCTCGCCGTCGTCGGCCCCTCAGGTGCGGGCAAGTCGACGCTCGCCCGGCTGCTGTTCCGCTTCTACGATCCGACGGCGGGGCGCATCACCATCGACGGACAGGATATTGCCGGCGTCAGCCAGGCGTCGCTGCGCGCGACGATCGGCATCGTCCCGCAGGACACGGTGCTGTTCAACGACACCATCGGCTACAACATCGCCTATGGCCGCGCCGATGCCACGCCCGAGGCGGTCGCCGAAGCGGCGCGCGGCGCGGCGATCGCGCCGTTCATCGCCGCGCTTCCGCAAGGGCTCGACACCCGCGTCGGCGAACGTGGCCTGAAACTGTCGGGCGGCGAGAAACAGCGCGTCGCCATCGCGCGCACGCTGCTCAAGAACCCGCCGGTCCTGATCCTCGACGAAGCGACCAGCGCGCTCGACAGCCGGACCGAGGCCGACATCCTCGAAACGCTGGCCCGCATCGAGCGCGGCCGCACCACGATCGTCATCGCCCACCGCCTGTCGACCGTGGTCCACGCAGACCGCATCGTCGTGCTGGAGGCCGGCCGCGTCGTCGAAAGCGGATCGCACGGCGACCTGCTGCGATCGGGCGGGGTCTATGCCGAGATGTGGGCACGCCAGGCCGCCGAACGCGAGGCGGCGCTGGCGGAGGCTTGAGGGGTTTCACGCGAAGGCGTGACGGGTGCTAAGAAGAATAAGGGAAGTTTGGTTCGCGCAGAGGCGCGGAGGCGCAGAGGGGTTGCGGCCCACGATCGCCCCGCGCCGAATGGCGCTGCACCATGTCACTTCGTGGATCGAGAGACGCTGCCGCGTCCGATCCCTCTCCGCGCCTCTGCGCCTCTGCGCGAACCAACCTTCTTCGCGCGCTTCGCGCCTTCGCGTGACCCAATCCACCAACCGGCATAAACCAAAAAGGACCCTTCCTACCCCCCAAGCGTATCCCGCTGCGATGCCGGAGGACCCACGCATGAACGATCGCCTGCGAAAGACGCTGACCACCACCGCCCTGATCGGCGGCGTACTGGTCGGGTGGACCGCCATCGCCGCAGCGACGGCGGACGCGATGGTGCCGCCCGACGGCGATTTCGTCGATGTGCCCGGCGCGCGGCTCCATTATGTCGATACCGGCGGCACCGGCCCCACGCTGGTCATGATCCACGGGCTGTACGGCCAGCTCCGCAATTTCTCCTACGCGTTGACGCAGGCGATCGGCGGCGACCATCGCATGATCCTGATCGATCGCCCCGGCTGGGGTCATTCGACCGTCGAGGGCACCCCGCCGCCGATCGAGACGCAGGCGCGGATGATCGCCGACGCGATCGATGCGCTCGGGCTCGACCGCCCGCTGCTCGTCAGCCATTCAATGGGCGGCGCGGTCGCACTCGCGCTGGCGCTCAACCACGCAAGCAAGGTGCGTGGGCTCGCGCTCATCGCCCCGCTCACCCGGCCGGTGCAGGCGATGCCGCCGGTGTTCCGTGGCAAGGTCCCGCCCGCGCCCTTGCGCGGTCTTGCCGCATGGACGATCGGCACGCCGCTCACCACCCTGACCGGGATGGCGGTCGCCAACCAGATTTTCGCGCCCGATCCGGTACCGGCCGACTTCGGCACGCGCGGCGGCGGACTGCTGACGCTGCGCCCCTCGGCCTATGAAGCCGGTGCGTTCGAGATCGGGGACGCCAATCGCGCGCTGACGTCCATGGTGCCGCGCTATGCCGACATCACCCTGCCGGTCGCGATATTGTACGGGGCCGACGATCACCTGCTCGATCCCGCCGCGCAAGGGGCCGACACCGCGCAGGCCATTCCCGGCGCACAGCTCACGCTGATGCCCGGCGGCCATATGCTGCCCGTCACCCATCCGCGCGAAACCGCCGCATGGCTGGCCGCCCGGTGAGGCACGTCCGCGTCGCCCTGCTCGCGCTGCTGCTGACCGGTTGCAACGCGCATGGCGACGGCATGGGGCATATCCTCGCCGGCACCGGCATCGCCGCGCGCGAGCCCGACTATGACGTGCCCTATGTCCCCACCCCCGAGCCGGTGGTCGACGCGATGCTCGACTTGGGGCAGGTGAAGGCCGGCGACACGCTGATCGACCTCGGCTCGGGCGACGGCCGCATCGTCCTCGCGGCGGCGGAGCGCGGGGCCACCGCCAGCGGCGTGGAGATCGACGCCGCGCTGGTCGAGCGCGCCCGGCGCAACGCCGCGCTCGTCTCGCTGGCGGACAAGGCGCGCTTTTCCCGCGCGAACCTGTTCGACGTGCCGCTGGCGCAGGCCAACGTGGTCACGATGTACCTGTTGCCCCGCATCAACCTCGCGCTGCGCCCGCGCCTGTTGACCGAACTCAAACCCGGCACCCGCATCGTCACCCACGCTTTCGACATGGGCGACTGGCGTGCCGATGGCGAACGGCTGGTCGGCGACCGTCGCGTCTATCTGTGGATCGTCCCGGCAGTGGCCGGGGGCGAATGGCAGGCGACGCTGGCCGATGGCACCACCGTGCCGCTCACCCTCGACCAGCGGTTTCAGGACGTGACCGGCACCATGGGCGGCACCGCGCTCACCGGATCGCTGCGCGGAACCATGCTGCGCTTCACCGCCGGCGGCCGCAGCTACACCGGTCAGGTCGGTGAAGCGACGATCACCGGCCCCGACTGGCGCGCGACACGGAACCGATAGCCTCCCCCCTCGACGCCCCGCTCCCGCATCCCTAGGTGAAGGCCGATGGCGCTCGACCCGATCCCCGTATTGCAATCGACCTTCGGCTTTCCCGACTTTCGCGGCGTCCAGCGGCAGGTGGTCGACCGCGTGCTGGCCGGCGAACGCACCCTCGCCGTCATGCCGACCGGTGCCGGCAAGTCGCTGACCTATCAATTGCCCGCGCAAATGTTGCCGGGCACCTGCGTCGTCGTCTCGCCGCTGATCGCGCTGATGCACGACCAGTTGCGCGCCGCCACCGCCGTCGGCATCCGCGCCGCGACGCTGACCTCGGCCGACGACAATCGCGCCGAGACACGCGGTCGCTTCCTCGACGGCGATCTGGACCTGCTCTACGTCGCGCCCGAACGTGCCTCGGGCAGCGATTTCCGCGAACTGCTCTCGCGCGGCAACCTGTCGCTGTTCGCGATCGACGAGGCGCATTGCGTCAGCGAATGGGGCCACGACTTCCGCCCCGACTATCGCCTGCTGCGCCCGCTGTTCGACCAGTTTCCCGATGTCCCGCGCCTCGCGCTCACCGCCACCGCCGACGCGCATACCCGCGCTGACATCCTCGACCAGCTCGGCATTCCGCACGATGGGCTGATCGTCGCCGGCTTCGACCGGCCCAACATCCGCTATCACATCTCGCCGCGCGATCAGGGCACGCGCCAGATCGCCGACGTGATCGCCGCCACCCCCGGCCCCGGCATCGTCTACGTCCAGTCGCGCGCCGGCACCGAACGCCTCGCCGAAGCGCTCGCCAAGACCGGCCGCCCGGTCCGCGTCTACCACGCCGGGCTCGACCCCGCCGTCCGCCAGCGCAACCAGCATGAATTCGTCGCGTCCGAGGATATGGTGATGGTCGCGACCATCGCGTTCGGCATGGGGATCGACAAGCCCGACGTCCGCTTCGTCGCCCACGCCGGCCTGCCCAAATCGATCGAGGCCTATTATCAGGAAACCGGCCGCGCGGGCCGCGACGGCGATCCGGCGGTCGCGCACCTGTTCTGGGGCGCCGACGATTTCGCCCGCGCCCGCCAGCGCATCGGCGAGGTCGAACCGTCGCGCCAGCCGGGCGAGCGCCAGCGGCTCAACGCGCTGGGCGCACTGGTCGAGACGGCGGGGTGCCGCCGCGCGATCCTGCTCCGCCACTTCGGCGAATCACCCCCCGAGTTCTGCGGCAACTGCGACAATTGCCTCTCCCCACCCAATGCGGTCGACGCGACGCAGGTCGCGCAGAAATATCTCTCGGCGGTGTTCCGCACCGGAATGATGTTCGGCGCGACCTATATCGAACAAGTGCTGACCGGCCAGTCGACCGAACGCAGCATGACCAACGGGCATGAAAACCTCTCGGTCTGGAACATCGTCGACGGCGATGAAGTGGCGCTGCTCAAGCCCGTCGGCCGCGCGCTGCAACTGCGCGACGCGCTGCGCGCCAACGACCATGGCGGCCTCGAATTCGGCCCCGCCGCGCGCGGGTTGCTCAAAGGGGGCGACACGCTGTCGCTGATCGTGCCCCCGAAACGCGAACGCCGCCGCCGGGGCGACGCCACCCCCAACCCCTCGGGCGATCCGCTGTTCGAGGCGCTGCGCGCCAAACGCCGCGAACTGGCGCAGGAGGCTGGCGTGCCGCCCTATGTCATCTTCCACGATTCGGTGCTGCGCGAGATGGCGGCGGAACGCCCGCAGACCATCGGCGGCCTGCGCCGCATCACCGGCATCGGCGAAAAGAAGCTACAGGCCTATGGCGACGCCTTCTTGGGCGTCATTCAGCAATACTAGGCCAGTCCGACATTCAACCGGAACACCACCGAAACTGCTCCCCTCCCTGACAAGGGAGGGGTTGGGGGTGGGTAGGTTCGGGGTGGACGCTACGTTCCCTCGCAGGTCAACCCACCCCCGACCCCTCCCTTGTCAGGGAGGGGAGAAGCGGAACGTCGATCCGACATTTGCACGCCCCCGCCCCCCACGCTACACCCGCCCCCATGGACATCCGCCGTATCGACGACCGCATTTCGGTCAGCCCGCAGATCACCGCCGACGACGTGGCGACGCTCAAGGCGCAGGGCTTCACCGCCATCGTCAACAACCGCCCCGATGGCGAGGATGCCGGCCAGCCCGACGGCGACAGCATCGCGGCAGCGGCGGAAAGTGCGGGCCTAACCTATCACGCGATCCCGATCACCCATGCCGGTTTCAGCCATCCGCAGATCGACGCGATGACCGCCGTCCTCGCCGACGCACCGGGACAGGTGCTCGCCTATTGCCGCTCGGGCACCCGCTCGTGCAACCTGTGGGCGCTCGCCAGCGCCAAGCAGGGGGAGGCATCGGACACACTGGTCGCCAAGGGGCAGGCGGCGGGCTACGACCTGTCGGGAATGCGCCCGACGCTCGACGCGCTGTCGGGTAGATAAGCCACATTCGTCACTCCCGCGAAGGCGGGAGTCCATACACGCAACGCCTGCGCATCCTGTCCGAACCGCAGCGTCTATGGACTCCCGCCTGCGCGGGAATGACACAGGGGCAGGTGCTACTCCTGCCCCGCATCCCCCAGCGTCCCCGCGAACGCCTCGAAATCCTTCGCCTCGCGGAAGTCTTTGTAAACACTGGCAAACCGGATGTAGGCGACCGGGTCGAGGCCCTGCAACCCCTCCATCACCAGCTCGCCGATCCTGAGCGACGTGACCTCGCTGTCGCCGGTCGTCTCCAACTGGCGCTGGATGCCCGACACGATCCGCTCGACCTGAATCGGGGTGATCGGCCGCTTGCGGCACGCCGTCGCGACCGATCGCAGCAGCTTGTCGCGATCGAACGCCTGCCGCCGGTCGTCGGACTTCACGACGGTCAGGTCGCGAAGCTGGATACGCTCGAACGTGGTGAAGCGCGCGCCGCAGCCGCTGCACTGGCGCCGCCGCCGGATCGCCGCGCCGTCGTCGCTCGGGCGGCTGTCCTTCACCTGGCTGTCTTCATGGGCACAAAAGGGGCAGCGCATCGTCATTCCTGTATTCGAGGCTACCCCGGAACCCGGCCGATCGCTTGGGACCGGCCGTGTTTCACTCAATAACGCGGCTTCTTCGCCTTGAAATAGGCATAGCCGGCACCCGCCGCCGCGCCGATCAGCGGGCCGACGAACGGCACCGGGATCGCCACGACCGCGCCCAGCGCGCCCCATTTCGCCATGCTCTTGCCGAGCGTCTTGTCCTTCACCATGCGTCTACTCCTTACAGACCGGGATAGATCGGGAACCGCTCGCACAGCACCCGAACCCGGGCCTTAACGTCCGCCTCGACCTGCGGGTCCCCGGCTTCGCCCTTCGCGCGCAGACCGTCGAGCACGTCGGCGACCATGTGGCCGATCTCGGTGAACTCGGCCTCGCCGAAGCCGCGCGTCGTGCCGGCGGGTGATCCGACGCGGATGCCGCTGGTCTTGACCGGGGGCAGCGGATCGAACGGGATGCCGTTCTTGTTGCAGGTGATGGCGGCGCGCTCCAGCGCCTCGTCGGCATCGCGGCCGGTGACGCCCAGCGGCGTCAGGTCGATCAGCGCCAGATGCGTGTCGGTGCCGCCGGCAACGACGTTCGCGCCGCGTGCCTTCAGCGTCGCCGCCAGCGTCTGCGCATTGGCCACCACCGCGCGGATATAGTCCTTGAACTCGGGCCGCAGCGCCTCGCCGAACGCCACCGCCTTGGCGGCGATGACGTGCATCAGCGGACCGCCCTGAAGGCCGGGGAACACCGCCGAGTTGATCTTCTTGGCGATCGCCTCGTCATCGGTCAGCACCATGCCGCCGCGTGGGCCCCGCAGCGTCTTGTGCGTCGTGGTGGTGACGACATGGGCATGGCCGAACGGCGTGGGGTGCTGCCCGGCGGCGACGATCCCCGCGAAATGCGCCATGTCGACCATGAACTTCGCGCCCACCTCGTCAGCGATCGCGCGGAACCGCGCGAAATCGATCTGGCGCGGATAGGCCGACCCGCCGGCGATGATGAGTGTCGGGCGATGCTCCTTCGCCAGCGCCTCGACCGCGTCGTAATCGATCAGATGCGTCTCGCGGTCGACGCCGTACTGCACCGCGTTGAACCACTTGCCCGACATCGCCGCCTTCGCGCCGTGGGTCAGGTGGCCCCCGGCGTCGAGGCTCATGCCCATGATCGTGTCGCCGGGCTTCGTCAGCGCCAGCATCACCGCGCCGTTCGCCTGCGCGCCCGAATGCGGCTGCACGTTGACGAAGCCACAGCCGAACAGCGCCTTGGCACGGTCGATCGCCAGTTGCTCGACCTCGTCCGACGGGTGGCAGCCCTGATAATAGCGTTTGCCGGGATAGCCCTCGGCATATTTGTTGGTGAAGACCGACCCTTGCGCTTCCAGCACCGCCTTCGACACGATGTTTTCCGACGCGATCAGCTCGATCTGATAGCGTTCGCGCTCCAGCTCATGGGCGACGCCGGCGAAGACGGCGGGGTCGGCATCGGCGAGCGACGTGTCGAAGAACCCGGCGGGGCGGAACTGGTCGATAGCGGTCATGGGTCAAGCGGCTCCGAAGGAGAATGGGCTTGCGCGCGCACTTAGTCGCCCTGTCATCGAAATGCCACCCGGCAGATGGGGTTTGGTTCCCTTCGGTGCGGGGGAATTGCGTTTCACGCGAAGGTGCGAAGGGCGCGAAGAAGAAGGGTTGTTCGCGCAGAGGCGCGGAGGCGCGGAGAGGATTCGGACGCGGCAGCGTCTCTCTTATTTCACAGGTCGACTCCCCTGCACGAAACGTCACCCCAGCGAAGGTCGGGGTTTCACGCGGCTCCGGTCACGCACACCCACCGGGAGATCCCGGCATTCGGTGGGATCGATCGACATTCCGTCGGCCGTAACGCCAGCAAAGATCATCTCCGTCACCCCGGACTTGTTCCGGGGTCCACCTGGCCGCCCACGCTGTCGCAAGTGCCTCGAGCGGCACCGATCGCTGCACGGTGGACCCCGGAACAAGTCCGGGGTGACAAAGGAGGATAGTGTTTTCGACTACGGACTGCACCGGAATAGCTGAATGTCGATCGGCCTTAGGACGACGTTCGTTTCAGGGCACGCACATCAAACGCCAGCGGCAAGCAATAGGCCTATTCGGCGCGGAACGCCTGTGAGCCGAAACCCCTCCGCGCCTCTGCGCCTCTGCGCGAAAAACCTTCTCTTTCTTCGCGCCCTTCGCGCCTTCGCGTGAACCCAGTTCAGACCGGCGGATTGCCCAGCTTGTCCACCCGCCGCCGATGCCTGTCGCCCCCGAACGGCGTCATCAGAAACGCCGACAGGCAAGCCTTCGCCATTTCCGACCCCACCAGCCGCGCGCCCATCGCGATCACATTCGCGTCGTTATGCTCACGCGCCAACGCGGCGGACAGCGGTTCCGATACCAAGGCACAGCGGCACGCCGCCACCCGGTTCACCGCGATCGAGATGCCGATTCCCGACCCGCACAGCGCCACGCCGAAGTCGGCCTCGCCGCCCGCCACCGCCTGCGCGAGCTTGTAGCCATAGTCGGGATAATCGACGCTCGCCGCCTCGTGCGGCCCAAGATCGGATACGTCATGCCCCTCCCCATGCAACCAAGTGGCGAGTTCTGCCTTGAGCGCGAGGGCGGCATGGTCGGAAGCGAGTGCGATACGGGCCATGGCGCAGCTTCTAGCGGGACGTGACACGGCGCGCTAGGTCGAGAAGAAGGCAATGCCTAAGGAGTCGGGCGGATGCGATGGGCGATGATCGGACTGGGACTGTCGGTGGCACTGGCCGGCTGCGGAGCGAACGAACGGCGCAGCGAAGGGGCCGCCACCCAGGCCGCGATCGAGAACAGCGCCGAGGCCGACCTGCCGGCCCCCCGCTCGCCTACCCCGTCGGCGACACCCACGCCGACCCCCAGCGCCACCGCCACGCCGCTGGCGAGCGCCACGCGCTATCTCGGCCGCTGGACCGGCGTCGAGGGAATGTACCTGGTCGTCAGCGATCCGGCACAGGACGACGTGCAACTCGAGATGCAGTATGACCTCGACAACAAGGGCAGCTTCGCCGGCACGGTGACGCCCGAGGGCATCCGCTTCGAGCGCGGCGGCGAAACGCTGCTGCTGCGCCCTTCCGACGGCGCGGCGACCGGCCTCAAATGGCTGGCGGACAAGCGCGACTGCCTGACCGTGGCGTCGGGTGAAGGCTATTGCCGTGACTGATCCGGTCGTCGAACCGTCGCGTAAGCCACCGGTGTCGGCGTTGCTGCTCGGCTATGCCGGGCTGTTGCCGCCGATCATCGCGATCGTCGTGTGGCTGACCAATCCGTTCCTCGGCGGGCTCCTGCTGACGCTATCGCTGCTCTACGCCGCGCTGATCCTCAGCTTTCTGGGCGGCATGTGGTGGGGTGCCGCCGCCGCCCGCGTCACCGGGGCCGGGCTGGCGCTCTGGCTGGCGGTCGCGGTCGTGCCCTCGCTCGTCGCGCTGGCGGCGGGTGCGGTGTTCTTCCCATCCCCGACGTCGGGCGCGGCGATCCTCGCCGCCGGGCTGCTCGTATCGCTCACGGTCGACATGGCGCTGGTGCGCGCGGGGCATGTCCCGCCATGGTGGATGAAGCTGCGGGTGCCGCTATCGGTCGGCCTCGCCGTCCTGACGCTGGTCGCCGGGCTGCTGTTGGAGCGGGTGATAAGCGGACTTTGATCCGCGCGTGGGTGTGACGATACGAAGAGGAAGGTCGGCTCGCGCAGAGGCGCAGAGAGGATTCGGACGCGGCAGTGTCCTTCGTGAATTCCGGTCCCATCTACCTTGAAACAAGGCGTTATCCCAGCGAAGGCTGGGATTTCCCGGGGCTGGTGCGCGACAGGAGCCGCTTGAGGCCCCAGCCTTCGCTGGGGCGACGCCTCGATCAAACGGTATGAAACGACCGTGAGCCGCAACCCCTCCGCGCCTCAGCGCCTCCGCGCGAACCCAAATTCTTCTACTTCTTCGACCTTCGCGACCTCCGCGCGGACCCGAAATCAGGCCGCCTTGCGCAACTCCAGCCGGCCCCAGATCTCGACCAGCGCCGCCGTCAGGTCGCGCATCATCGCCTCGTCATGGGCCGGCCCCGGCGTGAAGCGCAGCCGCTCGGTGCCGCGCGGCACCGTGGGATAATTGATCGGCTGCACATACACGCCATATTCGCGCAGCAAGATGTCGCTGATCCGCTTCGCCTTCACCGGATCGCCGACCATCAGCGGCACGATATGCGTGGTCGTGTCCATCACCGGCAGCCCCGCGTCAGCGAACAGCGCCTTGAGCGTGCCCGCCGCCGCCTGCTGCCCGTCGCGCTCGGCGCTTGATGCCTTCAAATGCCGCACGCTCGCCAGCGCGCCCGCGACCAGCACGGGCGACAGCGAGGTCGTGAAGATGAACCCCGGCGCGTAAGAGCGGATCACGTCGATCACCGTGCGGTCGGCGGCGATATAGCCCCCCATCACCCCGAACGCCTTGCCCAGCGTCCCCTCGACGATCGTCAGCCGGTCGGCCGCGTCGTCGCGCTCCGAAATACCGCCGCCGCGCGCGCCGTACATGCCCACCGCATGCACCTCGTCGAGATAGGTCAGCGCATTATACTTGTCGGCCAGATCGCAGATCGCGTGGATCGGCGCGACGTCGCCGTCCATCGAATAGACGCTCTCGAACGCGATCAGCTTCGGGACGGCGGGGTCCTCGGCCGCCAGCAGTTCCTCGAGGTGATGCAGGTTGTTGTGGCGGAACACCCGCTTCTCGCAGCCCGAATGGCGGATGCCGGCGATCATCGACGCATGGTTCAGCTCGTCGGAAAAGATCACGCAGCCCGGCAGCACCCGCGCCAGCGTCGACAGCGTCGCCTCGTTCGATACATAGCCGCTGGTGAACAGCAGCGCCGCTTCCTTGCCGTGCAGGTCGGCGAGTTCGGTTTCCAGATCGATATGATAGTGCGTGTTGCCACCGATGTTGCGCGTACCGCCAGAGCCCGCGCCGACGTCGTGCAGCGCTTCCTCCATCGCCGCGATGACGGCGGGGTGCTGCCCCATCGCGAGATAGTCGTTCGAGCACCATACGGTGATCGGCTTCGGCCCGTTGTGCCCGGCGAAGCAGCGCGCGTTGGGGAACTGTCCCTTGTTGCGCAGGATGTCGATAAAGACGCGGTAGCGCCCTTCCTCGTGCAGACGATCGATCGCCTGGGCGAAGACACGGTTATAATCGACCGAGCGGGCCGGACGTGCGTCGATGCTCATGGGGCGCGGGTGTACCCGTTGAAACAAGGCGTTGCCAGCGGATAAAAGCGGTCACGCTGATCGTCAGCTTGGACATATTGTCCCATCTGCCGGGTAGCTTGCCCGGTTTCACGCGAAGGCGCGAAGACGCGAAGAAAGGTTGTTCACGCGGAGGCGCGGAGGCGCAGAGAGGACCCGGACGCGGCAGCGTCTCTCCCAATCCGACAGCGCGGCACGGAGCAGCGCCATTCGGCGCGGGACGACCGTGAGCCGCAACCCCTCCGTGCCTCCGCGCCTCTGCGCGAACTAAATCTTCTTCTTCTTCGCGCCCTCCGCGCCTTCGCGTGAACCCGAATCGCTACAGCGCCTCGACCACCCCGAACCCCCGAGCCTGCAACGCCGCCCCCAACGCCACCTCCCGCTCCCCCAACCGCGTAAACACCAGCTTCCCCGGCGAAGGCGCATCCGGAAACGCCTGTCCTTCCGTCAACGCCACGATCCGCCGCGCGATTCCCGGCCCGCCATCGATGAACGCCACCCCGGGCAGCACCGCGCGCATCGCGTCCTCCAGCAGCGGAAAATGCGTGCAGGCGTTGACGATCACGTCGATCCGCCCGCCCCCCGCCTGGCCCACCAGCCCGTCCAGTTCGCCTGCGACCGCGCCCGGCGGCAGCGCCACCCCCGCCAGCGCCGCCTCGGCCAGTTCGACCAGTGCCGCCGATCCATGCCGCAGCACGGTGCAGTCGGCGGCAAATCGCGCCGCCAGATCGTCGACATAGGGCTGGCGCACCGTCGCCTGCGTACCGAGCACTCCGATCACCCGGCTCCGGCTCATCGCGGCAGCCGGCTTGATCGCCGGCACCGTCCCCACCACCGGCACGTCGAGCGCCGCGCGCACCGCGCCCAGCGCGATCGTCGAGGCGGTGTTGCACGCGATCACCACCAGCCTGGGCCGATACCGCTCGACCAGCCGCCCGAGCAGCGCCGGCACCCGCGCCGCGATCTCACCCTCCGAGCGCGTGCCATAGGGAAACCCGGCCGAATCGGCGGCATAGACGATCGGCGCGTTCGGCAGCAGCGCCAGCGTCGGCGTCACCACCGACAGACCGCCCACGCCTGAATCGAAGAACAGTATCGGTCGTATCGCCTGCGTCATGATCGTATCCGTACCCTCGGCGCGTCCGGCGCACCCGCCGCGTTGCAAGAAATCCTCCATTCCCTTACCTTGGCCCGCGTTGACGGCAAGTTCAGGGGGCATCACTGCCGAGCGAAATCATCTGGTGGCCGCCGGTCGCGGCGATGCTGATCGGCTATGTACTGGGATCGATTCCGTGGGGAATCCTGCTCACCCGCATCGCCGGCGCGGGCGATCTGCGTTCGATCGGGTCGGGCAACATCGGTGCCACCAACGTGCTGCGCACCGGTCGCAAGGGGCTGGCCGCCGCCACGCTGCTACTCGATCTGTTGAAGGGCGCCGCCGCCGTCGGACTCGTCGCCGCACTGTTCCCGGGCGAGCAACTCGTCGCGGGCGCGGCGGCGTTCATCGGCCATTGCTATCCGCTGTGGCTGCGTTTTCGTGGTGGCAAGGGCGTAGCGACGATGATGGGCGTCGTCGTCGCGCTGCACCCGTTGAGCGGCCTTGCCTATGCCGTCGTCTGGCTCGGGCTGCTCGGCACGCTGCGCATCTCGTCGGTCGCCGGCATGGCGGCAGCGATCGCCGCGCCGGTCGCTGCGGCGGCGGCGGGCCGGTTCGATCTGGTGCTGCTGTTCCTCGGCCTCGCCGCGATCGTGCTGTGGAAACACCGTGAGAATATCGATCGGCTGCTGGTTGGCACCGAACCCCGGATCGGCCGCAAACGTGACTGACAGCGCGGCGCGCTTCGCGGCGCTCCGCCTGATCCGCTCGGCGAACGTCGGCCCCGTCACCTTTCGCGCGCTGATCGATCGCTACGGCGACGCGATTCGCGCGATCGACGCGCTGCCCCTCCTCGCCCAGCGCGGCGGTGGCCGCCCGCCGCTGCTGGCCGACGAAGCCATCGTCCGGCGCGAGATCGCCGCCGTCCGTTCGCTCGGCGGGCGCTATCTGCTGCTCGGCGACCCCGACTATCCGCCGCTCCTCACCGAACTCGACAACGCGCCGCCCGCGCTGATCGTGCGTGGCGACCTCTCGCTGCCCGCCCGGCCCTGCGTCGCGCTGGTCGGTGCGCGCAACGCCTCGGCGGCGGCGGTGCGATTCGCGCGGGGGCTGGCCGAGGAACTGGGCGCGGCGGGTTTCGTCGTCGTCTCAGGGCTGGCGCGCGGCATCGACACCGCGGCGCATGGCGGGGCGATCGGCCATGCCACGATCGGCGTCATCGCCAGCGGCATCGACGTGGTGTTCCCGCCCGAAAACCGCGATTTGCAGGAAGCGGTGGCGACGCAGGGTCTGCTCGTCGCCGAACAAGCGCCCGGCACCCAGCCGCTCGCGCGCCACTTCCCCTCGCGGAACCGCATCATCGCCGGCCTGTCGCTCGGCACCGTCGTGATCGAGGCTGCGCCGAAGTCCGGCTCGCTCATCACCGCACGGCTGGCGGGTGAGGCAGGGCGCGAGGTCATGGCCGTCCCCGGCTCCCCGCTCGATCCGCGCGCGCAGGGGTGCAACCTGCTGATCCGCGAAGGCGCGACGCTGGTCCAGACCGCCGCCGACGTCGCCGAAATGCTCCGCCCGATCGACCCGCGCGCGCTCCGCGCGCCCGGTAGCGGTTATGTGCCGCAACCCGCCACCCCGGCCGACGCCGACGACCGCGACCGTAGCCGGATCACGACGCTGCTCGGCCCGGTGCCGGTCGCAATCGACGAACTGGTCCGCCAGTCGGGCCGCCCCACCGCCATCGTCCAGACGGTGCTGCTCGAACTCGAACTGGCCGGCCGGCTGGAGCGGCACGCAGGGGGCAGGGTGAGCCTGACATGACGACGATCGGGAGCGTATCCGGGCTGTTGCATGCGGCATGGCGCGAGGCGATGCGCGATCCGGCGATGGCGGCAATCGCGCTGATCGTACTGACCGGCACCGGCGTGGTTGTCGACATTCTCGACGACGCAGACGCAAACGTCGTGCCGATGGTGCTGCTGATCGCGCTAGCATCGTTCGGCCTGCAATATGCGCTGATCCGCCGCACGATGCGACGGGGCGGACTGCTTGCGACAGCCGCGCCCGGGGCCATCGCAGCGTTTTTCGGACTGTTGTTCGTCAGCAGCATCGCCATCACCCTCGGCTTTGTGCTGCTGATCCTGCCCGGCCTCTGGCTCTACGCCCGCTGGATCGCGGCGGTGCCGATCCTGTTCGCCCACCGCGATCGCGGCGTCATCGAGGCGATGGACGAAAGCACGCGACGCAGCCGTGCGCTGATGCCGCGCCTTTTCTTGATAGCGGTGCTGATCCATCTGCCGGTCGGCATCGGATTGCTCGTTTCCGAACTGGTCTACAACGATGTCCAGCCCGATATTGCACTGACCGTCCTCCTCCGCATCGCCGACAGCGGCTCGCAAATCCTCGGCTGGTATCTCGCGGTCGCGGTCTACCGCGCGACGCAGCCCGAACCGCTCGATGCCGTCTTCGCCTGACGCCGCGCCACAACCGTCACAAACCCGCGTTACCCGATCACGCCCGCCGCGACTTGACGCCACCCCCTGCCGCTCCCCACTCTCGCACGTACACGTAAGGGATCGTTCGCCACCGCCATGCAGCTCGTCATCGTCGAATCGCCCGCCAAGGCGAAGACCATCGAAAAATATCTGGGCGGCGACTATCGCGTCCTCGCCTCCTACGGCCATGTCCGCGACCTGCCGCCCAAGGACGGATCGGTGAAGCCCGACGACGGTTTCGCGATGGATTGGGAAACTTACGCCGACAAGACCAAGCAGTTGAAGGCGATCACCGATCTCGCCAAGACCGCCGACCGCCTGATCCTCGCGACCGATCCCGATCGCGAAGGCGAGGCGATTAGCTGGCATGTGCAGGAAGTGCTGCGCAAGCGCCGCGCGCTACCCAAGGAAGTCGAACGGGTCACGTTCAACGCGATCACCAAGCCTGCGATCCTCGCGGCGATGAAGGCCCCGCGCGAACTCGATACCGACCTGATCGACGCCTATCGCGCGCGCCGTGCGCTCGACTATCTCGTCGGCTTCACCCTGTCGCCGGTGCTGTGGCGCAAGCTGCCCGGCGCCAAGTCGGCCGGCCGCGTCCAGTCGGTGGCGCTCAGGCTGCTGGTCGAGCGCGAGCGCGAGATCGAGACGTTCATCGCGCAGGAATATTGGTCGGTCATCGCCAAGATGGAGGCCGACGGCACGCCGTTCGACGCGCGCCTCGTGAAATTGAAGGGCAAGAAGCTCGACCGCCTGTCGCTGGGCGATGCCGGATCGGCCGAGGTCGCGAAGGCGGCGGTGGTCGATGGCCGTTTCACCGTCATCAACGTCGAGACGAAGCCCGCGACGCGCAACCCGCCGCCGCCCTTCACCACCTCGACGCTGCAACAGGAAGCCGCGCGCAAGCTGGGCTTCGCCGCCAGTCACACGATGCGGATCGCACAGAGCCTCTACGAAGACGGCGCGATCACCTATATGCGGACCGACGGCGTGCAGATGGACGGCTCGGCGATCGACGCCGCGCGCGGCGCGATCGCCAAGCGCTACGACGGCAGCTACGTGCCGGACAAGCCGCGCCAGTATCAGGCGAAGGCCAAGAACGCGCAGGAAGCGCACGAGGCGATCCGCCCGACCGATTTCTCAAAGGACCGCGCCGGATCGGGCGACCACGGCCGCCTCTACGACCTCATCTGGAAGCGCGCCCTCGCCAGCCAGATGGCATCGGCGCGGATGGAGCGCACCGCCGTCGAACTGGAGGACCAGACCGGCCAGACCGGCCTGCGCGCCACCGGGCAGGTCGTGCTCTTCCCCGGCTATCTCGCGCTGTACGAGGAAGGCCGCGACGATACGGCGGACGAGGATTCGCGCCGCCTCCCCCTCCTGCGCACCGGCGACGCGCCGGCCAAGAAGGACGTCGTCGCCGAACAGCATTTCACCCAGCCGCCGCCGCGCTTCTCCGAAGCGTCGCTGGTCAAGCGGCTGGAGGAACTGGGCATTGGCCGCCCCTCGACCTATGCCTCGATCATTCAGGTACTGAAGGATCGCGGCTATGTCCGCGTCGAGAAGAATCGCTTCTTCGCCGAGGAAACCGGGCGGCTGCTCACCGCCTTCCTCGAACGCTTCTTTGAGAAATACGTCGGCTACGACTTCACCGCCGAGCTGGAGGAGGAGTTGGACGACGTCTCGGGCGGCCGCGCCCAGTGGCAGGCGGTGCTCGAAGCCTTCTGGCGCGACTTCAAGCCGCGCACCTCGGAAGTGATGGAACAGCAGCCCAGCGCGATCACCGCCGAGCTCGACCAGTTCCTGGGGTCCTACCTGTTCCCCGAACGGGCCGACGGCACCGATCCCCGGCTGTGCCCCAATTGCGGCGAGGGTCGCCTTGCCCTTCGCGGTGGCAAGTTCGGCGCGTTCGTCGCCTGCTCCAACTACCCGGAATGCAAATACACCCGCCGCTTCGCGCAGCCGGGCGGCGAGGAGGAAGGCGACTCCGGCCCCGAGGGGCTGGGCAAGGACCCGGCGACCGGCCTTGAGGTCGAGCGCAAGTCGGGGCGCTTCGGCCCCTATATCCAATTGGGCGACGGCAAGGAGGCCAAGCGCGCCTCGATCCCCAAGGACATCGGCGAGCTGAATCTGGAGTGGGCGCTGAAACTGCTCAGCCTGCCACGCACGATCGGCAACCACCCCGAAACGGGCGAACCGATCGAGGCGGCGATCGGGCGCTACGGCCCGTATCTGAAACACGCCGGCAAATATGCCCGGTTGCAGACGACCGCCGACGTGTTCGAAACCGGCATGAACGCCGCCGTCGTGAAACTCGCCGAAGCGGCGGCGGGCGGCGGGCGCGCGGCGCGCGGCGCGGCGAAGGAGCCGCTGCGCGTGCTGGGCCTCCATCCACGCACCGAGATCGAGCTGAAGCTGATGGAAGGCCGCTACGGCCCCTACATCACCGACGGCACGACCAACGCGACGGTGCCCAAGTCGATCGACCCGCAGGCACTGACGCTGGAGGAAGCCGCGCAACTGATCGACGACCGCGCCGCCGCCGCCCCGGCCAAGGGCAAGAAAAAGGCCCCGGCCAAGAAAGCCGCGCCGAAGAAGGCCGCTGCCAAGAAGGCCGACGATGCCGACGCTCCGGCGAAAAAACCGGCGGCGAAGAAACCCGCCGCGAAGAAGGCCGCACCCAAAAAGGCCGAGTAGCCCCCCCTTCCCTCTCCCCTTCAGGGGAGAGGGATGCGCAGACTTGGTCCTTGCAAAGCAAGAGCTTAGTCGGAGCTGGGAGAGGGGAAGCGCTCGCGAATGCGAGCGCGCGAGCCTGAAGGGCTCGCTTGCCCCTCACCCAACCTCCGCTAGCCAGCAAGCTGGCAAGCTCCGATACCGCCGCTCAGTTCGCGAGCGCACCCATCGCGACGAACGCCCGCGCCGCCTTCTGCGCCTCGGCAATCTGCCGCGCGGTCATGTCGGTCGCGATCTCGCTGCGCCATTCCTGCGCGGTGTCGAGGCCCGACATCGCCGCCAGATTGAACCACTTGTGCGCCTCGACCAGATCGATCCGTGTGTCGTCGGTCCCGCTCGAATAGCGGATGCCGAGGTCCAGCCAGCGCAATCCCTCGTCGCCCGAATGCAGGCGATGCGCGTCCTTCAAGCTCTGCCCCATGTCACAACCCCTGTTCACCAGGCCCTGTCCATCGCGAGCCTTTTGGTACGGAGGTTTGATTACCGGACATGGTGTTGAACAATGGTTAACGCCGCCGCCCACCGTCCGAAGGGATGACGTGTCCGTCCCCCTTCCCCCCGCCGCCCACCGGCGGTATCGAACGCGGCCATGTTCCACGCCTATATCCTGCGCTGCGCCGACGGCAGCTATTTCACCGGCCACACCGACGATCTCGACCGCGCCGTCGCCGCGCATGGCGCGGGCGCGGTGCCCGGCCATACGCAGGACCGCCTGCCCGTCGAGCTGATGTGGAGCGAGGGGTTCGATCACGAAGCCGACGCGCTGGCCCGCACGACACAGGTCGGCGAATGGTCGCGCAAGAAGAAAGAAGGGCTGTTCCGCGGCGACTGGTCGACCGTCTCCGCCCAGCATCGCGGCGATCCCGCACCGCTACGCAGCGACGCGCCGGTCATCGTCCTCGTCCGCCCGCAACTGGGGCAGAACATCGGCAAGGCGGCACGCGCCATGCTGAACTTCGGTCTGGTCGAGATGCGCCTCGTCGCCCCGCGCGACGGCTGGCCCAATCCCGAAGCGGGTCCGGCGGCCAGCGGCGCCGATCAGGTGCTGCGCGACGCGGTGGTGTATGACACCGTCGCCGAGGCAGTCGCCGACTGCGCGCACGTCTATGCGACCACCGTGCGCAAGCGCGGCATCACCAAACCGGTGGTGACGCCCGAGGCGGCGGCAACCGCGATCCGCGCCGAGGGCGGCCGCTCCGCGATCCTGTTCGGCCCGGAGCGCTCCGGCCTGGAAACCGACGACGTGGCGCTTGCCCGCACTATCCTGACCGTGCCGATCAACCCCGAATTCGGCTCGCTCAATCTGGCGCAGGCGGTGATCCTCGTTGCGTATGAATGGTCGAAGGGCGAGGGGCTGGCCAGCCCGCCGGTCGTCGATCTCGGCGAACCCGCCCCGCACGAGGAGCTGGAGGGAATGATCGGCCAGCTCGACGACATGCTGGAGGCGGCACGGTTCTTCTATCCGCCCGAACGCGCCGTCACCTCGCGCCGCACGCTGCGCACCCTGCTCACCAAGGCCGGCTGGACCTCGCAGGAAGTCCGCACGATGCGCGGCGTGCTGTCGGCGCTGGACGGGGCAAAGCGCCGCCGCTGACCCCTAGGCGGGATCGACATTCAGTTTCGGCAGGGGAAACTTGCCCCCGCCCCCCGCGTCATCCCCGCGCAGGCGGGGATCCATACACGCCGACGCCGGTGATCGACCCAAGCCCGCTGCGTCTATGTGTTCCCGCCTGCGCGGGAACGAGGAAAAGGCGTGGCATTGGCTGAATGTCGCGTCCGACCTAAACCCCGTCATTCCGGCGCAGGCCGGAATCCATGGACAGGCGACGTTTGCGATGGAACCACTACGGCCCGTATCCGTGGATTCCGGCCTGCGCCGGAATGACGGGTGCGTTGTGGCTTACCCCCGCGTCGCGTCGAACCTTGCCAGTTCATGGGCGATCGACGCCTCGACCAGCGCTTCCCACAGCGCGCCTATCGCCGCCTCGGGCGCGCCCACCGCGACCGCCGCCGCACGCGCATTGGCGATGACCTGCGCTTTCCGCGCCTCGTCGCGCACCGCGCCGCGGTCCGGCTTGATCCGCGCGGCGGCGTCCATATAGCCGAAGCGCCGCGCCAGCAGCGCCACCAGCTCGCGGTCGAGGCTGTCGACGCCGGCGCGGACCTCGGCCATGGTGGTGCAGTCGGCGGGCGGCAGGATCATCGTCGTCATGGCCACCCGCTTTAGCGTCGCGAACGCCGCTGTCGACCGTCTCGCGACCAACCGGTTGCCCCGCGCATCCCACTCTGCTTGTATCGGGTCCGGCCCGCGCGCCACATCGAAGGACCCCGCCCCATGTCGACCGCCCTCCTGCTCGCAGCCCTCCTCGCGCAAGCGCCCACGCCCCCCGCCGCGCCGGTGCCGCCCAAGAACCCGAACGAGCGCATCTGTCGCAAGATGCCCGCCCCCACCGGATCGCGCGTCGCCGCCAAGCGCGAATGCCACAGCGCGACCGAATGGGCGGCGATCGACGCGGCGAACAACACCGACGTCGAACAGATGCGCCGCCGCACCAGCCGCCAGAATTATTGAGGGGCGGATCGACTTTCTTCTCCCCTCCCTGACAAGGGAGGGGCCGGGGGTGGGTTGGCCGGTTGTGGCGCGCATCCGTTTCCTTACCAACCGACCCACCCCCAACCTCTCCCTGCCAGGGAGGGGAGCAAGGTTGCCGGCGCTCCGATCGACTTTTGCTCCGGTCCCAGGCGGCACTGCCCCACCCCCGCCTTGACTCCACCGCCCCCGCCCGCTAACCGCGCCGCTTCGCAATTTGGCCCCGCACCCCGGTGAAGCGGTGGCCCCGGCATCTGCCGGCCGCGAAGACCGGGACTCGCGATCACCCTGCCGGGTGGTCAAACGTCATACGCAATTGCATTGGAAATACCCATGTCGAAGCGCTCCAGCGCCAAGTACAAGCTCGATCGCCGTCTTGGCGAGAATATCTGGGGTCGCCCCAAGAGCCCGGTCAACAAGCGCGAATACGGCCCCGGCCAGCACGGCCAGCGCCGCAAGGGCAAGATGTCGGACTTCGGCATCCAGCTCCGCGCCAAGCAGAAGCTCAAGGGCTATTACGGCGACGTCACCGAAAAGCAGTTCAAGCGCACCTACGAAGAAGCGTCGCGCATGAAGGGCGATACCGGCCAGAACCTGATCGGCCTGCTCGAACAGCGCCTCGACATGATCGTGTACCGCGCGAAGTTCGCGCCGACGGTCTGGGCCGCGCGCCAGCTCGTCAGCCATGGCCACGTCCGCGTCAACGGCGTGAAGTGCAACATCGCGTCGCGCCGCTGCTTCGTCGGCGACGAGATCTCGCTTGGCACCAAGGCGCAGGAAATGGCGCTGGTCCTCGAAGCGCAGCAGCTCGCCGAGCGTGACATCCCTGAGTACATCGGCGCCGAAGGCACCAAGGTGACGTTCACCCGCGTTCCCACGCTGGACGAAGTGCCCTACCCGGTGAAGATGGAACCGAACCTGGTGGTCGAGTTCTATTCGCGCTGAGCCAAGGTCCAGCAAAGCTGGACCAAGGCACTTCCTCAGCGCGAACGGCCGGCGGGGCGAAAAGCCCCGACCGACGACATGGGCTCCGCCCATGGCGCTGGCAGAAAGCAAAAGGGCGGCCCCGCAACGGGCCGCCCTTTTCGCATATACACCCCGCAACGCCTGCCGCATGTTCCACCCTGCTTCCCATCCGCGAGGTTCCATGCGTCACCCGTTACTCGCCCTGTCGGCCCTGTTCCTCACCCCCGTCGCGGCAGCGGCACAGAGCGCCGTGCCGACCGACAACCCCGAAATGGCCCGCCTGTTCGCCGAGGATCAGGCGGTCCGCACCAACATCACGCCTGCGCAGATGCGGGACATCCCCTTCGTTCGAAAGATGCTCGCCGACGATGCCGCGCGCCGCATCCGCACCCGCGCCCTGCTCGACACCGGCAAGCTGTCGACCGGCGAGGACTATTACGCCGCCGCCTTCGTGTTCCAGCATGGTGGCAAGCCCGACGATTATCTCCTCGCCCATTCGCTCGCGCTGGCCGCCGTCGCGCGCGGCAAAGCGGGTGCAAGCTGGATCGCCGCCGCCACGCTCGACCGCTATCTGCAAGTGATCGGCCAGAAGCAGATCTACGGCACGCAATCACGCCAGATGAACGGCCAGCCGCCGACCCGCGACCCCTATGACCGCGCACTCGTTCCCGACAGCCTGCGTACCGCGCTCGGCGTGCCGGTGCTGGCGGAGCAGGACGCCGACCTTCTGGAGATGCAGGCCGAACGGGTCGCCCCGCGTTGAGGGCTGTCCTACACCCGGCCGATCCGCCATGCTGCCCGCCGCCACCCCTGCGGGTGCCTGCTCCTTGACCCCGTCGAACCCCGTCCCGACGCCCCGGCCCTTGTTGCGAACGCTACGCAACAAATGCGTCGCTAGTGTAAACTTTGTAAACTTTGGCGGGAATGGCGCGGCCCGCCACGGGCAAAGCCCGTGTCGTCGGTCGGCGCTTTTTGCGCCGCCGGCCAGACGCGCCTAGTACGGCTCGGCGCTGCTCCGCAGCGCCTTGCCCGGCGCGTTGTGCAATTGCCCCAGCAAATTCAACCGGATAGCCTCGCTGACCGGCGGCAACCCCCGCGCCGCCTTCCCCTTGCGCAGCCGCGCCCGGTCGCGCTCGTCGGGCGAAACGACCCGCACCCGCACCGGCACCACCCCCGCGCGCGCCACCCCCAGCGCCTCGGCCGCGCCACGCGACAGGTCGAGGATGCGCCCCTTGCCGACGAACGGCCCGCGATCGTTGACCCGCACCAAGATCCGCCGCCCGGTGTCGAGCGCCGTCACCTCGACATAGCTGGGCAGCGGCAGTGTGGTGTGCGCCCCCGTCACCCAGTCGCTGCGAAACCGCTCGCCATTGGCGGTGCGCTTGCCCGACTCGGCACCGTACCAACTGGCCAGCCCCAGCATGTCGTATCCCGGATCGGCGGCGGGCACATAGGCCACGCCCCGCACCCGGTACGGCGCGCCGACCTTGATCGTGGCATCGCTGACCGGGCGATAGTCGCCCCCGGCACAGGCGGACAGCAGCAGGGCGGCGCACGGAAGGACAAGACGAAGCGACATCACCCGCCCTCTAGCGCACCGGCGGCGGCGCGTCCCCCCTTGCCGTTCCCGGTCGCTCGCCGCTACCCCACGCCCAACCTCAGGAGACATCCCATGAAGACCCGTGCCGCCGTCGCCTTCGAAGCGAAACGCCCGCTCGAAATCGTCGAACTCGACCTCGAAGGCCCCAAAGCGGGGGAAGTGCTGATCGAGATCATGGCAACCGGCATCTGCCACACCGACGCCTATACCCTCGACGGGCTGGACAGCGAGGGGCTGTTCCCCTCGGTGCTGGGCCACGAAGGTGCCGGCATCGTCCGCGAAGTCGGCGCGGGCGTGACCAGCGTCGCCGCCGGCGATCACGTCATCCCGCTCTACACCCCCGAATGCCGCCAGTGTAAATCATGCCTGTCGGGCAAGACCAACCTCTGCACCGCGATCCGCGCCACCCAGGGCAAGGGGCTGATGCCCGACGGCACCACCCGCTTCAGCTACAAGGGCCAGCCGATCTATCATTACATGGGCTGCTCGACCTTCTCGAACTTCACCGTCCTGCCCGAGATCGCCGTTGCCAAGATCCGCGAGGACGCCCCGTTCCAGACGAGCTGCTATGTCGGCTGCGGCGTCACCACCGGCGTCGGCGCGGTCGTGAACACCGCCAAGGTCGCGCCCGGCGACAATGTCATCGTCTTCGGTCTGGGCGGCATCGGCCTCAACGTATTGCAGGGCGCGCGGATGGCCGGCGCGAACCTGATCGTCGGCGTCGACATCAATCCCGACCGCGAGGAATGGGGCCGCCGCTTCGGCATGACCCATTTCGTCAACCCGCGCGAGGTGGCAGGCGATCTGGTGCAGCATCTGGTCGCGCTGACCGATGGCGGTGCCGACTATACCTTCGACTGCACCGGCAACACCGACGTGATGCGCCAGGCGCTGGAGGCGTGCCATCGCGGCTGGGGCACCAGCATCATCATCGGCGTGGCCGAGGCGGGCAAGGAAATCGCCACCCGCCCGTTCCAGCTCGTGACCGGCCGCAACTGGCGCGGCACCGCGTTCGGCGGCGCGAAGGGGCGGACCGACGTGCCGAAGATCGTCGACTGGTACATGAACGGCAAGATCGAGATCGACCCGATGATTACCCATGTCCTCTCGCTCGACGAGATCAACAAGGGCTTCGACCTGATGCACGCCGGGGAAAGCATCCGCTCGGTCGTCGTCTACTGATCCTTTCATTTTGACAGGTGAAATTTCTTCGCGAATATAAGCGGAGAGAGGACAGCGCATGACGTCTGGGCAACCGCCCGCCCCGCTTGGTTTCGGCGGGGCGGCGATCGGAAATCTGTATCGACCGATCGGCGACGATGCCGCGCGCGGCGCGGTCGCCGCCGCATGGGACGGCGGCATCCGCCGGTTCGATACCGCGCCACACTATGGCTTCGGCCTGTCCGAACGCCGGCTGGGCGCGGCGCTCGCCGACCTCGATCCCGGCGGCACCGCTCATATCTCGACCAAGGTCGGCCGCGTGCTGCAACCCGTCGCGCCTGATGCATTGTCGGGGGAGCGGCAGGGCTTCGTCTCGCCCGAACCGGTCGAAAGCGCGTTCGATTACAGCCGCGACGGCGTGCTGCGATCGTTCGGGGAAAGCCTGCGCCGGCTGCGCCGCGACCGGATCGACCTGCTGCTCGCCCACGACCTCGGGGCGATGACCCACGGCGCGGATCACCTGGCGATGCTCGCGACCTTCCTCGACGGCGGCTACCGCGCGATGCGCGACCTGCGCGACGCGGGCAGCATCGGCGCGATCGGCATCGGCGTGAACGAGATCGCGGTGTGCGAGGAACTGCTCGACCGGGTCGAGCTGGACGCGATCCTGCTCGCCGGGCGCTACACCCTGCTCGAACAGGCGGCACTTGATTCGCTGCTGCCGCGCTGCCGGTCGCTCGGCGTCGAGATCATCCTCGGCGGCCCCTACAATTCGGGGATTCTCGCCACCGGCACCGGCGGCGACGCGCGCTACAATTACGAATTGGCACCGCCCGACGTGGTCCGCCGGGTCGATGCCATCGCCGCGATCTGTCAGCGCCACGCCGTGCCGATGGCCGCCGCCGCGCTGCAATTCGTCCAGGCCCATCCGGCGGTCGCCGCCGTCATCCCCGGCATGGCGACCGCGCACGAAGTCGCCGATACGCTGCGGCTCGCCCGCCTGCCGCTACCCCCCGCCCTGTGGCACGACCTGATCGACGCCGGTCTGGTTCGCGCCGACGCCCCCCTGCCCATTTCGGAGCCTGCATGACCCGTCTTTCCGGTAAAACCGCGATCGTCACCGCCGCCGCGCAAGGCATCGGCCGCGCCGCCGCCGAACTGTTCGCCCGCGAAGGCGCGCGGGTACTGGCACTCGACATCAACGGCGATGCGCTGGCGACGCTGGCGGGCTGCGAGGGGCATGTCGTCGACCTGCTCGATCCCCAGGCGATCGAGGCGTTCGCCGCCCGGGTCGGCGCGGTCGATGTGTTGTTCAACTGCGCCGGCTTCGTCCACGCCGGCACGATCCTGACGACCGAGGAAGCCGACTGGGACTTCTCGTTCGACCTCAACGTCCGCGCGCAATATCGGCTGATCCGCGCGCTGCTGCCGGCGATGATCGATGCGGGCGGCGGGTCGATCGTCAACATGTCGTCGGTCGCCAGCCATGTGATCGCGGTGCCCAACCGCTTCGTCTATACCGCGTCGAAGGCGGCGGTGATCGGCCTCACCAAATCGGTCGCGCTCGATTTCGTGGGGTCGGGCATCCGCTGCAACGCGATCTGCCCCGGCACCGTCCAGTCGCCCTCGCTGGAAGAGCGCATGGCCGCGACCGGCGATGCGGAGGCGGCGCGCGCGTCGTTCACCGCGCGCCAGCCGATGGGGCGATTGGGCCGGGCGGAGGAGATCGCCGAACTGGCGCTGTATCTCGCCTCCGACGCCTCGTCCTACACCACCGGCGCGGTGCATGTGATCGACGGCGGCTGGTCGAACGCATGACCGGACAGGTTCTGACACTGGACCTGATCGACGACGCGGCCGCGATCGCCGAATATGATCGCTGGCATAGGCCCGGCAACGTACCCGCCGCCGTGCTGGCGGCGATCCGCGCGGCGGGGATCGCCGGGATGGAGATCTACCGCACCGGCAACCGGCTGGTGATGGTGACGCAGACCACGCCGGACTTCGACCCCGCCGCCAAATCGCGGGCCGACGCCGCCGATCCGGCGGTGATCGCATGGGAAGCGCGCATGGGGCAGTTCCAACGGGCGCTGCCCCACGCCCCGGACGGCAGCCGCTGGACGCCGATGGCGCGCATCTTTGCGCTCAGCGACCACCCGTGACCCGCCCCGGCCCGATCGGACGACCGGGCCGGGCTATGGCATCACCAGTGCCACAGCGTCCCGTCGACCAGCCGCGCGACCGGCAACTGCTTCGGGCTATAGGGATATTTCGCTGCCAGCGCCTCGTCGATGTCGACACCGTGGCCGGGCGTGTCGCCAACCTTCAGATACCCGTCCTCGAACCGGTAATCGTGCGGAAAGACCTCGTCGGTTTCGGGCGCATGCGCCATATATTCCTGGATGCCGAAGTTCGGGACCCAGGTGTCGAAATGCAGCGCCGCGCCCATGCACACCGGCGACAGGTCGGTCGCGCCATGGCTGCCGGTGCGGACATGATAGAGCGAGGCGAGATCGGCGATCCGGCGCAACTGGGTGATGCCGCCGGCATGGACCACGGTCGCGCGGATATAATCGATCAACTGTTCCTCGATCAGCGTGCGGCAGTCGTGGATCGAATTGAACACCTCGCCCACCGCCAGCGGCGTGGTGGTATGCTGGCGGATGATGCGGAACCCCTCCTGATTCTCGGCCGGGGTCGCATCCTCCATCCAGAACAGGTGGTACGGCTCCAGCGCCTTGCCCAGCCGCGCCGCCTCGATCGGGGTGAGGCGGTGGTGGACGTCGTGGAGCAGCTCGATCTCGTCGCCATGCGCCAGCCGGATCGCCTCGAACAATTTGGGTGCATGGCGCAGATAGGCGGGCGTCGACCACAGCGTCTCCTGCGGCAGCGCGCCGCCCGCCGGTTCGTAGATCTTGCCCGCGCCCGATCCGACGCCGTAAGCGCCCTTGACGCCGGGCACCCCCGACTGCGCCCGGATGGCGCGATAGCCCAGCGCGCGGTAATGGGCGACGGTATCGACCGTCTCCGCGATATCCGCGCCATTGGCATGGCCGTACACCAGCACGCCGTCGCGCGACCGCCCGCCGAGCAACTGGTAGAGCGGCAGCCCGGCGACCTTCGCCTTGATGTCCCACAGCGCGGTATCGACCGCGGCGATCGCGGTCATCGTCACCGGCCCGCGCCGCCAATAGGCGCCGCGATACAGATACTGCCAGATATCCTCGATCCGGTGCGCGTCGCGCCCGATCAGGACGGGCACGACATGCTCGATCAGATAGGCGGCGACCGCCAGTTCGCGCCCGTTCAGCGTGGCGTCGCCGATGCCGTACACCCCCTGATCGGTCTCGATCTTCAGCGTGACGAAATTGCGCCCCGGACAGGTCACGATCACCCGCGCGTCGCGAATGACCAGCGGTGCGCCGGGCGCGGGGGCAACTGTACCTGTCATCGTGCGACTCTCCTGTCATCGTGCGGGCATCGTCGTGCCCCTGCACCATCCGTTAGCGCTAACAACCCGAAGAATGAACCCGGAAATCGCCGGGTCGAGAGGATGCCATGCCGATCCCGACCATCCCCGTCCCGCCCCCGCCCGGCCCGTCGCCCGATGCCGGGCGGCATCCGTTCATCACGCCGGGCTATCGCACCGGCTTCGTGGTCATCGTCAGCCTGTTCCTGCTGTGGGCGGTCGCCAACAACTTCAACGACATCCTGATCCGCCAGTTTCAAAAGGCGCTGGCGCTCAACCGGGCGGAGGCGGGGTTCATCCAGTTCGTCTTCTACTTCGGCTATTTCGTCATGGCGCTGCCCGCCGGGCTGGTGATGCGCCGCTTCGGCTACAGGGCCGGCATCCTCGCGGGGCTGGGCTTCTATGCGCTGGGGGCGGTGCTGTTCTATCCGGCGGCGGAGATACGGGTGTACGGCGCGTTCCTCGGCGCGCTGTTCGTCATCGCCGCCGGCGCGGCGTTCCTCGAAACGGCGGCCAACCCCTATATCGTCGCGTTCGGCGATCCGGCGCGCGCCGAACAGCGGCTCAATCTGGCGCAGGCGTTCAACGGCCTCGGCGCGACGCTCGCCCCCAGTCTGGGCGCATGGTTCATCTTTTCCGGGGTCGAACACGATGCCGCGACGCTGGACGCGATGAACGCCGCCAGCCTCGACGCCTATCGCGCGGCCGAGGCGCAGATGGTGCAGCTCCCTTATCTGGTGCTGGCCGGAGTCGTGGTGCTGGTGGCGGCGGTGGTCGCGGTCGTCCGCCTGCCGCCGATCGCGCATGACGCACCCGGCGGCACGCTGCACGGGATCGGATCGGTCTGGCGGGTGGGGGCGCTGCGCGGCGCGGTGATCGCGCAATTCTTCTATGTCGGCGCGCAGGTCGGCGTGTGGAGCTTCTTCGTCGATTTCGTCAAGGCGATCAGCCCGGCGACGTCCGAACGCCAGGCCGCCTATTATCTGTCGATCAGCCTGTTGCTGTTCATGATCGGCCGCCTCGCCGGCGCGGCGCTGATGCAGCGGATCGCGGCGGTGCGGCTGCTCGCGCTGTTCGCCATCGCCAATATCGTGCTGACGCTGGTCGCGGCCTTCACCGGCGGCACCGTCGCGATCGGGGCGTTGCTGCTCACCGGCTTCTTCATGTCGATCATGTTCCCGACGATCTTCTCGCTGGGGCTGCGCGATCTGGGGCCGCAGGCGACCTTGGGCGCGCCGCTCATCATCATGGCGGTGATCGGCGGTGCGCTCTTCCCGCCGCTGATGGGCTGGCTCAGCCGGGGGGCCTTCACCATCCAGCATGCGATGCTGCTGCCCTGCCTCGCCTTCGCCGTCGTGCTGGCGTTCGCGGTCTGGATGCAGCGAAGGGTGGCATCGCCGCAGCACGCGGCCTAGCATCGCCGCCGGGGACCCAAGGGGGAGTGGCGGATTGAAGGGGTGGTTCGCTATTCCGTTATGGCGGCGGGTGCTGGGCGGCCTCGCGCTCGGGCTACTGCTCGGGCTGGTCTGGCCGCAGGCCGCGCCGGCGGTCGCGGTCCTCGGCGACCTGTTCGTCCGGGCGATCCGCATGCTGGTCGCCCCGATCGTGCTGGTGACGATCGCCGCCGGAATAACCCAACTGGCCGATCCGGGCAGGCTGGGGCGGATCGGTGGGCGCACCGCGCTGCTGTTCGCCGCGACGACGCTGGTGGCGGTCGGCGTCGGCATCGCCACCGCGCTGCTGGTCCGGCCCGGCATCGGCGCGGGCGTCGGCGGGGCGACACCGCAAGCCCTCGGCACGATCGCCACCCCCTACGCCCAACTGGTCGGCATCGTGCCGCTCAACATCGTCGAGGCACTGGCGAAAGGCGACATGCTCGCGCTGATCTTCGTCGCGATCCTGACCGGGTGCGGCACGGTGCTGGCCGGGGAGGCCGGCGCGCCATTTGCCCGGCTGCTCCAGTCGCTGTCGGCGGTGTTGCTGCGCATCGTCACGCTGGTGATGGAGGCAACCCCGTTCGGCGTGTTCGCGCTGATCGCCAATGCGGTGGCGAGCGGCGGCGCGGCGGTGTTCGTCCATATCGGCTGGCTGGCGCTGGCGGTGCTGATCGGGTCGCTGGTGCAACTGGTGGTCGTCCATGCCGCGCTGGTGCGGCTGGTCGCGCGGCTGCCGGTGCGGCCCTTCTACGCGAAGATCGTCGACGCACTGGTCGTCGCCTTCTCGACCGCATCCTCCTCGGCGACGTTGCCGGTGGCGATGCGGATCGCGGGCGAGCGACTGGGGATCGCGCGGCCGGTCCATTCCACCGTGCTGCCGCTGGGGGCCAGTATCGGCAAGGACGGGACGGCGATGTATGTCGGCCTGCTCGCCACCTTCGCGTTGCAGGCGTTCGGGGTGCCGCTGACGCCAGCGGTCCTGGTAACGGTATGGCTGACTGGCGCGCTGGCCGCGTTCGGCACCGCGCCGGTCCCGTCGGCGTCGCTGTTCATGCTCGCCGCCGTGCTGTCGGCAGTGGGCGTGTCGGCGGAGGCGACCGCGCTGGTCGTCGGCTTCGTCCTGCCGTTCGACCGGCTGCTCGACATGACGCGGACATTGCCCTCGGCCAGCGCCAACCTCGGCGTCGCGCTCACCGTCGCGCGGATCGAGGGCGCGCTCGACCATGATGTCTATCTGGAGCGACGCCGATGAGCGTCGTTCTCGCGCTCCTGCTGGGTGCCGCACCGGTCGAGGCGCAGGTTCGCGAGGTGCTGGCGGAAGCACCGGCGGGCACCCGCTTCGGACTGGTCGTGGTCGACGATCAGGGCACCGAGCAGATCGCCATCGCCCCCGACGACCGGTTCGTGCCGGCGTCGAACACCAAGATCTTTACCACCGCCGCCGCCTTCGCGACGCTGCCGGTCGACGGGCCGGACACGGCGGCGACCGGAGTCCGGCTGGAAGGCGACGACGTCGTGCTGGTCGGCGCGGGCGATGCGCGGCTGTCGGCGGCGGCGGATTGTGCCGTCGACTGTCTCGCCACGCTGGCCGATGCCGTCGCCGCGCGGACGCGGCGGGTGGGCGATGTGATCGGCGACGACAGCGCCTTTCCCGATCAGCGCTGGTCGCCCGGCATGGCGTGGAACAACATCCCCACCCGGTCAGGCACCGGCATATCGGCGCTGAGCCTCGACGACAACGAACTGACGCTGACGGTGCGTGCCGACGGCGGCGGCGTGACGGTGGCGGGTCCACGCTATTACCGGATCGAGTCGCGCATAATGCCGGGACCGCGCAGCGCGATCGGCGTCGACCGGATGCCGGGCAGCGACCTGCTGCGCATCCATGGCACGATCGCGCCGGGCACCGTCGAGACGATCCGCGTCGGGATCGACGATCCGGCGCACTATGCGGCATGGACCTTCGCCGCGATGCTGCGGGCGCGCGGCGTGGCGGTGCGCGGGCATATCGGCGTGCGCCACCGGCCATGGCAACCGGGCAACGAGCGCGCGGTCGTGCAGCGCACCGCGCCGCCGGCGATGCTCGCAACCGCTACCCCCGCGCCGTTACTGAGCGACCTGCGGATCACCAACAAGGCCAGCCAGAACCTGCACGCCGAACTGCTGCTGCGCCGGATCGGCGCGGTACACGGCGGCGGGTCGATCGGCGACGGGATCGCGCGGGTCGCGGCACTGATCGAGGCGGCGGGGGTGCCGCGCACCGCATGGGACCTGTCCGACGGGTCGGGCATGTCGACCTACAACCGGGTATCGCCGCGCGCGATGGTGCGGTTCCTGCGCTGGATCGACGGCCAGCCCTGGGGAGCGGCATGGGGGTCGACGCTGCCGGTGGCGGGGGTCGACGGCACGCTCGCCCGGCGGTTTCAGGGCACGGCGCTCGCCGGGCGGCTGTCGGCCAAGACCGGATCACTGTCGGGCACCTCGGCGTTGGCCGGGGTGATGACCGCCACGAGCGGACGGCGGCTGACTTTTGCCTTCTACGCCAATGATGTCCCCGAGGGCGGTTCGGCGACAGCGATCATGGACCGCGCGCTGCTGACCGCCGCCGCCGCGCTATGACGGCGGTGTGGGCCGGGCGACGAACGGCACGAACAGGATCGCGGCGAGGCTGAGCAGCGCCGAGAGCAGGAAGAACCCGTCATAGCCGATCGCCACCACCATGCCGCCCCCTGCCCCGGCGAGCAGGCGCGGCAACAGAAAGGCGAACCCCGACAGAAAGGCATATTGCGCGCCCGCGAAGCGCGGATCGACCAGCATCGACAGATAGACGACGAACACCGCCGCCGCCATCGCATTGCCGAACTGATCGGCAGCGGTGGCGAGGTACAGCCAAGCCTCGACCGGCGGACAATGCGCCAGCCAGACGAAGGCGAGGTTCCCGATCGCGGCGAAGCACGCCCCTGTCACCAGTCCCCGGCCGGGCGACCAGCGCGCGGCGATCCACCCGCCGGCACCGATGCCCGCGATCGTCGCGGCGAACGCGACATAGCTGTCGGCCAGCCCGATCTGCGTCAGGCTGTAGCCGAGCGAGCGGATCATCGGCTTCGACAGGTTCACCGCCAGCACGTCGCCCATCCGGTAGAGCGAGACGAACGCCAGCAGCACGATCGCCATGTGGTCGTAGCGGCGGAAGAATTCGACATAGGGCCCAAGCGCGAGCGAGGTTCGCAGCCGGGACGTGGGGCCGGCACGCCGGATGCGCGGCAGGGCGATCGCCATCGCGACGAACGGCAGCATGCAGGCGACGAGGACATAGGGGGTGACGTTGGTCGCCGCGCCGATCCCGGCGGCGCTACCCGCCGCGACGACGCCCCAGGCGATCCCCCCGGCGACGAGCCCCACGACGGTCAGGATCGCGGCGCTCGCCAGCAGACCGGTGAGCAACGCCACCGTCCGGCGCCCCTCGCCCTTCATCATGGCGATGAGCGGAAACGGCAGCAGCGCGCCACCGGCGACGACGAGATAGGCGATGCCCCACCCGCCACGATCGGCGAGGAGCAGCGCGCCGCTGCCCGCCGCGACCATTGCCGAACGATAGCCCCACAGGTTCGCCGCCGCGATCGGCCCCTGTGCTTCGGGCGTCGGCGCTTGTTCGATCCGCCACGCATCGACCGCGATGTCGAGCGTCGTCGTCCAGAAGGCGAGCAGCACCGCATACCCTGCGGTCAGCCGCAGGTCGCGCGGATCGCTCATCCCCAGCCCGGCCAACGCGGTGGCGATGCCGAGCAGCGCCAGCAATATCCATCCGCGCCGCCGCCCCCAGCAGCGCGCGAAACCCGGCACGTCGTAGCGGTCGAGCAGCGGTGCCCACAGGAACTTGGCGCTGGGCAGCAACTGCACCCATGCGAAGAAGCCGATGACGACCAGCGCCGCCCCCGCCGCCTGCAACCGCAGCGCGAGGACCGTCGAGAACATCACGAGCGGCAGGCCGCTCGCGAAGCCGAGCAGCGCGAATAGCGGCAGGCGGCCGGGCGATGCCGGCCGGGCGATGCTCAATGCTTGCGCGGGATCAGGTGCAGCGCACCGACGACGATCCCGCCGACGATGATGCCGACCACCGCCGACAGCGCGGCGTTGACGATCCATGCGACCACCCTGCCAATCGCGGGCAGGGCTTGTGCAGCATGATGCGCGGTGTCGTGGATCAGGTGCGGCAGGGTGACGAGGCCGAATTCCTCCATCCCGTGGACGATGATCTGTCCGCCGACCCACAGCATCGCCGCCGTGCCGATCAACGCCAGCGCCTTGAGCAACACCGGCATCGCCTTCACCAGCCCGCGTCCGACCACCTGCGCAACCGCGCTGCTGCGCTT
The DNA here is from genome assembly GCF_920939515.1 of Sphingomonas sp. Leaf4. Classification (NCBI taxonomy): domain Bacteria; kingdom Pseudomonadati; phylum Pseudomonadota; class Alphaproteobacteria; order Sphingomonadales; family Sphingomonadaceae; genus Sphingomonas; species Sphingomonas sp. Leaf4. Next base: position 474,016 of record NZ_CAKLBB010000001.1, on the reverse strand, counting down.
GGCGAGGGCGAGGCCGATGTCGTCCATCTTCACGATCACCGCAACCGCGCCGTACACTCCGACGGTGATCGCGATGCCGACCGCCGCCAGCACCACCGCCTGCATCCCGATCGACATGTCGGGCAGTTCGGCGAGCGCGATCGCCATGATCTCGCCCGACAGGATCAGGTCGGTGCGGACCGCGCCGGCGACCTGCCGGTTTTCCAGCTCGACCGGATCGGTGATCGTCGCCGCTTCGTCGGCTTCGTGGCCGCCGGTGAACGAACCGATGATCTTGTGCGCCGCCTCGTAACAAAGGAACGCGCCGCCGACCATCAGGATGGGGGTGATCGCCCATGGCGCGAACGCGCTGAGCAACAGCGCGGCGGGCAGCAGGATCAGCAGCTTGTTCTTGAGCGAGCCAAGCGCGATCTTGCCGATGATGGGCAGTTCGCGCGCGGGCGACAGGCCGACGACGTAGCGTGGCGTCACCGCCGCATCGTCGATCACCACGCCCGCCGCCTTCACTCCGGCGCGACCGGCCGCCGCCGTCACATCGTCGAGCGAGGCTGCCGCCAGCTTCGCGATCGCCGCGACGTCATCGAGCAGAGCCACCAATCCACCGGCCATCGCCTGTTCCCCTTGTCCGTTGGCGGACGTGGTAGCGGGCAAGATGCTGCGACGCCACGAAAAGCGTCGTGGCGGTTACTGCACGGCGGCGGGGATGCGGGCGTCGACCAGATTGCCGACGAACTGGTCGGTGCAGCGCGACCAGCAATAGCCGCTGCCGATCCGGGCGCAGGCGTCGCGATCGGCGGTGAGCGCCAGCGCGACGGCCCTGGCCAGATCATCGTCGATCGCGCCGATCCGATCGGTGCCGCCGCCCGTTCCGTCGGTACCGATGACGTCGAGCGGGCCGGGCACCGGATAGCCCGCGACCGGCGTTCCGCAGGCCAGCGCCTCGATCATCACCAGCCCGAAGGTGTCGGTGCGGCTGGGGAATACCAGCACGTCGGCGGCGCGATAGGCGGCGGCGAGGCCCGCGCCCTGCTTCACCCCGACGAAGCGTGCGAGCGGATAGCGCCGTTCGAGATCGGCGCGCGCCGGGCCGTCGCCGACCAGCAGCTTGGTGCCGGGCACGTCGAGTGCGAGGAACGCCTCGATATTCTTTTCGATGGCGATGCGGCCGACATGCAGCAGGATCGGGCGCGGCAGCGTGGCAAGGTCGAGCTGGCCGCCATCGGGCTTGAACAGCGACAGATCGACGCCGCGCGACCAGCGCCGGGTATGGTCGATGCCGTGCCGGCCAAGCGATTCCGCGACGCGGGCGGTGGCGGTCATCACCCCGCTGGCCCGCGCATGGAAACGGCGCAGGAACGGCCAGAACAGCCCGGCCGGCAGGTGCGTGCGCATCGCCAGATAGTCGGCGAAATTGGTGTGGAACGAGGTGGTGAACCGCGCGCCGCGCGCCTTGCACCAGCCACGCGCCGCCCAGCCGAGCGGGCCTTCGGTCGCGATATGGATCGCATCGGGCCGGAACGCCGCCAGTCGGTTGCCGAGTTCGGTGCCGCAGCCCAGCGCAAGGCGGATCTCGGGATAGCCGGGGCAGGCGCGGGTGGCGAAGCCGTCCGGGGTGAACGCCTCCACCACATGGCCGCGCTGCTGCAACCGGCCGATCGTCGTCTGAAGCGTGCGGACGACGCCGTTGACCTGCGGAGTCCACGCATCACTGACGATCGCGATCCTCATGCGGTGGCGACCACCCCGGCCGGGGCGAGCGCGGTGGCCGGGGCCTTGGCGGCATCCCTGCCCCATGTCTCCGCCCGCCAGTCGATCAGCGACATGGCACCCGTATGATCCTCGACCAGCGCGGTGCAGCTTTCCACCCAGTCGCCGTCGTTGTAATAGGTGATGTCGCCGATCTGGCGGATTTCGGCGGTGTGGATATGGCCGCAGACCACCCCGTCGACGCCGTGTTCGGCGGCGGCGTGGGCCACCGTTTCCTCGAACCGGCCGATGAAGTTCACCGCGTTCTTGACCCGGTGCTTGGCATAGGCCGACAGCGACCAGTAGGGCAGCCCCAGCTTGCGCCGGGCAAAGTTCCACACGCTGTTGGCCTTCAGCAGCGCAGTATAGGCATAGTCGCCGAGGAAGGCGAGCCAGCGGGCGTAAAGCACCACGCCGTCGAACTTGTCGCCGTGAAGGATCAGCAGGCGGCGGCCGTCGGCGGTTTCGTGAATATCCTCTTCCACCATCTCGACGCCGCCGAATTCGAGGCCGACATAGTCGCGGAACGCCTCGTCATGGTTGCCGGGAATATAGATGACGCGGGTACCGCGGCGCGCGAACTTCAGGATCGAGCGGATCACGTCGTTGTGGCTCGACGGCCAGTACCAGCCCTTGCGGATCTGCCACCCGTCGACGATGTCGCCGACCAGATAGAGCGTCTCGCATTCGATCGAATGGAGGAAATCGACGAGGTGCGCGGCGCTGCACCCCGGCGTGCCGAGGTGCACGTCGGAGATGAAGACGGTGCGATACGACCGCTTCGGGCCATCGGCCTGATAGGATTGCGGGTCGTTGATCCAGTCCGGCATCTTGCGCGCCAGCGATGTCATCATCGAACGGTCAGACTTTTTTGTGACCGGACGATGTTCCGTCCGGGATACAGTGGCCGTTGTCATCGTTTGCTTCCCCACGAAAGCGGACCGGACATGCGTCCTTGCTTGGCGCTTATCTACCGCCGTCGCGCGACATTATTGTTGCGTGATGATGACGCGCGCTTGCATCAAATTGAAACCTTGGCGACTTCATACCGCCATCGCGGTGTCATCGAATCCCGTCACCCTCGCTCGTCAGACCGCCGACGACCGGCGCTGACCGAGGATTTTGCGATTGGCTCAGGAATTGAACCGTATCGGCGTGGCCAGCGCCTATGACCGATGGGCACCGATCTATGATCTGGTGTTCGGACCGGTGTTCCGCCGCGGCCGGCGCGCCGCGATCGACGCCGCCGAGGAAGTGGGCGGGCGCATCCTCGAGGTCGGGGTCGGCACCGGCATCTCGCTGCCGCACTACCGCGCCGACAGCCGGATCACCGGCATCGACATCGCCGACCAGATGCTGGACAAGGCGCGCGACCGCGTCAAGCGGCTGAACCTGACCCAGGTCGAGCGGATCGCGATCGGCGATGCCGAGGCGCTGGACTTTCCCGATGCCTCGTTCGACGTGGTGGTCGCGCAGTATGTCGTGTCGGCGGTGCCGCATCCCGACCGCGCCCTGAGCGAGTTCCTGCGCGTGGTGCGGCCCGGCGGGCTGATCGTCATCACGACGCGGCTGGGGGCGGAAACCGGCGTGCGCTCGAAGATCGAGCGCGCGCTGATGCCCGTCACCAGCCGGCTGGGCTGGCGCACCGATTTCCCGTGGTCGGTCTATGGCGACTGGGCGCTGCGCCATCCGAACGCCGAACTGGTCGAGCGCCGCCCGCTCCCGCCGCTCGGCCACTTCTCGCTCGTCTGTTTCCGTCGCACCGCCGACGGACAGGACAATACACCTACGCTCGCGCACGCCGCGACCGCCTGAACCCCCCTTGCACAAGGCTGCTACGATGTCCGGTTTCAAGGAAGCGTTGAAGGAACAGCGGTGGGACGATCACCGCTATTACCACCACAGCATCATCAACCAGGCGCTGCATTTCGTCAGCGCGACGACGTTCCTGATCGCCTATGTCGTGGTGTGGATCGATCCCGCCGTCGCGAGCCTGCTCGGCTGGCTGGTGGCGATGACCGCGCGGCAATCGGGCCATTTCTTCTTCGAGCCCAAGACCTACGATCACCAGAACCAGGCGACCCACGCCCACAAGGAGGAGATCAAGGTCGGGTACAACCTGTTCCGCAAGATCGTGTTCATGGGGCTGTGGGCGGCGACGCCGATCCCGCTGCTGATCGACCCGACCTTCTTCGGGCTGTTCGAGCCGCATGTCGGCTTCGTCGGCTTCCTGCGGCATCTGGCGCTGCTGTGGCTGGGCTTTGCGGTCGGGGGATTGCTGTTCCGGGTGGTGCAGTTGTTCGTGCAGCGCGACGTGATGACTGGCCTCGTCTGGGCGACGAAGATCATCACTGATCCGTTCAACGACTTCGTGCTGTATCGCAAGGCGCCGGTGCAGTTGTTAAAGGGCGCGCGGATCGATACGGATTTGCAGGAAGAAGCGCGCCGGGCAAGGGGATAGCGCAGCTATCCACGCGCCGCCCGAGGCGTGCCCGGCCGGCGGCGCGAAAAGCGCCGTCCGACGCCACGGGCTTTGCCCGTGGCGGGCCGGTGGCGGCATTCGCCATCACCGTCCTGCCCACCCCCGCCCGAAGCGCTTGGCGAGGGTTTCCTTCAGCACCGTCCGGCGCAGCGTCTTGTCGGTGGTGCCGGGCGCCGACCACCACCAGCCATCGGCCTGCATCGCGCGCGCCGCCGCGACGAAGCGCGCCACGACGTCGGCGAACGCCGCATCGTTATAGTCGAGGCTGAAGATCAGGCGGCCGGTGCCCACCCAGCTCAGCGCCAGCCCCTCGGCCCGCAGATAATATTGCAGCATCCAGTTGTAGCGCGACGGCACGGTGTAGGTCACGGTCCACACCGTCTGCATGCCCGCCGCGCGTACCGGCAGGTCGGCCGCCGCCATCGCCGCATTAAACTGCGCGATCCGCGCGTCCCAACGGGCATCGACGCCGTCATACATTGCCTGCACCTGCGGCGAATCGAGGCAATCGAGGAACACGTCCATCGCCCCCATCACATACGGATGCGCGTTGAAGGTGCCGCGCGCGAAACAGATGTCGGCGGGGCGATCGGCACGGTAGCGGGTCATGAGGTCCGCACGGCCGCACAGGACGCCGACAGGCAGGCCACCGCCCAGCGTCTTGCCATATGTCACCATGTCGGGCTGGACGCCAAAAGCCTCGGCCATGCCGCCCTTCGCGAGACGGAAGCCCATGAACACCTCGTCGAAGATCAGCACCACGCCGGCCTTGGTGCAGACGTCGCGCAGCCTGACCAGCCAGTCGCGATAGGCGGCGCGATCGAGCCGGGCGGCGCGGCTGCTGTCAATCAGCGTGCCATCGGACGGCGCGCCCTTGTTGGGGTGGAGCGCTTGGAGCGGGTTCACCAGCACGCAGGCGATGTCCTTGCGGGTGGCCAGCACGTGCAGCGTGGCGTCGGACAGTTCGGCCAATGTCAGCGTGTTGTCCTGCGGGACCGGGTTGCCGATGCCGGGCTGCACATCGCCCCACCAGCCGTGATAGGCCCCGGCGAAGCGGACCACGCGGCGGCGGCGGGTGTGATAGCGCGCGAGGCGCACCGCCTGCATCACCGCTTCGGTGCCTGACATGTGGAACGACACCTCGTCCATGCCGCTGATCGCCTTCAGCCGGGCGACATTGGCGGTGATGAGCGGGTGGTAGGTGCCGAGCACCGGGCCAAGCGCGGCGACTCGCGCGCTGCCTTCCGCGATGCATGATTTGTAGAAGTCGTGGCCGAACAGGTTGACGCCGTAGGAGCCGGCGAGGTCGTAAAAGACATTGCCGTCGAGGTCGGTGACGGTGACGCCGGCCGAGGATTCGTAGAATGCCCCGGTGGCGAGGCGATCACGGACCAGCGCGCTGAACTGGAACGGCACGCGGTAGCGACCGGTGAATTGCAGGTCGGACAGGCCCTCGCGCAATTCCTTCGTCGCGGCGACGGTCTTGGCGAACCGCCCGGCGTAGAGCGCGCTGAGGCGATCGAAGCCGGCGCGGCGCTGTGCGGCGATCTCTGCGGGCGCATCGTCGGCGGCGAAGAAGCGCGCGTCGTCATAATCGTAGAAGGCGATCTGACGCGCGATCCGCTGGCCCAAACGGACATGGCCGGTCAGCGAGCCGTGCTTGGCACGGCTGAGCGCGAGGCGGGTGCGCCCCCTGGTGGCGACGAGGCCGGCGGTGGCGGCGGCGAGAGCGAGGGCGAGCGGCGACATGGCTGACGCGAATATGACCCGATGACGAACTATTGATGACGGCGATGGAACAGACTTCGCCCAACCCGCTCGCCCGGATGATCGCCAGACTGACCGCGATCGAATCACTCAACTATGCCGCGACGAACTGGCTGCCGCGCCGCACGCTTACACGGGCGATGGGGCGGTTCAGCAAGATCGAGCAGCCGTGGATCGCCAAGGCGTCGATCGCGGTGTGGCGGACGTTCAGCGCGGTCGACCTGTCCGATGCGGCGGAGACGCGCTGGCCATCGATGCACGCCTGTTTCATCCGGCGGCTGCGGCCCGGTGCGCGGAGCTTCGCGGCGAATGCGAATCAGATCGCATCGCCCTCCGACGGGATCATCGTCGCGAGCGGGCGGATCGATGGCGACAGCATCGTGCAGGCCAAGGGGCAACGCTATTCGATCGGCGAGCTGACCGGGGGCGAGGGCGACGCCTATCTCGGCGGGAGCTTCGTGACGCTGCGGCTGACGGCGGGGATGTATCACCGGTTCCATGCGCCGCAGGACGGAACGGTCGACCGGGTGCGCTATTTTCCGGGCGATTGTTTCAACGTGAACCAGCCGGCGCTCAAACGGGTCGAGCGGCTGTATTGCCGCAACGAGCGCGCGACGGTGCGGCTACGGCTGGACGATGGCACGCCGGTGTTGCTGGTGCCGGTGGCGGCGATCCTGGTCGCGGCGATCCGGCTGACCTTCCTCGACACGGTGAAGCTGCTGCGCGAGCGGGCGGAGCCGGTGGCGACGTGCGATGCGCGGCTGCGCCAGGGTGAGGAGATGGGGTGGTTCGAGCATGGCTCGACGATCTTGATTCTGCTGCCCGCGCCGTATCGGCTGGCGCAAGGGGTGGCGACCGGCGACCGGGTGTGGGCAGGGAATGTGCTGTTCGATCGGGGGTGAAACCCCTATAACCATCATTCCCGCGCAGGCGGGAATGATGGTTATAGGGCGGGAAAGCGCAACGTCACGCGCAGGCCGGGTTGCGCGTCGGACAGCTCGACGCTGGCGGCCATGCGTTCGGCTGCCGAGCGGACCACCGCCAAACCCAGACCACTGCCGTCGGGGCCGTCCGCCGGACCCAGCCGGACGAACCGCTCAAAGGCACGGGTGCGATCGGCGGCGGGGATGCCGGGGCCGTCGTCACGGACAATCAGCAGCACCGCATCGGGAGTCAGCGCCAGCGCGATGGTCACGGTGCCGCCGCGCGCGTTGTAACGGATGCCATTGTCGATCAGGTTGCTCACGATCTCGAACAACAGCGACCAATAGCCCGCGACGACGAAGCTGCGGTCGTCGGCGGCATCGAGTTGCAGGTCGACCCCCGCCTCGATCCCCTGCGCGATGCGGCGCGAGATGACGGCGGTGGCGACCTTGCGCAGATCGACCTGTTCGAACGGGGCGGCGGCACCGGCTTCCTCGGCGCGGGCGAGCGACAGAAGCTGGGTAAGCAGCCGTTCGAGCCGGGTGACGGCATCGCCGATCTCGTCGAGTGCATCGGCCTCGCCACGCCGGGCGAGTGCGACTTGCAGTTTCAGCACCGACAAGGGCGTGCGCATCTGGTGCGAGGCGTCGGCGGTGAAACGGCGGGTGGCGGCGGTCGCGGTATCGAGTTGCGCCAGCAGCCGGTCGAAGGCGGTGGCAAGCGGGCGGAGTTCGATGGGCAATGGCCCCGGATCGAGCGGCGAGAGGTCGGGCAGCGCGCGGCCGTCGCGGGCCTCCACCGCGCCGCGCAGGCGGGCGAGCGGGCGCAGGCTCCAGCCGAGTGCCGGGCGCAGCAGCAGCACGGCGATGCCGACCAGCAGCAGCTCGCCGACCAGCAGCGCCACGACCAGCCGCCGGGTCAGCGCGGCGCGGTTATCGAGCGTTTCGGCCACCTGCACCACCACCGGCTGCGCAATCGCGGGGAGCGCGCGGCGGACCTCGGCGATGCGGATGCGCTGACCGCGATAGGTGGCGAAGCGGAAGCGCGGCACGTCGGTCGTCAAATCGGCGGGATCGGGCGCGGGAAGATCGGCATAGCCGGTGAGCAGGTCGCCGCCGACGGCGATGCGGTAATAGACGTTGTCGCGCTCGCCGTTCTCCAGCATGCCGAAGGCGGCGGGCGGCAGGTCGAGTGTCACCTCACCGCGTTCGACCTCGACCGTTTCGGCGATCGCACCCAGCGCGCCGCCCAGCACGCGGTCGTTGGTGCGGCGCACGACATCGGCGATCAGCGTCGCGCCGACCAGCGCGACGACGACCGCGACCAGCGCGAGCGGGCCGAGCATGGCGGCGAGCAGGCGCGTGCGCAGCGCGATGGCGCGGGGGGCGGGCATCAGGGGACCATGGCTCCCCTCCCTGACAGGGAGGGGTTGGGGGTGGGTCGGCCGGTTGGTTGGCGATACGGTCCCTCGCAGGCCAACCCACCCCCGACCCCTCCCTTCCAGGGAGGGGAGGCATCAGGCATCATCCCCCTCACCCCGCGTCCAGCAGGTAGCCGACGCCGCGCACCGTGCGGATCTGCGGGCCGTCGGGGGCGAGCTTGGTGCGCAGGCGGGTGACGTTCACCTCGATCGCGTTGGGGCCGACCGGTTCGTCATAGCCGAACACTTCGGACAGCAGCAGGTCGCGCGGCACCACCTGTCCGGCGCGGGTGGCGAGTGTGTCGAGCACCGCCCATTCGCGGCGGCGCAAGTCGAGGGTGCGTGTCCCAACCTGCGCGGTGCCGGTCGAGCGGTTCAGGACCAGTGTGCCCACGGTCAGTTCGGGCACCGGATCGCCGCCGCGCCGGCGGCCAAGCGCGCGGACGCGGGCCTCCAGTTCTTCCGGCTCGAAGGGTTTGCGCAGATAATCATCGGCGCCGAGGTCGAGGCCCCGCACCCGGTCGTCGAGCGCATCGCGCGCGGTCAGCATCAGCACCGGCACGCGCTCGCCGCGCCGGCGCATCTCGCGCAGCACGGTGAAGCCATCGATGCCGGGCAGCCCGACGTCGAGGATCGCCAGCGCATAGGGTTCGCCGCCGACCACCTCCAGCGCCTCCTCGCCCGACGCGACATGGTCGACCGCATGGCCACCGCCGCGCAGCAACGCGGCGATGCTGCGGGCGAGCGCGGCGTCGTCTTCGATCATCAGGATGCGCAAAAATGCCTCGGGGCATGAAAGGTTGCTGACAGCTTCACCACGTATCGCATCATTCCAGCTTATCCGATCCAGAGAAACGGAAAAGCACGAGAGGAACCGGGATGCGCAAGATCCTATTGTCATTGGTGATCGTTGCAGGCGTGGGCGTCCCCGCCGCCGCGCAGCAGCGCCCGACCGGCTATCCCCGTTCCTATGACGCGCTGATCGCCGCCGCGAAGGCCGAGGGCGGCGCGATCGTCTATGGCAATGCCGATACCGCCGAATTGGCGAGCGTGCTGGCGGCGTTCCGCAGCACCTATCCGGGGGTGCGGGTGCGCTATGCCGACCTCAATTCGATCGACATCTATCGCCGGCTTGTCATTGAGACGCGCTCGGGCAAGCGCTCGGCCGACCTTGTCTGGTCGTCGGCGATGGATTTGCAGGTCAAGCTCATCAACGACGGGTTGGCGCAGGCCTATGCCAGCCCGGAGAAGCCCGCGCTGCCACCCACCGCCGTGTGGAAGAACATGGGCTATGGCGTCACCGCCGAGCCGATCGGCATCGTCTACAACCGGCGGCTGATCCCTGACACAAAGATGCCGCGCAGCCATGCCGCGCTGACGCAATTGCTGCGTGCGCGGGCGAAGCTGTTCACCGGGCGGGTCACGACGTTCGATCCGGCGCGCTCGAACGTCGGCTATCTCTATCTGACGCAGGACATGGCGGCGACGCGCGACACGCGCGACCTGCTGGCCGCGATCGCCGCGACGAAGCCGGTGCTGGCGGCCAATACCGAGCCGATGCTGGCGGCGGTGGCAGCAGGGCGGCAGGCGATCGCATATAATGTCATCGGCTCCTATGCGCTGGAGCGGGCCAAGAGCGACCGGCGGATCGGCGTGGTGTTCCCCAGCGACTATACGCTCGTCACCTCGCGCATCGCGTTCGTGCCGCGCGCCGCGCGCGCGCCGGCATCGGCCAAGCTGTTCCTCGATTTCCTGCTGTCGCGTCGGGGGCAGAGCCTGCTCGCGCGCGCCAGCCTGTGGCCGGTGCGCACCGACGTGCCCGCCCGGCGGCTGCCGCCGGCGCAGGCGCGGCCGATCCGCGTCGGCCCGCAACTTCTCGTCAATCTCGACCGCATCACCCGCCAGCGCTTCCTGCGCGAATGGCGCAGGGTCCTTACCGGAGCTTCGCAATGAGACATTTCGCTAGTGGCTGCGCCTTCGTCGCGCTGACCGTCGCCACCCCGGCGCTGGCCCAGACGCCGACCCCGGCCGAGCTGGCCGAACTGGTGCGGCAGCAGGCGGTGGAAATCCAGACGCTGCGCGCGCGGCTCGACCGGATCGAGGGGCAGCAGAGCGCCGCCGCGCCCGTGCCGACGACCACGACCGTCCCGACCGCGCAACTGGCGCAACAGGGCGCCGACCCCGCGCTGCTGCTGCCGCAGACCGCCAACCCGCAGCCGCGCCGCACCGTGCCGTTCGCACCGCAGCTCGCCCCCCCCGGTCCGGCCGACCGCGACGTTACCCAGGCACAGGCGGCGCGCGACAACCCGTCGGGGCTGACCACCGAATGGGGCGCGGGGCTGCCGGTGTTCCATTCGGCCGATGGCGTCTACACCTTCAAGCCGCGCGGGCGCATCCTCGCCGACGTCAGTTCGACCTTCGGGTCGGACTATGATGCGCGCAACATCACGACCACCGGCATGCGCGCGCTGCGCCTCGGCCTCGAAGGCGGGGTCGGTACGCATTTCTTCTACCAGTTCGAGATCGATTTTTCCGAGAACGACGTCGATGTCGTCACCGCCTTCATGGGGTGGCGCAACCGGATCGCGCCGGGGATCGATTACGACGTGCGCGCCGGGCACCTGTTCAACGATCGCGGGTTCGAGGGGTCGACGGGGTCGGATTCGACGCCGTTCCTCGAACGCACCACGGTTGCGACCGCGATCATCCCGCAGCGTGGTTTCTATGGCGTGGGCATCATGCCGCGTGTGTTCTGGAAGACGGGCCACGCCTCGCTGACCGTCACCGGCGACCGGATCGACGGGACGCAGGCGGTGGCCGACGGGCGCACCGTGCTGGCGCGCGCGCACTGGAACCCGATCAAGACGCCCGACAGCGTGCTGCATCTGGGCGCGTGGGGCTTCGATGAATCGCTGTCGCCTGCCAGCACCGCGCTGACGCGCAACACGGTGATCGGGGGGCGCTTCAACGGGGCGCTGCGCGTGTCGTCGGGGCCGCTGCTGGGCGGGACCGGCACCACCGGCTACGGCCTCGAACTGGGTGGCTACAAGGGGCCGGCGTGGCTGATGGCCGAGGCCGGCCGGCGCGAGGCGCGCACGGTCGCCAATGGCGATTTCGACAGCAAGGCGTGGAGCATCTCCGGCGGGTTCTTCCTGACCGGCGACCTGCCGCCATACAACCCGCGTCTGGGCAGCTTCGGCCAGCCCAAGGTGAAGCGCCCGACGTTCGACGGCGGCCCCGGCGCGATCGAGCTGACCGCGCGCTACGAAAGCCTCGACTATACCGACCTGCTGACCGGCGGCGAGGGCTGGGCCGCGACGCTGGGCGTCAACTGGTATCTCAACAGCTTCACCCGCTTCCAGTTGAACGGCATCCACTGGAACACCGACAACCGCACCGGCGCCTATACCGGCCAGGACAGCGGCCAGACCATCAGCGGCCGCGTGGCCGTCACCTTCTGATCCCCCACATCCCGGAGACACTGACATGAGCCTCGCCCTGCTTGGCTTCGCGATGGTGGCGGTCTTCATGACCCTCATCATGACGAAGAAGATGACGCCGCTGGTGGCGTTGATCGTCATCCCCACGATGTTCGGCGTCATCGCCGGACAGGCGGCGGGGCTTGGCGACATGATGATCGACGGCATCAAGAATCTCGCGCCCACCGGCGTGATGCTGTTGTTCGCGATCCTGTTCTTCTCGACCATGACCGATACCGGCCTGTTCGATCCGCTGGTCGGAAAGCTGATCCGGCTGGTGCATGGCGACCCCTTGCGCATCCTGCTCGGCACGGTCGCGCTGTGCGCGGTCGTCAGCTTGGATGGCGATGGCTCCACGACCTACATCATCACCATCGCCGCGCTGCTGCCGCTCTACAAACGCTATGACATGAACCGGCTGTACCTGTGCTGCCTGTTGATGCTGACCAGCGGCATCATGAACCTGACGCCGTGGGGCGGGCCGACCGCGCGCGCGGCCAGCGCGCTGAAGCTCGATCCGGCCGAGCTGTTCCTGCCGCTGATCCCCGGCATGCTCGTCGGCCTCGGCGCGCTGCTCGCCCTCGCCTTCTGGTTCGGCAAGAAGGAGCGCCGCCGCATCGGCCATGTGAAGGCCAACCAGCCGACCGAATTCACCGGCATGGCCGTGTCGCAATATCCCGAGGCGCGCCGCCCGCACCTGATCTGGTTCAACGGCGCGCTCGTCGTGGCGCTGCTGACGCTGCTGGTGTGGGGCATCCTGCCGCTGTCGGTGCTGATGATGATCGCCTTCGCCATCGCGATGATCGTCAACTATCCACAGGTCGCCGAACAGAAGGAGCGGATCGCCGCGCATGCCGGCAACGTGCTGTCGGTCGTCTCGCTGATCTTCGCCGCCGGCATCTTCACCGGTATCCTGTCGGGCACCGGCATGGTCGAGGCGATGAGCAAGGAAGTCGTCGGCTTCATCCCGCCCGCGTTCGGGCCGTATATGGCGCCGATCACCGCGCTCCTCTCGCTCCCCTTCACCTTCTTCATCAGCAACGACGCTTTCTACTTCGGGATGCTGCCGATCCTTGCCGAAGCGGGATCGCATTACGGCGTGTCGCCGATGGCGATCGCGCGTGCGTCGCTGATGGGGCAGCCGGTGCATCTGCTCAGCCCGCTGGTCCCCTCGACCTATCTGCTGGTCAGCCTTGCGGGTATCGATCTGGCCGATCACCAGAAGTTCACGCTGCTCCCCGCGATCGGGGTGTGCGTGGTGATGACGATCGTCGGCATGATCGCCCTCGCCTTCCCGTTCGTGGCGTAATGAACCGCGACGCCGCCTCGACGACCCTGCGCTTCCTCGCCGCGCTGGCGGTGGGGGGTGCGGGCGGGGCGGCGTTCGATGCGGCCGGTGCGCCGCTGCCGTGGGTGCTGGGATCGATGGCGGCCTGCGCGGTCGCCAGCGTCGCCGGCGCGCCGATCCGGGCGTCGTCGGCGACCAGGCGGCCGATGGCGGCGGTGATCGGGGTGGTGCTGGGGAGCAGCTTCCACCCCGGGCTGTGGGCGCAGGCGCGAGAATGGATCGTGCCGCTGCTGTGCCTGCCGTTCTTCCTCGGCAGCGCGGCGATCCTGTGCGTCACCTATTTCCGGCGGGTGGCGAAGTTCGATCCGGCCACCGCCTATTTCGCGGGGATGCCCGGCGGCATCGCCGAGATGGTGTTGATGGGCGAGACCCACGGCGCGGACGAACGCGCGATCGGGCTGATCCACGGCGCGCGCATATTTCTGGTGGTGTTCACCCTGCCATGGGCGCTGCACCTGATCCGGCCGGGCGAGGCGGCGGTGGCGGCCACGATCGGCGGCGGGGCGTTCACATGGAGCCTGTTGCCATGGGCTTTGGGCTGCATGGGAGTGGGCCTCGTCGTAGGGCGGGCGCTGCGGCTGCCGGCGTGGCACCTGATCGGCCCGCTGGCGGTGAGCGCGGCGGTGCATGTGACCGGCATCAGCGATTTCCGTATCCCCGGCCCCGTGGTCGCCGCCGCGCAGGTCGGCCTCGGCGCGACGATCGGCTGCCGCTTCATCGGGCTGACCCTGCCTGTCCTGCTGCGCACGCTCGCGCTGGCGGCGGGGTCGACCGCGATCCTGCTGGGGCTGACCGCGCTATGGGCCTGCGCCATCGCCTATCTTACCGGGTTCGATCCCGTCCTGCTGACGCTGGGCTATTCGCCCGGCGGGCTGGCGGAGATGAGCATGGTCGCGCTCGGCCTGTCGCTCGAACCCGGGTTCGTCATCGTCCATCACCTGACGCGCGTCGTGCTCGTGCTCGTCGCCGCCCCCCTCGCCTTTCGCCCTGCCCGCTGAGTCTGGAGATACCGGCCATGGAAGCCTCGCTCGTACCTTTGATGCTGCTGCCCGCGATGGGATGCGACGGGAGGCTCTGGGCGCACCAGATCCTCGATCTGGCCGATGTCGCGGCCCCCGAGTTCAACGACTTGTCGCAGGACGACACGCTGGAGGCGATGGCCGCACGCGTGCTGGCCGAAGCGCCGCCGCGCTTCGCGGTCGCCGGGGTCAGTCTGGGCGGCTATGTCGCGATGGAGATGGTGCGGCAGGCGCCCGACCGGGTGGTGCGCATCGCGCTGTTCGGCACGCGCGCGTCGATGGACGTGCGCAGCCGGACGGTGGGCGAACAGGGCATGCTGGCCACTGCGCCGCACGCTGACCCCTCGCTCAGCCCGATCGTCAGCGGTCCGGTGCAGGCGATGGCCGAGCGCGTCGGCACCGCGGTGTTCGAACGCCAGCGGCGCGCGCTGCTCGAACGGCCCGACATCAGCGATGCGATCGGCGCGATTCATGTGCCCACGCTGGTGGCGGTCGGCGACCGCGACCGCATCTGCATGCCCGACGATGCGCGCGCGCTGGCACGGCGCATTGCGCATGCCGAGTTCCGCATCCTGCGCAACTGCGGACACCTCTCCCCGCTCGAACGGCCGGGCGAGGTGACGATGCTGCTGAACGACTGGCTGCACGACCGGCGATCGGTGCGATAATGAATATTTCGGGACGAACCGGCCGAATCGTCCCGAATTCGCACCCCGCGTGTCAGCGTGATACGGATTAACCATAGCAGCGACTTGCGACCGCCTTATGGATACTTGCGATACTAGTTGCGGGGTGCGAAGCGCCGTCCCATCGAATTCATGGGATTAGGTGGCAATGGCGAACGCGACTCCGATCACGCTCGACGGGAATCTGAACGACTGGAACCAGGCGGACCGGATCGACCGTGGGCTGGGCGAGGGCTATGCGATCTATGCCAAGAGCGACGGCGACGCCTTTGCCTTCGCGCTGAAGGCGCCGGGTGTCATCGGTGCGAACACCACTGCGTGGCTCAACACCGATCGTAACGCGACCACCGGGCATCAGGTGTTCGGGTTCGCCGGCGGAGCGGAATACAACGTCAATTTCAACGGCGATGGCACCGTATCGCTCTATACCGGCAAGGCCGGCGAGACGCTGGTGCTCGCCAATCTCGAGGCGGTGTGGTCGGCGGACAAGTCGACCGTCGAGTTCCGCGTGCCCAAGGCGGCGATCGGCAATCCGCAGGCGATCGACACCATCTTCGACGTGAACGACGACGTATTCCTGCCGGGCAATTATTCGTCGACGCCGTTCACCGTGTTCAACGACACCGGCATCGCCGCCGACCCGGCGCACCGCATCGCGATCGTGTGGTCGGAGTCGACCGCCAACGCCTATTTCAGCAAGACCGCCTATTCGCAGTTGTTCATGGCCGCGCAAAGCCAGGCGATGCAGGCAGGCGTGCCGTTCGACGTGCTGACCGAGAGCGATCTGACCAGCCTGTCGACGCTGGCGAAATATGACAGCATCGTCTTTCCGTCGTTCCGCAACGTCGATGCGAGCAAGGTCGACCTGATCGCGCAGACACTGGAACAGGCGACCAAGCAGTTCGGCATCGGCCTTGTCGCCGCCGGCGAGTTCATGACCAACGACCAGGCGGGCAACGCGCTGCCCGGCGACAGCTACAGCCGGATGAAGCTGTTGTTCGACGCGACGCGCGTGACCGGCGGCTTCCCGGCCGACGTGACGGTTCGGGCGACCGATCCGAACGGCACCGTGCTCGACGGCTATGCCGACGGACAGGTCGTGCATGAATATAAGGGCGTCGGCTGGAACGCCTTCAAGAGCGAGAGCGGCACCGGCCAGACGATCGCGACCGAGACGGTGAACGGCCAGACCTATTCGGCGGCGATCGCGACGCAGACCGGCGGGCGCAACGTCATCTTCTCGTCCGAAGCGGTGATGGCCGACGAGAACATGCTGCAAAAGGCGATCGACTATTCGGTCCATGGCAGCGGCCTGTCGGTCGGCCTCCAGATGACGCGGCAGAGCGGCATGTTCGCCTCGCGCGTCGACATGGACCAGAGTCAGGAGCGTGACGAGGTGAACCCGGAAGGCAATGCGCCGGGCATCTATGACAAGCTGATCCCGCTGCTCGCCGAGTGGAAGGAAAAATACAACTTCGTCGGCAGCTATTACGTCAACATCGGCGACAGCCCGACGACGGGCCAGTCGACCGACTGGGCGGTATCGCTACCCTATTACAAGGCGTTGCTCGACATGGGCAACGAGATCGGGACGCACAGCTACACCCACCCGCACGACACCAACATCCTGACCCCCGATCAGGTCGCCTATGAATTCGGCAAGAGCCGCGCCGAATTGCAGAAGGCGATCAGCGACTTCATCGGCCGCGATGCGAAGGTGACGGGCGCGGCGGTTCCGGGCGCACCCGAACAGATCGCCACGTCGCAGGAAATCCTGAAGTACGTGCAATATCTGTCGGGTGGCTATTCGGGGGTCGGCGCGGGCTATCCCAACGCCATCGGCTTCATGAACCCCGACAATGCGAAATCGGGCCAGGTCTATATCGCACCGAACACCTCGTTCGATTTCTCGCTGATCGAGTTCCAGAAGAAGACCGTCGCCGAGGCGCAGGCGGTGTGGGCGAAGGAATTCGCGACGCTGACCGCGAACGGCGACGCGCCGGTGGTGGTGTGGCCGTGGCACGATTACGGCCCGACGATGTGGTCGGCCGACGGTCAGGCGAGCGCCTATACCCAGGCGATGTTCACCGAATTCGTCGCGATGGCCGCCAAGAGCGGCATCGAATTCGTGACGCTCGCCGATCTGGCCGCGCGGGTGCAGGCATTCGATCAGGCGCGGATCGTCACCAATGTGGTCGGCGACACGATCACCGCCAACGTCACCTCGCCGCTCGGCACCGGCGTGTTCGCGCTGGACGTCGACGGGCAGAAGACGGGGCAGGTCATCCAGAGCGTCACCGGCTGGTATGCGTATAGCGGCGACAAGGTGTTCCTGCCGATGGCGGGCGGCACCTTCGAGATCAAGATGGGCGCGGCGGCCGACGACGTGACCCACATCACCGAGCTGCCGATGCGCGCGTCGCTGCAATCGGTGACGGGCGACGGCAAGGACATCAGCTTCACCGCCGAGGGCGAGGGCAAGGTCAAGATCGACCTGAAGGCGCCGGGCACCAACTGGATCACGGTCGAGGGCGGCAAGCTCGAATCGCTGATCGGCGAGGTCGCGACGATCGATCTGGGCGCGATCGGCAGCCATGTCGTGAAGCTGCAGCAGATCGCCAACGCCGGCCCGACGATCACCTCGGCCGGCGGCGGCGACTGGGGCCAGATGACGCTGACCGAAAACAGCACGATCGTCGGCGCGGTCGTCGCCACCGATCCGAACGTCGCGCAGGGCGACACGATCCGCTATTCGATCGGCGAGGGCGGCGAAGGCCGGCTGTTCGAGATCGACCCGGTGACGGGCGTGCTGAAGTTCATCAAAGCCCCCGATTTCGAGAACCCGCAGGATTCGAACCGCGACAACATCTATGACGTCACCGTCGTCGCCACCGATGCGCGCGGCGTGGTCGACAAGCAGTTGCTGTGGGTGAACGTCAAGAACGCGGTCGAACAGACCGGAGGGCCGACGATCACCTCGTTCGCGGGCAGCGATGCGGCATGGGTTCCGGCGATCAACGAGAACACCACCGCCGTCGCGACCGTCGTCGCGACCGACCCCGACCTGCGCGACGGCGACAGCGTGCGCTATTCGATCGAGCCGGGTCGCGAAGGCCATCTGTTCAATGTCGATCCGGTGACCGGCGTGGTGACGTTCAAGAACGCCCCCGATTTCGAGAACCCGCAGGATTCGGACCGCAACAACATCTATGACGTGACCGTCGTCGCGACCGATTCGTTCGGTGCGACCGACAAGCAACTGTTGTACGTGACGGTCAAGAACGTGTTCGAACAGACCGGCGGACCGACGATCACCTCGTCGGGGGGCGGCGACAACGGATCGATCTCGGTGAACGAGAACACGGCCGCGGTCGCGACCGTCACCGCGACCGACCCCAATCTGCGCGACGGCGACAGCATCCGTTATTCGATCGCGGCGGGGGGCGAGGGATCGCTGTTCAATATCGATCCGGTGAGCGGGGTGCTGACGTTCAAGACCGCGCCCGATTTCGAGAACCCGCAGGATTCGGACCGCAACAACATCTATGACGTGACCGTCGTCGCGACCGATTCCTACGGCGTCAGCGACAAGCAGTTGCTGTGGGTGTTCGTGAAGGACGTCGTCGGGCTGAACCAGACCGGAACGATTTTTTCCGAAACGATGAACGGCACCAGCGAGCAGGACATGCTCAACGGGAGCTGGGGCAACGACGTGCTGAACGGCCTTGGCGGCAACGACACGCTGATCGGCGGCGACGGGCGCGACACGCTGAACGGTGGCGACGGCAACGACACGTTGATCGGCGGCGACGACCGCGACGTCATGACCGGCGGTGCCGGTGCCGACGTGTTCCGGTTCGAGCGCAGCGGCGATACGCTGACGTCGTCGTCGCTGCGCGATGTCATCACCGATTTCCGTTCGGGCGAGGACAAGATCGACCTGTCGGCGATCGACGCCAACACGTCGTCGTTGGCGCGCGGCGATCAGGCGTTTAGCCTGTTCGGCAACGCCGGCGCGAAGTTCACCGGAGCGGCGCAGTTGCGCTTCAGCTTCCAGATGATCGACGGCAAGGAATATACCGTCGTCGAGGGCAATACCGGGGTCGGCAGCGTCGCCGACTTCTCGATCGCGCTGCTCGGCCACCACAATCTGACCGCCAACGACTTCTTCCTGTAAGGGACTGTTACGAAACCCCGGCTATGGCCGGGGTAGAGGACGGTCATGGCGGGTATCGGGTTTCAACTGGCGCGGGTGGCGCGCGAGGGCGGGGTCGGCGGGATCGCCGGCGCCGCCGTGCATGGCGCGATCATCAGTTCGGGGCCGTGGCTCATCACCGCCGGCGCGATGATCCTGCTCGAACGCTGGGCGGCGCATCACCTGAGCGGCGATGCCGCGCATGTCGTGCAGACGGTGCTGATCTATGCGTTCAGCCTGTCGGCGCTGGCCGCCGCGCCGATCGGCCTCGTCGCGACGCGGCTGGTCGCCGATCGCATCTTCGCGCGCGACGCGGCGGCGATCCCCGGCATCCTGCTGGTCGCGCTGGCAGCGGGGGGCGCGATCGGGCTGGTGGTGGGGATCGTGCTGTTCGCGCTGCTCGCGGAATTGTCGCTGTGGCCGGCGCTGTTGTCGGCGGTGACGCTGGCGTGGCTGACGCAGATCTGGATCGCGGCACCGATGCTGACGACGCTCAACCGGTTCCGCGCGGTGCCCGCCGCCTATCTGCTCGGCATATCGCTGTCGACCGGGGCCTTGCTGCTGGTGCCGCACGCCGGGCTAACGAGCGTGCTGGCGGTGGTGACGCTGGGGATCGGCACGACGCTGGGCGCGATCCTGTTGCTGTTGCGCCGCCATTTCGCGGGCGATCCAGTGCTGCCCGCGCCTGATGCGATGCCCAGGCGTCTGGCGACGATCATCGCGCTGGCCGGGGTCGCCGGGGTCGCGGCGATCTGGATCGACAAATGGATCCTGTGGTTCGGTCCTGAAAGTGGTTGGGCGCTGGGGCTGTTGCGGCTTAATCCGATCAACGACGAGGGCAGTTTCCTCGGCCTGCTGACGATCGTGCCGGGGCTGACGCTGCTGCTGATCGTCACCGAAACGCGGTTTGACCGGGCGTTCGGCAGCATGCTGGCGCGCTGCACCGGCACGTCGACGATGGAGCGGATCGAGGAAGCGCGCGGCGACGTGGTGCGCACGATGATCGACGGTATCCGCCTGCTGGTGCTGGTGCAGTTGCTGGTCGCGGCGCTGGCATGGGTGCTGGCGGTGCCGCTGTTCGACCTGATCGGCGCGGACATGCGCGCGATCTTCGCGTTTCGCCAGACTTCGGCGGGGGTCGTGTTCCACCTGATCGCGATCGCGACCACGGTGGTGCTCGCCTACTACGACCTGTTCGGGCGCATCCTGGCGACATGGACCGCCTTTGCGATCGGCAGCGCGATCGCCACCTGGGCGCAGTTCGATGCAGGGTTCGCGGCGTTCGGCTGGGGCTATATGGCGGGTGCGGTGGTCGGGGCGTCGGTCGGCATCGCGCTGGTCGCGGAGGCGAGCGTGAACCTGACGTACCTGTTGTTCGTCGGTAACAATCCCGCGGTCGTCGGGCACGGAGGGCGTTGGTTGTGACGATGATCGGACGGCGGCGGCTGATGACGCTGGGCGCGGGCGCTATGGCGCTGACCGTGGCGCTGCGTCGCCGGGCCGAGGGCAGCCCGCCCGCGACGCTGCGCTGGGCGGTCGATTACGGCGCGGCGAGCGTGCCCGCCGTGGCGCAGGGCTATGGCCTGCTCGTCCTGGAGCCGCATCACGCCCGGCCGATCGCGCCGCTGCGCGGGCCGGGGTCGAAGCTGCTCGGCTATGTCAGCTTCGGCGAGGTCGAGCGGCAGCGCCCCTATTTCGCCGCGCTGGACAAGGCCGGCGCACTCGGCAAGCCCAACCCGCACTGGCCCGACGCGCGCTTCGTCGACCTGCGCCATCCGGCGTGGACGAACGCGGTGATCGATACGATCGTGCCGGCGATATTGGCCAAGGGTTATGACGGAATCTTCATCGATACGATGGATAACGCCGAGGCAATGGAACGGCAGGACCCGATCAGGAACAAGGCCATAGTGCAGGCAGGGGCCGCGCTGATCGCCGCCGTGCGCGTGCGGTTTCCCGCGATTCGCATCATGCTGAACCGGGGCTATGCCCTGCTCGATTCGGTCGCGCCGAGCATCGACCATGTGCTGGGCGAGGCGATGGCGACGCGGTGGAACTTCACGACCAAGGCGTATGAAACCCTGTCGGAGAGCGACTGGCAGTGGCAGGCCGACCGGCTCCGGCGTGCCGCCGCGATCAATCCCCGGCTGGCGCTGCATACGCTCGATTACTGGGACCCCGCCGATCCGAGCGCCGTCGCCGCGCTCTATGCCCGCGAGCGGGCGGCAGGGTTCCTCCCCTATGTCTCGACGCTGGCGCTCGACCGGTTGTGGCCGGAGCCGGGTAGATGAGGGCGGCACCCGACCGGTGGCTGGCGATCGGCGTGCCGGTGGTCGCGGGGCTGGCGATCCTTGCCGCCGCCGCGCTGCTGCTGCCCGGACCGCTGGAGGTGCTGCATGTCGAACGGCGCGCAAGGCCGCCGATCGTCGTGTCGGTCGCGGTGCCGCCGCCGGCGCGGCCCACGCCGGTGATCCCGCTCGACCGTCCGCCGCCGCTGCCGGCGATCGCCGCGCAGATCGCGACCGCCGATGCCGCGACGCTGGCGGCGCTGACCCAGCGGCTGATCGACGCGGGCGAGAAGGTGACGACGCTGCAGGTCGCCTATGACCTTGCCGCCGCCGGGCGCGGGGCTGTGGCGCTCGCCTATCTGGCGGCGCGGCCCGACGGGGCGAGCGCGGCGAGCTGGCCGCTGAGGATGGACCTGCTGGCGAAGACCGGGCGGAAGGACGAGGCGGCGGCGCTGCTGGCGCGGACGGTCGAGGGACGCGGCGAGGTGCCCGCCCCGGCGATCGTCGCGGCGGCGTACGGCCTCGACCGGCCCGACCTGCTGGTGCGCGCGGCGCAGGCCGGGGCGATTCCCCGGCCCGATGCGGCGCTGACGCTCGACCTCGTCCAGCGGCTGGAGCAGCGGAAACGCTACGACCTGATCGCGGTGCTCGACCGGGTCGGCAGCGACTGGCGCGCGAAGGACCCGTGGACCGCGATCCGGGTGGCGCAGGCGCGCGGCGACCGGGCGGGCGCGCTGGCGGCGGCGGGGATGCTGCCGTCCGCGCAGGTCGAGGCGGCGCGCGAGGCGATCCTCGCCCAAGCCGGCGACAAGGCGGGGTTGCGCGCGCAGGTGATGGCGCGTGCCGGGGCGAGCGGAGCCGATCTGCCGATGCTCGCCGAACGGCTGCTGGCGCTGGGCGCGCGCGACGATGCGACCGCGCTGCTGATGCGCGCGTCGGCGACCGGCGGGACCGATCGCGCGGCGGCCAGGCGGTTGCTGTATTTGCTGGGACCAAGGCCCGATGCCCGCGATCTGGCGTGGTTGCGGCAGCGCACGCTGAGCGGCGACGCCGACGAACAGCGGCAATGGCTGAGCGCCTATGCCGAGCGCGACCGCCCGGCCGAGGCGCTGGCGTTCCTTGGCCGCCATCCGCTGGCCGACAGGAACGAGACGTTGCTGACCCGGCTGACGCTGGCCAATGCGGCGGGCGATGGCGCGGGCGCGCGGGCAGTGCTGGCGCGGCTGCTCGACGGGCGGGCGCTGTCGGTCGATCAGTTGCGCGCGGCGAGCGGCGCGACCCCGCGCCGCGTCGATCCGGCGCAGGCGGCGGCGCTGGCGCGTGCGCGGATCGCGGCGGAAATCGCCTTCCCCCGCGACCGGATCGATCTGGCGTGGAGTGCGTGGAACGGTGGCGATGCCGCACGGACGATCGCGTTGTTGCGCGATCATCTGGGCGATCATCCGAACGATGTCGCCGCGATCCGGCTGATGGCCGATGCGCAGGCCAAGGCGAACGGCGCAGGCGCGGCGCGGCCGTGGCTGGAACGTGCGCTGGCCGCGACGCCCGAGGCGGGGCGGGCCCGCGCCGAACTGCTCGACCGGCTGGGGCGCGGGCGCGAGGCGGTGGCGATGGTCGAAGCACTGCGGGACGCCGATCCCGCCGACCGGACGCTGGCCAATCTTCATGCCCGGCTGCTGATCGCGCAGGGGCAGCCGGGGCGCGCGCGAATGGTGCTGGCACAATGATTTTCCTCGCCCTTCTCGCCGCGCAGGCACCGATGCTGCGCGTGCCCCCCGCCGTGCTGAGCGACGCCCGCGTCGTCGGCGACGGCGCGCGGCTGGTGTGGCGGCCGGGCACCGCGATCGCCGCCGAGGCGCGGGATGGCGAACTGGTCGTGCGGTCCGACCAGCCGATCGACGAGGCCGCGATCGATGCGTTTCGCGCCGCCGCAGGCAATGCGATCGGCGACCTGCGCTGGAACGACGACAGCCTCGTCCTGCGTCCCGCCGCCGGGTGGGACATGACGTGGAGCGCCAGCGGATCGGCGATTGCAGTCG
The DNA here is from genome assembly GCF_920939515.1 of Sphingomonas sp. Leaf4. Lineage (NCBI taxonomy): Bacteria > Pseudomonadati > Pseudomonadota > Alphaproteobacteria > Sphingomonadales > Sphingomonadaceae > Sphingomonas > Sphingomonas sp. Leaf4. Next base: position 450,623 of record NZ_CAKLBB010000001.1, on the reverse strand, counting down.
TCTTTGCCGCGCATGCCGATGACATCGTCGTCGACGCGCCCGACCAGCCGGTCGAACTCGACATGCGGCTGCTGGCGATCGAGGCGGATGTCGCGGCGGGTTATCCGGGACAGGGACGCCGCGCTGCCGAGGCGCTGGCGCACGCCTATCCCGACGATCCGCGCGTCGGCCGGATCGTCGCCGACGCCCGCAACGCCGATGGCGACCTGCGCGGCGCGGCCAAGGCGTATCGGCGGATCGGCGCGACCGATCGCACCGCGCGCCGCGCGCAGGCGTTCGCGCCTGGTGCGGCCAGCGTCGGCGCGACGCTGCGCAGCGGTGGCGACCTGTCGCAGGTCGAGAGCGCGGCACGCGCGGATGTGGCGGTCGACGACACGCTGACGCTGGGCGGCGGGGTCCGCGCGGTCGCCAGTCGGGTCGATACGGGCACGCGGCGCGAAAGTTACGTCGACCCGATCGTCGATCTGGCGGCGACCGCGCGGGTGGGCGACGCGACGCGGGTGCAGGCGGTGCTGGCCGGCGCGATCGACAGCGGCGTGACCGGCGGCGGCGTGCGCGTGACCGCTGGCTCGGCCGAGGCACAATGGCGCGCCGCGCTGCTGCTGCACCAGCCCGATTATTCGACGGTCGAACAGGCGATCGGCGGCGGGCATCTGTCGCGGATCACCGCCGGTGGCGGCTATCGCATCGCACCGGGGCTGGTCGGGCAAGTGGACGTCGGGGCCAATCGCTATGGCCTCGCCGGCATGGGCGGGGCGAGCGACACGCTGACGCTGGCCGGCGGGCTCGACTATATCGTGCGCCGGGGCGGCATCGCGTTTGGCCTCACCTATCGGCTGGAAGGCGAATATGTCCAGCGGCTGCGCCGGTACGGCGACGGCAGCGCGATCGTCGATCTGGTGAACCGCGAAAATCATACGGTGCAGGGGTTGCTGAGCGGTGCGTTCGGCGAGGCGCAACTGACCGGCCTTGCCGGCTGGACGGTCGATCGCTTCGGCGGCAACGGCCCCAATGCCAGCTTGGGCCTCAACCTGCCGGTCGCGACCGCGTGGCGGATCGAGGCGAGCGGCGGCATCACCTCGATCGCGCGGCCGGGCTTTCCCGGCGAACAGGTGTTCGCGCGCGCACAGGTCAGCCGCGGGCTGGGGAACGGACGATGACCGGGACCCGGAAACGCATCGGCCGGATCGCCGCCGAACTGGTGGTGGGTTTCGGCGCGCTGATCCTGCTCGACCGGCTGCTCGGCACCGGCGGGGCATTCGCGAAGGTGCAGCCCAATCCGCTGTGGCTGCCGGTGCTGGTCATGGCGCTGGCCTATGGCACGATGCCCGCATTGGCGGCGGCGGCGATCGCTTCGGCGCTGTGGCTGCTCCATGCCGCGCCGGGCGCGGCGGAGCGCGATTATCTCGACCATCTGTTCCACCTGTCGCTGCCGCCGCTGTTGTGGTTCGTGGCGGCGGTGGCGGTGGGCGAGGTGACGATGTTGCGCACCGCGCGCTACCATCTGCTCGAACGGCGGGCCAGCGTCGCGCGGCGCAACGTCGCGCGGCTGACCGAAGCGTTCCACCGCCTTGCCCGCACCAACCGCACGCTGCAGGTCGAGGTGGCGACCGACCCGCGCACGCTCGGCCATGTCGTCGCCACCGCCAGCCGGCTGGGATCGGGCGATCCGGCCGAGCGGCGCGCCGCATTGGCCGCGCTGATCGCAATGGCGGCGCGCAGCGAGGATTTCACCTGCTACCGCTTCGCCGGGACCGAGGCGCGCGCATGGCTGCGCGGGGCCAGCGCGATGACCCGGCCCGAGGTGCTGCCCGACGCGCTGGCGACGCTGGCGCGGCGGCGGCAGGGGCCGATCCATGTCGGCCGCCGCGCCGACCGGCCTGCACTGGCGGGGATCGGCATCGTCGCCATTCCGCTGGCGCAGGTGGAAAGTGGGCGGATCGCCGGCTGTCTGGTGATCCACGTCCTGCCGTTCGCCGCACTCAACGCCCATGCGCTGGCGGAGATGGCCGAGATCGGCGGCTGGCTGACCCCGCTCATCACCGTGCGCGAGCGCGGCACCGCGACAATGATCCAGCCATCGGGGCGCGTCGCGTGAGATGGGCGTTGCCGGTGGCGGCGGCGATCGACCTTGGCGTCATCGCGTTCGGCGTGGTCGGCGGCGGCGCGGTGGTGCTGGCGGCGCATGCGCTGCTGGTCGCGGTCGGCTATGCCTTGTGGCTGCGCGAGGGGCGGCGGGTCGATTTCGCGTCCGCCATGGCCGGCATCTTCGGGCCGGCGGCGTTGCTGCTGGTCGGCTGGATCATCGTCCATCTGCCGCGGGTCGAGCGTCCGCCGTTGCCGCTGCCCGAACTAGCGGCGCGCGCCCGGCCGGGGCAGCGCGGGGCAAGCCTCGCGGTCGCGCGGATGCTCGACGGGCGGGTGCTCCATGCCGAGGCGGAGACGCTCCATTCGCTGGTGACGGTGATGCGCCACGGCCATGTCGCCGAGCGCCGCCGCGCGCTGGAGACGGTGGTGCGATCGTTCCAGCCGGCGCTCTCGCCGCTGATCGCGCTGGCGCTGACCGACAGCGACCAGACGATCCGCGCGCTGGCCGCTGCAGCCTCGGCGCGGGTGGTGCAGAATCTGGCGGTCGGCCGCGCGGCACTGGAGGCCGATGCGGCGAACGGGGAAACCCGCGCGACGCTGATCGCGCTGCTGGCCGATCATGCCCGTGCCAATGTGCTGCTGTCCGATTCGCAGCGCGGGCATCTGCGCGACGATGCGCTGGCCTTGCTGGACGACGACAATGCGGACGCGGTGCGGGTCGAGGCGCTGTGGGCGGCGGGCGACTATGCCGCGATCGACGCGCTGGTCGCAGGCGCCGACCGGCCGGTCGGCGGCGAGCGCATGGCGCAGGCAAGCGCATGGTGGCGGGACAGCGCGGCGGCATGAGCGACGACATGCGTGACGGGCGCGAGGTCGACATCTGCCTGATCGTCGAGGGGGCCTACCCCTATGTCGTCGGCGGGGTGTCGGGATGGTTGCAGGACCTGATCGCCAACCTGCCCGACATCCGCTTCGCGATCGTGGCGATCAAGCCATCGGCGGCCCCCCTGCCCTTTCAGCTCACGCCGCCGCCCAATGTCGTGCAGGTCGTCGAGATCGGCCTCGCCCCCGAAACCGCGATGCCGCGCGGCCTGCCGCGTGCACATGCGACAGCAATCGCCGACGCGCTGATCGAATTCGTCGCGGTGGGCGGGGCGGCGACGCTCGGCAAGCTGATCGACCTGCTGGACGAGGGCACGCGGCGGCTGACCCCCGGCGATATTCTGGCGCATCCCGCCACCTTCGCCCGGTTGAAGCGTCATTATCAAGCGTTGCTGCCGAAGGCGTCGTTCCACCATTATTTCTGGGCGATGCGCGTGCTGCTCGGCGGATTGCTGGCGGTGCTGACCGCGCCGCTGCCCCGGGCGCGGGCCTATCACACCATCTCGACCGGCTTTGCCGGGCTGCTGGCGGCGCGCGCGGCGCGGGTGACGGGACGGCCATCGTTCATCACCGAACACGGCATCTATCTGCTCGAACGCCAGATTGAAGTGATGATGGCCGAATGGATCGGCGATCAGGTCGACACGGGACTCGAGATGGACCGCACCGTGCGCGATCTGCGCGACCTGTGGGTGCGTGCCTTCACCAGCTATGCCACCGCCTGCTACGACGCCTGCGATCCGATCGTCGCGCTATACGGTGAGAACAACGCGGTGCAGCGGCGGCTGGGGGCCGCGTCCGATCGGGTGCGGGTGATCCCCAACGGCATCGACGCGCGGCGCTTCGCGCATCTGGCCGATGCGCGCGATCCCGATCACCCGCTGGTCGCGCTGCTCGGCCGGGTCGTGCCGATCAAGGACATCAAGACCTTCATCCGCGCCTGCGCCATCGCGCATGCCGACAAGCCGCACCTGCGCTTCGTGGTGCTGGGGCCGGAGGACGAGGACCCCGAATATGCCGCCGAATGCACGCGCCTCGTCGCCGACCTGAAGCTGGGCGACGTGCTGACCTTTGCCGGGCGGGTCAGAATCGAGGAGTGGATGAACCGCATCGACCTGCTGGTGCTGACCAGCCTGTCCGAAGCACAGCCGCTCGTCATCCTCGAAGGGGGGGCGTGCGGCATTCCGGTGGTCGCGCCCGATGTCGGCAGTTGCCGCGAGATGATCGAGGGGCGCGGAGCCCATGATCCGGGGCATGGCGGGATCGTCACCCCGCTGGTCAATCCGCAGGCGACGGCGGCGGGCATCTGCGCGATCGCCGGCGAACCGACCGTCCGCTGGGAAATGGGTGAGGCGATGCGGCGTCGGGTGCTGCGCGATTACGATCACCCGACGATCATCGGCGCGTACCGCGATCTCTATGCGGAACTGGCCGGGCGCTAACGCCGCCGCCCGGCCGCATGGCGTTCGGCATGGGCGAGCAGCGCGTCCAGATCCTCGCGGGCAATGTCGAAGCTTTCGTGCATGTCGGCCAGCGCCGCGTCGATGTCGGCAGGGTCGAGCGTGACCGGCAGCGGGGCAGGCATGGCGCGGTGCGGATAGCTGCGCAGCGTCGCGCGGTGCCAGACCATCGCGAGGCTGACGAGCGCGACCGAATTGATGCCGACTGGTGCGAAGGCGAAGGCATAGCCCGCGTCATGCACGCCCGCGCTGCCGATCACGGCGGTCAGCGCCGCCGCGCCGCCGGGGGGATGCAGGCACCGCAGCAGCGACATCAGCGCGATCGCTGCCCCGACCGCGACCCCGGCCGCGACCTCGACGTTGGGGATCAGGTCGAACGCCGCCACCCCGACCAATGTCGAGAGGATATTGCCGCCGAGCACCGGCCATGGCTGCGCGAGCGGGCTGGCCGGCACCGCGAACACCAGGACGGCAGAAGCCCCCAGCGGCGCGACGATGATCGGCAGATCGGAGCCGAGCGCGGGGAGCCCGGCGCACACCACCATCGTCAGCGCGATGCCGATCCCGGCACCGGCACAGGCGATCAGCCGGTGGAGCAGGGTCGCGCCGGGCAGCAACGGTTTGAAGAAGGTCATGGGGCCGCCGCCTAGCGGGGGAAGCCCCGGAGCGGCAACGAGTTTTGCTATCCGGTCACGCCGCTGTCATTGAGGTCGGCGATCACCGGATTGGGCAGCAGCGGCAGCGCGGTGCCGAGCGGCCCTTGCGGCGGCGGTGCGGTGGCGGGACGCAGGACCGGGTCGGTCGCCGCCGGCAGCGGCGGTTGGGGCACGAAGGCGCTGCCGGGCATCTGCGCGCGGTCGATCGCCGCCAGCACCGGGTCGAGCGGGCCGATCACCGCCCGCCGTGCCTCGCGGGTGTTGGCGGTGGCGTCATAGGTCGGCACCCCCTGCCCCAGCGCTGCCGCCTGCAACCGGCCGAGCGTGGCGAGGAGACGCGCCTGCGCCGAATAGGCCGAATAGGTCGCGTTGGTCAGCACCAGTTGCGCGTTCAGTAGCCGCTGTTCCGAATCGAGCACCTCGAAATTCGAGCGGAACCCCTCGGCGAAACCGCGCTGGACGCCGGTCAGCGCTTCCTGCGCCGCGCCGCTCGCGATCCGGCCCGATTCGGCGGCGGTCGTCGCGGCGATCGACTGGTTCCACGCATCCTGCGTCTGTGCCAGCGCCTGTCGCCGGGCGCTTTCGATCTCGAAACCCAGCCGTTCGCGATCCGCCTGCGCCGCGCGGATGCGCGATCCGATGACCCCACCGGCGATCAGCGGCATGGTGAGCGTCACCCCGCCGCTGGCCTGCGCACCCAGATCGCGCGTCTGGAAACTGCCCGCCGTCCCGTACCCATAGCCGCCCGACAGCGCCACGACCGGCGCGCGTTCGGCGCGTTCGGCGGCCACCCGCGCGTCGCCGGCGCGCGCGGCCAGTAACGCCTCGCCGATCGCCGGGCTTTCGCGCTGGGCGATAGCGAAGGCGGCGTCGAGCGAGAGCGGCAGCCCGGTCAGCACCGGCGGTTCGGCGAGCGTGCCCGGCGTCCGCCCGACCACCGTGGCGAAGCGCGCGCGGCTGACCTGAAGATTCGCCTCGCTCTGCGCCAGTTGCGCGCGGATGATCTCGGCCTGCGCACGCGCCTGCGCGATGTCGGTGCGGGTCAGGTCGCCGCCGCGTTCGCGCGCGATCGCCTGCGCGACCTGCCGGCCATAGCTGTCGAGCGAGCGGCGCTGGATCGCCACCAGATCGCTGTCGCGCCGGACCGAGACATAGGAATCGACGACTTCGAACAGGATCGCGTTTTCCACCTGCCGCAGCCGTTCGCGCGCGGCCAGCACCCGCGCCTCGGCGACCGAGACCTGCGCGGCGGTGCGCCCGCCGTTCAGCAATATCTGTTGCGCGCTCAGCGTCGCGGCCATCGTCCGGCTGCGGTTGGTGACGAAATCGTCGAGCAGGTTGCGCTGGTCGGCTGAGCGATATTGCAGCGCCATGTTCAGACCAACCGTGGGCCGGTACGGCGCGCCCGCCTGCACGATCGTCTCGTCGAGGCTGCGCAGTTCGGCGCGCTGGGCATCAAGCGTCGGGTTGGTGCGATAGGCGTCGGCGATCGCCTGAACCAGCGAGTCCTGCGCCTGCGCCGGGGTGGCGAGGACGAGGAGCGCGACGAGCGGAAGGGTGCGGAGATTACCGTTCATGGAGCGACCGTGAAAATGCCTCGGTGAGCGGATCGAGCATATATTGCAGCGCGGTGCGGGCGCGCAGTTTCACCGTCACCTGCACCGGCACGCCGGGGCGGATGCCGGTGTCACCCCCACGCACCGCCTCGATCTCGGCGATCTGGCTGCGCGGCACGGTGATTTCGGCACTGAAATAGCTGCGGCCGCTCGCTTCGTCGCGCAGCGCGTCGGCCGATACGGTGGCGACGGTGCCGAGGAGGATCGGCAGGTCGCGTTCGTGCAGCGACAGGAACTTCACCTCCGCCTCACGCCCCGGCACCACCCCGTCAATATCGGTCGGCAGGAAGGTCGCGCGGATGACGAGCGGCGCGGCATCGGGCACGATGTCGAGGATCGGCTGCCCCGCCTGGATGACGCCGCCGACCGAGAACACCCGCAGGCCGACAACCCGCCCGCTGACCGGCGCGCGGATTTCGGTGCGCGCCAGTTGCTCGCGCGCCGCCGCCCATTTGGGCAGCGCCTCGTTCAACTGGAACTGCGTGTCGCGTAGCAGCCCGGCCGAATCCTCGACATAGCGGCGGCGCGTCTGCACCTGTTCGGCACGCGCCTGGCCGATCTGTTCGCGCGCCGCCGCGACGCGCGAGGCATAGTCGCCATCGGCCCCGTCGAGTTGCTGGATCGATCGTTCGATCGCGCGCACCGTATTGCGCGAAACATAGCCCTGATCGGCCAGCCGCTTCGTGCTGTCGAGCTGTTGCTGGAGCGACTGGCGCTGGCGTTCGGTGGCGCGCGCCTGCGCGGCGAACCCGGTCGATTGCTGCGCGACGCCCGCCGCCTGCTGTTGCAGCACCGCGCCATTGGCGGCGAGCGCCGAGGCGCGGGCGGCGGCCTGCGCCAGTTGCAGCGACTTGGCGCGTTCGACCAGCCGCAGGTCGTCGCCGGTCGCACGAGCGAACTCGGCGGGCCACTGGATCCCGGTCCCGCGCACATCGGCCTCCAGCCGGGCGCGCTGCGCCTGCAGGTCGATGACGCTGGCCGCCAGCGCGCGTTCGGTCGCGGCGACCTCGGCCCCTTCAAGGCGGAACAGCAGGTCGCCGGCACGGACATGCTGGCCGTCGCGCACGCTCATCGCGCGGACGATGCCGCCGTCGCGGTGCTGCACCGTCTGGCGATTGCCCGCGACGACGATCTGCCCCTCGCCCGCCGCCGCCGCGTCCAGCCGGGCGAACGCCGCCCAGCCGAGGCCGACGACGAAGAACAGCACGGCGATGACGATGCCGATCCGCACGGCATGGCGCGGCGAATCGTCAAGCGCGAGGTCCTGCGCGATCCGGGCATGGACCGCGTCCTGCCGGCGATCGGCGGGGATGATCGTGCCGTCCATCAGCGCGCTCCCCCGGCGGCGGCGGGCGGCGGGGCAACGCTTTGCGGCGTGGCGGGGCCACGGATCACCCGGTCGCGGTCATCGAACAACTGGATACGCCCGTCCTTCAGCAACAGGATCTTGTCGACCGCCTGCAACAGTCCGGTGCGGTGGGTCGAGACGACGACGGTCGCGCCGCGCGTCCGCAGCGATTCGAGCGTCTGGACCAACCGCGCCTCCCCTTCGCTATCGAGATGCGCATTGGGTTCGTCGAGGAACAGGATCGCCGGTTCGCCGTACAGCGCGCGGGCCAGCGCCACCGCCTGCCCCTGCCCCGCCGACAGCCCGGCACCGTCGCCCATCGACAGCATCGTGCCATAGCCCTGCGGAAGCCCGAGGATCAGATGATGCGCTCCCGCGCGGGTGGCGGCGGCGACCACGCGCTCGTCGATTTCGGGACCGTCGCCGGCCAACACCGCCTGAAACCGCGAGATATTGGCATGGACCGTCGTCGGAAACAGCGACGGCGACTGCGGCATATAGCCCAGATGCCGGCCGAGTTGTTCGCGGTTCCAGTCGGCCAGCGCCGCGCCGTCAATCCGCACCTCACCGGTTTCGGGCGACAGCGCGCCGGCCAGCGCGCGCAGCAGCGTCGACTTGCCAGCACCACTGGGACCGACCAGCGCGACGATCTCGCCGGGCGCAATCGAGAAGCTGAGGTCGGACAGGATTTCGCGGTCGCTGCCCGGTGCCTGTACGGTCAGGTTCCGCACATCGATCCGTCCTTCCGGGGCAGGCAGCGTCGTCGCGGTGGTGCCGGGTTCGGGCAGGTCGCAAAAGGCGGTAAGGTTCGCCCATGCCTGTCGCGCGCTGGCCAGCGGTTTCAGCGCGCCCAATATCTGTTCGACCGGCTGCAATGCCCGACCGAGCAGCAGCGAGGCGGCGAAGATCGCCCCGCCCGAAATATCCTGCCGGATGGCGAGCAGCGCGCCCAGCGCCAGCGCGAGCGATTGCAGCAACAGCCGCAGGAACTTGGTGATCCCAAGGAAACGCGACTGCATCGCCGCGATCCCCGCCTGCCGTCGCACCAGATCGGCGCGTTCGAGCAGGTGGCGGGTGACGAGCGCATTGCGCATGCCGAGCACCCGCGCGACCTCCGCCATGTGGATCGAGAAATCCTGTTCGCGATTGGCCAGCACCGCGCGGGCATTGGCGTCGCGCATCGCGGTGGCAGTCGCGCGGTCGCTGGCCCATGCCAGCGTGGCGAGGACGATCGAGCTGGCCAGCGCCAGCACGCCGATCCACGGATGCAGCAGGAACGAGATCAGGATATAGATCGGCGCCCATGGCGCGTCGAACAGCGCGACCATGATCGGCCCGGTCATCGTGCCGCGCAGCGTGTCGAAATCGCGCAGCGCCTGCATCCGCTGGCTGCCCGTCCCCACGTCGCTGCCCATGATGCGCAGCAGGATGCCGGGTGCCGCGCGCCGCTCTAACCGCATTGATGCGCGCAGCAGCAGCCGCATCCGCACCGCGTCCAGCACCGCGAACACGACCAGCGATACCGCGAGGATCAGCGTCAGCAGCAGGAGCGTCGTCTCGCCGCGCGTCGGCACGACCCGGTCATAGACTTGGAGCATGAAGATCGACGGCACGAGATAGAGGATATTGACCAACCCCGAGAACAGCGCCGCCGCCCACAGGTGACGACGGCACCGCCGCACGGTGTCGTGCAGCAGATTGCCGGAGGAAGCGGACGCGGACAGCGGAACCGGGCGGGACATGGGCGCACCGTGGCGCAAAAAGGTTAAGAGCTGGCTTGCAAACGATGAACGCCGCCATCCCACACGCCGGCTTGTCGAGGCCATGACGCGGACGATAGAAGCGGGCGGTCCGTCCGGGGGAGTTCACCTGTCATGCGCCGTTCGATCCTTGCCCTGCTGCTGGCCAGCAGCATCGCCCTGCCCGCCGCCGCGCAATCCATCGCGCGCGATCCGGGCGATGCCGCCCGCGTGCGTTACGAGGTCGCCTTTCCCGATGCCGCGCACCACCGCGCGCGGATCACCGCGACCTGGACCAATGTCCCCGCCGGGCCGTTGCGCGTGCAGATGGCGCGATCGTCGCCCGGCCGCTACGCGATCCACGAATTCGCCAAGAACGTGTCGGACGTGCGTGCGGTCGACGGGGCCGGCCGGCCGCTGCCGCTGACCCGCAACGACCCCTATGGCTGGAGCGTCGCGGGCCATGACGGCACCGTTACCGTCACCTACACCCTCTATGCCGATCATGGCGACGGCACCTATGCGCAGATCGACCCGACCCACGCGCATCTCAACATGCCCGCGACGCTGATGTGGGCGAGCGGCTATGATGCGCAGCCGGTCCGCGTGCGCTTCGCCGCGCCCGACCCCAAATGGAGGGTCGCGACGCAACTGCCCCCGGTCGCGGGGCGTAGCGACACCTTCTGGGCGCCCAACCTCCAATATCTGATGGACAGCCCGACCGAGCTGTCCGACCATATGGTGCGCGAATGGCGCGAGGGCGGGCAGACCTACCGCCTGGCGCTCCATCATCTGGGCAGCCCGGCGGACATGGACCGCTATACCGAAAAGGCGAAACGGGTCGTGCGCGCCCACATCGCCACTTTCGGTGCGCCCGCGCCCTATGACTTCGGCACCTATACCTTCATCGCCGATTATCTGCCGTGGGCCACCGGCGACGGGATGGAGCATCGCAACTCGACGATCATCACCGACGTGCGCTCGCTGGCGGCGGCGGACGACGAACAGATCGGCACGCTGAGCCATGAATTCTTCCATAGCTGGAACGTCGAGCGTATCCGCCCCGCCGAACTCGAACCGTTCGATTTCACCCGTGCGAACCCGACGCCGTCGCTGTGGCTGGCGGAGGGGTTCACCCAATATTACGGGCCGCTGGCGATCCGCCGCGCGGGGGTGATGAGCGTCGACGACTATCTCGACCAGTTGGGGCCGACGCTGAGCGGCATCGTCACCAGCCCGGCGCGGCTGCCCGCGCGGATCAACGCCTCGCCGCAGGAGATGAGCCTGCGCGCGCCGTTCGTCGATTCGGCGCGCGCGATCGATCCGGTCGATCCGACGATCTTCGTGTCCTACTACCCCTATGGCGCGGTCATCGGCCTCGCGCTCGATCTCGAACTGCGCCAGCGGTTTCCGGGCAAGTCGCTCGACGATTACATGCGGCTGTTGTGGCGGACGCACGGCGCGCCCGAACGGCCGTATCGCCCCGACGATCTGCGGGTGGCGCTCGCCACGCTGACCGGCAACACGGCGTTCGCCGACCGGTTCTTCGCCCAGACGATCCGGGGGAGCGCGCTGCCCGACTTCGCGCCGCTGCTGGCGCAGGCCGGGCTGGTGCTGCGTCCCGTATCGGGCACGCCGGGCTGGATCGGGCGGAGCGCCGCCACCGCCGAGAACGGCGGGGTGACGCTGGCCCAGTCGCCCGCGCCCGACACGCCGCTCTATGCCGCAGGAGTCGATCGTGGCGATACCATCGTGGCGCTCGGCACGACGACGATCGGCGACGTCGCCGGATGGACCACCGCGCTGGCGACGCTGCGCCCCGGTGTCGCCGTGCCGATCCGCTATCGCCGGCGCGGCGGGCAGGAGATCACCGCGACGCTCACCCCAGCCGCCGATCCGACGCTGGAGATCGTGCGCGGCGAGACGATCGGCCAGACGCTTACCCCGGCGCAGCGCGCATTCCGCACCGCATGGCTGGGACAATAGCCACGCGGCTCTGCGCCGACATCGGCGGCACGTCGATCGATCTGGCGGTGGTGGGGACAGGCGCTGCGATCCGCCACCGCTGGTCGGTGCCGACCCCGCGCGACTGGCCGGGGTTCGTAGCGGCGTTCGCGCAAGGACTGGCCGCGCATCCTTGCGCCGATGTCGCGATCGCCACCGCCGGGCTGGTCGATCCGGCGGACGGTACGATCACCGCCGCGAACGTACCCGCGATCCACGGCCGGCCGCTGGCGCGCGACCTGTCGGCGGCACTGGGCGTCGCGGTGCGCGCGATCAACGATGCCGATGCGTTCGTGCTGGCCGAAGCGACCGCCGGCGTCGCGCAGGGACACGCCCGCGTGTTCGGCATCATCCTCGGCACCGGCGTCGGCGGCGGGCTGGTTGAGGACGGGCGGATCGTGTCGGGCGGCGGCGGGATCGGCGGCGAATGGGGCCATGGCGCGGTGCTGCATCCGGTGCCGGGCCATCCGGGCATGGTGCCGGTGTTCCCTTGTGGCTGCGGGTTGGCGGGATGCCTCGACACCATCGGCGGCGCGCGCGGAATCGAGCGGCTGCACCGCTTCCTCCACGGGATCGACGCTACCAGCCTTGCGATCACCGCCGGGGCCGATGCCGGCGACGGGGCCGCGCTGGCGACGGTCGACGCTTGGGCGGCGCTGCTCGGCGGTCCGCTGGCGATGCTGCTCAACACGATCGCCGCGACGATCGTGCCGGTCGGCGGCGGCCTGTCGCGTGCGCCGGCGCTGATCGCCCGGCTCGATACGGCGGTGCGGGCCAATATGCTGCGCCCGGCGACGACGCCGATCGTCGTGCCGGGCGCGCTCGGCACCGATGCGGGGATCATCGGTGCCTATGCGGCGGGGATGGTGGCTTAGCGCCGATAGCCCGGACGGTTGTTGCGATCGTTGCGGTCGATCCGCACCTTGCGCGACAGCACGTCGAAGCGGCGGTCGAGATCGCGGCGCTCCATCTGCGACAGGCCGTTCGAGCGGCGATAGCGCTGTTCGAGCTGTGCGATCTGGCGGAATTCTCCGCGCAGGTTCACCGCCTCGCGCCGGCTGAGCGCGCCGCTGCGGATGCCCTGGTCGATCCGGCGCTCGATCTGCGCCTGACGCTGGTTGACCGACTGCCAGCCCTGCGCGGCGGCGGGGAGCGCGGTGGTGGCGATGCCGAGACCGGCGATCAGAAGTGCGATTTTTTTCATGGGGTTCCTCCTCTTGCTGTGAAGCGAAGATAGGAAACCCTTGTCGCAGCGATTTGTCGCAACCACATGAAAACTGTGTCGAATTGTCGCGGCGCGGGCGAGTTCGTTCAGCTTCGGCCGGATCGACCTTCCGCCGGAATTGCTCCCCTCCCCGACAAGGGAAGGGCTGGGGGTGGGTCGGCCTGCGAGGAAAGCCAACCGCTCCACAACCGGCCAACCCACCCCCGACCCCTCCCTTATCAGGGAGGGGAGGAGTCGAACGCCGCGTTGAAGATCGATCCGCCTTACAGTGCGCTGGTCAGCCGGCAGATGTCACCACGAATGTCGCCGTCGCGCGGGGTCGCGCCCTTTGCGTCGAACAGCATGTTGGCCGGCTTGCCGCGCGCCATGCGCGGCCATGGCGTCAGCCCTTCGCCCGACGGATCGCCCGTCTTGGCAAAGGCCACCCAATAATCCTGCATATACACCGGCCCGGCGCGGCGATCGTGAAAGATATAGCCGATCTCAGCGGCATGGGTGGTCGGCCCGGTGCCGCCGTCGCCCGCCAGATCGAACTCATAGCGCCATACCGGCCAGCCGCGCGTGGCGAGCAGGTTCGCCAGCGTCCCCGCCGGACAGCGGAAGGTCGCGTCGGTCGCAATCTGCTGGTTGCGGGTGCCGAGGCGCGCGAGCGGTGCCGGATCGGCCGAATCGAGCCGGTAATAGCCTCGCGCCGCATCGGCATTGGCCCCGAACGACAGGTCGACGAAACCGTCACGCGCCGCGCGGCCGCCGGGCAGGTCGAGTTCGATCAGGTTGCTGCCGATAATCACCGGGCGGCGCGGCGCGGTGACGAACAGCTTGTCGGGGCTGTCGGGCAGCACCGCGCCGTCGATCGTGGTGCGCAGATACAGATAATCGTCGGCGGTCAGCTTCGCGTCGTGCAGCTTCAGATCGGCCGCCAGCAGCGACTGCGCCGAGGCGCGGCGCAGCGCTGCCGTCCCCTGCGTCCCCATCAGCCCGTCGAGCTGGTCGCCGATGCGGAACGCTTCCTTGAGCGGCCGCCATGGCAGGCCGAACCCCGGCGTGCCCGATTCCATCGCCGCCTTGGCGAACAGCCCGCGCGCCAGCGGCGACGCCAACAGCAGCGACACGTCCTGCGATCCCGCGCTCTCGCCCGCGATGGTGACGTTGTCGGGATCGCCGCCGAACTTGGCGATATTGTCGCGGACCCAGCGCAGCGCGGCGATCTGGTCCATCAGTCCGTAATTGCCGCTACTCCCCTGCGCTTCAGCCGCCAGATCGCGGTGCGGTAGAAAGCCGAGGATGCCGAGGCGATACTGGATGGCCACGACCACCACCCCGCGCGCGACCATCGACGACAGCACCATGCCCTCGGCCGATCCCGCGCGGTTGCTGCCGCCGTGGATCCACACCACCACCGGCGCCTTGCCGGTCATCGCCGGGCTGCCGACGTCGAGCGTCAGGCAATCCTCGCTGGCATAGACATGGTCGCGGTGGTTCCAGCCATAGTCGTTCTGGAGGCAGGCGGGTGCCGCCTGGGTCGTGGTGCGGATGCCGGTCCATTCGACCACCGGCTGCGGCTCGCGCCAGCGATTGGCGGCCAGCGGCGGTGCGGCGAAGGGAATGCCGCGGAACACGGTGCGGTCGGGCAGCACCTGCCCCTCGACGATGCCGCCCGATACCGACACGCGCGGTGGCACCGGCACGGCGGGAGCGGCCACCGGCGGGGTCTGCGCGGCGGCCGGAACCGCCAGCGCGAGCATCACAAACACCGCGCCGACCTTGCCGCCCATCGTACCGTTCCGTCCGATCATCGCCATCTGCCCCATCGTCACCCCGGACCTGTTCCGGGGTCCACCCATCCGCGCACGCCGGCGGATGCGCCATGATCGGCATCGTTTGCCGAACCGTGGACCCCGGAACAAGTCCGGGGTGACGGCTGGAGGTTCGGTTGCCCGACTACTTCGCGCAGGGCAGCTTCACGTCGGGCGACATGCCGAGCGCGACGCGCGCGATGCTGACCGTCATCCGCCCGGTGGTGCTCAGCACGAACGGCGCGTCGACGGTGGCCATGTTGACGTTGCCGGCGAAGCATTTCAGCGGCACGCCGATCGTCTTCCATTCGCCGACCGGCAGCAGCTCCAGCTTGCCGAGCGACACGTCGTTGCCGCCCGCCCCGGTACGGATGCCGAGCTTCACCGGCTGGGCCGGCGCGGCATCGACCCGCATCGTCGCCAGCAGCATCACGTCGCCATTGGTCTGGCGCGTCAGGTCGACCGGCGACTGGGTGCGCAGTTCGATCTCGGCCGGGCCACTGCCGTCGATCTCGAAGCGCCGCGCGCCTTCCTGCACGCCGTGGTCGGTCGCGCTGACCTTCACCCGGCCGCCGCCCGACTGCGCCGGCACGGTGGTGATGCGCGTGTTGCCGCCGGTTCCAGCACCGCCGACCGACAGCGACCACGACGTCGCGGGCAGGCCCTTGTCCATGAATACGCCGCCCGAATCGGTTTCGGTCACGCGCGGGTCCTCGGACAGCACCGGCACGCTCGACCGGGCGGCACCCGACAGGCCATAGCCGAGCGGGAACAGCGTCGGCCCGGTCGCATCAGCCGTCGCCGGCCATGCGAACGACAGCTTGCCGGTGAAGTCGCGCCGCACCTGCCCGTTCTTCTGGCGGAACAGCACGTCGGACACGCCCGCCCCTTCCGATCCGGGGAGCCATGCGACGACGAAGGCGTCGGCGGCGTTGATCGCCGGGTTCACGAACAGCGGACGCCCGGTCAGCATCACCGCGACGACCGGTATCCCTTGCGCCTTTAGCTTCTTCATCGTCTCGATGGGGCCACGCTGTTCGGGGCGCAGTTGCAGCGTTTTGATGTCGCCCTGGAACTCGGCGTATTGCGTCTCGCCGAACACCACGATCGCCACGTCGGGCTTCGCCCCGGTGAAGGTGCCGGCGGGCGACAGGGTGGCGCTGCCGCCCGCTGCCTTCACCGCGCCGTCGATGCCCTTGTAGAGCGAGGTCGCGCCGGGGAAATATTTGGGATCGATGCCGGTCCCCTGCCACGTCAGCGTCCAGCCGCCCGACTGGCGCGCGACATCGTCGGCACCGTCACCCGCCACCAGCACCCGCGCGCCGGGTTTCAGCGGCAGCAGCGAGCCGTTGTTCTTGAGCAGCACCAGCGACTTGGCCACCGCCTCACGCGCGATCGCGCGGTGTTCGGGGCTGCCAAGCTGGGCGTAATCACCCGACAGCATCCGGGTCGACGGCTTGCCGACGTCGAACAGCCCGGCACGCAGCTTCACGCGCAGGATGTTGGCGACCGCATCGTCCAGCCGGGGCATCGGCACCTCGCCCGCCTTCACCTGGGCGACGAGGCTTTCCCACATCGGCTTCCAGCTATCGGGCGCCATGTACATGTCGAGCCCGGCGTTGATCGCGCGCGGGCAACTCGCGTTGGTGCAGCCCGCCACCTGGCCATGCGCGTTCCAGTCGCTGACGATGAACCCGCCGAAGCCCATCCGCTTCTTGAGGACGTCGGTCATCAGCCCCTTGTGGCCGGTGATCTTCTCGCCGTTCCAGCTCGAAAAGCTGGCCATGACCGTCTGCACCCCGGCGTTGATCGCCGAGACATAGGGGGTGCCGTGAATGTCGCGCAGCGTCGTTTCGGGGATCCTAGCATCGCCCTGATCCTGCCCGCCGAAGGTGCCGCCGTCGGCGAGGAAGTGCTTGGTCGACGCCAGCACATACGGCCCCTTCAACTGATCCGTAGAACCGGGCGCACCCTGCAGCCCCTCGATGAACTGGGTGACATAGCTCGCCACCAGCTTCGGGTCGGACGAATAGCCTTCATAGGCACGGCCCCAGCGAATGTCCTGCGGCACGGTAATCGTCGGGGCGAAGGTCCATTCGATGCCGGTCGCGCGGATTTCCGCCGCCGTCGCCTGGGCGATCCGCCGCATCAGCACCGGGTCGCGCATCGCGCCCAACCCGACGTTGTGCGGGAACAGCGTCGCGCCGACGATGTTGCTGTGGCCATGGACCGCATCGGTGCCCCAGATCACGGGAATGCCGACGCCGCCGTCGGACTTGTCGACCGACGCCTCGTAGAAGCGATCGGCGAGCTTCAGCCATTCGGAGGCAGGCGCGAACTCGTCGTTGTTCGGCGCGGAATTGCCGCCGTTCAGCACCGAACCCAGGTGATAGCGCTTGACGTCGGCGGGGGTCAGGCTGGCAATATCGCCCTGGATGACCTGACCGACCTTTTCCTCGACCGTCATCCGCTTGAGCAGGTCGGCGATCCGCGCCTCGATCTTCGCGTCGGTCTTGTACGGCCAGTTGGCGCGCGGCCAAAGCTCGGGGTGGACCGTCGCGGCGGGGGCCGGGGCCGGCACGGTCTGTGCCGGTGCGGCGGATGCGGCACCCAGCGCGGCCAGCACGGTGCTCAGCAGGAACGTCTTGGCCGGGGTCATCGCATCACTCTCCTAAGCCGCGCCCCCTCATGCCGGTTGCGCGCGTTTCCGCTTCGATCGTCAAAACAGACAGCGTTGTCAACGACGTTATCGGACCGCTTTGGGAACGATCGCATGTTTTCGGATTGATACCGGTAACGCACTGGTCCACCGTGCCCGTCAAACAAGCTGCCCGGGCCGTTCCACGGGTGGAGCCTCGGGAGATCAGCCAGCGTGACGACGTTCCTTTCCGCCGCGGGTCGCCCCGATCAATGGTGAGCGCGCCGGAACCCATCCGCCTGTCGGGCACGAACCTGGCCCGGGCGGCGGATCATAACCAGCGGATCACGCTGCACGCCATTCGCGTGTCGGGGTCGCTGACCCGCATCGATCTGGCCAACATCACCGGCCTGACGCCGCCGGCCATCGCCAATATCACCCGTCGGCTGCTGAACGAGGGATTGATCGAGGAAGCCGGGCGCCGGCGCGGCGGGCGCGGCCAGCCGCCGGCCAAGCTGGTCGTGAAGCCCGCCGCCTGCTATGCGATCGGCATCAACGTCGATCGCGATCATGTGACGATCGTGCTGGTCGATTTCGCCGGACAGACGCTGGCGCGCGCCAGCCACGATGTCGATTTCGCGCTGCCGGCCGATGTCGCCGCCTTCTACGGCGCGCAGATCGGCGCGCTGATCGCCGATGCGGGGATCGATGCCGACCGCATCGTCGGCATCGGCGTGGCCCGTCCCGACGATCTCGGCACCGTCGACCTGCCCGGCCGGCCAGCCAGCTATGCCGAATGGGAAAGCGTCGACATGGCCGCGCTGTTCGCCGAACCGGTCGCGCTGCCGGTCTTCGTCGAAAACGACGCCGCCGCCGCCGCGATGGGCGAACAGCAACTGGGCCATGGCCAGCACCATGCCAGTTTTTTCTATATTCTGATTTCTTCCGCACTGGGCGGCGGACTCGTGCTCGACGGGGCCTATTTCCGGGGAGCGAGCGGCCGTTCGGGCGAGATCGGCTTCCTGCTGGGCAGCGATGGTCGCGGCGGACGGGCCCAGATCCAGCACAGCGTATCGCTCTCCGGCCTGTCGCATCCGTTGCGCGCCGCCGGCTTCACCATCGCCGACATGCTGGGCGACCGGGCCGAGGACCCGGCGCTGATCGCGATCGTCGACCGCTGGATCGACGAGGCGGTCGACCGGCTGGTCGAACCGCTGGTCGCGATCAACTGCCTCATCAATCCGGCGGCGGTGTTCATCGGCGGACGGCTGCCCGGTGCCCATGTCGATGCGCTGGCGCGGCGGCTGACCGCGCGGCTGACCGCCGAGGCCGACAATATCCCAGCGCTCGCCCCGGTCCGCCGCGCGATGCTGGCCGAAGATGCCCCGGCGGTCGGCGCGGCGATTCTGCCGTTCAGCCATTTCCTGTTGCCGCGCACCAACGCGCTATGGAAAGCAGTCGTCGAAAGCGATTGAACTGAATAAGAATTTCATATTTGCTATTTAAACCAAAGCCTGCGACGGTGTTGGCAACTACCGGACAACAGGGTTTGACGAGGATGACTGTGGCGATGGACCGCGAACCGCGGTCGGGTGGCGACGTATTGCCGTTCGCAGGGGTGGAACTGGGCGGCACCAAATGCGTCTGCACCCTCGCCTATGGACCCGGTGCGATACTGGCGCAGGAAACCGTGCCGACGACCCACCCGAACGAGACGTTGCCCGCGATCGCCGCGGTGCTGGAGCGCTGGTGGTCGACCCATGGCTTCGCCGCGCTGGGCATCGCCAGCTTCGGTCCGGTCGATCTCAACCGCGCTTCGCCGACCTGGGGGCATATCCTCGCCACCACCAAGCCCCATTGGGCGATGGCCGATGTCGCCGGGCGGCTGTCGGCCGAGCTCGACGTGCCGGTCACGTTCGACACCGACGTCAACGGCGCGGCCTATGCCGAGACGCGCTGGGGATCGGGCAAGGGCCTGACCGATTTCGCCTATGTGACGATCGGCACCGGCGTCGGCGTCGGGTTGCTGGTCAACGGCGCGCCGACGCGCGGGATCGGCCATGCCGAGATCGGCCATCTGCGCGTTCCCCGTCTGGCGCACGACACCTTGCCCAGCGGCTGTCCGTTCCACGACGATTGCGTCGAGGGACTGGCATCGGGCACCGGCATCAAGGCGGCGCTGGGCGACGTGCATGTCTCGACCATCCCGGACGACCATCCCGTGTGGGACCGGGTCGTCTCGGCGATCGTCGCGATGTGTCATGCGATGGTCGCGACCACCGGACCGCAGCGCATCGCGATCGGCGGCGGGGTGATGAACAAGCAGCCGCACGTGCTGGCCCGGATCGAGCCGGCGCTGCGCGAGAGCATCAACGGCTATCTGCCGCTGCCCGAGGGCGCGCCCTACATCGTCGCCCCGGCACTGGGCGATCAGGCGGGGCCGCTCGGATCGATCGCGCTGGCGCAGGTGGCGCTGGGCGAACGGATCGCAGAACCGGCCTGACCCCGCCGCGCGGCGCTTACCGTGCCATCGACACCCGGTTGCCAGCCCCGGTCACGCTGACGCGCGGCTTACTGCGGTCGGGGGTGCGCCACACCACCTGATTGCTGGCCCCGGTGATGCGGATCGTCGCGCGAGGGGCCAGATCGACGGTGACGCGGTTGCCCGCGCCTTCGATCACCAGCGTCCTGCACGCGCCGGTCACGGTCATGATGTTGCTCGCGCCGACGATGGTCGCACCCTGCCCGCCGCAGTCCATCTCCTGCGTCGCCCCCGCCCCTTCGTACCGGTCCTGCGCGATGGCGGCGGCCAGTGGCAGGGTGGCGGCGGCAAGGACGATAGCGAGTTTCGTGAACGGCATGGCATGTCTCCTTGTCGATGCCGCGACCATGGCCGCGACATCGACGGGCGACAGCGGTTAAGCGACGATCAGTGCAGGCTCTTCGCCGAAGCGACGTTGCGCACCCCCGTCCGCCCGGCGGCAAGCGCGAAGACGCACAGCGCGGCATAGCAGAGCGCCGGCACCACGAAGGCGACGCCGTGGCTGGTCGCGCCCGACACGATGCCGACGATCAACGGCACGATCGCCCCGCCGACGATCGCGGTGCAGAGCAACCCCGACGTCGCCGCCTCGCTCGCGCTCGACCGTTCCAGCGTCAGGGTGAAGATCACCGGGAACATGATCGAATTGAACAGCCCGATGGAGATCGCCACGAACCCGGCGGTGATTCCGCCGACCGCCGCGACATACAGGCAAATCGCCACCGCGACGGCGGTGAACAGCGCCAGCAGCTTGTACGCCTTTACCTTCGCGAGCAGTACCGTTCCGATCAAACGGCCGACCATCGCGCCAAACCAGTAGAAGGCGACCGCCTTGCCCGCTTCCTGAAGCGAGACGCCGGGAACCCCGTCGCTGCCCATCGCGAAGCCGAGCAGCGGCACGCCGAACGCGGCGTCGGACATGCCCCACACGCTGTCGGCGTTGAGGAACAGTGCCATCTGCGTCCCGATCGCGACTTCCGCGCCGACATAGAGGAAGATCGCGCCCGCGCCGAGCAGCGCCCAGCGCGACGAAAACGCTTCGGACAGCAGCGTGCCCGCAGACGGAACCTGTGCCGGCGTTGCGGGCACGGCGGCGGAGACGACCCGGCGGCTGAGGAAGAAGAACAGCGCCAGCGCCGCGATCAGCCCGGCAATCCAGAAATAGGCGCGGTCGATCCCGGCCAGCGCCCCGGCGCGAACCGCATCGGTCAGGACCGTGCCGTCCTTCACCTCGACCCCGTCGAGGAACAGCGTGGCCCCCAGCAGCGGCCCGAGGAAGGTGCCGAACGAATTGAACGTCTGGCTGAGCGTCAGGCGGAAATGGCTGAGCTTCGGATCGCCCAGCGCCGCCGCCAGCGGGTTCGCCGCGACCTGCAGCACGGTGATCCCGGCGGCGAGGATGAACAGGCCGAGCAGCACCAGCGGGAACACCGCCAGATTGGCCGCGACCAGCATCGTCAGACAGCCGACGACCATGGTGATGAGCGCGAACAGGATCGAAGGCACCGCCTTCAGCCGCGCGAGCAGGATCGCGGCGGGCATCGAGATGAGGCCGTAAGCGAGGAAGAAGGCGGTGGCGGCGAACTGCGCCTCGAAATCGGTGAGGGTGAAGATGCCCTTCACCGCCGCGACCAACGGATCGATCAGCGAGGTGATGAACCCCCACGCGAAGAACAATGTGGTGACGGCGGCGAACGCCAGTCCCGTGGTGGTGGCGCTACCCGCCCGCTTCTCGACCAACTGGCCTCTCCCCTTGTCCGACAAATTCGGCTATTTGATTATCATATTGCCAGTCGGGTCGGGGCGATAGGGGTTACGTGCGTGCCTCCAGCATCGTCACGATCGATGCCGCCAGCGCCGACAGCGTGTCGTCGCGCGCGCCCATCACGACGATGCGATCGCCCGGCCGTGCCTGCGCCGCCAGATGCGCGGCGGCGGCGGCGCGATCGGGGATGTGGCGGGCCGGGGTGCCGGTGACGGCCAGATCGGCGACGATGTCGGCGCTGGTCACTTCGCGGCTGACAGTGCCGCCGCGATAGACCGGATCGGGCAGCACCAGCAGGTCGTCGCCCTGCAACCGCGCGGCGAACATCGCCACCAGTTCGCGGCGCATGACCTTGAGCGGACCATAGCCATGCGGCTGGAACAACAGCAGCAGCCGGCCGGGGTGCGCGCGCAGCGTGGCGATGGTCGCGGCGATCTTGTCGGGGTTGTGGCCGAAGTCGTCGATGACGGTCACGCCACCTGCGGTGCCGACCAGCTCGAAGCGGCGCTTGAGCCCGGTGAAGCCGGCGATCGCGGCGATCGCCGCCTCGATCGGAACGCCGGCGGCAACGACCGCGCCGATCGCAGCCAGCGCGTTCGCGACATTGTGCGCGCCGGGGACCGCCAGATGGACGTCGTACGAGCGATCCCCGACCCGCAGCGTGAAGTCGACCGAGGCCGAAAGTTTACAAAGTTTACACCCGATCATGTCCGCCGGAGCGTCGATCGCAAAGGTCGTTCGGCGGCTTTCCGCCATTTCCATCGCCAGTGCGGCGGCTTCGGCATCGCCGACGTTGACGATCGTGTGCCCGGCGCGCGCCGCGAAGCCGCCGAAGAGGATGCGCAGCTCCTCCAGCGACTTGTGGTCGAGGCTGACGTTGTTCAGCACCGCGATGCGCGGATGATAGAAGGCGATTGATCCATCGCTTTCATCCACCTCGCTGACGAAGGCATCGCCCGTGCCCACCAGCGCGCTGGCGAAGGGGCGGTCGGGCGCGATGAAATTCTTCATCACCGCGCCGTTCATTACGGTCGGGTCGCGGCCCACGGCATGGAGGATATGGCCGATCATGCCGGTCACGGTCGATTTGCCGCTGGTGCCCGCCACCCCGATCGGCAAGGCTGCCGCGTTGAACAGTTCGGCGAGCAGCTCGGCGCGGCCCATCCGCCGTGCCCCGACCGCCACGGCGGCGACGATGTCGGCGACGGTCGGCTCGATCGCGGCGGAGGCGACGACGATCTGGTCGGCCGACACGATGCCGCTGCCATCCTGGGGGAACAGCGCGATGCCGGCCGCACGCAGCGAATCGAACTTCGCGGGCAGGCTGTCGGTATCGAGGCTGCGGTCCGATCCGGCGACCGTCGCACCGCGCCCGGCGAGGATCATCGCGAGGGGCAGCATGCCCGAACCGCCGATGCCGACGAGGAAGAAGGATTTGCCGTGGAGCATCCCCCGGCGCTATCGCCCCAAATCCAACCTTGCAAGCGGGACCGGGACATGCGGATCGGAGTGGTGGCGCCCGCGCGGCGGGTAGACGAGGGTGCGATGGCGCGCACTTTGGGGTTTGCCGCCCTCACCTACCCCGCCCTCGATCTCGTGGTGCATCCGCAATGCTTCCTCGACGCCGGGCATTTCGCCGGGACCGACGAACAGCGCGCCGCCGCGTTTCTGGAGTTCGCCAATGATCCCGGGTTCGACGCGATCTGGTTCGCGCGCGGCGGATATGGGTCGAACCGTATCCTGTCCGCCGTGATCCCGAAGTTGAACCGCGCGGCGGCGGCCAAGGCCTATGTCGGGTTTTCGGACATGGGGTTCCTGCTCGGCGCGCTTTATGCCCGGCGGATCGGACGGCCGACGCACGGGCCGATGGCGGGGCAGGTCGGCAAGGCCGGCGGCACCAACAGCGCGGCGCGCACGCTGGCATGGCTGGTCGACGGCGATCGGCGGGTGCTCGCCCCCGAGCTGGACGGGCGGCCAACGGTGGCGTTCAACCTCGTCATCCTGTGCGCGCTGATCGGGACGCCGTGGCTCCCCGACCTGACCGACCATGTCGTGATGGTCGAGGAGGTGGGCGAGGACCTGTACCGGCTCGACCGGCTGTTCTTCCAGCTTGCCGCCGCGACGCAGTTGCAGGGGATCGCCGGGTTGCGGCTGGGCGCGGTGACGGACCGCAGCCCCGAGGATACCGAGTTCGGCGAGAGCGAGGAGGCGATCGTCACCCGCTGGGCACGGGCGATGGGCGTGCCGTATCTGGGGCGCGCGACGATCGGCCATTATGCCGAGAACCGGGTGGTCCCGTTCGGGGTGGCTTGAGAGCGGACGCTAAAAAGGTCGGTTCACGCGGAGGCGCGGAGGCGCAGAGCGGTTCCGGTCGGAACGGCTGATGCCTGTCCGGCGAAGCGTCCCGTTTGCCGGGTAACAAAGGAAAGCCGCTGGCGCGGCAAGCGCCCCCTTCTCTCCGCGCCTCTGCGCCTTTGCGCGAAAACCCCTTCTTCCTGGTCGAGCGCATCCGCACTCGACCTCATACCGATCAAACCGCCGACCCAGTCGCGAACGCAACGCCTCCGCCTCTCCGCGCCTTCGCGTGAATCAACAAGAAGCGAACGAAACCGACGGGTGGCTCTACTCCCCGAAGGTCCGCGGCGCAGGCGATACCGTCACCGCGCCGCCCGTCCGCACCTCCTGCACCTCCAGCGCGCGTTCGGCCACGCCGTCGCGGCCGAAGCGGAACGCGCCGTCCAGCCCCGCAAACCCGTCCTCGCCACGCAGGCGCGATTCGGGAAAGTCGCGGCCGATCGGCCAGTCGCGGGCGATGCGGATGGTCAACAGCACCGAATCATAGCCGAGGCTCGACAGGCGGTAGGGCGCGGCGTTGAAACGCGCGCGATATTTGGTGGCGAACTGGCGATAGAGCGCGTTCGAGACGCTGGCATACCATGCGCCGTTCAGCGCCGGCATCGACCCCAGCCCGGTTTCGGTGTTCCACAATTCGGTGCCGAGCACGCGCGCGCCCTTGCTCGTGCCCCGGCGGATCGCGGGCACCGCCACGGCGGCGGTGCCGGCCTGATCGGCGATGAGGACCGCTTCATAGGGCGAGGTGCGCGACAGGCGGGTGACGGCGGCCGCCACCTGCCCCTGCCCCCGGTCATAGGTCTGGAGCGAGACGACCTGCCCGCCGGCCTGTTCGACCGCGCGCAGGAAGCTGGTCGAGGCGCGCTGGCCATAAACGCCGGCGGGCACCAGCCCGGCGAAGCGGGTGATGCCGCTGCTGCGGGCATAGCCGACCACCCGGTCGATCGACTGCGCCGGGGTGTAGCCGAGCAGATACGCGCCGTTGCCCGCGACCGACACGTCGTTGGAATAGCTGATGACCGGCACCTTCGCGCCGCGCGCGATGGGTGCCACCGCGCGGACATCGTCGGCGAGCAGGGGTCCGAGGATCAGGCGGTTGCCCTCGGCGATGGCGCGCTGTGCGGCGGCGGCGGCGCCGGTCGCGGTGTCATAGGTGGTGATCCGCACCCGCTCGCTGCGCGAATCGAGCAGCGCGAGTTGCGTCGCATTGGCGATCGAGCGGCCGACGCCGCCGTTGGGGCCGGTGAGCGGCACCAGCAGCGCGACGCGGTGGCGCTGGGTATCGAGCGGGATGCCGCCGGTGATCGGGTCGGGTCGGGTCGGCTGCGGCCGGGTGGGCGCCGGCGGGGCCTGCTCCACCGGCCCCTTGGGCACGATGCCGGTACAGGCGGACAGCAAGGCGACGCCGAGCACCGCAAACCCCCGCGCGAGATGGTGACGCCATTGCGGGCGGGCGGTGGTGTCTGCCATGGGGTATCCTGATGACCGAGAAACTTGCCCCCGGCCTCTACATCGTTGCGACCCCGATCGGCAATCTCGCAGACTTAAGTCCGCGCGCTGCCGACATATTGTCGCGCGCCGAGGTGATCGCGGTGGAGGACAGCCGCGTCACCGCCGGCCTGCTGCGTCATATCGGCGTCAAACGGCCGATGATTCCGTATCACGACCATAATGCCGAGGGGATGCGCCCCGGGCTGATCGCACGGATGGCGTCGGAAGCGGTGGCGCTGGTGTCCGACGCCGGCACGCCGCTGATCTCCGATCCGGGGTACAAATTGGTGCGCGATGCGCGCGCGGCGGGCCATGCGGTGGTGACGATCCCGGGGCCGTGCGCGGCGGTGGCGGCGCTGACGCTGGCGGGGCTGCCGACCGACCGGTTCCTGTTCGCCGGCTTCCTGCCGCCCAAGGCGCATGCCCGCGCCGAGGCAATCGCCGAGATCGCGGGCATACGCGCGACGCTGGTGTTCTATGAGAGCGGACCGCGGCTGGCGGTGACGCTGGCGGCGCTGGCGCAAGGGCTGGGCGAGCGCGAGGCCGGCGTCGCGCGCGAGATCACCAAGCGGTTCGAGGAATGCGTGACGGGGACGCTGTCGGTACTGGCGGAACGCTATGCCGATGCGCCGCCCCGGGGCGAGATCGTGATCGTCGTCGCGCCGCCGGGCGCGCCGCCGCCCGCCACGGCCGAGGATGGCGAGGCGGCGCTGCGCGAGGCGCTGACCCGGCTGCCCGCGTCCAAAGCAGCGGGGGAAGTGGCGAAGGCGCTGGGGCTCGACCGCAAGGCGCTGTACGCGCGGGCGCTGGCGATGAAGGGCGAGTGACGCGCACCCGCGCCTCACGGGTGGCGGCGGATGCGGCCGGGCGGCGCGGCGAGCGGCTGGCAGGATGGTGGCTGCGGCTGAAAGGCTGGGAGATCGTCGGCCGGCGGGTGAAGACCAAGGCCGGCGAGGTCGATTTGATCGCACGGCGCGGCGGGCTGATCGCGTTCGTCGAGGTGAAGTTGCGGGCGAGCGCTGCCGGGCTGGACATGGCGATCGACGAACGCCGGCTGGCGCGGGTCGCGGCTGCGGCGGAAGTGCTGATGCCGCGCTATGCGGCGGGTGGCGAGGACGTGCGGATCGACGTGATCCTGATCGCCAAGGGGGCGGGAGTGCGGCATATCGAGAATGCGTGGGTGGGGTATTGAGGGGCCTAACCCATCGATATGGAAGCGTCGCCCCAGCGAAGGCTGGGGCCTCAGGCGGTTCCTGCCTCGCCCTGTCACTATGAGATCCCAGCCTTCGCTGGGATGACGTCCGGTTCTACGAGGACCGATCTGTCCGGCGCGTCAGAACTTCAGCTTCAGCCGCATCCATGTTTGTGCCGCCTGCCGGCATCGTAGCCTGAGCGGGGTCAACATTCAGCAGATGCTACACCTTTTCGTCGTTCCCGCGCAGGCGGCAACCCATAGACGCAACGAGACAGGTTCGATCACCGGCGTCGGCGTGTATGGATCCCCGCCTGCGCGGGGATGACGCGGGGGGTTCGAGGGCAGATTTCCCCTGCCAAGGCTGAATGCCGATCCGGCCTAGCGATCAGCCGTCGTCCGTGAAACCACGCCGTTGGACAATGCTGACGACGAATAGTGCGCCAGCGATCAGGTATAACGGGAATGACCACCCGCTTCGCTCCGGCACAAAAATCACGATCGCTATCGCGACGCTGAAAGCCGACCATCCGACGAAATCGGCATAAGGTGCGATCCGGGACATCCGGGAATGCTAATCGAACAGATGCTTGCTGGAAAGGACGTTATCGGGCGTCAACCGTCGCTACGGTCCTCGTCATCCCGTCGTATCAGCCTGCTCCCGACCCGAACCCCGGCACCTCGGGCGGGATCGCCGCGTTGCGCCAGCGTTCCACCGGCACCGCCAGCGTTCCCGTCTCGGTCTTGATACGTTCGACCAGCGTCGCGCCCTGCTGCACCGTGCCGCCGATCGTCGCGCGGGTGCGGACCCAGTAATGGCTCGACTGGAAGCCGGTGCCCGCCGGCACGGTCACGTCCTCGCGGGTCAGGTCTTCCTTCGAGAGATAGCCCTGCCGGTTGCGCACCGCGAGCAGCCGCTGGACCTGCGCCGGTTCGAACAGCACGCCGAGCAGTTCGGGGGTCGCCGCGTTGAGATTGACCGGGGTGTCGCCGGGCAGCGCCGTGACCATGCGCGCCAGCAGCGCCGCCTTGTCGGGCGGCAAGAACGCGGCGAGCGGGCGTAGGTCCTGCACCGGCCCGCGCTCGCGGATGAGGGCGATACCGGCGACCGCCTGTTCGTCGGACAGGCCGGCGGCGCGGGCGATGCGGATGAAGACCAGCTGCGGGATCGGGTCCTCGCCGCGCCGCACCGAATTGACGTTGAAGCGCCCCTGCGCGTCGGCGATGGCGAGGTCGAAGCGGCCGCCGTCGATCGCGATGCCGTTCTCGCTCAAGGACCCCCACGGTTCGCCGGGATAATCCGCCTCGGGCGCGACCCGCGCGTCGCGTTGCAGCGCGGTCAGCGCCGACAGCTCGCCGCCGCGCACCACCGCCAGCGCGCGCGACGCTTCGCGCGAGCGGATCGAGCGGTCGAGCGCCAGTTCCTCGCGGTTTATCATGAGCAGGACGAGTCCGCTGGCGATCGCGACGAACATCAGCACGTTGACGAGGATCATGCCGCGCTCGCGCTCGGCCACCGAGCGGCTCATGACGGCTGCGCCGGGACCGGCAAGGTGACGACACGGCGCAGGGTTCCGCCGCCCGTCCCGCCCAGTTGCAGCTCGACCACCACCGCGCGCGGCCATTCGCCCGAGCGATCGGGCGCGGGCGGCCATGCCGGCAGCCAGCCGCCGTCGAAATAGCGCCAGCGCGCGCCCGCCACCTGATCGAGCACCTGTTGCGGCCGGCCGCCGACGATCCGTTCCAGCCGGCCGCCGACGACGCGGTAGGCGACCGGCACCGCCGGCCCGCCGAACCCCGGCGCGGCGCGGGCGAAGCGCACCCCAGCGGCGTCCCCGGCGAGCGGCCCCGGCGCGATCTGGTCGAGGTCGCTCGAAATCACCACCATCGCGCGTTGCAGGTCGGCCACCCGGTCGAGTCGCGCCTCGGTCCGCCCGTCGACGCCGATGACGCTGTCGACCAGCGTCAGCCCCGCCACCGCGATCAGCGCGAACAGGCCGAGCGAGATCATCAGTTCGAGCAGGGTGAAGCCGGCTTGGCTAGGTTCGACAACCGGACCCGCCCCTTCATCGTCACCCCGGACTTGTTCCGGGGTCCACGGTTCCGCGCAAGGAACGGTCGCGGCGTTTGCGGGACCGTGGACCCCGGAACAAGTCCGGGGTGACGATAGGCTTACACCTGCTTCGATCATGCCCCGCGGCTCTCGGCCACCTTCTCGTACGCGCCGTTCGCGGCGACGAGGATCGCGAAGTCGCGCGCGCAACTGCCGTCGGCGCGGAAGCGCAGCGGGCCGGTCGCGCAATCGAACCCAGCCTCGCGCAGCAACCCCTCGCGGCTCAGCAGGTCGCCCGCGCGCAGGGTCTTGGCGATGCCGGCGGCGTCATAGCCGAGCGCGGCGATCGCGCCGGGCCGGCCACCGTTGCGCGCGGCGAAGGCGGCGGCGAAGGTCGCGAAGCGCGCCGGATCGGGGCTGGCGATCCATGCCCCCTCCAGCGCGGTCAGCGCGTCAGGGCGATAGTCGAGCGCCTGCACGGTTGCGAGCAACTGCATGCCGCCGGCCCGCGCCCGCGCCATGCTCGCCAGCGCGCTGGCACTTCCCCCCGGCACGAACAGCGCATCCGCCTCGCTCACCACCCCGCCCGCCGGCGTGGGAAGGACGATGAGGCCGAGATCGCCCTCCGCGCGCTTCGCCGCCGCGACGCAGGCGCTGCTCCACGGCGTTCCGTCGTCGAGCGCCGCGACGCGACGCACCCCGCGCGACCGGGCATAACCGAGCAGCGCGCCGGTCGCCTGCGCCGGGGTGATGCCCAGCACGAACGCGCCATTTCCCTGCGCGGCGGCATCGTTGGTCAGCGCCACCACCGGCACGCGCGCGCCGACGGCGGTGGCCACCGCGCGCGTCTCGGCAGCGGTGAGCGGCCCCAGCAACAGCGCCGCGCCGCCCTTCACCGCCGCCAGCGCGGCGCGCACCGCACCGTCGGCGCTGCCGCCGGTATCGATCACGCGCAGCGCCGTGGCGTCGGTTTCGGCGAGCATCGCCGCGGCGGCTATGCTACGGCCCAGCGCCGCCCGTTCACCGGTGAGCGGCACCAGCAACGCGGCCACGCCCTTCGCCCGGCGCGCCGCCCACAGGGGGGATGCGATCGATGCCGCCGACGACAGCGCAAGGCCCTGTCCCACCAGTTTCAGCGTCGCGCGTCGCGTTGGCATTGCCGGGTCTTTCACGGAGTCAGGCACGGCGGCGTAGTATCGCCTTCGCCACCCTCGGCATAGTCTCGTTCGCGATCGCGATGGTCGCGACATTGCCCGCCAGCCTGATCGTGCGCAACGTCGCATGGCGCAGCGGGGTCGGCGGTACGATCTGGCACGGCGAGGTCGGCGTGGCGGGGGGCAGCCGGCTGGAATGGCGGTTCGCGCCGCTGCGCAGCCTCACCAGCCTCGGCTTCGCGGTCGACTGGACCGCGACCGGCCCCGATACCGATCTGGGCGGACAGGCGATCGCCTGGGGCAGTGGCGTGCAACTGGACAAGGTGGCGGGATCGGCCGATGCCTCGCTGCTTCAGGCGCTGCAACCCGATCTGCCCTTCACCTGCGACGCGACGATGCAGATCGACCTGTCCAAACTATCGACCGCCAGCGGATCGGCGATGGCCGACGGCCGCGTCGCGATCGATCCGGGCAGTTGCGCGACCAGGGCCGGCATCGCGACGCCAACCCCTGCGCTGCTGCTGACCGCCGAGCATATCGGGCAGGAGACGCGGGTGCGGCTGGCCCCCGACGCGCAGCGCCGCCGCACGCTGATGGACGCGACGCTGCGCGAGGACGGCGTGCTGAAGTTCCAGATGACCGGCGACGGCGCCGCGACGCTGCCGTTCGTGGGGTTGCCGGCGGGGGCGGCGGTGGAAGGGCGGTTCTAGGCCGGATCGACATTCAGCATTGCCGGCCGATCTTCGTTATTTTCGGTCGAAACAGCCACCCCTTTCGTCACCCCGGACTTGTTCCGGGGTCCACGGCTCGGCAATCGGTGCGCCTTGAGGCTGTATCGACAGCGTTCGGGGACAAGTGGACCCCGGAACACGTCCGGGGTGACGACGCGCGAAGGAAGGTCGATCGGCCCTAGCGTCCCCTACCCGTGCCGCCGTCCGAAGTCCTCGCGGGCGTCGTCCTGCCCCTGTTCGACGATCGAGCGGCGGATGGTGCGGGTGCGGCTGAACAGGTCGAACAGTTCGTCGCCCTTGTCCCAGCGGATCGCGCGTTGCAGCGCCGACAGGTCCTCGGAGAAGCGCTGGAGCATGGTCAGCACCGCGTCCTTGTTGGCGAGGAACACGTCGCGCCACATCGTCGGGTCGGACGCGGCGATGCGGGTGAAGTCGCGGAAACCGCCCGCCGAATATTTGATAACCTCGCTCTGCGTCACCGCCTCCAGATCGCTGGCGGTGCCGACGATGGTATAGGCGATCAGGTGCGGCAGGTGGCTGGTGATCGCCAGCACCAGATCATGGTGCTGCGCGTCCATCATTTCGATGTCCGCCCCGATCCTGCGCCAGAATTCGGCGACGCGCTCGACCGCGAGCGGGTCGGCGTCGGCCGCAGGCGTGAGAATGCACCAGCGGCCCTTGAACAGCGTGGCGAAGCCCGCCTCCGGCCCGCTGCGTTCCGTCCCCGCCACCGGATGCGCGGGAACGATCGCGACGCCGGGCAGGGCCTGCGCCAGTGCGGCGGCGATGCCCGCCTTGCTCGACCCGACGTCGCTGACGACGACGCCGGGGGGCAGGTCGGGCGCGATCTCGGCGGCGACCGGGCCGATCGCGCCGACCGGCACGCACAGGATCACCAGATCGGCATCGATCACCGCCGCGCCGGCATGGTCGCTGACATCGTCGAGCAGGCCCAGCGCGCGCACCGTCTCGCGCGCTTCCGCCGAGGCGTCATGCCCGGTCAGCCGCACGCCCGGCATGTCGGCGCGGACCGCGCGGGCGATCGACGATCCGATCAGCCCCAGCCCGAGGATCGCGACCCGCGCGAACGGCAGCATCAGCCGCCCACGATCTCGCGAAGCGCGGCGGCGACGCCGCGTACCTCCGCCTCGGTGCCGATCGAGATACGCAGGCCGTTGGCGAGGCCCTGTCCGGGCAGCCAGCGGGTGATGAAGCCCTTGTCCATCAACCCCTGATAGGCGTCGCCCGCGCTGACCGGTCCATCGAACAGCACCAGCACGAAATTGGCCTTTGATGGCACGGCGCGCAGGCCCGCGTTGCCCAGCGCGGCGATCTCACCTTCGAACCATGTCCGCCACTGGCGGTTGTGCGCGCGGCTGGCCTCGACGAAGCTGGTATCGCGCACCGCCGCGATCGCCGCCTGCTGTCCGGCGGTCGTCACGTTGAACGGCGCGCGGATGCGGTGCATCGCGTCGATCGCCTCCGCCGAGCCATAGCCCCAGCCGATCCGCTCGGCGGCCAGACCGTGGATCTTGGAAAAGGTCCGCGTGACCAGCACGTTCGCCTGCGTCCGGGCGAGGTCGAGGCCGTGGTCGTCCTCGTGATCCTCGAGATATTCGGCATAGGCCTGATCGAGCACCAGCAGGATGTCGGGGCGCAGGGCGGCGTGCAGCCGCGCGATCTCCGCGCGGGGGGAATAGGTGCCGGTGGGATTGTTCGGATTGGCGACGAACACCACGCGCGTCCGGTCGGTCACGCAGGCGAGGATCGCATCGACGTCGGTCGCGTGATCCTTGTCCGGCGCCACCACCGGGGTCGCGCCGACGCGCCGCGTCGCGATCTCATAGACCGCGAAGCCGTAGCGCACGAAGATCACCTCGTCGCCGTGCCCGGCATAGGCCCCGGCGGCCAGATGCAGCACCTCGTCCGATCCGGTGCCATAGATGATCCGCGCCGGGTCCAGCCCATGCGCCTGCGCGATCGCCGCGCGCAGATCGGCGGCACCGGGATCGGGATAGCGCTCGAGGCTGCGGTCGGCCTGCGCGAAGGCGGCGCGGGCGTGCGGCGAGGTGCCGAGCGGGTTCTCGTTCGACGAGAGTTTCGCCACCTGCCGCCCGTCGTCGGTCTTCGACCGGCCGGGGACATAGGGGGCGATGTCGAGGATCCATGGCTTGGGAGCGGGAGCGTTCATGGCCCCGCCCCCTGCGCCAAGCCGGCCATGAACGCAAGATCGAGGGATCGGGACCGCTACACCAAGAACACCAAGACCCGTTAACCATCGCCTGCTATGGCCGCTGCAACGCGGGACAAGCGGAACAGGGGCGGCAATGCGGGCGGGCGACACGATCTGGCGGGCGATGCAGGCGGCACGGCGTGCCAACCTGATCGATGAAGGTGCGCCCGCGCCTGTCCCGGCGAGTTGGAGCGCCACCCGCCGCGCGTTGTTGCAAGGGCTGGCGGCGACCGGACTGGCCGGCATGGCCGCGCCGCTGGCCGCCCGGCCGACCGCGCCCGGCCGCGTCGCGATTCTGGGCGGTGGCCTCGCCGGGCTGACCGCGCTGCACCATCTGCGCGCCGCCGGGGTCGATGCGTGGCTGTACGAGGCGAAGGCGCGGCTGGGCGGGCGGGTCCATACCCGTCGCCTGCCCGACGGCGTCGCGTTCGAGCGCGGCGGACAGTTGGTCAACACCGACCATGCCGACATGCACGCGCTCGCCCGCCGCTTCGGCATCGCGCTGATCGATCGCAAGGACACCGCCCATCGCACGATCATCGTCGAGAATGGCGATAGCGTGTCCGACGCCCGGCTGGCGCGCGCGCTGCGCCCGATCGCGCGGCGGATCGACCTCGACGCCAAGGCGCTGTCGGACGATTTCGAGGGCACCGCGCGCCGGCTCGACCGGCTGTCGATGGCCGCCTATTTCGATCTCCACGCCGCGCTGCTGCCCGACCCGTGGGTCCGCCGCCTGCTCGAACAGACCGCGCGCACCGAATATGGCGCGGAGCCCGATCGGGTGTCGGCGATCGGACTGCTGTTCAACCTGCCCGTCGTCGACGGGGACCGGGTGGAGGTGCTGGGCGGCAGCGACGAACGCTATGTCCTGTCGGGCGGCAGCTCGACGCTTGTCGAGGCGCTGGCCGCACTCCACGCCGATCGCATCGCTACCGCGCGCGAGGCGATCCGGGTCGAGGCGAATGGCCGGGGCGCGGGCATCGTGTTCCGCGACCTGTCGCGCATCGCCTGCGATCATGTCGTGCTGGCGCTTCCCGCCAACGTCGCCCGCCGGATCGAGATCGCCGCCCCGCTGCCCGCGCCGTGGCGGCAGTTCCTCGGCGCGATGCAACTGGGCCGCAACGAAAAGCTGCAATGGGCGATGGCGAGCACGCCATGGCGCGCGGCGATCGGCGAGGGTGGCGAGCTGTGGTCGGCCGATCCAGCCGCCGCCGCCGCGCAAGGGTGGGACGCGACGGTACGCGGCGGACCCGAACGCCCGGTGTGGAACTGGTTCTTTGGCGGCGATCAGGCGGCGGGCTTCACCGCCCATGGCGCGCCGCCCGCACCGGGGCAGCTCGACGCGCTGTTCGCCCCCGCGCTCGTGGCGCTGAACGCGCACCGCAGCGCCGACTGGAGCTTCGATCGCACCGGATGGAGCGCCGATCCGCTGATCGGCGGGGCCTATGTCAATTATCCGCCGGGGATGCTGACCCGTTTCGCGAAACTGTTGTGGCTGGAGGAAGCCGACGGCCGCGCGACTCAGGTGGCGCGCGCGGGGCGGATCGTGTTCGCGGGCGAGCATCTGTCCGATGCCTATCCCGGCTATATGAACGGCGCGGCGCAGACCGGACGGCTTGCCGCCGCCAGCCTGCTCGGACGGCGGATCGCCCCCGACGCGGCTTGAACCGGCCGGCGCGGACCGGTAGCGGCAAGCCCATGGATTCCCGCTTCGGTCCCGATCGCCGCGTCACGCTCGACACCCCCCTCGCGCTCGACGGCGGGGCGGTGCTCGACCGGATCGACATCGCCTATGAAACCTATGGCACGCTGAACCCGGCGCGCGACAATGCGGTGCTGATCTGCCACGCGCTGACCGGCGACCATCATGTCGCCTCCGCCCATCCGCGCACCGGCAAGCCCGGCTGGTGGTCGCGGATGATTGGGCCGGGCAAGCCGATCGATCTGGATAAACAGTTCGTCATCTGCTCGAACGTGCTGGGCAGTTGCATGGGATCGTCGGGTCCCGCCAGCATCGATCCCGCGACCGGCCGCCCCTATGCGATGCGCTTCCCGGTGCTGACCATCCGCGACATGGTGCGCGCGCAGGGCATGTTGCTCGACCATCTCGGCATCGAACGCCTTCGCGCGGTGGTCGGCGGGTCGATGGGCGGCATGCAGGCGCTGTCATGGGGGGCGACGCTGCCCGACCGGGTCGAGGCGGTGGTGGTGATCGCCTCGACCGCGCGGCATTCGGCGCAGAACATCGCGTTCCACGAAGTCGGGCGGCAGGCGATCATGGCCGATCCCAACTGGGCCGGCGGCGAATATTACGACGGCGCGGCCCCATCGGCCGGCCTGTCGGTCGCGCGGATGGCGGCGCACATCACCTATCTGTCCGAAGCCGGTCTCACCGCCAAGTTCGGCCGCAAGTTGCAGGCGCGCGCCGATGGACAGGCGGGGTCCAAGACGTTCGGCTTCGACGCCGATTTTCAGGTCGAAAGCTATCTGCGGCATCAGGGCCTTGCCTTCA
The DNA here is from genome assembly GCF_920939515.1 of Sphingomonas sp. Leaf4. NCBI lineage: Bacteria > Pseudomonadati > Pseudomonadota > Alphaproteobacteria > Sphingomonadales > Sphingomonadaceae > Sphingomonas > Sphingomonas sp. Leaf4. The sequence continues at coordinate 415,146 of NZ_CAKLBB010000001.1, read as the reverse complement.
CCGACCGGTTCGATGCCAATTCCTATCTCTACATCACCCGCGCGCTCGACTATTTCGATCTGGCCGAGGAACATGGCGGCATTCTCGCCAACGCCTTTCGCGCGACGAAAGCGCGGTTCTGCATCGTCAGCTACGATACCGACTGGCTCTATCCGACGGCGGAGTCGCGCAGCATCGTCCATGCGCTCAACGCCGCCGGTGCGCCCGCCAGCTTCGTCGAGCTGTCGTCGCCGTTCGGCCATGATGCGTTCCTGCTCGAATCGCCCGATCTCGACCGGGTGATGCGCGGCTTTCTGGAGGCGCGGGCATGACGCTTCGCCCTGATCTGGCGATTATCGCCGCCCATGTCGCGCCGGGATCGCGCGTGCTTGATGTGGGCTGCGGCGACGGGCAGTTGATGGCGGCGTTGCGCGACACGCGCGGCGTCGATGCGCGCGGGCTGGAGATCGACGCGCGCAACGTCGCCGATGCGATGGCCAAGGGGCTGTCGGTGATGCAGGGCGATGCCGATCGCGACCTCGCCGACTATCCCGACGCCAGCTTCGACTATGCGATCCTCAGCCAGACGCTCCAGACTGCGATGCGCCCGCATGTCGTGCTCGACCATCTGCTGCGCATCGGCGGGCAGGCGTTCGTATCCTTCCCCAATTTCGCGCACTGGCGGGTACGCGCCTCGCTGCTGTGGGGCGGGCGGATGCCGGTGACGAAGCTGTTGCCGCTCGAATGGTATGACACGCCCAACATCCATCATGTGACGATCGACGATTTCCGCGCCTTCGTCGGCAAGCGCGGCATCACCGTGGTCGACGCCTGGTTCCTGTCGGGCGGCAAGCGCACCACGGCGGCGGCGGCGAACTTCCGCGCTGAACATGCGGTGTTTCTGCTGAAGCGCTGAGCAGTTCGCCTTGTGGCTCCCCCCACCTGTCAGTGGTGGAGTACAAATCACCGCCGTTAACCAAGCCTAAGTCATTGATGCCGATAGTCGTCACCGTCCGGGGTTCGGGGCAGAACGGGATTCGGTTCGATGCGTACACGGCTTTTCACGCTATTCCTCGCGGGCGGGGTCCTGCTGAACGGGTGCGCCAGAAAGGCGCCCGAGGCGGTCGCTCCGCCGCCGGTGCCGCCGGTGGCCGCCGCACCACAACCGATGCCCAAGCCACCGCTGGGGGCGGCCGCCAACCTCGCCATTCCCGCCGCCACCCCCGATGGTGGCTATGCGACGATCAACCGCACGCTCTCCACCAACGCCGCGCTGTGGCATCTCCGCTCGGCGCTGAACGTCGCCGCGCTCCAGTGCGACATCGGCGATCCCAATGGCGTCGCGCAGTATAACCGGTTGCTGAAGGTCCACGCCGCCCGCTTCGCCGCCGCGCACCGCGCGCTGGAGGCGGAATACCGGCGCGGCGGTGGCGACTGGCAGGACCGGTTCGACGATTCGATGACGCGGGTGTATAATTATTTCGCCCAGCCGCCGGTGCGGGCGCGCTTCTGCGCGACCGCGCTGCCGATGCTGGCGCAGGTCGCCGACCTGCCCGCCGGCAGCCTCGACGGCTTCGCCGCGCCGGGCCTCGGCTCGCTCGACGAGCCGTTCGTCGAATTTTATCGCGCCTATGACGCCTATCGCATCGCGCTCGCGCAGTGGCAGGCGGGGCAAGGGCCGAAGCTGGCGGTCGATCCGCAAATCCTGGTCGCCTCGACCGAAGTGACCGGCGGCAGCTACCGCGTGGCGGCGCGCTGATTTCCTGGACAGACTGGCGGTAAAACGAACGCCCGCGCGATGAGCGCGGGCGTTCCTCGTTGGCGTTGGCGGCGTCCTGCTACTTCGCCGCAGCGCGACGCGGGGCCGGTCGCGGCGTCACGACCGGCCCCGCCCGAACGCCGGCTGGATCAGCCGCCAAAGCCGCGCGTCGCCTGATACAACAGGGTGATCGCCACGCGGCGGTTGCGCGGATCGTAGGGATCCTTGACGATCATCGGTTCGCGATCGGCGACGCCCTCGATCCGTTCGAAGCGGCGTTCGCCGACCCCGCCCAGCGCCAGCCGGCGGCGGGTCGCCTCGGCCCGGCCCGACGACAGCATCCAGTTGTTCATGTCCTGCGGCCGGCCATAGGCGACGGCATCGGTATGGCCGCGGATCATGATGGTGTTGGGCAGGTCGCGCACGGTATCGGCGATCAGGCGCATCAGCTCCCCGGCTTCGGGGGCGAGCGCGGTGGTGCCCAGCGCGAACATCGAATAATCGGCATTGTCGACCAGATCGATCCGCACCCCGTCGCGCGTCGGCACGATACGGACGTTCTTGGCCAGCTTGGCAAGACGTACGTCGCTCTGCATCCGACGCGACAGCGTGCGCTTGATCTTGTCGAACGCCTGCTTGTCCTCTGCCGCCAGTTGCTGGCGGTTCTTCATCGCGCCCTTGTCGCCCGCGCCGGTGCGGTCGCCGCCGCTTGCATCGACCGGGATGGTCATCGACCGGGTGCCGGTCTGCTGCGCCTTGTGCGGGTAATTGTCCTTGTCGATGATCGATTCACCACCGAAGATGCCGTTCGATCCGGCCGAGTTCTGCTTCAGTTCGACCAGCGTCGGCGCGAAATAATCGGCGAGCGCCTTGCGCTGCTTCTCGTTGGTCGCGCCGAGCAGCCACATCAGCAGGAAGAACGCCATCATCGCCGTCACGAAGTCGGCATAGGCGACCTTCCACGCGCCGCCGTGATGGCCGCCGTGGCCGGCGTCGATGATCTTCTTGACGATGATGATCTTGGGCGGCTGGTTGTTGCCGTGCGGAGCGCGGGCGGCCATCAGCGGATCCTCCTGGTCATCATCCTCACCGTCCGCGCAGGCCGTCGAACACCTCGGCAAAGCCGGGCTGGTTGTGATGGGCGATGCCCGAACGCGCCGCTTCGATCACCAGCGGCTGCGGATGGCCGTGCAGCGAGGCGATGATGATCTGCTTGACGACGTGATAGATCGCGGCGTCGGCGTCGATCACCTGCTGCAACCGCGTGGCGAGCGGCCCCACGATACCATAGGCCAGCAACACGCCGAGGAAGGTGCCGACCAGCGCCGAGCCGATCATGCCGCCCAGAATCGACGGCGGCTTGTCGATCGAACCCATCGTCTTGACCACGCCGAGCACGGCGGCGACGATGCCGAGCGCGGGCAGCGCGTCGGCCAGGCCCTGGAGCGTGCCCTGCGGCCCCTGCACCTCGTGATGATGGGTCTTGATCGAATTATCCATGACCTCCTCGACCGCATGCACGTCGAGCGTGCCCGACGAAACGACGACGAGGCGCAGCGTGTCGGCGATCAGGTTGACCAAGGTGTGATCGGCCATCAGCCGGGGATATTCGGAGAAGATCGCCGACGACTTCGGATCCTCGACATGCGGTTCGAGCGCGATCGGCCCTTCGGCGCGCAGCATCTTCATCAGTTTCGAGACGAGGAAGATCGCGTCGAGATAATCCTGCTTCTTGTATTTCGGCCCCTTCATCACCTTCATGAAGCCGCCGCCCATCGCCTTCAGCTCTTTACCCGAATTGCCGATGATGAGCGCGCCGACCGCCGCGCCGCCGATGATGAGCATCTCGTGCGGCAGTGCGTGCATGACGGGGCCGAGCGCACCGCCGGTGATGGCGAACCCGCCGAACACCATCGCGATCAGCACGACGAAACCGATGGCCGGAAACATGTGGCACTAGCCCCTTTGGAATGGGATCGCCGAACGCGCGATCATGCTTTCCCGGTTATTCACCATGAAGGTCGAGAAATGGTTACCAAGGCCCCGAGTCGGGGTGGGTCGCGCTTATTTCAGGTAATCGAACAACGACATGCCGGCCAGTTTGGCCACGCTGGCCTGGGTCGCCTGCAGCACCGTCATCGTCTTTTGCAGCTCGACCATGGCGCTTGGCAGGTCGGTCGCCTCGATCGCGACGCGCGCTTCGGTGCGGTCGAGCGCAACGGTGTCGAGTCGCGCCGATTCGACCTCCAGCCGCGCGGCGCGGGCACCGGCCGAGGCGCGCGCGGTCGTGACCTGCGATTCGACCTTCGTCAGATCGTCGAGCGCCTTGCCGGCGGCGGCGGGCAAGGCGGCGGCGGGATCGCGCAGCGTGGCCACCAGCGTGGCGATGGTCGCGAAGATGTCGGTCGCGTCGGCGGCACCGCCGAACACCCGTCCGCCGTCGGCACCGACCTGTACCTGCGCGCCCTCGCCGATCGGCAGCGTCGCGACGTCGCCGGTGCCGGCATAGCCGATCGCGCCGCCCGTCCCCTTCGTGAACGCCGCATCGCCGGTGCCGCCGAAGATCGGCTGACCGCGCACGTCCTTGCTATTCGCGACCGAAAGCATGTCGTCGCGGATCGCCTCCAGTTCGGTGGCGATGCCCGCGCGGCCGTCCATGCTCAGCGTGCCGCTGTTGGCGCTGATCGCCAGTTCGCGGACGCGGACCAGCCGGTCGCTCACCTGTTCGAGCGCGGTATCGGTCTGCGACAACAGCCCGCGTGCCAGCGTGATATTGGCCTTGTACGCGCCATCCGCCGCGTCGTCGCGCTTGATGCCGCCCAACCGGGTCCAGCCTGTCGCGTCGTCGGAGGCGATGTTGACCTTCTTGGTCGCGATTTCGGTCTGCAACCGTTCGGTGGTCGACGACAGGTCGGCCATGCGGGCGGCGGCGCGGTTGTAGAAGCCTGCGGTGGAAATCTGCATCGGAGCGCCTATCGGATCTGGAGCAGCGTATCGAGCGTCTCGCGCGCGACCTGGATCACGCGGCTCGACGCCTGATAGGCCTGTTGGAAGCGCATCAGGTCGATCGCCTCGGCATCGAGGTTGACGCCCGAGGCGGCATCGCGCGCGGCGACCGCCGAGTCGTTGATCGACCCTTGCGCCTGCGCCACCGTCTTGCGCGCGGCGAGCGCCGAGCCGTTGGCGGCCTGTAGCGCGACGGTGCGCGTCTCGAACTTCGCGGTCGAGCGCAGGTCGGCGAGTTTCGACAGATTGCCATTGTCGCGCGTGCCCTTGCCCGGCGATGCGGCGGCGATGGCGGCGGGATCGCTCAGCTCCGCCTTGACGGTGCCGCCGGTTTCCAGCGCGAACATCGGATTGCCGCCCTTGCCGGCAAGATCCTGCCCCCTGCCCTGCACGTCGTTCACGCCGTTCACGAATTCGGTGGCGAGTGTGGTGATCGACGCGCGCGCCTCGCCCAGCCGCGCCGCGCCCTCGGCGATGCCGGCGAGCGAGCCGCCGGTCGGCGTCAGGATCGATTCGACCCCGGCGCGGCTGCTGACGAAACTGACCGCGCCATCGGCGTTGCGGGCATAGCCGACCTTCGCCGCGTCCGACCCATGGACCAGCAGCGCGCCATCGGCCCCGCCGCCGCGCACGCTGGCGCGGCCGGCGGAATCGAAGGTCGTGGTGACGTCGGTAAGGCCGCTCATCTCCTCCAGCAGCCGGTCGCGCTGGTCAAGCAGTTGCGCCTGCCCCGCGCTGCCGTCGGTGACGCGGCCGAGGCCCTCGTTGATCTTGGCAAGGCCGCTCGACAATTCGCCGAGCTTGGCCGCATCGGCGGCGGCGGCGGTGTCGAGGTCGGCGATGGCCGAGTCGATCGCGCGGACCGTGCCGGAGAATGCCTGCGCAACACCGCTTGCCGCTTCCAGCATCGCCGCGCGCGGCGCGGTGGCGGAGGGGTCGGCGGCCAGCGCGGTGCCGGCGTTGAAGAAATCGCCCATCCGCTCGTCGAGCGCCTGGCCACCCAGCGCGCTTTCGATCCGGTCGAGCCAGACCATGCCGGTTTCGGTGCGCGCGACATCGCTGCCCGCCGCGCGGACCTGTGCCGAACGGAACGTGTCGGCGGCGCGGGCGATGCCCGATACCGCCACGCCCATGCCCGCGCCCAGCCGGACCGAGGTGCCCCCGACCTGCGTCAGCGTGGTGCTGCGCCGGACATAGCCCGGCGTCGCGGCATTGGCGATATTGTCGGAGGTGGTGGTCAGCGCCGCCTGGTGCGCCCTGACCCCGCTCGCACCGATCGACATCAGGTCGCTCATCCGTTCTTCCCTTCTCCGGAAGTAACGGCAGAAGCCGGCGCGGCTTCAGTGCTATTCGCGCCCTGTCCCTTCATCAGAAAGTCGGTCATCGCCTTGCCGATGCCAAGCGGCGTCGACACCGCCATGCTTTCGGCCACCTTCTGGTCCCACATGTCGCGGAACTGGTCGGCGGCCTTGCTCTCGAACAACGTTTCGGCGAGTTTGGTCTTGCGCATCGATTTCAGCATCATGCCGGTGAAGACCGCCTCGAAGCGTTCGCCCGCCGCCTTGAGGTTCTTTTCGCCGCCCAGCCGGCTGGTGTCGGCGTCGATGCCGGTGGTGGACCCGATGATGCTCACAGGACCACCAGTTCGGCCTTGAGCGCGCCCGATTCCTTCAGCGCCTCGAGGATGGCGACGAGGTCGGCGGGCGATGCGCCGATCGCGTTGATCGCCTTAACCACGTCGGCCAGCTTGGGGCCGGGATCGAGCAGAAACATCGGCCGCGTCTCCTGTTCGATCGTCACGCCGCTCTTCTGTTCGAGCGCGGTCTGGCCCTGGCTGAACGGCGCGGGCTGGCTGATGCGCTGGTCCTCGTCGATGCGGACGGTCAGCTTGCCGTGGGTGACGGCGGCGGGCGACACGCGCACCGCCGAGTTGATGACGACGGTGCCGGTGCGCGCATTGACGATGACGCGCGCCGCCGTCTCCGCCGCCTCGACCCGCAGGTTCTCGACCTCGCTCATCAGCATCGACCGGGTGGTCGCCCCCGGCGCGGCGCGCATCGCGACCGATACCGCGTCGATCGCGGTGGCGGTGCCCATGCCGAAGCGACGGTTGATCGCGCTCGCGACATTCTGCGCGGTGGTGAAATCGGCCTGCGCCAGGTTGAAGGTCAGCGTCGGCGCGGTGGCGAAGCCGGTGTCGACGGTGCGCTCGACGGTCGCGCCATCGGGAATGCGTCCGGCCGAGGGGATGTTGACGACGATCTTCGAGCCATCGGCACCTTCCGCGCCCAAGCCACCGACCGCGAGATTGCCCTGTGCCATCGCATAGATCTGCCCGTCCGCGCCCATCAGCGGGGTCATGACCAGCGCGCCGCCGCGAAGCGACTTGGCCTTGCCCATCGAGGCGACGGTGACGTCGATCCGCTGGCCGGGCTTGGCAAAGGCGGGCAGTTCGGCGGTAATCATGACCACCGCCGCGTTCTTGAGGCCGGGATTGGCCCCGGGCGGCAGTTGCAGCCCCATGCGCGACGTGATCGCCTTCACCGACTGCACGGTATATTCGAGATTGTCGTCTCCCGTCCCCGGCAGCCCGACGACGATGCCGTAGCCGGTCAGCTGGTTCGACCGGATGCCCTGGAACCGGCCGAGGTCCTTGACCCGTTCGGCATGGACCGGCGCGGCGGCGACAAGAAACGCGAGGATGGCGAGCAGGAAGCGCATGGATGCGGGTCCTAGAAAGGGCTGACGACCTGGAAGAAGCGGCTGAGCCACCCCTGCCGGCTGGCACGGGCGACATCGCCCTTGCCGGTGTAGGCGATGCGGGCGTCGGCGACGCGGGTAGAGGGAACGCGGTTGTTCGCGTCCACGTCGGCGGTGCGCACGATCCCCTTGATCGCGACGAATTCGTCACCGCGATTGAGCGTCACCCGCTTCTGCCCCTGCACCAGCATCGTACCGTTGGGATAGACCGCAGCGACCGTGACCGAGACTTCGCCCGACAGGGCATTGGCCTGATCCGCCTGTGCGCCGCCGTTGAAATTGCGGGTGCCCGAGGCGCGCGCGATGTTCGGGTCGAACGACAGCGGCCCCGCCGACGGCGGGGTAATGCCGAAGCCGCCGCCGCTGTCCAGCTTCGACGCCGCCGACTTGGACGCCGTGGTGCGTTCGACCAGCACGATCGTCAGCGGATCGCCGACTTTCCGCGCGCGCCATCCCTCGTACAGCGCGGCATAGCCGTCGTCCGCCTGAAAGATCGCGCCGGTGGCGACGCGCACCGGGGCCGGCGGCGCGGACAAGGTCGCGCTGTAATCCTCGGGCGGCGCTTTCTTGCCGAACAGCGGACGCGCGGTTGCCGGGCCTGCCGCCAGCGCGAACACCGCGAGGGTGGCCAGCGCCCTAGATGTTCTGGTTGACATATTTCAGCATTTCGTCGGTGGCCGAGATCATCTTGGAATTGACCTCATAGGCGCGCTGCGTCTCGATCATGTCGACGAGTTCCTCGACGACGTTGACGTTCGATCCCTCAAGCATCCCCTGCCGGATCTGGCCGCGACCGTCCTGTCCGGCGATGCCCATCGCGACCGCGCCCGATGCCGCCGTCTCGATCAGGTAATTGTCGCCGGTCGCCTGCAGTCCCGCCGGATTGGCGAAGTTCGCGATCTGGACCTGGCCCAGCTGCTGCGCCTCGGTCTGGTTCGCGACCTTGGCCGATACCGTGCCGTCGCCGCCGACCGTGACTGCGGTGGTGCCTTCGGGGATCGTGATGCCGGGCATCACCTGATAACCCTCGCTCGTCACCAGCAGCCCTTCGGCGCTGCGCGAGAAATTGCCGGCGCGGGTGTAGCCCAGCTGGCCGTTGGGCAACTGGATCTGGAAGAAGCCGTCGCCGTCCATCGCCATGTCGAGGCTGTTGCCCGTCGTCTGGAGCGAGCCCTGCGTATCGATCCGCGCGGTACCCTGCACCCGGACACCGGTGCCAAGGTTGAGGCCGGTCGCGTAGCGCGATTCCTGCGTCGACTGCGATCCGGCCGCCGTCACGACCTGATACGACAGCGTCTCGAACGCCGCGCGGTCGCGCTTGAAGCCGGTGGTGTTGACGTTGGCGAGGTTGTTCGAGATGACGCGCATCCGCATGTCCTGGGCATCCAGCCCGGTGCGCGCGATGTGCATTGCCGCATTTGCCATGGTGGTTTCCCTTTATGCCTGGATTCGCATGAGGTTGGCGGCGCTCTCGTCCATCGATTTCGCCTCCTTGAGCAGGTTGGCCTGCACCTCGTAGCTGCGCTGGTTCTCGATCATGTCGACCAGCGCCTGTGTCAGATTGACATTCGACTGTTCGAGCGCGCCCGAGCGGACCTTTGCCGTCATGTCGGCGGGCAGCGCACCGCCCCCTTCGACATGCAGCAGGTTGTCGAGGCCCTTGACGGTCTTGCTGCCGGTCGCGCTGACCAGCTTGACCTGCCCGATTTCCTGCGGCGGGGTGCCGCGCTCGGCCCCCTGCGGCACGATCAGCACGCGGCCGTCCTCGGCGATCTCGATCGACTGATAGGGCGGCACGGTGATCGGCCCGCCGGCACCCATGACCGGGAAGTGATCGCCGGTTTCCAGCGTGCCGGCCAGCGTCACCTGAAGGTCGCCACGCCGTGTATACGCCTCCGAACCGTCCGCCGCCTGCACCCCGATCCACGAATCCGACTGGACCGCGATGTCGAGGTTGCGGCCGGTGGACATGATCGCGCCGGCGCGGCGGTCCATATCGACCACCTCCTCGGCGGCGGGCGCACGCGAGTCGAGCTCGTTGTTGCCGCCCTTCATCACCAGCCGCTCGAAGTTCACGCGGTCGGCGCGGTAGCCGACCGTCGAGGCGTTCGCGATATTGTTCGCGATCGCCGCCTGCGACGCGAGGTGGCTCTTGAGCCCCGACAATGCGGTATAGACCAGACGGTCCATCGATGCTTTCCTCCGAATGACCCCTGCTTCGCAGCAAGGGTCATGCCAATTTCATCAGGTGCGGATGTTGATGATCGATTCCGTGATCTGCCCGGCGGTATCGAGCGCCTTCGCGTTCGCCTGGAAATTGCGCTGCGCCGCGATCAGCCCGACCAGTTCCTCGGTGATGTCGACGTTCGATCCCTCGATCATGCCCGATTTCAGGTCGCCCGCGCCATTCTGGCCCGAGGCACCCGCCACCGGCTGGCCCGACACGCCGGTCGCCGACCAGGTGCTGTCGCCCAACTGGCGCAGCGCGGCGGGGTTGACGAAGTTGACGATCGCCACCTGCCCCAGCGTCTTGCTCTCGCCGTTCGAATAGCTGGCCTTGACCAGCCCCTTCTCGTCCACCGCCACGCTCTGCAACTCGCCGACCGCGACGCCGTCCTGCGTCTGGGTGGCGACCTTGAACGGCGTGGCGAGTGAGGTCGACTGGGCGAGGTTGAGCGAGAATTGCTGCTGCGCCACGCCGCTGGGCGGCATGAACGCCCCGAACGTCACCGCATCGGTCGGCGTGGTCAACTTACCCGCCGCGTCGAACGTCATCTGGACCGACGTATTCTCGCCGGCTTTCAGCGGCTGGTCGCCGATGAAGCTGTGGACGTTCCACGTGCCCGACAGGTCGGCGGCGGCACCCGCGGCGGTTTCCACCGGCGCGGTCGCGCGCTGGAAATAGCTGGTCATCGTCATCGGATTGCCGCCCGCGTCATAGACGGTGGTGGTCGTCACCTGATTATAGCTGCTGGCATCGAAGCGATCGAACTGGGTGTTGGTCGGCAGCGTCGACTTGGCAGCGAGATTGACGTTCAGCCGGACCTCGCCGGTCGCCTTCGCCGTGCCCGACGTCTCGGCGAGCTTGAGATCGGTCAGCGCGCCCATCGTCTGGCCGATGACGTTGCCCGATCCGTCGACCGGATAGACCTGCAACCGCTTGCCACCGGCGTCGGTCACGAACTGCTCGGCATCGACCCGGAACGATCCGTTGCGGGTATAGTTGACGCCGCTGCCCGCCCCCTTGACCGCGAAGAAACCATCGCCGGCGATGGCGAGATCGAGCGCGCCCGACGACTGGGCCAGATTCCCCTCGCCGAACTGCTGGCGGTTGGCCTTCATCACGCTGCCCTGCCCGATCATCTGCGTCGGCGAGCGGGTGAAGTTGCTCGCCATCACATCGGCGAATTCGGCGCGGCTCTTCTTGAAGCCGGTGGTCGAGACGTTGGCGAGGTTGTGGCTGATCGACGACATGTCGTTCTGCGCCGACTTCAGGCCGGAGAGCGAGGTGTAGAAGGACATCGGATGCTCCTGTGGAGAAAGGGCTGGCTCAGGCGGCCTGGCGGATGGCGGACGGGGCGATATGGCCGACCCCGGTGACGTTGAGGACGGGCTGGCCATCGGTCAGCGTGACCGAGGTGACCGGCGCCCAGACGAGATTGCGCGCGGCCACGGCCTTGCCGTCGGTGCCGGTGGCTTTCGCGGTGATGGTGAACGGACCCGATCCGGCGGGCGCGCCGCTGTCGGTCGTGCCGTCCCAGTCGTAGCCGACCGCGCCTTTCCCTTGCGCGCCCATCGCGACCTGCCGCACGACAGTGCCTGCCGCGTCCTTGATGGTCAGGTCCACGGCACTCGCATCGCCGTCCAGCTCGACCGCGCCGGTCACGCCGCCGTCGCTGCGGGGGTAGGCGGTGACCCCTTCGGTCAGCACGGTCTTGCCGACCCATGACAGCGCGTCGGCCGGGGTCGATGCGCCCAGCTTGTCGGCGATCGCCTTCATCGTGGTCGACATCTCGGTGATGCCGGCCAGCGACGAGAATTGCGCCATCTGCGCGACCATCTGGGTATTGTCGACCGGCTTGAACGGGTCCTGGTTCTTCATCTGCGCGGTCATCAGCGCGAGGAAATCCTCCTGCCCAAGCGAGCGCTGGCCGAGCTTGGCGGTGCTGGTCGCATCGGTGCCGGTGCGCTGGATGCCCAGACCGGCGACGGTGGTTTCATAGCTCATGGCGGTCAGCGTCCCAGCTTCAGGGTTTCGGTGATGAGCGTCTTGGCGGTCGACATCACCTCGACGTTGTTCTGATAGGTGCGGGCGGCCTCCATCATGTCGACCAGCTCGCGCGATTCATCGACCGCGCTTTCCCAGACGTTGCCACTGGCATCGGCCATCGGGTTGCCCGGATCGTAGCGCTTCGTCGGGTTCTCGCCGGCGGTCACGACCTTCTCGACATCGACCGTCGCAAGTCCCGTCGCGCGATCGAAGCTGGTGCGGAACACCGGCTTCATCGTGCGGAACGCGCCGCCTTCGGTCGACGATACCGCGCCGGCGTTGGCGAGGTTGGAGGCGGTGGTGTTCATGCGGACGAGCTGCGCCGACATCGCGCGCCCGGCGACCTGGAACAGATTCATGGGACCGGGCATCGCCTATTCTCCCTTCAGCGCGCGGGTGATCGTCGAGATGCGGCCGTTCAGGAACGAGAGCGTCGTCTGATACGCCACCGCGTTTTCGGCGAAGGCGGTCTGTTCGGTCGCGAGTTCGACGGTATTGCCGTCGAGCGATGCCTGAAGCGGCAGGCGATAGAGCGTGTTGCGCCCGATCGTCGCATCGGCGTCGCCGCCCATCTCGACGCCCGACAGCGCGGCGCGAAAATCGATGTCCTTCGCCTTGAAGCCGGGGGTCGAGGCATTGGCGATGTTCGACGCCAGCACGCCCATGCGCTGTCCGCGCACTTCGAGCGCGGCACCATGTACCCCGAACAGACTGTTTTCGGCCATCGACCCTTGTTCCCCAACCGGCACGCTCGCTGCGCGTCGGGCATGGATCAGCAAGGGGCGTGCCAGTTTCGGGGTGTGAGCCGGGCGAGTGTTGCAGCGTACCCCCTCGTCATTCCCGCGAAGGCGGGAATCCATAGCCGCTACGGTCGCAGCATGAGGGGCAACGTCGGCGTATATGGATTCCCGCCTTCGCGGGAAAGACGAAAAGAAGGAGGGCACGGCCCGCATCAAAAGCCGTCATTCCGGCGCAGGCCGGAATCCATGGTCACGGGCGGCATCGAAGGAAGCGCGTCGCTTCGTATCCGTGGATTCCGGCCTTCGCCGGAATGACGGGTGCCACGACCGGCAAGGCGGCATGCCGCCCGGCAATCGCTTGCCGGCCCTGAACTTGGCATCGTGCTTGCAGGAGCGAACGCGATGCTTGCCGCCCTTGCCCCCTTCGCCGATCCTCTTGCCGCCGCGTTCGTCGTCGGCGGGACGACGCTGGCGATCCTGATCCGCACGCCGGTCGCGGTCGTCGCCCGCGCGCTGCGCGCGGTCGGCGCGATCGGGCGCGCGCCGTTCCTCGCCGAACCGGTGCTGGAGCAAATCGACGCGCTGGGGCGGATCGCCAAGCGGCATGGGGTGATGGCGCTCGACAAGTCGCGGATCGCCGATCCCGATACCGCCGCCGCGATCGCCGCGATCGTCGATGGCGCCGGGCCGGGCCAGGTCGAGGCGCTGGTCCGCCACCGTGTCGCCGCGCGCGCCGAACGCCATCTCGCCGCTGCCGAGATGTGGGGCGCGGTCGCCGAACTTGCCCCCGCGTTCGGCATGGTCGCGACGCTGGTCGGGCTGGTCAGGATGTTCATGGCGATGACTGACCCGGCGACGATCGGACAGGCGATGGCGATGGCGCTGCTCGCCACCCTGTATGGCGCGGTGATCGCCGCGCTGGTCGGCATGCCGGTCGCCGGGCGACTGCGCGCCCGCGCGCGTGCCGAGGCGTTCGAGCGCAGCCGGCTGGAAACGCCGCTGGTCGCGCTGGCCCGCCGCGAACGACCGCAGTTTCGCGAGGCGGCGGAATGATGCTCGCCCGGTTCGATACCGCGCCGGGGCGGCCGCTGTGGCTGACGACGCTGGCCGATCTGTCGCTGCTGCTCGTCGGCTTCTTCGTCTTTCTGCAGGCGACGCAGGGGACCGATCGCCCGGCGCTGGCCGAGGGCATCCGCGCCGCGTTCGATGCGCCGCCGATGACCGTCGCCGGCCTCGCCCTGCCCGGCTTCGCGGTAGGATCGGCGGTGTTGCCGCCGGATCACGCCCGGCTGGTCGCCGAGGTGCGCGATGCCGCGCGCGACCCGCGCATCGCGGTGACGCTGACGGGGTCGAGCGACGGCGACAGCGATCCCGCAACCGGCAGCGCCGCGATCCTCGCCAGCGACCGCGCCCGCGCGCTCGCCGCCGTGCTCGTCGCGCAAGGGGCGGTCCGCCCCGCACAAATCGTCCTTGCCGCCCCCGCCACCGGCGGACGCGGCGTCCGTATCGATCTGGGCTTTGCCGGCGACCCGGCAAGCGCTTGCCGCCCGGCAGATGCCGGTTGCCGGCCATCCACAGGAGTGACCCGATGATCCGCCCGTTCCTTGGCATCCCGCTGCTCGCGCTGGCGCTGCCCGCGATCGCGCAGGGGTTCCAGCCGACCGCGCAACTCGATGCGGCGGTCGCGCAGTTCACCGGCGTGGGCGTGGGTCAGGTAGGCGGCGCGCAGATGCCGGTCGATCCGCGCCTGAAACTGGCGCGCTGCGCGATGCCGCAGTTCGGGTGGCTGTCCGATCGCAAGGACGCGGTGGTGGTGAGCTGCATGGCCCCGGCGTGGAAAATCTATGTACCGGTGCGCCGCGCGGTGCCGGTGGCGCCGAGCGCACCGGCAGCAGCGGTGATCGCCGCCGCGCCGGTGAAGGCCGAACCGGTGATCCGGCGCGGCGACCCGATCATGGTCGAGGCCGGCGCGCGCGGCTTTTCGATCACCCGCGACGGGGTGGCGATGGGCGACGCGCCCGCCGGGGGACGGTTGATGGTCAAGGTCGACCCCGCCAAACCACCGATTCAGGCGGTCGCGATCGAGGCGGGGCGGGCCGCGCTGCCGGGCTTTGCCGGCTAAATATTGCCCTTCGAAAAAATGCCGGTAATTTTTCCTAAAGGACTTTGCCGATCGGCCGTTACCCTCTGTGTCAGCAGTTCGTACAAGGACGAGGGACATGGTAGACCCGATCGGCAATCGCCCGATAGTAACGACAGGCCCGCGTGGCGTCACGCGGGTGCAAGCCCCGTCGCCGACCGCGCCCGTCGCGAGCGTCGATACCACCGCCCCCGTCGACAAGACGAGCGCGGTCGCGAAGACCGCCGCGTCGCTCGCCCAGTCACCCCCGGTCGATGTCGACCGGGTGGCGATGATCCGTCGCGCGATCGAGGAAGGCCGCTTCCCGATCTCGCCCGCGACCATCGCCGACAATCTCATCGCTCTCAAATTCGATTGGATCAGCCGTGAACCGTCGTGAAGCCCTGATCCGCGTCATCGACAGCCTGCATGCCGAGATCGCGGCATTGCAGGCCAACGACATGACCGCGCTCACCACCGCCACCGCGACCAAGCTGGCCAGCGTCGAGGCGGTGGCCGCCAACGACGATACGCCGATGGACGACGAGCTGCGCATGCTGACCGGCGAGGCGAAGCGGCTGAACGAGACCGCGCGCATCTACGTCAACCTGATGGCCGCCAACGTCCGCCGCCGGATCGAGCAACTGGGCGGCGGGGCGTTGCCGTCCTACCGGCCAACGGCTGCCGCCCGCAGCCCGCGCATGGCGCTGGTGGGGTAGGACTATAGTACGCCCCTCCCTGACAAGGGAGGGGTCGGGGGTGGGTCGGCCTGCGAGGGAACGACAGCATCCGCCCCGAGCCTACCCACCCCCAGCCCCTCCCTTGTCAGGGAGGGGAGCGGTTTAATCCCGACAACCGTTGGAACTGGCACGCCCCTTGCTCTGCGTATCCCCGAACAGGGGAAGCAAAGTCGAGCCGATGAGCGTCGTTCCGCTACACAACCGAGCATCCGTCCAGAACGCCATCGCCAGCGCGAGCGCGCGGACCGGCGTGGACTTCCATTATCTGCTGGGGCAGGCGCAGGTCGAAAGCGGCCTGCGCGCCGATGCGCGGGCGGGCACGTCGTCGGCGACCGGCCTGTACCAGTTCGTCGAACAGAGCTGGCTGGGCGTGGTGAAAGCGCATGGCGCCGAACATGGCCTCGGCTGGGCGGCGGACAGTATCCAGCGCAGCAGCTCGGGACGCTATTACGTCGCCGATGGCGCGACGCGACAGGCGATCCTCGGCCTTCGCAACGATCCGCAGGCCGCCTCGCTGATGGCCGCCGAACATGCCGCCGACAACAAGGCCGCGTTGGAAGGCACGTTCGGGCGCGAGGCGAGCGGCACCGACCTGTATATGGCGCATTTCCTCGGGCTGGGCGGCGCACGGCAATTCCTTGCCGCCATGGCAGACAATCCCGGCCGGTCGGGCGCGGCGATGTTTCCAGCGGCGGCTCGCGCGAACCGCTCGATCTTCTTCGGCGAGGGCGGGCAGCCGCGCTCGCTGACCGACATCTACCAGCGCTTCGCCGCCAAGCTCGATCGCGGGACGGTGGCGGGCGGCGGTTCGGGCAACGCATCGGGGATGATGCAGCGCGCGGTGCAGTTGAACGGCTTCGACGGCGAGGTCGTGCTGGGCAACGAGGCGCAGGGCAATGACGATGCGTGGCTGGCGACGACGCTCGCCAACCTGAACGTCGTGCGCGGCAAGCGCAGCACGATGAACGTGCCGCTCTCCGTCGCCTCGCTCTATCGCCCGACGCCCGATTCGGCGCGGCTGGCCTATTCGATCCTCGCCAATCTGGGAGTGTCATGATGCAGGCGGTGCTGAGCAACCCCCGCCTGCTGCTGCCGATGCTGCGCGGATCGGCGCTGCCCGGCGCGATCCTGCTGCTAGTGCTGCTGATGGTCGTGCCGATCCCGGCGTTCATGCTCGACATCTTCTTCGTGATGAACATCATGATCTCGATCGCGGTCCTGATGGTCGCGCTCAACGCGCAGAAGCCGCTCGACTTCTCCGCCTTCCCGACGGTGCTGCTGTTCGCCACGCTGTTCCGCCTCGGCCTCAACGTCGCGTCGACCCGCGTGGTGCTGGTCCACGGGCATGAGGGCGAGGCGGCGGCGGGCCATGTGATCGAGGCGTTCGGATCGTTCCTGATCGGTGGCGACTATGTCGTCGGGCTGTTCGTCTTCTCGATCCTCATCATCATCAACATGATCGTCGTGACCAAGGGCGCGGGGCGCGTGTCCGAAGTGTCGGCGCGCTTCACCCTCGACGCGCTGCCGGGCAAGCAGATGGCGATCGACGCCGATCTGAACGCGGGGCTCATCACCCCCGACGAAGCCCGCGCCAAGCGGATCGAGACCGGGGCCGAAGCCGATTTCTACGGCGCGATGGACGGTTCGTCGAAGTTCGTGAAGGGCGACGCGGTCGCCGGGCTGCTGATCCTCGCGATCAATATCGTCGGCGGCCTCATCCTCGGCGTGGTCAGCCACCAGATGGCGGTGGGTCAGGCAGCGCAGACCTATGTGCTGCTGGCGATCGGCGACGCGCTGGTCGCGCAGGTGCCCTCGCTGCTGCTGTCGATCGCCGCCGCCGCGATCGTCACCCGCGTCGCCTCCACCTCCGACCAGGATCTGGCCGGACAGATCGCCACGCAGTTCGCCTCCCACCGCACTTGGGCGCCGGTCGCCGGCATCCTCGGGCTGCTGGCGATGCTGCCGGGGATGCCGTTCCTCGTCCTCGCCCCCGCCGCCGGCATCGCCGGCTATGGCTCGTGGCGATTGAGCCGCGCCAAGGCCACCCCCCCGCCCCCGCCGCCGGTGCCCGAAGCGGTCGACCTGTCGCGGATCGGCTGGGACGAAGTGGCCGACACCTGCAACATCATGCTCGACGTCGGCTATGGCCTTGTCCCGCTGGTCGACGAGCGCAAGGGCGCGCCGCTGATGGGGCGGATCACCGGGGTGCGCCGGCAATTGTCCAAGGATCTGGGCTTCGTGGTGCCGCAGGTGCGGGTGCGCGACGACATCAACCTCGCCCCCTATACCTATCGCATCATCATCGGCGGCGTCGTGGTGGGCGAGGACGTGGCGTCGGCGACCGAGATGCTGGCGCTCGATACCGGACAGGCGGTCGGCATGCTCGACGGCAAGCTCGCCAAGGACCCGACCTTCGGATTGGACGCGGTGTGGATCCAGCCGGGTGACGCCGATGCGGCGACCGGTGCCGGATACCTCGTGGTCGATCCGAGCACGGTGATCGCCACCCACCTCAATCATATCCTGACGACCAACGCCGCCGACCTGCTGGGGCCGGACGAGGCACAGTCGTTGCTCGACGGGTTGAAGGAGCGCGCCGCCAGCCTCGTCGCCGCGATCTGCCCGCAGCCGCTGACGCTGACCACGCTGACACAGGTGCTGCGCGCGCTCTTGGCGGAGAACATCCCGCTCAAGGAGTTCCGCCGGATCGCCTCGGCGATCGCGGTCGTCGCGCAGCGGACGCAGGATGCCGACGAGATCGTCGAGCTGATCCGGCCGCAACTGGGCGCGCTCATCATCCAGAAGCTGTGCAGCGTGCGCGAGCCGCTGCGGGTGATGACGCTCGACGGGCATCTGGAGGCGCTGCTGGGACAGGCGATGCGCGCCGATCCGTCGCGCCGCCATGCGATCGAGCCCGATCTCGGCCGGCGCATCGTCGACGCGCTGACCCATGCCGCGCAGCCGCTGATGGCCGAGGCCAAGCCGTTCGCGCTGGTCGTGCAGCCGTCGATCCGGCTAGCGATCCGCAAACTCGTCAAGACCTGCCTGCCCGATACCCCGGTGATGAGCTTCTTCGAGGTTCCCGAGGACAAGGCCGTCGAAGTCGTCGCCGTGATCGGCGCACCGGAGGCACTCGCCGCATGACGCAGCTTCAGCCCGCACCCGCCCTCTATACCCGCACCCAGCGGGCGAGCGGCGATACCGACGCGATCGTCCGCCGTCATCTGCCGCTGGTCCGCCGGATCGCGTGGCACGTCCATGGCCATATGAGCAGCATGGTCGACGTCGAGGACCTCGTGCAGATCGGCCTCGTCGCGCTGGTCGAGGCGGTGCCGATGTTCGAGGACCGCGGCCAGGTAACGTTCGAGCAATATCTGTCCACGCGGCTGCGCGGGGCGATGATCGACGAGCTGCGCCGGCAGGCGACGATCAGCCGGGGCGCGATGCAGCGCCGGCGGCAGTATCAAAAAGCGGTGACGGGCCTCACCACCGAACTGGGCCGGGCACCGGTGCCGGCCGAGATCGCGACGCGGCTGGGCGTGCCGCTGGCCAAGCTCCGGCAGGACTATGCCGACATCCAGTCGCTGCATTTCGATTCGATCGACGACGTCTATACCGACGAAGGGCCGTGGTTCATGGACGAAGGCCCCGATGCGTTCGAGGCGCTGGCCGAGGGCGAGTTGCGCACCCGGCTGATCGCGGCGATCTCGGCCTTGCCCGAGCGCGAGGCGCAGGTGGTGCAGCTTTATTACGTCGAGGAGTTGAACCTCGAGGAGATCGGGCAGGTGCTGGGCGTCGGCGCGGCGCGGGTGTGCCAGATCAAGAAGAGTGCGCATGATAGGTTGAAGAAGGCGTTGCGCGCCGGGTGACGCGTAGCGCAGCTACGCCGAACCGCCCGAGGCGCGCACGGCCGGCGGCGCTGTAGGCGCCGTCCGACGACATGGGCTTTGCCCGTGGCGGGCCATGGGTCCGATCGACCTTCGAGTGGAACGCCGACAATCTTGCTTCCCAGTAGGAAGGTTGCGCTCCACAACCGGCCGACCCACCCCCGCCCCCTCCCTTCCAGGGAGGGGAGGAACTGAACCACTGCCGGGCAGGAGCCGCGACGTCAGCGTGTATGGATTCCGGCCTTCGCCGGAATGACGATGGTGGGTGGTACGGGCGGTTCGCCCTCGGTCGCCCGCGTCCGATCGACATTCGGCGCTCCGCAGCGCACCAACCGGCATTTCGGATCGAACGCGCTATCCGCTTCGTCACCCCCGGACTTGTTCCGGGGTCCACCTAGCCACACACGCTACCGCACAAGGCTCGGGCGACACCGATTGCCGAACCGTGGACCCCGGAACAAGTTCGGGGTGACGATACGGAGCGGAATGTCGCGTCCGCAGTGCCACCCAATTCCCCCCAAAGTTGACAAAGTTTACACTAACGACGCGCCGGGCAAGGCGTAGCGCAGCTACGCCGAGCCGCACGAGGCGCGGCCGGCCGGCGGCGCTGACAGCGCCGTCCGACGACACGGGCTTTGCCCGTGGCGGGACATCGAGTCCGTCGGAACCACTCCCGGTCAGGAACCGCAGCGTCGGCGTATATGGATTCCGGCCTTCGCCGGAATGACGATGGTGGGGGGTACGGACGGTTCGCCATACGACGCTCGCCGCCCGCGGGCTGCGAACGAGCAACACGGGTCGCGGTGCGGAGCGGCGGCGGAGCGGCATCCGCCCGGCCTAGTATAATGCGCACCCTGTAGGACAGCGCACGCGCGAAACCCCCGGGGGCGCGTGGGCCACCGGGGGTTCGCGGTTCGCAGCCTTGGTCCGGTCCCGCCGCCTGTCGAGCAGGGGGGAGACGTCGGGACCGGACAGCGTGGGGCTTAGCCGAGCAGCTTGAGCACGCCCTGCTGCGACTGGTTCGCCTGGCTGAGCATCGCGGTCGAGGCCTGGGCGAGAATCTGCGACTTGGCGAGCTGCGTCGTTTCGGTCGAGAAGTCGGCGTCCTCGATGCGGCTGCGCGCGTCGGTGAGGTTCGTCATGTTCTGCGTCAGGTTGTTGACCGCCGAGCTGAGGCGGTTCTGCGTGGCGCCGAGCGATGCACGCAGGCCGTTCACGTCCTTGAGCGCATTGTCGACGTTGGTCAGCGTGGTCGCCGATGCGGTCGCCGCCGATGCGTCGGCCGACTTCTGCGCGGTCGACACCACGATGTTGGCCGATGCCAGCATCGCCTTGGTGCCTGCCTTCAGCGCTGCGTCGGTCGCCGAGGGATCGCCGTCGACGACCTTCTGCGCGTCGTCGACAGCGGTCTGCTGTGCGGCGGTGTTGGTGCCCTTGGCGGTCGAGATGGCGAGCGATGCCTTGGCATCGTTCAGCGACTGCAGGCTGGCGTCGTAGTTGGTCTGCGCCGAAACCTGCTCGGTCTTGGCGGTCTTGAGCGCCGTGGCGGTCACGGTCGAACCGGCGACGTTCAGGCCGTCGGCGGTCAGCTTCGTGGCGTCGAGCGACTTGATCTTGATGTCGACCGTGTTGTCCGAGGTCGCGCCGACCTGGATCGTCAGCGACTTGCTGTTGGCGTCCTGGCCGGTCTTGTCGAACAGCTTCACGCCGTTGAATTCGGTGCGGTCGAGCACGTCGTTGATCTGTGCGGTCAGCGCCGAGACTTCGGTCTGGATCGTGGCGCGGTCGTCGGTGCTGTAGGTGCCCGACTTGGCCTGCACGCCCAGTTCGCGAACGCGCTGCAGCATGTTCGACACTTCGTTCAGCGCGCCGTCGGCGGTCTGCGCGAGCGAGATGCCGTCGTTGGCGTTGCGGACGGCCTGGTTCATGCCGCGGATCTGCGAGGTCATCGACGACGAGATCGCCATGCCGGCGGCGTCGTCCTTGGCCGAGTTGATGCGCTTGCCGGTCGACAGGCGCTCCATGGAACTCTTCAGCGCTTCGTTCGCCTGGGTGTTGGCGTTGGCGGCGCGCAGCGAGCCGATGTTGGTACCGATAACACTCATGGTAATGTTCTCCAGTCTGTCTTCGGCGACCCCGCATCCCCCCTGAAAAGCGTTCGGGAACGAAGCTGCCACAGGGAGTAACGGCGGCCCGGCGGCGGATTTAAGCGAAAAAATGCGGGCTTTTCCGGCGGCTCGCGCGCGCGCGAGTACGTACGCGGAGTACAGAGCCGAATCGGGAGTCATTTTACCGGGTGTTAACCAGACTCGCGGCAAAGGATTGTCATCCAGTGGGGAACCATTCGCCGATGCGCTCGATCTATCCATCCGCCGCCGTGCTCGCTTCCAAGTTCACGCTCGTCTCGTCGCTGCGTGCGCAGGGCTTCGCGCTGGCGAATGCCGGGCAGAAGCCGGGACCGGGCGATGTGTTCGTGGTGATGGACGGCGAGGTGCCGCCGATCGCGGCGCGCACGCTGATCCTCGCCGATGGCCCCTGCCGCGCGGTGCCGTTCGCCGACGGGCGTCCGGCGCGGCTCACCTACACCAACGGCGATGCCGAGCTGGCGCATGCCTTTGCCGCAGCACTCCTGCGCGGCCGGCACGAGGCGGTGGCGGCGGACCCGGAAAGCCTCGCGCTCTATGCGCTCGCCCGCCGGGTCGCGACCGCCGACATCACCGTGCTGGTGAACGGCCCGACCGGCACCGGCAAGGAAGTGCTGGCGCGCACGATCCATGCCGAGAGCAACCGGTCGGACGGCCCGTTCATCGCGATCAATTGCGCCGCGCTGCCCGAATCGATGCTGGAGGCGATGCTGTTCGGCCATGTGAAGGGCGCGTTCACCGGGGCGGCGGCGGCGGGCGAAGGCTTCTTCCGCGCGGCGAACGGCGGCACGCTGCTGCTCGACGAGATCGCCGAGCTGCCCCTCTCCCTCCAGGCCAAGCTGCTGCGGGTGTTGCAGGAGCGCGAGGTGGTGCCGATCGGCGCGACGCAGGCCGAGGCGATCGACGTGCGCGTCGTCGCCTGCGCCAACCGCGATCTGCAGGAAGAGGTGGCGGCCGGGCGGTTTCGCGCCGATCTCTATTACCGGCTGAGCGTCTTTCCGCTCACCACCCGCCCGCTGAGCGAGCGGCCCGACGATGTGGCGGCGCTGGCCGCCGCGATGATCGCGCGCCATGCCGGGCACCGGGGCGAGCTGCCATGGGTCAGCGACGATGCGCTGGCCGCACTCGTCCGCCACGACTGGCCGGGCAATGCCCGCGAGCTGGAGAATGTGATCCAGCGCGCGCTGCTGCTGGGCGTGGGCGAGGCGATCGAGGCGCGCGACATCATCTTCGACCGGCCCGCCGGATCGACCCGTGGCGCGATCGAGACGAAGGCGGGGACGCTGGGCAACATCGTGCAGATCCACGAATTCGCCGCGATCCGCCGGACGCTGGAGGAATGCGGCGGCAGCCGGATCGAGACGGCGAAGCGGCTGGGCATTTCCGAGCGCACGCTGCGCTACCGGCTGGCCAAGGCGCGCGAGGCCGGTGAGCCGATCGCCCGCGCGATGGCGGTGTCGGCATGAGCGGGATCGGCGGTGTCGGCGGTGCGATGAGCATCGACCGGGTGATGCAGCTTCGCGCGCAGATCCTCGAACGCAACCAGGCGCTGTCGCGCGCCAATGCCAGCATCGCGCCGCAGCCGATGCCGGCGGTGGCCGAACCGGTCCGCCCGGCGAGCTTCACCGATACCTTCACGCAGGCGCTGAAGGGGGTGAACACCCAGCAGAACCGCGCGAGCGAGCTGTCGGCGATGTACGAGCGCGGCGAGACGGTCGACATCGCCAAGGTGATGATGGCGCGCCAGCAGGCATCGGTCGGCTTCGAGGCGACGCTGCAGGTCAGGAACAAACTCTTGTCCGCCTACAAGGACATCATGAGCATGCCGGTCTGATATGGAAAACGCGATCACTCCCGCCGCCGGTGGCGGCACCCCCGCCGCGCCCGGCCGCTTCGCCAATCCGGTGGGGCAGTTGGGCGGCCTGCTGAAACAGCCGGCGGTCAAGCGCAGCCTGCCGATGATCTTCATGATCGGCCTGATCCTGTCGGCGGCGATCGCGTGGATGGCGCTGGCCACCCCGCCGCAGCGGGTGCTGTTCCCGCAACTGCCCGACAGCGACAAGCAGGCGGTGGTCGATGCGCTGAGCGCGGCGAACATCGAGAACCATGTCGACGATTCGGGCGGCGTGACCGTGGCCGAGGACGATTACCACCGCGCGCGCATCCTGCTCGCCGGACAGGATCTGCCGAAGGCCGCGCCGGGCGGCTATGCGATCCTCGACCAGTTGCCGATGGGGGTGAGCCGCGCGGTCGAGGGCGAGCGGTTGCGGCAGGCGCGCGAAACCGAACTGGCCAAGTCGATCGGCGAGATCGATTCGGTGTCTGACGCGCGCGTCCATCTGGCGATGCCCGAATCGAGCGTCTTCGTGCGCGACAATGCCCAGCCGTCCGCCTCGGTCATCGTCCGGCTGGAGCCGGGACGCAGCCTCACCCAGTCGCAGGTCCGCTCGATCGTCAACCTCGTCGCCTCCTCGGTGCCGGGGATGAAGGCGGATCAGGTGACGATCATCGACCAGATGGGCGCGCTCCTGTCCAAGCCCGGCGACGGCAGCGGCAATGATTCGCTGACCGACGCGCGGATCGATTACCAGCGCCGCGTCGAGGACAAGTATCGCGCGCAGTTGACCACGCTGCTCACCCCGCTCTTGGGTGCGAACAATTTCTCGGCCGAGATTCAGGCCGATGTCGATCTGGACGAGAGCCAGGCGACGCGCGAAAGCTATGACAAGCAGGGCGTGGTGCGCGCCGAACAGGGCAACTGGCAGGGCAACAGCCCGGAGGCGGCGACGCCCGGCGGCATCCCCGGTGCGCTGAGCAACACGCCGCCCGCCGCATCGACGCTGAGCGCGGCGACGCCGGGTCCGGCGGGGGCCACGGTCCAGCCGGGCACCGCGCCGGGGGCGACCGCCCCGGTCAAGACCGCCGAGAATTTCAGCCGCGCCTATGACACCGGCAAGGAAGTGTCGGTAACGCGGGCGGCGCCGGGCGGCATCCGCCGCCTGTCGGTCGCGGTGCTGCTGCGCGAGGCCGAGGGCGGGAAGCCGCGTTCGGCGGCCGAGGTGCAGCAGATCAATGATCTGGTGAAGGCGGCGGTCGGCTATAACGCGCAGCGCCAGGACACCGTCACCGTCATCAGCCGCAAATTCTCCCCCGACGTCGTCGAGATGGCGGCGCGGCCGTGGTATGACGCGGGATGGGTGCCGATGGCGGCGCGCAACGGCACCGCGCTGCTGATCGCGCTGCTGGTCCTGTTCCTCGGCGTGCGGCCGATGGCCAAGGCGCTGCTCAAGAAGCGCGAGGCGCCCGCCGACGCGGGGATGACGATGGGCGGCGCGCTGCCCGCGCCCGATGCCGTGACGCTCGACGAGAATGGCGAGCCGCTGGCCGGGGCCGCCCCCGGCGCGCCGCCGCGCGAGGCGGTGAGCATCGAGATGCTGGAGAGCGCGCGCAGCTACGACGACCGCGTCGGGCTGGTGCGGGGCTTCACCCGCGACAATCCCGCCCGTGCCGCGCTGGCGGTGCGGGACATGATCCAGTCGGATGCCAAGCAATGAACGCGCCCACCCGAATCTATTCCGGCGTCGAACGTGCCGCCGTCCTGATGATGCTGGTCGGCGAGGAGGAAGCCGCCGCGATCCTCCAGAAGCTGGAGCCCGAGGAGGTCCGCCAGCTCGGCAAGGCGATGTTCGCGGTGGCCGACGTCAGCGAACATGAAGTGACGCTGGTGCTCGACGATTTCGTCGACCGGGCGCGCGAGCGCACCGCAGTGGGCTTCGACCCGCGCCCGCATATCGAGACGGTGATGACCCGCGCGCTGGGGCCGGACAAGGCCGAGAGCGTGCTGGCGCGGATTATCCCGGCCGAAGCGGCGTGCGCGATCGACCTGCTCGACTGGCTGGATGCGGGCGAGATCGCGGGGCTCATCAAGGACGAGCATCCGCAGATCGTCGCCGTGCTGCTCGCCAACCTCGACTCCGGCATCGCCGCGCAGGTGTTAGAGAGCATGCCCGAGGCGATCCAGCCGCAGATCCTGCACCGGATCGCGCGGCTGGGGCCGATCACGCCCGAGGCGATCGAGACGCTGAAATCGATGCTGTCGCGGCGGATGGGCGCGCGCCAGTCGTCGGCCGGGCTGCAACTGGGCGGGACCAAGGACGCGGCGCGCATCCTGTCGTCGGGCCGCAAGGCAACCGAGACGCGGGTCATGCCCAAGATCGCCAAGATCGACCGCGACGTGGCCAAGGCGATCGAGGAAGCGCTGTTCGTCTTCGACAACCTGCTGGAGATGGACAACAAGAACCTCGGCGTGCTGATCCGCAACGTCGACAGCGACATGCTGGTGCGGGCGCTGAAGGGCGTCGACGAGAGCATCCGCGAACGCTTCCTCGGCTGCATGTCGGCGCGCGCCGCCGACGGCATCCGCGACGAGATGGAAGCGCGCGGGCCGATGAAGCTGTCCGAGGTGCTCGACGCGCAGAAGGGCGTCATCACCGTCGCCCGGCAACTGGCGAAGGACGGCACGATCATGATGGGCGGAGGCGAGGACGATTATGTTTGAGGGTGCCGTGCCGATGTCCCCCGCCCCCAGCGCCGATTTCGTCGCAGGGTTCGCCAGCCGCCATGTCGCCGCCGCCGACATCCTGGCGCGCGCGTTCGGCGCGCCCGGCCCGTTCGCGGCGACCGGGGTGGTGCCGGCCCCGCCGCGCGGCTTCGCCGGCGCGGCCCCCGATGCCACCCCGAAGCATTTCCACCCGGCCGATCCCGACAGCAAGGCGACCGAGGGCTGGGACCCGTTCGACACGGTGGTCGAGGCGCCGGTGGTCGATGTGGTCGCCGAGGCGCATGCGGCGGGGTTCGCCGAGGGACAGGCGGCGGGCGATGCCGCCGCGCGGATCGACATGGCGCGCGATCAGGCGCTGCTGGTCCATCTGGCCGACGCGCTGGGCAAGGCGACGCACATCGACCGCGACGCGATGGCCGAACGGCTGCGGCTGACGGTCATGACGCTGGTGCGCCAGATCGTCGGTGAGATCGGCGTGTCGGCCAATCACCTGGCCGAACGGATAGATGCCGCCGCCGACCTGCTGGCCGATGGCGCCGAATCGGCGATCCTGCGGATGCACGCCGCCGATATACCGCTGGTCGAGGGCAAGCTGCCCAAGGCGGTGTTCCCGGTCGCCGACCCGGGCGTCGAGCGCGGCGGCTTCATCCTCGAATCCGCATCGACCGTGGTCGAGGACGGGCCGTCGCTGTGGCTCGACCAGTTGGGCGTGGCGATCGACCGCGTGCCGGTGCCGAGCGCATGCTGAATCATTTCGCCGAGGACTATCTGGGGGCGCTCGCCCCCACCGGCTATCGCCCGCAGGCGCGGGTCGCCGGGCGGCTGGCGTCGTACGACGGGTTGCTGATGGAGGCGGTCGGGCTGTCGCTGCCGGTCGGCACCGTGTGTCAGGTCGCGACCGGCGACGGCGGCCATATCGAGGCGGAGGCGATCGGTTTCCGCAACGGGCGCACGCTGATGATGAATCTGGGCGGCCCCGCGCCGCTCCTGCCCGGCGCACTGGTGCGGCCGGGCGGCGCGCCGGGCGAGGCGGAGATCGGCGACGCGCTGCTCGGCCGGGTGGTCGATGGCGCGGGCAAGCCGATCGATGGCAAGGGACCGATCCGGGGGGCGGGCCGCTGGCCGCTGGGCGGCAAGCTGCAATCGCCGCTCGACCGGGGGCGTGTGCTCGAACCGATGGATGTCGGCGTCCGTGCGATCAACGGGCTGCTGACGATCGGTCAGGGGCAGCGCGTCGGCATCATGGCCGGATCGGGCGTCGGCAAATCGGTGCTGCTCGGCATGATGGTGCGCGCGGCGAAGGCCGATGTCGTCGTCGTCGGGCTGATCGGCGAGCGCAGCCGCGAAGTGTCCGACTTCCTCGAAACCAAGCTGAAGGGCGATGCCCGCCAGCGATCGGTGGTGGTCGCGGTGCCCGCCAATCATTCGCCGGTGCTGCGCATCCGCGGCGCGCTGCGCGCCACCGCGATCGCCGAAGGATTTCGCGAGCAGGGCAAGAAGGTGCTGCTCATCATCGATTCGCTGACCCGCGTGGCGCATGCCGGCCGCGAGATCGGACTGGCGCTCGGCGAACCGGCGTCGGCGCGCGGCTATCCGCCCTCGGCAATCGCGATGCTGCCGGGGCTGATCGAGCGCGCGGGAACGTGCGTGCGCAGCGGCGGGTCGATCACCGCCATCTATACCGTGCTGGCCGACGGCGATGACAACAGCGACCCGGTGGTCGATTCGGCGCGATCGATCCTCGACGGGCATATCGTGCTCAGCCGGCAGATGGCCGAGCGCGGCGTGTATCCGGCGATCGACCTCGGCCCCTCGGTCAGCCGGGTGATGACCGACATCGCCGACAAGCCGCATCTGGCCGCCGCGCGGGTGCTGCGGCGGCATCTGGCGACGTTCGAGGAGAACCGCGATCTGGTGCTGATGGGGGCGTATCGCACCGGCACCGACGCGGCGATCGACCATGCCATCGCGGCGCAACCGGCGGTGATGGAATATATCCGCCAGGACGCCGACGAGATCGTGTCGCTGCCCGATGCGGTCGCCGAGCTGACCGGCGTGTTCGGTGACGGATAAGTCCAAAAGATTGGCGCGCGTGCTGCGCGTCCGCACGCTGCAACTGGGGCTGACCCAGGCCGACGAGGCGCGCGCAGCCGCGCGCGTGGCGGACGAGGCGGCGATGCGCGACCGCATTCTCAGTCTGGCGCAGGCGATCGCGCCGGTGACGACGCCGGTGGCCAGCGCGTCGAGCCTAGGCGCGGCGGCGCATTATCGCGAACGGCTGCATGTGTCGGCGCAACTGGCCGAACGGCGGGTCGCGCAGGCCGACGTCGGGCTGGAACAAGCGCGCTCCGCCACCCTCGAAGCAAGGCGCGACCAGAGCGCGGTCGAAAAGCTGATCGCGCGCGCCGATGCGGCAAGCGCGCTCAAGGAAATGCGCGCGCTGGAAAATGCGCCGCCGGTGCGCAAGCCAAACCGGCACGATCCTTGCTGATGGGTCCGTCGAACTCTCGACGGACCAGCGCATGCAGCCACTTTCCCCTCTCGAACGATCGATCGCCCCGCCGGGCCGGCATGCACGGCGCGATGCCGGCGATGACGCCTTTGCCGCGCTGCTCGCCGGGGTCGGCGAAGCGGCCGGCGACGACGTACGGCAGCCCGCTGCCCCGCCGGGCGGCAAACGCTTGCCGGAAGGAGCGCCCGATCCGGCGTTGCTGCTGGCGGGGCTGATCCCGCCGCCGGTGGTGCCGGTGACGCCGCCGGTGGTGGAAACGCCGCCCGCCGCCGTGGCCGGCACCGCGCCCGTACCGCCATCGCCGCCCGGGATCGCGCCGCCGCCTGCCGCGCCCGGCGTATCGCCGGTGGCGGAGACGATCGACGGCCTGCCGCTGGCACCGCCGCCGGCCGAGGGCGCGCCGCCGCCGGCAATGGCGGAGGGCAAGACGTTGCCGGCCGCTGCGTCCGACCTGCCGGTGGCCCCACGCCACCGGATGGCCGGGGAAGCCAGTGCGCCGGTGGTGCCGATCGCGCCCCCTGCCCCGCCTGTTCCCGTACAGGTCGCCCATGCCGCGCCCGCGCTGCTGGCCGACGCGCTGCCGGAGGAACGCGATTCCGCCACGCCGCGCGATGGCGACGTGGCGATGCCGTGGAGCATCGCCGGCATGGCCGAGGCGGTGCCGCGCCCGATCGCCGCGCCCGCCGCCGCCGATGACGCGCGGCTGGACCTGCGCGACGATCGCTGGATGCAGGGGATGATCGACCATATCGAGACGTTGCAGGGCGAACAGGCCGGGACTGGCGAGACGCGCATCCGCCTGTCGCCCGATGCGCTGGGCACCGTCGAGATCGTGCTGAGCCACGGCGAGGACGGCGTGGCCGTCCGCTTCGCCAGCGACACCGCCGATGCCGGGCGGCTGCTGGCCGATGCCCAGCCGCGCCTTGCCGAAATGGCGGCGCAGCGCGGGTTGAAGCTGGGCGGCATGCAGGTGGACGTCGGATCGCGGCAGGGCGAGCCCCGCCACGATCCGCCCCCGGCCCCGCGCCGGCCGCAACCGTTCTCGGGCGCGCAGTCGCCCGACCCCGTTACCGACGACCTTCGTATCGCCTGAGGAAACTGAACCATGAGTGACAAGGACAAGCCGGCCGACGCGCCGGTCAAGAAGAAGGGCAAGATGGGCAAGATGCTCGTCCTGGGGGTTGGCGTGCTGGTGCTGCTGGGCGGCGGCGTGGGGGCGGGCCTCTATGCCAGCTCGGCCGGGCTGATCGGCGGCGGCGGCCACAAGGAAGCGGCCGATCCCGATACCCCCAAGCTGGTGCCCAAGTCCGAAGAGGTTAAGGCCGGTGCCGAATCGGGCGGCGAATCGGGCGGCGGCGAAGGCGGCGAGTCGGGCGGCGGCAACGAAACCGTCGCCGAGGGCGGCAAGCCGACGCCCGAGGGCGAAGGCGGCGATCGCTATGCGTCGAGCTATTACGCGATGGAAAAGGAGTTCACCGCGAACCTGGCCGACAGCGTCCATTTCGCGCAGATCGGCGTCGCCATCTCGACACCCTATGACCATAAAGTGCTGGATAACCTCAAGACTCACGAGATCGCGGTGCGATCGGCGGTGCTGATGGCGCTGGGCGAGACGACCGAGGATCAGGTGTTCACCGCCGATGGCAAGAAGCAACTGGCGCTGCGGCTGAAGAAGGCGATCAACGACACGCTGGTGCAAAAGGAGGGATTTGGCGGGATCGGTAACGTCTACTTTACCAATTTCGTTGTTCAGTGAACGGGCATGGTTAACACGCCCGCAACCCCCGCCCCCGCCGACCGGCGCGAGAAGGCCCGACGCACCGCCACGGCGACGCATGTCGCGACGCTGGGCGCGACGAACCTTAACCCGTTCGGCGACCTGCATGCCTTCGAGCATCTGTCGACGCGTATGGCGCGGTCGATGCGGCAGGTGTTCGAACCACTGCTGCGCCGCGCCGTGCGAAGCTGGGCCGAACCGGTCGAGGTCGACCGGTTCGCGGGGTTCTGCGCGGGGCGCAAGGGGACGGGGCTGACGGCGTGGGTGCCGCTGACGCTGTCGAGCGGGGGCAGCCCGGCGATCCTGGTGATCGACGGCGCGTTCCTGCTCGAAACGCTCGACCTGTTCTTCGGCGGGTTCGGCGACGTGCCCAATCCGTTGCCGAGCGAATTCTCGCCCGCCGCCGAGGCGATGCTGCGCCGCCTCGCCCGGGCGATCGCGCAGCCGCTGTCGGAAGCATGGGGGCCGCTGGCCGGCATCGCGTTCGAGGCGGGCAACCCGGAGGCCAATCCGGCGATG
This sequence comes from Sphingomonas sp. Leaf4, assembly GCF_920939515.1. Taxonomy (NCBI): domain Bacteria; kingdom Pseudomonadati; phylum Pseudomonadota; class Alphaproteobacteria; order Sphingomonadales; family Sphingomonadaceae; genus Sphingomonas; species Sphingomonas sp. Leaf4. The sequence goes on along the minus strand of NZ_CAKLBB010000001.1, from coordinate 384,373 downwards.
CTCAGCGCGATCGACGGCGAGGACGCGGTGGTCGCGACCCGCTTCGGCATCGCCGCGCATGAGGGCCGCCCGACCTTCATTGACATTCTCTATCCCGTGGCGGCGCTCAAGCCGCACGCGCCGCAGCTCACCACCAAGGTTCACGGCAAGACCGCGACCCCCGATCCGCGCTGGCGATCGGGCCTGACCCGCGCGGTCATGACCGTGAAGCTGCCGGTGCGATCGGTGCTGGCCGAACCGGTCGTGTCGCTGGGCGTGCTGCTGGAGCTGAAGGAAGGCGACGTCATCCCGATCAGCTTCGGCCCCGAAGTGCCCGTATGGGTCGCCAACCAGCGACTGGGCACCGGCACCGTCGGCACCGCCAACGGGCAGGCAGCGATCAAGCTCATCTCCATCGACCCCGGTTTCGAAGAGGATTTCCAATGAACGACATGACCGGCGGCTTCCCCGCCGAGGCGTCGCTCGCCGCCAATTTCAAGCTGTTGCAGGACGTCGACGTGCGGCTGACCGTCGAGATCGGTTCAACCCACCTGACGCTGCGCGAACTGCTGGCACTGGGCGAATCGAGCGTGATCGAGCTGGACCGCGCCGCCAACGAACTGCTCGACGTGTTCGTCAACGGCACGCTGATCGGCCGGGGCGAGGTGGTGACGGTGGGCGACCGCTTCGGCGTGCGCATGACCGAACTGGTCAGCCCCGACAAGCGGGTCCAGCGCTGATGATGTGGTCGTACATCCTCAAGCTGGTCGTGCTGCTGCCGCTGGTGTGCGGCCTGATGATCGGCTGCCTGTATCTCTGGCGTCGGCTGGAAGCGCGGATGCCGGGCAACCAGGGCGAGCGGCTGGTGAAGGTGCGCGAGACGATGATGGTGTCGACCGGCACCAAGATCGCCGTGCTGGAATTCCAGGGCCGCCAGTTGCTGGTGTCGGTCAGCCGTAGCGGTGTGACGTTGCTGGACGGGGGCAACAAGTGAACACGCTGCCGATCGCGAAGGTGGTGAAGGTCCGCCGGCCCGCGCGGGCGCTGCCGCAATGGCGGCTGGAGCTGGTGCTGGCGGCCATCGGCCTGTTGCTGATGCTGTTCCTCGCGGTGCCGGCGTTCGCGCAAGCGGTGCCGGCGGCCCCTGCCCCGGTCGCCGCGCCGGGTGCCGCCGACGCGCTCGACCGGGCGCTCGGGCAGTTGGGCGGGGCCAACGACGCGCCGATGGCGCTGTCGTTGCAGGTCCTGATCCTGATGGGGCTGTTGTCGGTCCTGCCCGGCATCCTCCTCATGATGACCAGCTTTACCCGGATCATCATCGTGCTGTCGGTGCTGCGTCAGGCTTTGGGGTTGCAGCAGACGCCGCCCAACCAAGTGCTGATCGGCCTGTCGCTGTTCCTGTCGTTCTTCGTGATGGCCCCGGTCTTCACCCAGATCAACGACAGCGCGCTGAAACCCTATGCCGCCGGGCAGATGACCTCGACCCAGATGATCGAGACCGCCGGGCGTCCCTTGCACGCCTTCATGCTCAAGCAGACGCGGACCAAGGATGTGACGATGTTCGCCGACATGGCGAAATCGGGGCCGATCGCGACGCCCGCCGACACGCCGTTTTCGATCCTGCTGCCCGCCTTCGTCACCTCCGAACTCAAGACCGCGTTCCAGATCGCGTTCCTGATCTTCCTGCCGTTCATCGTCATCGATCTGGTGGTCGCGACCGTGCTCATGTCGCTCGGTATGATGATGTTGTCGCCGACGATCATCTCGCTGCCGTTCAAGCTGCTGCTGTTCGTGCTGGTCGATGGCTGGGCGCTGACGATGGGCAGCCTTGCCGCAAGCTTCGTGAGGTAACATGGACGCAGGCTATTTCATGACCGTCGCGCGCGAGGCGATGTGGGTGCTGGCGCTGGTCGCCGCGCCCATCCTGATCCCGGCGCTGCTCAGCGGCCTGATCCTCGGCATGATCCAGGCGGCGACGTCGATCAACGAACAGACGCTGTCGTTCGTGCCCAAGCTGGCGGTGGTCGGCATCAGCCTTGCCGTGTTCGGGGGGATGATCCTCGGGTTGCTGGGGGACTTCACGACCAGCATCTTCGAGCGAATCCCGGAACTGGTCCGGTGAATTTTCTTTCGTCCTCTCTCCCCGTCACGCCGGCGGAAGCCGGAGTCCATGGATGGGGGGACGGCTGCGCTTCCTCGATGACACCCGACACAATGGATTCCGGTCTTCGCCGGAATGACGGAGTCGACATTCAGCTAAGGGTTCGACTCCTCCCCTCCCTGGAAGGGAGGGGTCGGGGGTGGGTCGGCCCGTTGGCGGGCGTGACCTTCCCTCGCATGCCAACCCACCCCCAACCCCTCCCTTCCAGGGAGGGGAGCAATTTTGCTAGCTGTTCAACTGAACGTCGATCGGCCCTCGCGGTCGCGATCGTGGCACTGGGTCCCCGCCTTCGCGGGGATACGGCAGCGGGACAGGGCCGGCCATGCTAGGCCTCGGCCTCGCGGTCGAGCCGCAGCTTTGGGCGTTGCTGTTCACCATGGTGCGGGTCGGCGCGGCGTTCGTCGTGGCGCCGGTGTTCGGCGCGGTGGCGATGCCGGTGCAGGTGCGCGTGCTGCTGTCGGGGGCGATCGCGGTGCTGGTGCTGCACGCGCAGAGCTTCGCCATTCCGACCGAGATATTTTCGTTCACGACCTTCCTCGGCATCGCCGCCGAGGCGCTGGTCGGGTTGGCGCTGGGCTTCGTGCTCCAGATCGCGTTCGCCGCACCGCTGATCGCGTCGGAAGTGATCGGCATTTCGATGGGCATCGGTTTCGCCGCGATGGTGAACCCGCAGAGCGGCGCGCCGACGCCCGCGCTCGGCACCTTCCTGTCGGTGCTGCTAACCTTGCTGTTCCTGTCGCTCGACGGGCATCTGATCCTCGTCGACCTGATCGTGCGGTCGTATGAAATCCTGCCGCCGGGCGCGGCATGGCTGTCGGCGGGCAAGCTTCAGAACATCGCGATGTTCGGCGGCTATGCGTTCCTTGCCGGATTGCTGCTGGCACTGCCGGTCGGCTTCCTGCTGCTGTGCCTCAACCTCGTCGTCGGCATGTTGTCGCGCTCGGCCCCGGCGCTCAACCTGTTCGCGGTGGGGCTGCCCGCCAGCCTGTTCGTCGGGGTCGTCGCGCTGTTCGTCGCGATGCCGGCGATGGGCGATTACATGCTGGTGATCGTGCGCGAGTCGCTCGACGCCACAAAAACGCTGGTGTTGGGGGTCCAACCATGACCGGGACAGGGATCATGATCCCCCAAGAAGGACCGTCGACAAGGAGCGCAGCGCAGTCGCGTGGCGGCGCCACGCGCAAGCAAGCGACGCGGCTCGACGGTCCTTCTTGGGGGACCGCCTGCGGCGGCGGGCCGATCAGCGCGCCATGCGGCGTCGCGCGTCGGCCACGATGCAACCGCATCGCGTCCTCCTTGCTCCTAGCCTGGCGCGCTGATCGGCTCCGTCATGACCCTGTCCCGGCCATGGTTGGACCCCTGAGATGAGCGAGGACAAAACCGAAAGCCCAACCCAGAAGCGCCTCGACAAGGCGCGCGATGACGGCGACATCCTCAAGTCCAAGGAACTGGGCACCGCGCTGGTCATCCTTGCCGGGTGCGGCTGGCTGGCGATGTTCGGGCCGTCGCTGGTGGCGGCGTGCAAGGCGGTGATGACCGCCAGCTTCACCTTCGGCCGCGGTGACATCGAGGATTTCCAGCCGTGGCGGCCCCTCATCGAAGCCGGATGGAAGCTCGCCCCCTCGCTCGGCGCGATCCTCGCGTTCGCGGTGGTGGCGGGGATCGCCGCGCAGGCGGGGCTGACCGGCATCCGCTTCGACGGCAAGGCGATGGCACCCAAGGGATCGCGGATCAACCCCGCCTCGGGCCTGAAACGCATCTTCGGGCCGCAGGGGTGGATCGAGCTTGGCAAGTCGCTGCTGAAGGTCGTGCTGCTCGGGTCGATCGGCTATGTCATGCTCAAATCGGCGTCGCACAGTTCGCTGGGGCTGGTGTCGTCGAACGTCGAGCAGGCGGTCGGCGATCTCGGCGGCACGTTCCTGACGCTGTTGTTCGTGATGGCCGGCGGGCTGGTGCTGATCGCCGGGCTGGACGTGCCGCTGGCGCTGTTCCAGCGGATGAACCGGCTGCGCATGACCAAGCAGGAGGTGCGCGACGAGCATAAGGAGAGCGAGGGCGATCCGCATGTGAAGGGGCAAATCCGCCAGCGCCGCCACCAGATATTGAAGGGCGGTTTCCGCAAGGCGGTGGGCGAGGCGCATGTCGTGCTGACCAACCCGACCCATTTCGCAGTCGCGCTGCGGTATGACCGGGGGCGCGATTCGGTGCCGGTGGTGGTCGCGCGGGGGCGCGGCGCCACCGCGCTGGCCATCCGCGAACTGGCCGGCGAGGCGAAGGTGCCAGTGCTGGAATATCCGCAGCTCGCGCGTGCGGTCTATTATACCAGTCAGGATGGGCAGGAGGTGCGCGACGACCTGTACCTCGCCATCGCCACCGTGCTGGCGTTCGTGTTCGGGGTGAACGTGCAGGCCGGCGGCATCCAGCCGCCGATCGACGTGCCCGCCGCCGCGCGGTTCGACGAAAACGGCAATCTCGCCGGCGCATCCGCGTGAGCGGGCCGGCACCGCACAGGAAACCCGGGTTTCCGAACGGAATCTCTAAAGAAAACCGCGTCGCTGCCGCTTGATGGATAGAGACGCGCGGGGACAAGTACGATGGCCATCACCACCAGCACCAGCACCGCGACGCCGGCCACCACCACGGCGGCCAAGACGACGACCACCGGCACCAACAGCACGACCGGCAACATCGCCAAATCGCTGGGCCTCGGATCGGGCACGGATACGGTCGCGCTGGTGAAAAGCCTGGTCGACGCGCAGTTCGCCGGCAAGACCGCGCAACTGACCAAGCGGCAGGATACGCTGACCTCGCAGGTGTCGACGCTGTCCGAGGTCAAGAGCGGCATCACCGGCTTCGCCAATGCGCTGACCACGCTGGTCAAGAACGGCACGCTGGCGACGCAGTTGACCAGCAGCAGCGGCGTGGTGCGGGCATCGGTGCTGCCCGGCGCGCGCGTGGCGGGAACGATGGCGAGCGTCAGCGTCACCCGGCTGGCGAGCGCGCAGGTGGCGGTGACGCGCGATGCGGTTCCCGAGGGGACGGCGCTCGGCACCGGCAGCCTCACGCTGAAATTCGGCAAGGTCGACGGCAACGGCAGTTTCAACTGGAACGGCAAGGACATCGACCCGATCGTCCTCACCAGTGGCGATGCCGCCTCGCTGCAAGGGATCGCCGACAAGATCACGTCCGCCAAGGCCGGCGTGACTGCCAGCGTCGTGTCGGACGCCAATGGCCAGCGGCTGGTGCTGAAAGGGGCCAGCGGCGAGGAACAGGCGTTCACCCTGACCGCGACCCCCGATACCGCCAACAATGGCCTCGAAAAGCTGAACGTCGGTTTCGACGGTTCGACCAGCGGTGCGCGGATGGTGACGCAGGCGGGCAATGCGCAACTGACCGTCGACGGCGTCGAACTGTCGCGCGACACCAACAGCGTGACCGGCGCGATTCCGGGCGTGCGGCTGGAGCTGACCGGGCTGACCGCCGGCGTGCCGGCGACGATCGGCACCACGCCGCCGACCGATGCGATCAGCCAGGCCGTGACCGATTTCGTCGCGACCTATAACGAAGTGATGGCGACGGTGCAGAAGGCGACCGATCCGATCACCGGCGCGTTGCGCGCCGATCCGGCGACGGCGTCGCTCAAGCGGTCGCTCCAGCGGCTGACGCTGACCGAACTGACCACCGCTACCGACGACACCCCCAGCCGGCTGGCGCAGATCGGCGTCGCGACCAACCGCGACGGCACGCTGCGCGTCGAGACGGCGCAACTGGCCAAGGCGCTGGCGGACAACCCCGCCGCGCTGGAGGCGATGTTCGTGGCGGGCACCGGTGCGACCGGCAAGGGGCTGTCGGCGGCGCTCAACGCGATCTCGCTGGCGGCGGTGGATACCCAGACTGGTCTGGGTGCGACCTCGGCCCGCTATACCAAGGCGCAGAGCGCGATCGACGACGAAAAGACCAAGGTGACGACCCAGTCCGAAACCGTCAGCACGCGGATGACGCAGCAGTTCGCCGCATCCGAAGCGCGGGTCGCGGCGTACAAGGCGCAGCAGGCGCAGATGGAAACCATGGTCAAGATGTGGACGGCGGATCGCTGATGGCCCGCTATGCGACCGTCCTTGCCGGCGATCCGGCGCAAACCTATCGCCAGGTCGATCTGGCCGGGCGCACCGGCGGGGCCGATGCCCACGGCCTCGTTTCGCTGTTGTACGAGGAAGCGATCCGCGCGCTGCGATCGGCCGCATGGGCGGCGACCAACTACCGGTTCCAGATGAAGAGCGAACGGGTGACGCGGGCGATGGCGATCCTGTTCGCGCTGGAGGCGGGGCTCGATTTCGACAAGGGCGGCGACCTGTCGCGCACGCTGTCGCGGCTGTACGCCGGCCTGCGCCAGCAGATCGCCGACGCCAGCATCGGTGACGATCCGGTGCCGTTCACCGACGCCGCCGCCTCGATCGCCGACATCGCCGAGGCGTGGGAGATGGTGCGGCCGAAGTAGCCGGTCCGTCATTCCCGCGCAGGCGGGAATCCATAGACACTGACGTTCCGGCTCCATCGCAACCGCTGCGTGTATGGATTCCCGCCTTCGCGGGAATGACGGGGAATAGCATCCCGAGCCTAGCGCACCGCCCCGCCATCGGGTAGCGCACGCGCCATGACGCAACCGCATATCGTCGCGCTGGGCGGCACGCTTCGTCCGACCTCCGCCACCGCCACCGCGCTGGAACAGGCGCTAGCCCATGCCCGGTCGCTCGGCGCGCGCACGACGCTGCTGACCGGGCCGGCGATCGACTTTCCCAATTACGAACCGGAAAGTGCTGCGGGCCATGCCGGCATCCAGGCGTTCGTCACGGCGCTGCGCGGGGCGGACGGGGTGATCGTCGGCTCGCCGGGCTATCACGGGACGCTGTCGGGCCTCGTCAAGAACGCGCTCGACCATGTCGAGCTGCTGCGCCGCGACGACCGGGTCTATTTCGACGGGATGCCGGTCGGCATCGTCGCGACGGCAGCGGGCTGGCAGGCGGCGGTGGCGACGATGGCGACGCTGCGCACCGTCGCCCACGCGCTGCGCGGCTGGCCGACCCCGGTCGGCGTGGCGATCAACACCGCCGAGGACGGCGCGCTCGACCGCGCCGATGCGCAGTTGCGGTTGATGGTCGAACAGATGCTGGGGTTCATCGGGCGGTAGCGTGCCGACCAATCAGGGACAGGGGTGGCCCATGCGGATCGTGACGGTCGTGCTGTTTCTGGCTGCGATCGGCCTGGCTTTCATGGCCGGCTATGGCTTGCGCCCGTCGGCACCATCGACGTCGCCTTACGACCCCGAATACTGGCCCGGTTCGGAAGCGCAGATCGACGACGCCTATCGACGCTGGTCCGTCAAGGCGGGCGCGCCGGTCGATCAGGTGAAAGGAATGTGGTTTCCGCAGTTGATGTTCCTTCCGACGCGCAACCAGGGTATCGGCCTGTCGTGCGTGAAGCTTCGGATCGAACGCGGGGCAATCGGCGATTCACCGGTATATTGCTACGATAACGACACCATGAAACTCTTGGCGGAATACAGCGACGTGGAATGATCCTTCGTCAGCGTGACGAGGGTGGAGGGAAACCGCCCTACCCCCGCCCCTACCCCGCCCGCAGCGGCGCGCTGCCGTCCGCCACCATCCGCTCGCCGTCGATCACGATCGGTCCGGCCAGTCCGGGCAGTCCATCGGGCGCGATCCGCATGCCGCGCGCGATGACCTGCGGGTCGGCGAACACCTCGTTCAGCAGGTTGATCGGCCCCGCCGGGATGCCCGCCGCCTCCAGCGCTTCGCCCAGTGCCGCCTTGCGCCAGCCGCCGACCGCCACCTGCACCATCGGGATCAGCGCGCCGCGATGCACCACCCGCCCCGGATTGGTCGCGAACCGCGCATCGAGATGCAGGTCCAGCCCGAGAACCCCGCACAGCCGCGCGAACTGCGTGTCGTTACCCACCGCGATCACCAGCGCGCCGTCCGCCGTCTCGAACGCCTGATACGGCGCGAGATTGGCGTGGCCGTTGCCCATCCGCCCCGGCACGGTGCCGCCCGCCAGATAGTTGAGCGCCTGATTGCCCAGCACTGCCACCTGCGTATCGAGCAGCGCCATGTCGATATGCGCGCCCTCCCCGGTCAGGTCGCGGCGGCGCAGCGCGGCGAGGATCGCCACGGCCGAATAGACGCCGGTGAACAGATCGGCATAGGCGACCCCGGCCTTTTGCGGCGGCCCGTCGGGCTCGCCGGTCAGCGACATTGCGCCGCCCATTGCCTGGATGACGAAGTCGTAGCCGGCACGGTGCGCGTACGGCCCGGTCTGGCCGAAGCCGGTGATCGAGCACGTCACCAGCCCCGGCCGCACCGCCGACAGCGCGGCATGGTCAAGGCCGTATCGGGCGAGGCCGCCGACCTTGTAATTCTCGATCACGACATCGGCCCCGGCCACCAGCGCGCGGACCTCGGCCTGACCCTCGGGCGTGCCAATATCGATCGCGACCGAGCGTTTGCCGCGATTGGTCGCGTGGAAATAGGCTGCGTCGCGGTTGCGCCCCGCATCGTCGGTCACGAACGGCGGCCCCCAGTGGCGGGTGTCGTCGCCCGCGCCGGGCCGCTCGACCTTCACCACCTCCGCGCCCAGATCGGCGAGCAACTGCCCGCACCATGGCCCGGCCAGAATCCGCGCCAATTCGACCACGCGGACCCCGGCGAGCGGCTTCACGGCCGGCGCAGCGCGTACACGACATGCGGGACCATGCGCCCGCCCCGCAGCACATCGATGGTGCCGGGGCGCAGCACCGCGCCCAGCGCCGCCACCGCGGTGCGCGACCGGGCATTGGCCTCCCCGATATGGAAGGTGACGGTCGCCGCGTACCGGGTGATGTGATCGATCATCAACCGCTTGGTTTCGCGGTTATACCCACGCCGCCAGCGGTCGCGCGCGAAAAACGTCCAGCCAATCTCGATCTCGTCGGCGTCAGGGTCGTAGGGACCGTAGCGGCTCGATCCGATCACGCTGCCGTCCTGGGCATCGCGGATGGTCAGCATGCCGCCGCCCGCCATCCCCTCGTCGAAGAAGGCACGGAAGACGTCCGCCCGCCAGCGGTCGTGCGCGGGATGCTGGTCCCAGATCGCCGGGTCGGACGCGACCGCGAACAGCGCATCATAATCGTCCGCGACGCTCGGCGTGATCGTGACCAGTTGGCCGCGCAATACCGGCTGGCGGTTCATCAGAACGCGGCGATACCGGTGATCGCCCGGCCCTGGATCAGCCCGTGGACGTCGTGCGTGCCTTCATAGGTGTTGACCGTTTCGAGATTGATCGCATGGCGCATCACATGGAATTCGGCGGCGATGCCGTTGCCGCCGTGCATGTCGCGCGCGACCCGCGCGATGGCGAGCGCCTTGCCGCAATTGTTGCGCTTGATGATGCTGATCGCTTCGGGGGCCAGCGTCCCCTCGTCGAACATCCGCCCCGCGCGCAGCGCCGCCTGCAACCCCAGCGCGATTTCGGTCTGCATGTCGGCCAGTTTCAACTGCACCAGTTGCTTCGATGCCAGCGGCACGCCGAACTGCTTGCGGTCGAGCATATATTGCCGCGCGGCGTGGAGGCAGAACTCGGCCGCCCCCATCGTGCCCCATGCGATGCCGTAGCGCGCGCGGTTGAGGCAGCCGAACGGTCCCTTCAGCCCCTCGACGTTGGGCAGCAGCGCGTCCTCACCCACCTCGACGCCGTCCATCACGATCTCGCCGGTCACGGAGGCACGCAGCGACAGCTTGCCCTCGATCTTGGGCGCCGACAGCCCCGCCATGCCCTTCTCGAGCACGAAGCCGCGAATCTTGCCGTCATGCGCGTCGGACTTTGCCCACACGATGAAGACATCGGCGATCGGCGAATTGGTGATCCACATCTTGGACCCGCTCAACCGGTAGCCACCGTCGATCCTTTCGGCGCGCGTCCGCATCCCCGCCGGGTCGGAGCCGGCATCGGGTTCGGTCAGCCCGAAACAGCCGACCCATTCGCCGCTGGCGAGGCGGGGCAGATATTTGCGCTTCTGCGCCTCCGAACCATAGGCGTTGATCGGGTGCATCACGAGGCTCGACTGCACGCTCATCGCGCTGCGATACCCTGAATCGACTGCCTCGACCTCCCGTGCGACGAGGCCGTAGGCGACATAGCCGAGCCCCGCCCCGCCATATTCTGGATCGATCGTGGGACCGAGCAACCCTAGTTCGCCCATCTCGCTCATGATCTCGCGCGCGAAATCCTCGTCGAGAAACGCGCGGGTCACGCGCGGCAACAATTTCTCGCGGGCATAGCCGTGCGCCGCGTCGCGGACCATCCGTTCCTCCTCGGTCAGTTGCTGATCGATAAGGAACGGGTCCTGCCAGTCGAAGCGGCCCATATCGGCCATGGTGATTGTCCTTACAGCGTGGGGGCGAGCGGGTCGGGCGTCGCCGACGGGGTCGGGAGCGGGACGGGTGGCGGCGCGATCTGCGCCACCGGGGCCGGGGCCACCTGCGGCAACGGCGTGTCGAGCGCCAGCGCCTCCAGCTCGATCAGCGCCTTGCGCGCATCGACATAGCGTTTGGCCGCGGCGTTCCAGTCGGCGGCGCTGGCCCCGCCGGGCATCCGCTCGACCTCACCGATCGCCAGTTCGACGCGACCGGTGTCGAGCCGGCGGCGCGCCCGCTCCAGCCGGTCGGACGGGCGGCTGCTCGGCGTCGGCCCCTGGCGGATCACGATCAACTGCCCCGCCTCGCGCCGCAGCGACTGCCACCAGTTCTGATCGGCGGGACCGGCCAGCAACTGGTTGGCCGAGGAATCGAGCCCGCTGCGCAGATCGTCGAGCGTTACCGGCTGGCGTGCGGCGGCAAGGATGGTGCGCACCGCATCGCCCCGCGCCGCGCCGAAGCGCACCCGCAACTGGTTTTCGAGATAGCCGAGCGGCAACCCGCGATCGAGCGCGCGGCGCGCGGCGATCACGATCATCATATTCTCTGCACGCGCGGCGAAGCCCGCCGCCGATCGCGCGCCGGTGTCGATCGCGGCGATCCGCGTCTCCAGCTCAGCCACCTGTGCCGACAGCGTCGCCTCGCGCGCCGACAGCGCAGCGAGGTTCGGCAAGGCGGCGGCAACCGGCGCGGCGCTCGCCGCCGGGGTCGGCTGGGCGACCGGCGTCGTGGTCGCGGCACGCAGCGTCCAGCCGAGGCGCGGGGCGACATAATAGAGCACCGCCAGCGTCGCGCCGATTCCGATCAGGAAGGCGACGCATGCCGCCGCCATCCATCGCCCGCCCTTCGCCCGCCGGGTCGGGCCGTTTGCCGCCATGAAAGGCGCGTCGTCGCTGGTCATGCGCGCCTTATCCCCGTGCGCGCCGACCGGGTCAATCACCGGCAAGCGCAAGGCCGGCGGCGATCACCGCCGGATCGCTCGGCATGGCGGCCACCGCGACCGCGCGCCAGCCGTTGCCGAGCATCGCCGCCGCCGCCGGCGAGATCGCCGCGACCGCGGTGGTGCCGCGATCCGCCACCAGCGCCGCCAGCCGCACCGCCGCGCGCGGCGAATGGACCAGCGCCACGCTGCCCGCCAGCCGATCCATCCCGACCGGTTCGGTGGGCACGGCGGCATAGACCGCGCGGATCGTCGCCACCACGCCATGCGCCGCCACCGCCCGGTCGCGCGCGGTCAGCAGCAGCGCGCGCCGCACCCCCGCCGCGCCCGCCGCATCGAGCAGCGTGCGACCATCGCCCGCCCCGGTCGCGACCACGCGCAATCCCGCGTCGCGCGCCGCCCGCGCGGTCGCTGCACCGACCGCATGGACCGGCAGATGAGCGAGCGCGGCCAGCCCCGCCCCGGCATGGCGCACCGCATTGGCGCTGGTCAGGACCAGCGCGTCGTGGCCGTCCGCCGGCAGTTCCCACGCCAGCGGCACGACAGCGAACAACGGCAGCGCGATCGCCTCCCCCCCCAGCGCCCGGATCGCCGCGACGGTCGCCGCATTGCCCGGTTCGGGGCGCAGCACCGCCAACGGCACGCTCACCGCGCGAACAGCCGCGCGACGCTTTCGGGGGCTTCGTCGAGCAGCCGTTCGGCAAGGGCGCGCGGCAGGTCGATGTCGTCGATCGCGCCGCTCGTGCTGCCGGTGACATGCGCGCTGCCGTCCTGCGCCAGCAATTGCGCGGTCAGCGTGAGCACGTCGCCCTCGATCCGCGCCAGCGCGCCGACCGGCGAATGGCAATCGGCGCCCAGCGCTGCCAGGAACCCGCGCTCGGCACGCACCGCCTGATGCGTCGGCAGGTCATCGATCGCCGCGACGAAAGCGAGCGCGGCGGCATCCTCGGCGCGCACCTCGATCCCGACCGCGCCCTGGGACGGGGCGGGCAGCAGCGTGTCGACCGGCACGGCATGGCCGACGGCGTGCCGCCCCAGCCGTTCGAGCCCGGCGGCGGCGAGCAGCGTCGCATCGACCTCGCCCGCCGCCAGCTTGGCGAGGCGCGTGTCGACATTGCCGCGAAACAGCACGATCCGCGCATCGGGGCGGTGGCGCAGCACCTGCGCCGCGCGGCGCGGACTACTGGTGCCGACCACGCCGTTCGGCGGCAGATCGGCCAAGCTCGCGATCCCGACCAGCCGGTCGCGCACGTCGGCGCGCGGCAGCATCGCGGCGATGCGGATCTCGGTCGGGCGGATCGTCTCGACATCCTTCATCGAATGGACCGCCGCGTCGATCTCTCCGCCACACAGCGCCCGGTCGAGTTCCTTGGTCCACAGCGCCTTGCCGCCGATTTCGGCCAGCGCGCGGTCCTGCACCCGGTCGCCGGTGGTGCGGATCGGCACGATCTCGATTTCGCCCGGGTCCACCCCATGCGCCGCCGCCAGCGCCGCGCGCGTGGCATGGGCCTGTACCAGCGCCAGCGGCGATCCGCGCGTGCCCAGTCTGAACATCATGGCGTTGCTCGCTACGCATCGTTGGCGTGTTGGGCAAGGCGGATGGGTTCACGCGAAGGCGCGAAGGACGCGAAGGGGTTGGTTCACGCGGAGGCGCGGAGACGCGGAGGGAGTTGCGATCCGGGCCAGCCGCCCGCGACCGGGAGACGACAACGCCAGCGGACGACGGGGCAAGCCCCGCCCCGAACGCGACCCCCTCCGCGCCTCTGCGCCTCTGCGCCTCTGCGCCTCTGCGCCTCTGCGCCTCTGCGCCTCTGCGCCTCTGCGCGAAAATCACTTCTTCCTGCTTTCTGGCAGACGGAGAAAAAGGGAAGGAATTTTCGCGCAGAGGCGCAGAGGCGCAGAGGCGCGGAGAATGTTGCGTTCCGGGTAAACCGGTCGCCTCCGGCAGACGAACGACGATAGCCGCTACGCGGCAAGGCCAGTCCCGAACGCAACCCCTCCGCGTCTCCGCGCCTTCGCGTGAACCGCCCTTCTTCGCGCCCGTCGCGTGAACCAAATATCGCCCCCGCCTCCAAACCACGCTAGAGCAGCAAAAATGCCCTATCCCCTCATCCTCGGCATCGAATCCAGTTGCGACGAGACCGCCGTCGCGATCGTGCGTGGCGACCGTACCATCCTGTCGCACCGCCTCGCCGGACAGGAAGCCGCCCACGCCCCCTATGGCGGCGTCGTGCCCGAGATCGCGGCGCGCGCCCATGTCGAGATCCTGCCCGCGCTAGTCGAAGGCGCGCTCGCCGATGCGGGCGTCACGCTCCATCAGGTCGATGCGATCGCCGCCACCGCCGGCCCCGGCCTGATCGGCGGGGTGATGGTCGGCCTCGTCACCGCCAAGGCGCTGGCGCTGGCGGCGGGCAAGCCGCTGGTCGCGGTCAATCATCTGGAGGGGCATGCGCTGTCGCCGCGCCTGACCGATCCCGACCTCGCCTTTCCGTACCTGCTGCTGCTGGTGTCGGGCGGGCATTGCCAGTTGCTGCGCGTCGACGGGGTCGGCACCTATCGCCGGCTCGGCACGACCATCGACGACGCGGCGGGCGAGGCGTTCGACAAGACCGCCAAGGTCCTCGGCCTCGGCTATCCCGGCGGTCCCCGGGTCGAGGCGGCGGCGGCGCAGGGCGATCCGCGCGCCGTCCCGCTGCCCCGCCCGCTGACCGGCACGCCCGATCCGCATTTCTCGTTCGCCGGCCTGAAAAGCGCGGTGCTGCGCGCGCATGAATCGGGCCGCTACAGCGTGCCGGACATCGCCGCCTCGTTCAGCCAGGCGGTGATCGACTGCCTCGTCGACCGCACCAGACTGGCGCTGGCGCTGGCCGGCCCAGTCGAGGCTTTGGTGGTGGCGGGCGGGGTCGCCGCCAATCGCGGCGTGCGCGGCGCGCTGGAGGCGCTCGCCACCACGCACGGCCTGCGCTTCGTCGCCCCGCCGTTATGGCTGTGTACCGACAATGGCGCGATGATCGCATGGGCCGGGGCCGAACGGTTCATGGCGGGGCACAGCGATCCGCTCGACGTCGCCGCCCGCCCGCGCTGGCCGCTCGACCCGAATGCGGAAAAGGTGCGCGGTGCGGGAGTGAAGGCATGAGGATCGGCGTCATCGGCGGCGGGGCGTGGGGCACCGCGCTGGCGCAGGTCGCGGCGCGCGGTGGCGACGTGACCCTGTGGGTCCGCGACGGCGCGCTGGCCGACACGATCAACACCGCGCGCGAGAACCCGCTCTACCTGCCCGGTATCCCGCTTTCCCCCGCGATTCACGCGACGACCGACAGCGCGGCGCTGGGCGACGCCGATGCGTTGCTGGTCGTCTGCCCGGCGCAGCACGTCCGCGCGGTCCTCTCTCAAATCGACGTCGGCACCCGCGCACTGGTGCTGTGCGCCAAGGGGATCGAGGCGGGCAGCAAGCTGCTGGTCGGCGAGGTTGCCCGCGCCGTCCACCCGAACGCCCCGGTCGCGGTCCTCTCCGGCCCCACCTTCGCGCACGAGGTCGCCCGCGCCAAGCCGACCGCCGTCACCCTCGCCTGCGCCGATCCGGTCTTGCGTGATCGCCTTGCCGCGCGCCTCGCCGCGCCGGGGTTCCGCCCCTATGCCAGCGACGACGTGATCGGCGCGGAGATCGGCGGCGCGGTCAAGAACGTCCTCGCCATCGCCTGCGGCGTGGTGGAGGGCGCGGGGCTGGGGCAGAACGCCCGCGCGTCGGTGATCGCGCGCGGCTTCGCCGAGATGACCCGCTTCGGCATGGCGCGCGGCGCGCGGGCGGAGACGCTCGCCGGCCTGTCGGGCTTGGGCGATCTGGTGCTGACCTGTTCGTCGACCGCCTCGCGCAACTATTCGCTGGGCGTCGGGCTGGGGCAGGGCCGCGCCGCCGCCGAGCTGCTGTCCGATCGCCGCACCGTGGCCGAAGGCGCGTTCACCGCCCCGGTGCTGGCGCAGGCGGCGGCCGACGCGCGGATCGACATGCCGGTAACGCAGGCGGTCGGCGCGCTGCTGACCGGCACCCCGGTGGGCCAAGTGATCGAAGCGCTGCTCAGCCGCCCGCTCAGGTCGGAGGGGCGGTAATCACAAACTCGCCGCCAGCGCCTCCAACTGGTCGGCGCACTGGTTCCAGCCCGGCTCGAACCCCATCGCCGCATGCTGATCGCGCGTCTCGGCGGTCCAGTGGCGGGCGCGGGCGATATAGCGGGTGCCGCCATCCTCGTCGGCGAAGGTCATCGTCGCGACCATGAACGGCGCGCCGTCGCGCGGCACGAAGCCGGCGGTGAACGCATCGGTCGTCACGATCCGCTCGTTCGCCACCACGTCCAGAAAGACGCCGTGATGCGGCATGTCCGCCCCCTCGGGGCTGCGCATCGTCACGTCGAACGCCCCGCCCGGCCGCGGATCGACCACCGCATCGGCGATCGTCCATGGCGCGGGCACGAACCAGCGCCGCAACAGATGCGCCTCGGTCCAGCAGCGGAAGAGAGCCTCGCGCGGGGCCTGTAGCAGCCGGTCGAGCACCAGTTCGCGCTCGGCGGGGAAATCGGTCATCGTCATCGCTCCCGGCAGGATCGACGCCATGCTGCCGCATCCGCGCGCGTCGATCAAATCCCAAGACAGATCGACCTTCAGCCAATGCCACCGCGTTTCGTCGTTCCCGCGCAGGCGGGAAGCCATAGACGCAACGGGCGCGATGCTATCACCGGCGTCGGCGTATATGGATCCCCGCCTGCGCGGGGATGACGCGGGGTTCGACGGCAAATTTCCCCTGCCAAAGTTGAATGTCGATTCGCGCTACCGCATCGCCCGCGCGATCAATGCGCCGCAATTCGCATCGCTTGCCAGCGGGTCCTGCCGGCCGCCGATCGCCTTGCCCAGCATCCGCAGCACGCCGCCGACGCTTTTGGTGCCCGGCGGAATCGCCACCTGCGGCGATTGCAGCCGCCCCGTTACCATCACCGGCCGGTCGAGCCGCAGCAGCGTCGCCTGTTTCGGCGCGCCGGTCAGCAACAGTGCCAGCGTCTCGTCGACGAGATTCACCCGGCCGCTCCCCCGCGTCTGCGCGCGCGAGGTGTCGATCACCAGCGGATCGACCCGGCCGATCCCGTTGGTCACGTCGAGCCGCAGCGCGAGGCAGCGCAGCCGCGCCTGCGCATCGTCATCGGTCGTCACCCCGCGCGCGACATCGGCACCGAGCAGCGAGGCCAGCTTGGCGGGCAGCGTGCCGTCGCGGGCGGCGAAACCGATCGTGCCGTCCGCCCGGCCGATCGCCGCGCGCACCGTATCGCCGCTGCCGACCAGCTTCAGCCGCGCGCGCAGCGGCGCGTCGACCGGCGCCCCCCCGGCAAAGGTCGAGATGCGCGAATCGGACAGCGTCAGGTCGAAGGTCGCGCGCGGCACGCGCCGCCCGCGCTGGTCGACGATCACTTGTCCCGCGATCTTCCCCTGCGACAGCGCGATCGTCAGCGGCGCGACGGTCAGCCGCCGATCGGCGATCGCTAGCGTCGCATCAAGGCCGCGCACCGCATCCGCCTCGCGCAGCCGGTCGACGTGCACCGCCAGCCGCCCGTCGAGATTGGCGAGCTTGGCAAGGTTGATCCGCGTGCCGGGCACCACGCGCGACCCGATCCGCGCCTCGATCGCCGCCGCCCGCGCCCGCCCCTCGTCGGTTTCCAGATCGGCGAACGCCAGCGAGGCGAAGCGCAGCCGGCCGTCGATCTTCGTCGTGTCGCCATCCTTGGTCACGCTCGCCCGCGCATCGGACAGCCGCGACGCACCGATCGTCCCCGACAGCCGCTCGACCGTCCATGTCGGATCGTCGTGGCGCACCTTCGCGCTCAACCGCACCGGCTGCGTCCCGAACAGCCCGGCCTCGATCAGCGCATCGAGCGTCTTGAGATTGTCGGCGCGTGCGGTCAGCTCGACCGTCATCCGCTTCGTGTTGAGCGGTGCGGCCATCACCCCCTTGGCGTCGACGGTGATCGTCGGCCCGTCGACCCGCGCGACGAACGGCCAGTCGCCGTCGCTGCGGATCACCGGGCCGGTCAGCGCCACCCGCACCGGGCGATTGTCGATTGCCCCGGTCCCGCTCGCGCGGAAGCCCTGGTCGTTCGACGTGACCGTCACCGCGAACTGCCGGTTCTGCACCGCGTCGCGATAATCGATCACGAGGTCGCGCACGGTCAGGCTGGTGATGTCCGACGCCGATCCGCCCTTGCCGCGCTTGTCGGGCGCCCAGTTCTTGGTGCCGTCCTTGGCGCGCACCATCGCCACCCGCCCGCCGTCGACCGCCAGCGCGGTCAGGTCGAACTTGCCGCGCAGCAGCGGGAGGACGCGGAAGCGCAGGTCGATCCGGTGGAGCCGCACCAGATCGCCGGGGCCAGCCCAGCTCGGCTGCGCGATGCGCAGATCACGCACGATCAGTGTCGGCGAGAACGACAGCGGCTGAACGCGCTCGATCGTGCCGATCGACACGTCAGCCCCGAACCGCTCGGCCAGTTTCGCACTTACCCGGTCGCGCAGCACCCCCCATGGAAAGGCGGCGAGGACCAGCAGCACGAGCAACAGAAGGGCAGCGAAACCGCCCAGAAGATACCGCCAGAATCGGGGAAGCGAAGCCATGGAGCGACAAGCCCGAACCCGGCGGTTCGTTCCATGGGCGCAATGGAATTACTGACAGGGGTGAAGGTTGCGTCCGCCCGACACCTCTTTCCCCAAAGCGAAGGAAGCACCTGACAACCGACCGCCTTCTTTCATCGTCACCCCCGCGCAGGCGGGGGTCCATAAACGCTGCCGTCGCGCAACCAGCCGAAACCCCGGCGTGTATGGATTCCCGCCTTCGCGGGAATGACGAGTGTAGGATGTCTTGCGACGCGCCCCGCTAAAAATCGACCGCGATGCCCTTGTGCGTCCAGTCGCCATAGCGCGTCGGGCTGAGGCCCAAGGGATCGTCGGTGTCGTTTTTGGGCGGCAGCGGTTCGGGGGTGGGCACCGGCGGCGACTTGGAGAGATGCGCAGGCGGCTTCACATGAGCGGGGCGGTTGCCCATAGGGGACTCCTTATCCGGTTCCGTCGGGCATGATCTCGGCGGACCAGCGACAGGATTCAAGTGATCGATCTTTTCATGCCCCGTTCGGAGGTGCGCTGACATGGCCCGCCCCCGCCTCGCTCCCGAAGCGCCCGGTGTTCCCGCCCGCCGCGCCGCGCTGCGCCTGCTCGATGCCGTGCTGCGACGCGGCCTGCCGCTCGAAGCGGCGCTCGCATCCGCCACCGGCGATCTCGACCGGCGCGAGGATCGCGGGCTTGCCCACGCGATCGCCGCCGCCGTGCTGCGCCGCCTGCCCGATCTCGACGCGCTGATCGACAGCGCGACGCAGCGCCCGCTGCCCGACGATGCCAAGGCGCGTTTCGCGCTGCGCATCGCCTTGGGGCAGGCGCTGGTGCTCGGCACCCCGCCGCATGCCGCGATCGCCACCGTGCTGCCGCTGGTCGACGGCGGCCCGCGCAAGCTGGTGCACGGCGTGTTCGGCACGCTGATGCGCGGCAACGCCCGCCTGCCCGATGCCGCCAGCCTGCCCGCCGACACCGATGCCCGCTGGGTAACGGCATGGGGCGAGGACATGGTGATCGCCGCCGCGCAGGCGATCGCGCAGCAACCTCCGCTCGACCTGTCGTTGAAGGGCGATGCGGGGCCGGACGGCACCACGCTTGCCCCGCGTCACCGCCGTTTGAGCGAAGCAGGGCCGATCGCCGACCTGCCGGGCTATGCGGCGGGCGACTGGTGGGTGCAGGACCTCGCCGCCTCGATCCCCGCGCGGCTGCTGGGACCGGGGCCGGGCACCGCGCTCGACCTGTGTGCCGCGCCGGGCGGCAAGACGCTGCAACTCGCCGCCGCCGGATGGGACGTGACCGCGCTCGATTCGTCGGCAGCGCGGCTTGCGCGGCTGGAGGAGAATATGGCGCGCACCGGCCTGTCGGCGAAGATCGTCACCGGCGATGCTTTGGTGTGGAAACCGGCCGAGCCGGCCGACGCGGTGCTGCTCGACGCGCCGTGCAGCGCGACCGGCATCTTCCGCCGCCACCCCGACGTGCTCCACCGCGTCCGCCCCTCGGTGATCGCCGAAACGGCGGCGCTGCAAAAGCGCCTGCTGGGTCGCGCCGCCGACTGGGTGAAGCCGGGCGGGCGGCTGGTCTATGCCACCTGCTCGCTCGAACCGGCGGAGGGCGAAGTGCAACTCGACCGTTTCCTAAGCGAGCGCAGCAATTTCACGGTCGAACCGGCGCGCGTGGACGAACTGCCCGAAGGCGTCATGCCGCACGAACGCGGCTATGTCCGCACGCTGCCCGGCATGCTGGCCGAGGCCGGCGGCATGGACGGTTTCTTCGTCGTCCGTCTGCGTCGGGCCGGGTAAGGGGTTTCACGCGAAGGCGCGAAGGGCGCGAAGAAGTAAAGTAGATTGGTTCGCGCAGAGGCGCGGAGGCGCAGAGGAAGTATTGCCCCGGGCGACCCGCTCGCTAGCGGGAGACGTTCGCACCGGACAGCCGCTACGCAGCGAACTCCGCCCCGAACGCATTCTCTCCGCGCCTCTGCGCCTCTGCGCGAACCAATCTACTTTCTACTCCGCGCCTCCGCGCCTCCGCGTGAACCAGAACTTCTTCTCCCTTCGCGCCCTTCGCGCCTTCGCGTGAACCCAATCGATCGCCACACCCGCCCCGACCCTTGCCGCCCCCAAAGACCATGCTAGGACAACAACCTATGTCATCCGTCCGCATCGCCCCCTCGATCCTTTCCGCCGATTTCGCCCGGCTGGGCGAGGAGGTCCGCGCCATCGACGAGGCGGGGGCCGACTGGATCCATGTCGACGTCATGGACAATCATTTCGTCCCCAACCTCACCATCGGCCCGATGGTGGTAAAGGCGCTGCGCCCCCACTCCGCCAAGCCGTTCGACGTCCATCTGATGGTGACGCCGGTCGACCCACTGATCGACGCCTTTGCCGAGGCCGGGGCCGACATCCTCTCGGTCCATCCCGAATCCGGCCCGCACCTTCACCGCACGCTCCAGCGGATCAAGGCGCTGGGCAAGCGCGCCGGCGTGGTGCTGAACCCCGCGACCCCGGTCGAGGTGGTCGATCAGGTCATCGACCTGGTCGACCTGCTGCTGGTCATGAGCGTCAATCCCGGCTTCGGCGGACAGAAGTTCATCGACAGCCAGTTGACCAAGATCGAGAGCCTGCGCCGCCGTATCGATGCGACCGGCCGCCAAATCGACCTGCAGGTCGACGGCGGCGTCGACCGCGTGACGGCGCCGCGCGCGATCGCCGCCGGGGCCGACTGCCTCGTCGCCGGCACCGCGACCTTCACCGGCGGCCCCGCCGCCTATGCCGCGAACATCGCCGCCCTGCGCGGCGCATGACCGAACCGCCGCCGATCGACGAGCCGCGCGACGGAATCGATGTCGGCAAGCGGCTGGTGCGGCAGGGCGGCGGCACCGGGCTGTCGCTGTCCGAACGGGTGCGCGACAAGCTGCAACGCCTCGCGTGGCGCACCCCGCTCCACGGGCTGCGGCTGAAGGGCCGCCATCCGCTCAAGCTGATCGCGGTCGCCGACGATCCGTTCCTCGGCGATCTGGATCGCGGCGCGGCGCTGCTCGCGGGCAAGCTGATGGTGCGCGGCGAAGCGCTGCCGCTCGACCGGCTGGAACTGGCCCGCCCCAAATTCTCCGCCGCCTTCGCCGAACATCTCCACGGCTTCGCATGGCTGCGCGACCTCTCCAGCGTCGCGCCGCGCGTGACGGCGGTGCCGATCGCCGAGACGATCATGCTGCAATGGCTGGCCGATCATGGCGAACGCATTACCGAACCGGCATGGAACGCCGCCACCTGCGGCCGGCGGATGCTGTCATGGATCGCGCACGCGCCGCTGATCCTGTCGTCGACCGACCTCCTCTATCGCTCGCAGGTGCTGCACGCCTTTGCCCGCACCGCGCGCCATCTCGACGGCGAAGCGGGCAAGGCCCCGGCGGGGATCGCCGCGATCGTCGCATGGACCGGGGTGGTCGCCGCCGGCCTCGTCATTCCCGGCGGTGATGCTCGCCGCGCCTTCGGCGAAACCGGCCTGATCCGCGCGCTGACGACCAGCGTGTTCGAGACCGGCGGCCTCGTCGGCCGCTCGCCCGCCGATCAGCTCGACGCGGTGATGACGCTCGCGGCGTTGCGCGAAATCTATGCCGCGCGGCGGATGACCATGCCCGAACCGGTCGCCGCGCATCTGACGATCATGGTGTCGGCGCTGCTCGGCGTGTGTCACGGCGACGGTGGCCTGTCATGCTGGCAGGGCGCGGGGCCGGTGCCGGGCGAGCGTATCGCCGACGTCGTCGCCGCCACCGGAGTCCGCACCCGCCCGCTTCGCCATGCCGGCGACTGGGGTTATCAGCGGCTGGCGGCGGGGCGCACCATCGCGATCATCGACGCCGCCCCGCCCCCGGTCGCCCGCGCCGCGCACGAGGGATGCGCCTCGACGCTCGCGTTCGAACTGTCCGACGGCGGGCAGCGGATCGTCGTCAACTGCGGCGGGGCGAACATCGCCGCGCTGACGCTGTCGGCCGATCTGCGCCGCGCGCTGCGCTCCACCGCCGCACATTCGACCCTGGTGCTGTCCGACACCAATTCGACCGCGATCCAGCCCGACGGCTCGCTCGGCAAGGGCGTCGGCGTGGTCGACATGGCCCGGCAGGAAAGCGACGCGATCAGCCGGATCGAGGGGAGCCACGACGGCTATGCCAGGCGCCTCGGCTTCCAGCACCGCCGCGTCCTGACGCTCAGCGCCGACGGCCGCGACGTGCAGGGCGAGGACATGCTGATCCCCACCGGCCGCCGCGCGCGGCGTGGCGACACGCCGTTCGTCGTCCGCTTCCACCTCGCCCCCGGCATCGCGATCGAAGCCGGCCCCGACGACCAGACCGCCTTCCTGCGCCTGCCAAACGGCCCCGTCTGGCAATTCCGCGCGAAGGGCGCGCTGCTCTCGGTCGAGGAAAGCCTGTGGATCGGCCCCGACGGCCTGCCCGTAGAGACGTTCCAGTTGGTGCTGGCGGGCACCACCCCGCCCGGCGGCCACGACCTGTCGTGGCGGTTCCACAAGACGCGGTAGCGACCGGATCGCAATCGTCCGCCTCCCGCCCCCTTGCCCTCCCCCGCCATTCGCGCGAAAGGGCGCGCCCATGGAAAACGTCCCCGCGAAACGCGCCCTGCTCTCGGTCTCCGACAAGACCGGTATCGTCGATCTCGCCACCGCCCTTGTGGGCCACGGCGTCGAGCTCGTCTCGACCGGCGGCACCGCCGCCGCGCTGCGCGACGCCGGGCTCGCCGTCCGCGACATTGCCGACCTGACCGGTTTCCCCGAGATGATGGATGGCCGCGTCAAGACGCTGCACCCGATCGTCCACGGCGGGCTGCTCGCGGTGCGCGACAATCCCGAGCATGTCGCGTCGATGGACGAACACGCCATCGGCGCGATCGATATTGTCGTCGTGAACCTCTATCCGTTCGAGGCGACGGTGACCAAGGGTGCCGACCGCGACACGATCATCGAGAATATCGACATCGGCGGCCCGTCGATGGTGCGCTCGGCGGCCAAGAACCATGATGCGGTGGCGATCGTCACCGACCCGGCCGATTACGCCGCGCTGATCGCCGAACTGGCCGAGACGGGCGGTGCGACCACGCTCACCACCCGCCGCCGCTTCGCCGCGAAAGCCTATGCCGCCACCGCCGCCTATGACTCGGCGATCGCCCAGTGGTTCGCTTTCGCCGATCAGGGACAGGCGTTCCCCGACACGCTCCCGCTCGCCTTCACCCGCGGTGCCGAGCTGCGCTACGGCGAGAACCCGCACCAGTCCGCCTCGCTCTATATCCCGCGCGGACCCGGCGCACGGGGCATCGCGCAAGCCCAGCAGGTGCAGGGCAAGGCGCTGAGCTACAACAACTACAACGACGCCGATGCCGCGCTGGAACTGGTCAGCGAATTCCGCGACGGTCCGCCGACCGTCGTCATCGTCAAACACGCCAACCCCTGCGGCGTCGCCAGCGGGACCACGCTGATCGAAGCGTACAAGGCCGCGCTGGCGTGCGACAGCGTGTCGGCGTTCGGCGGGATCATCGCGGTCAACCGGCCGCTCGATGGTGAGACGGCGCGCGCGATCAGCGGCATCTTCACCGAAGTCGTCGCCGCGCCCGATGCCGATGACGAGGCGAAGGCAGTGTTCGCCGCGAAAAAGAACCTGCGCCTGCTCCTGACCGGCGACCTGCCCGATCCGGCGCGCGGCGGCCTGACCGTCAAGAGCATCGCCGGCGGCCTCCTCGTCCAGTCGCGCGACGCCGGCAATCTGGCGCAGGTCGAGTTGAAGGTCGTGACCAGGCGCCAGCCGACGGAACAGGAACTCACCGACTGCCGCTTCGCCTGGACCGTCGCCAAGCACGTCAAGTCGAACGCGATCGTCTATGCCAAGGACGGCAGCACCGCCGGCATCGGCGCGGGGCAGATGAACCGGTTGGAATCCGCGCGCATCGCCGCATGGAAGGCGAAGGACGCCGCCGACAAGGCTGGCTGGGACAGCCCCCGCACCCTCGGCTCGGCGGTCGCGTCGGACGCCTTCTTCCCCTTCGCCGACGGCCTGCTCGCGGCGGTGGAAGCCGGGGCCACGGCGGTGATCCAGCCCGGCGGCTCGATCCGCGACGACGAGGTGATCGCGGCGGCCGACGAAGCGGGTCTGGCGATGGTCTTCACCGGCATGCGCCACTTCCGCCACTGATCCCGAAACTCCCCCCTCCCCGAACAGGGGAGGGGCCGGGGGAGGGGGGCCAGCGAGGAACCGCAACGTCCGCCGCAATTGCCTCACCCCACCGCCCACGCTACCGGCACTCCATGCCGATGTTCCGCGATACGCCCTACGCCGCCTTCCTGTTCGACATGGACGGCACGCTCCTCGATTCCAGCGCGGCGGTCGAGCGCGTGTGGCGGCGCTGGTGCGAGCGCCACGGCATCGACGCCGACGCGCTGATCGCGGTCTGCCACGGCGTCCGCGGCGAAGACACGGTACGCCGCTTCGCCACGCCGGGCATGGATGTCGACGCCGAGGCGGCATGGCTCAACGCCGCCGAGTTGGCGGATGTCGACGGCATCGTCGCGATCGACGGCATCCGGGAACTGATCGCCACCCTCGCCCTGACCGACTGGGCGATCGTCACCTCCGCGCCGCGCAACCTCGCCGAAGTCCGCTTGCACGCGATCGGCCTGCCGCTGCCGCCGGTGTTCGTCACCGCCGAGGATGTGAGCGAAGGCAAGCCCGACCCGCAGGGCTTCCGCCTCGCCGCGCAGCGACTGGGCGTCGCCCCGGAGGATTGTCTGGTGTTCGAGGACTCGCCGGCCGGCGTCGCGGCGGGCAAGGCGGCGGGCGCCGCCGTCGCCATCGTCGGACCGCGTGTCGCCGCAGAAGAGGGAACCTACGCGATCACCGACTATCGCTGACCTTCAGGCACCATAGCGCGACGCGATCCGATCGCGGCGCTGCGCGATCGACACATCGGGATCGAACTGCACCAGCGTCGCGCCGGTGTGGCGCAGCGCCGCTTCGATCGCGGACCAGCGATCGGCGGAAACCGCGAAATACAGCGTCGTGCCGCGCATCCGCCACGCCGGCACGCTCGCCGCGATCCGGCGCACCACCGCGACCAGATGCTCCTCCGACAAGGTAGCGAACGCTGCATCGCCCATCGTCGGATCGGTCAGCCGCTCGCGCACCCAGCCTTCGGATACGGCATAGTCGGGCGCGTCTGGCTTGCGCAGCACTGTCGTCCACGAACTGCGGCCGTCGCCGAACCGGCGCGCCCTCGCCTCGTTCAGATAGTCGTGCCAGCTTCGCTCATCGTTGATCGTTGGTCGGCGCAACGGGGCGAGGAACGCTGCCTTGTGCTCGGCCTCGGCCGCCAGCTTCGCGCGGTAGACGCGGCAGCCCGCCGTGCGCGCCCGCCCCCAGTCCCACGCATCGGCGAATGACGCCGCCCCGTCCGACACGCGAATCGTCAGGTCGACGGTACGCGCGTCGCGCACATAGCCGTGCTCGGGAATGACGATCGGCAGCATGATCCGCGACCCATTGTCGGAAAAGCGCGGCACGCCCCGCCAGTCGATCGAACTGACCGAGTGCGGCAACGCATCGACATAGAATGCCGGCAAAACATCACCGAGCGACAGCCGCCGCACGACCTTGCCGTCCGGCCCATACAGCACGACCGCGTTCGGGCCGTAACCGGTGCCGTGCCAGTCGTCGAACGTCGCGGCGTAGCGCCCGTCGTCGCGCACGATCGCCTTGACCGGGGCCACCCCGTTGGGGATTGGCCGGTCCCATACCACGCGCCATTGGCCGCCCTGGATCGTCTCGACGCGTGCCCGCGCTGCCTTCGACCCGTCCTCACGCTGCCCCGGCGTTGCCTTGCCGTCGACCATATCCTCGAAATACGCCAACTGGCTGTCGAGATCGCGCGGCGTCACGATCATCCGCGCCCGCCCGTTGGCCGATGGATAGGTCATGACCTCCGGCAGTTCCCAGCTATCGGCACACGACGGCTCGACCGTCGCCGACAGCCAGACCATCGCCCCCAGCACCGTCGCGATCGATCGCAGCACATCCCCGCCCCCCGCCTGTTCAGCGCAGGATGCCGCCTCCCCCGCCTGCCGGCAAGCTCAGCCGTGGACCGCCACGATCGACGACACCACCGTCTGGATCAACTGCTGGCGTTCGGGCACCGGCCGCGCGGTATCGCCGATCATCACCGCGATCGCATAGGCCTTGCCGTCCGGCGCGGTGATGATGCCGATGTCGTTGAACCCGGCGGTGCGCCCGGCCAGATCCTGTCCGGTCCCGGTCTTGTGCGCGACGCTCCACCCAGGCGGCAGCGCGGCGCGGATGCGCGCGCGCCCGGTACGGGTATGCGCCATCGTGTCGAGCAGCCACGCGGTCGACTGCTGCGACAACAGCATGCCGTGGTGCAGCCGCGCCAGCGCGTCGGCAATCGCCCCCGCGCCCGCGCCATCGGGCGGATCGGCGACATAGGCCTGATAGGCCGCGCGCCGCACGTTGGGGTCGAGCCGCGACCGCGCCTGCGCGAACGCATTGCCCTGCGAATATTCCTGCTTCCACGGCAGGCCGGCGGTCCTCGCCTGCAACAACCGCTCACCCGGACCGAAGCGGATGTTGCCCAGCCCCCGGCTGGCGATGAAGTCGCGCACCGCCACCGGCCCGCCGACGAGGTTGAGCAGCTTGTCGTTGGCGGTATTGTCGCTCATCGTCAGCGCCCGGCGCAGCAGGTCGCCGACCGTCGTGTTGAACACGCCGTCCTTCATCAGATAGGCGATCGGCTGGTGGAACAGCGTCAGGTCGCTGCGCGTGATCGCGACCGGGGTGGTCAGCGCCAGCCGGCCCTCGTCGATCGCGCTCATGGTGGTCATCGCCACCCACAGCTTGCTGACCGATTGCTGCGGCATCCGCCGGTCCATCGCATGGCCGACGACCCAGCCGTCGTCGATGCTGCGCACGGCAATGCCGACATGGCCCTGGAACCCGCCGCCCAGCGCGTTGATCGCCTGCACCAGTGCTGCCGGCGCGGGCCGGGTCTGCGCGGGCAGCGGCACTGCCACCGAATAGCGTTCGGCGCTGGCATGCGCCTGTGGCGGCATCGTCCGTGTCGCCACGCCGATCGCGCCTACGCTCACCAGTCCCACCGCCAACATCGCTCCACGCGACCGGACCAACTTCTTCATGCCTACGCCCATCACACCCCGCTACCCGCACCATGGTTGGTATCGGGTGAACGGCAAAGCGCGCGACCGAGCGGTTGCGACGAAATACCCGGTACGAACGACGAACCGCGAAACCGCTTTCAGGGCACCAGAATCGTGTCCACCGCCGCCGCCGCCGTCTCGGGATAATCGAGCGTATAGTGCAGCCCCCGGCTTTCCTTGCGGTGCAACGCCGATCGCACGATCAGATCGGCCGACTGCAACAGGTTGCGCAGTTCGATCAGGTCGGGCGTCACCCGGAAATGCCCGTAATAGTCGGCCACTTCCTCGTTCAGCATCGCGATGCGGTGCCGCGCGCGCTCCAGCCGCTTGGTCGTGCGCACGATGCCGACGTAATTCCACATGAACCGGCGGATTTCGGTCCAGTTCTGCTTGATGACGACTTCCTCGTCCGAATCGGCCACGCGGCTTTCGTCCCACGGCCGGATCGCGGGCGGCGGCGGCAGGTCGCCCCAGCGGGCGGCGATGTCCGCCGCCGCCGCCTCGCCGAACACGAAACATTCGAGCAGCGAGTTGGACGCGAGGCGATTGGCGCCGTGCAGTCCCGATTGCGATACCTCGCCCACCGCATACAACCCGGGCAGGTCGGCCCGCCCCGCGCGGTCGATCACCACCCCGCCGCAGGTATAATGCTGCGCCGGCACCACCGGGATGCCCTGCCGCGTCATGTCGATGCCTAGCCCCAAAAGCTTGTCGTGGATGTTGGGGAAGTGCCCGCGCACGAAGTCCGGGTCCATGTGACTGATGTCGAGATGGACGTAATCGAGGCCAAAGCGCTTGATCTCGGCATCGATCGCCCGCGCGACGATGTCGCGCGGTGCCAGTTCGGCGCGGGGATCATAATAGGGCATGAAATTCTTGCCCGTCGTGGGATTGAGGAGCTTGCCGCCCTCGCCGCGCACCGCCTCGGTAATCAGGAAGTTCTTGACCTCCAGATTGTAGAGGCAGGTCGGGTGGAACTGCATGAATTCCATGTTCGACACGCGGCACCCCGCGCGCCACGCCATCGCGATGCCGTCGCCGGTCGCCCCGCGCGGCGCGGTGCTGAACAGATAGGTCCGCCCCGCCCCCCCGGTGGCGAGGATCGTCGCCCGCGCGGTGTACAGCTCCACCCGGTCGGTCGCGCGGTTGAAGGCATAGGCCCCCCATACATTCCCTGCCCCCGAATAACGCTGCTCGTGCCGGCTGGTCGCAAGGTCGACCGCGACCATGTCGGGCAGCAGGGTGATGTTGGGATGCGCCTTCGCCGCGCGGATCAGCGCTTCCTGCACCGCCCATCCGGTGGCGTCGTCGACATGGACGATGCGGCGGTGCGAATGGCCGCCCTCGCGCGTCAGGTGCAGCGCGTCGCCGTTCATGTTGAACGGCACGCCCAGCTTCGCCAGCCGCTCGATCGCCGCCGGCGCGCCCTCGACCACGAACTCCACCGCCGAGCGGTCGTTGAGGCCGGCGCCCGCGACCATCGTGTCCTCGACATGGTTCTCGAACGTGTCGCCGGGTTCGAGCACGGCGGCGATCCCGCCCTGCGCCCACGCGGTCGACCCTTCGTTCAGCGCGCCCTTGGCCAGCACCGTCACCCGGAACCGCTCGGCAAGGTTCAGCGCGGCGGTAAGCCCCGCCGCACCCGATCCGATGATGAGGACGTCGGACTGGCACGCATCGTTGGGCAAGGGGCTCTCCGCGGTTCGTTTCACCCCCGCCTACGCGGGTTTGCCGGCGGGTTACAAGGCGGTAGGGGGAGCCAGGCGTTCACGCGAAGGCGCGGAGACACGAAGGGGGTCCGGCGTCCCACAAGCGCCGCCGTTACCACAACCCGTTCACGACAACCACGCCAGCCACCACGAGCGAGCGCCCCTCTGCGCCTCCGCGCCTCCGCGCGAACCTCTTATCCACGCCAGCGATGACCCCTGGACACCCGCCACACCCATTTCGTCATCCCGGCGAAGGCCGGGATCCACCGCGCCGCGCACCCGCCGGCGTCGGCGCTCGCGGAACCATGGATCCCGGCCTTCGCCGGGATGACGGAGGTGATCGGATTGGGCGATGGTCCCGAAAACCCGGCAAGGCTGAAAGAAGGTTGTTCGCGCAGAGGCGCGGAGGCGCAGAGCGGTCCCGCCTGCCGATCACGTCCGCCACCATCACCGCCGGGGAAGAAACGAGGGCGCATCCGGCCACGCACCCCCTCCGCGTCTCCGCGCCTTCGCGTGAACCGGCCTTCTTAACCCCTCAAACGTTGGTCAGATTGAGGAACACATCCTCCAGATCGGCCTCGCGCGTCACTACGTCGACGATGCCGTATCCCTGCCCCGCGACCGCCGCCAGCACCTCGCCCGCGTTCGCCACGTCCTTGCGATACGTCACCGCCAGCACCCGCTCGCCCTTGCGCTCGACCTTCTCGAAACAGCCCGCATCGGGCAGCGCGGCCACGTCGCGGTCCAGCGTCAGTTCGACCACCTTCTCCTGCGCCAGCCCGATCAGCGCGCGCGTCGGTTCATTCGCCACCACCCGGCCGTGGTTGATGATCGCGATCCGGTCGCACAATTGCTCGGCTTCCTCGAGGTAATGGGTGGTCAGCACCACCGTCACCCCCTGCGCGTTGAGGTCGCGCACATAATCCCAGAGTTGCTGGCGAAGCTGGATGTCCACCCCGGCGGTCGGCTCGTCGAGCACGAGCACCGGCGGCGAATGGACCATCGCCTTGGCCACCATCAACCGCCGCTTCATGCCGCCCGACAGCGTCCGGGCATAGGCGTTGGCCTTGTCCTCCAGATGTACCGCGCGCAGCAGGTCCATCGTCCGCCGCTGCCCCTTGGGCACGCCGTACAGCCCGGCCTGAATCTCCAGCGTCTCGGACGGTGTGAAGAACGGATCGAACAGGATTTCCTGGTTCACGATCCCGATCGACGCCTTGGCGTTGCGCGGGTGCTTGTCGATGTCGAAGCCCCAGATCGACGCCGTGCCCGATGTCTTGTTCACGAGGCCCGCCAGCGTGTTGATGAGCGTCGACTTGCCCGCCCCGTTCGGCCCCAGCAGCCCGAAAATCTGCCCGCGAGGCACATCGAACGACACCCCATCCAGCGCGCGCTTGGGTTCCGCCCCGCCCTTGCCCCCCGCATAGGTCTTGCACAGGTCGCGGATCGAAATGGCGGCGTCGGTGTGGGGGCTGGTCATGGCTGTGGCGATTACGCGCATGGGCGTGCGCCGCCAAGTGCCGATCCAACTTGTCGCGCGGCGGCCACGTTGCTATTCGCGCTATCCATGTTGCCACCGCCCGAAACCTTCCGCGTCACCTCCCCTCGCGTCGCCTGCGACGGTGGCGGCGAGATCGCGCCCGCACTCGGCCATCCGCGCGTCTGGCTCCAGATCGACGAAACCGGCTATGTCGACTGCGGCTATTGCGACCGCCGCTTCATCCTGGCGGGCAGCCCGGCCGATGGCGCGGACCAGTCGACGTTGAAGGATCATGGGGACGGCGCCGGGCGCTGAGATCGACCGAAGGTCGAGCGAATACCAGCGCCCGGCCGGCCGGCGCAGGGCAAGCTCGCCCTTGCCCCGCGACCGACGACGCGGCTTCGCCGCGGCGCGCCCGACCCCCCTGTCCTACACGCCCGCAACCTGACAGGCTACCGCACGTTCCTTGAATCGTGCAGCCCTCACCTCTGCACCCGCGCGTTGCCGGTCGTCCGGTGATCGTGCAATCCAACACGTATGGGACAACTCCACACCTCGGCAGTTTCGCTCGGCTTCTTCGGCGACGATCTCGATCCAGTAGAGATTACGCAGGCGCTCGGCGCGACACCCACCGTCGGCGTCAGGAAAGGCGACCCTTGGCACACCGCCACCGGCGCGGAGAAAATCGCCACCCGGGGCCAGTGGCGGCTGGTATCCGAACGCCGCCAGCCCGGTGATCCCGATGGTCAGATCAACGACTTGCTCGATCGCCTGTCGGATGATCTGCCCCGGTGGCGCTCGCTGGCCGGGCGGTATCGCGGACGGATTTTCTGCGGCCTGTTCCTCGCCAGCGGCAACGAGGGTGTGACCTTCCAGCCGGAAACGCTAACCAGGACCGGCGAGCGCGGCCTGCTGCTCGACCTCGATATTTACAGCGCGGACGACCCCCACTGACACCAGCCCGTCGGTCGGAAAAGCACGCGATTGCGATGACTCGCCATCCCGGGATCACCCGCCGGCGGAATGATCCGGCCCTTGGCGAACGACCGGCGTGTAACCTTTGGCCCCGGCAAAATCGTGCGAACCTGACCAGACAACCTGACCGCGCACCCCGCCGGACACCTCGGTTAGTGTAAACTTTGCCGCCCCATTCCCCCACACTCCCGCCGCCCTATATTGGGTAAATGACCCCAACCGACCCCCGCTCGTACCTCTATTCCGGCGACCTCGATCCCGCCGCCGCGCTACGCGCCACGCAGGCTACGCTCGCGAACGCAGAGGACGGCGAACTCTACCTCCAGTACCGCCGCTCGGAAGCATTCGGCTTCGACGACGGGCGGCTGAAGACCGCGTCCTACGACACCAACGCCGGCTTCGGTCTGCGCGCGGTGTCGGGTGAGACGACCGCCTTCGCCCATGCCAACGAACTGTCCGAAGCCGCCATCCGCCGCGCCGGCGAAACGATGGCGCTGATCGATCCGGCGAAGGGTGCCAAGGCCCCGCCGCCGCGCGGGAACAACCGCCATCTCTATACCGCCGCCGACCCGCTCGACCTCGTGCCCTTCGCCGACAAGGTGGCGCTGTGTCAGGCGATCGACGCGACCGCCCGCGCCCGCGACCCGCGCGTCTGCCAGGTTTCGGCCAGCCTGCTCGGATCGTGGAGCGTCGTCGAGATCGTCCGCCCCGACGGCTTCGTCGCCACCGACGTCCGTCCGCTCGTTCGCCTCAACGTCTCGATCGTCGTGGAACAGAACGGCCGCCGCGAAACCGGCAGCTTCGGCATCGGCGGCCGCTATCTCTACGATTCGCTGATGGACCCGGCGACGTGGAACCGCGCGATCGACGTGGCGCTCGCCCAGGCGCTGGTGAACCTCGACGCGGTCGCCGCCCCGGCGGGCGAGATGACCGTGCTGCTCAGCCCCGGCTGGCCCGGCATCCTGCTCCACGAAGCGATCGGCCACGGCCTCGAAGGCGACTTCAACCGCAAGGGCACCAGTGCTTTTTCGGGTCGCATCGGCGAGCGCGTCGCCGCCCCCGGCGTGACCGTGATCGACGACGGATCGATCGCCGACCGGCGCGGCTCGCTCTCGATCGACGACGAGGGCACGCCGACGCAGGAAAATGTGCTGATCGAGGACGGCATCCTCAAAGGCTATATCCACGACCGACTGAACGCGCGGCTGGTGGGCGTCGCCCCCACCGGCAACGGCCGGCGACAGGATTTCGCCCATGCGCCGATGCCGCGCATGACCAACACCTTCATGACCGCCGGCAACGACGATCCGGCCGAGCTGCTCTCGCGGGTGAAGAACGGCATCTTCGCCAAATCCTTCGGCGGCGGGCAGGTCGACATCGTCTCGGGCAAGTTCGTGTTCTCCTGCACCGAGGCGTACCGGGTCGAGAACGGCCGGATCGGCGCCCCGATCAAGGGTGCGACGCTGATCGGCGACGGCCCCAGCGTGCTGACCAAGGTGCTCGGCGTCGGCAACGATTTCGCGCTCGACGAAGGCATCGGCATGTGCGGCAAGGCCGGGCAATCGGTCCCCGCCGGCGTCGGCCAGCCGACATTGCTGGTCGGCGGGTTGACCGTCGGCGGCACCGCCTGATGGCGCTGGTCGAACTCGGCCGCTTTCCCCGCGTCGAGGCGCAGATCATCGTCGGCCGGCTAACAAGCGAAGGATTGCCCGCGATCGCCTTCGACAGCGAAACCAGTTTCGCCGAGGGGAGTTGGTTGCTGGTCCCGGTGCGCGTCATGGTCGACGAGGATGACCTCGCTGCTGCCCGCGCGTTGCTGGCCGATCCTGCCTGAAAAATAGGCAACTCTGCCGCGTTGCACAATTTTACCGCTTGGTAACGATTGAGGCAGCGGCGGAACCGCCCGAAACGCGCCGTTCTTGCGGTTGGCACGCCCCTTGCGATGTAGCCGCCTAAGGGAAACAAGCGACGAGGGGGCGACATGAAACTAGTCATCGCCATCATCAAGCCGTTCAAGCTGGATGAGGTACGCGAAGCGCTGACCGAGATCGGGGTCGCGGGCATGACCGTGACCGAGGTCAAGGGATTCGGCCGGCAGAAGGGCCAGACCGAAATCTATCGCGGCGCGGAATACAGCACCAACATGGTGCCCAAGATCAAGATCGAGGTCGTCTGCGACAGCGACATCGCAGCGCGCGTCGTGGAGGCGGTGCAGGTCGCCGCCAACACCGGCGCGATCGGCGACGGCAAGATCTTCGTGCTCGACGTCGGCCAGGCGGTGCGCATCCGCACCGGCGAAACCGATCTGACCGCTTTGTGATGGGGGGCATCATGAAACATCCAATGAAATTGCTGGCCGGTGCCGGCCTCGGCCTGTTTGCCGCGCTGCCCGCATGGGCGCAGGATGCCGCACTTCAGGCACCCGCCGCCGCACCGGCGGCAACCGTCGACAAGGGCGATACCGCCTGGATGATGGTGTCGACCATCCTCGTGCTGATGATGATCCTGCCCGGCCTCGCGCTGTTCTACGGCGGACTTACCCGCACCAAGAACATGCTGTCGGTCATGACGCAGATCGGCGCGGTCAGCGCGCTCGCGATGCTGCTGTGGGTGATGTACGGCTATTCGCTCGCCTTCGGCCCCGACGTGTCGAGCGCGACGCTGGCCAATTTCATCGCCAGCCCGGCCAAGGCGTTCCTCGCCGGGGTCACGCCGGCCTCGCAGGCGGCGACCTTCACCGCCGGGGTCGAAATCCCCGAATATGTCTTCATCTGCTTCCAGATGACCTTCGCCGCGATCACCATCTCGCTGGTGCTTGGCTCGGTCGTCGAGCGGATCAAGTTCGCGGCGGTCATGGTCTTCGCGATCGTGTGGCTGACGATCACCTACCTGCCGATCGCGCACATGGTGTGGGCATCGAGCGGCTATTTCTTCAAGGCGGGCGCGCTCGACTTCGCCGGCGGCACCGTGGTCCACATCAACGCCGGCGTCTCGTCGCTGGTGCTGGCGGTGCTCCTCGGCAAGCGCCTCGGCTTCCCGACCGAGCGCATGGCACCGCACTCGCTGACCCTCACCATGGTCGGCACCGGGCTGCTGTGGGTGGGCTGGTTCGGCTTCAACGCCGGCTCGGCGCTCGAAGCCAACGGCACCGCCGGCCTCGCCATGATTAACACCTTCGTCGCCACCGCATCGGCCGGCCTGTTCTGGATGCTTGCCGAGAAGTTCTCGGGGCATAAGGGTTCGGCACTGGGCTTCTGCTCGGGGATCATCGCCGGCCTCGTCGCGGTCACCCCGGCAGCGGGTAACTCGGGTCCGTTCGGCGCGATCGTGCTCGGTGCCGTCGCCTCGGTCGTCTGCTTCTTCGCCGTCACCGTTGTGAAGCCCAAGCTTGGCTATGACGACTCGCTCGACGCCTTCGGCATCCACGGGATCGGCGGCATCATCGGCGCGATCGGCACGGCGGTGGTCTATGCCCCGTCGCTCGGCGGACCGGGTGCGGCGGACTATGACATGGGCGCCAAGCTCGGCGTGCAGGTCTTCGCGGTGCTCGTCACCATCGTCTGGGCCGCCGTCGGCACCACCATCGCGTGGTTCGTTGCCAAGGCGCTCACCGGTGGCCGTGTCTCGAAGGAAGTCGAACTGGAAGGTCTCGACCTCGGCGAACACGGCGAACGCGCCTACAACATCTGATCTTTCTTTCGGGTGGCGGGGCGACCTTCCCCCACCCGACCAACAGTTTCCTCCTGCGGAAAAACACTGGGCCGGTGCGGCGACGCACCGGCCCTCTTTTTTATTGGCGGCCGCTGGCCTAGGCCGGCGCAACCCTACGCCGTGAAGCGAAAGACCCCGACGATGCGCCACCCCGAACACCAGTATCTCGATCTGCTGGGGCAGGTGCTGGACCATGGCGACGAACGGATCGACCGCACCGGGGTCGGCACCCGCTCGGTCTTCGGCGCGATGCTGCGTTTCGATCTGAGCCAGGGGCAGGTGCCGATCCTGACGACCAAGCGCGTCTACTGGAAAACGGCGGTCCGCGAGATGCTGTGGTTCCTGACCGGCAACACCAACATCCAACCGCTGCTGCGCGACAACGTCCGCATCTGGACCGACTGGCCGCTCGCCGCCTATCGCCGCGACACCGGCGAGACGATCACGCAGGAAGCGTTCGAACAACGCATCGTCGAGGACGACGCCTTCGCCGCGCGCTGGGGCGACCTGGGGCCGGTATACGGCAAGCAATGGCGCCGCTGGCTAGGCAGCGACGGCCGCGAACACGACCAGATCGCCGACCTCGTCCACGCGCTGCGCACCAATCCGGCGAGCCGGCGGATGCTGTTCCACGGCTGGAACGTCGGCGAGCTGGGCCAGATGGCGCTGCCGCCGTGCCACATGGTGTACCAGTATCACGTCACCTCGGACGGCCGCCTCAACTGCCTGTTGTTCCAGCGCTCGGTCGACCTGCTGCTCGGCGCACCGTTCAACTTCGTCGGCGCGACCGCGCTGCAACTGATGCTCGCCGATCAGGCCGACCTGCGACCGGGGGAACTGGTGTGGGTGGCGGGGGATGCGCACCTGTACCTGAACCATCTCGACCAGGCGCGCGAGCAATGTGGGCGGGAGCCGAGGGCATTACCGACGATGCGGCTGGCGCGGCGGGCGGCGGGGATCGATGGCTATGCGATCGGGGATTTCGTTGTGGAGGGATATGCTCCCCATGCGGCGATCCGGGGCGAGGTGGCGGTGTGAGTCGTCTTTCAGTCTGGTTGATCAGAACTTAAATCCTAACGGTGATGACCACTACCGGCACCGACTGTGAACAAGTCTCGACATATTATTTCATATTGATCTCTATTAGCAGCCTTATCCAATGAACTCAGGCACTATGATATCGGCCAGCCAAACCAAATCATTACCACGGTAAAAGGGAACGCCTGACTTGTATGCCTCATCCGCCTGAATATGCAAGATTATCGGGTCTTCGGCCTTGCGCCTGCCAACCTGCTTAGCAGTAACCTTGTCGGTTGATAGGTGGACATACTGCCGCCCCATCGGCTTCAGCCCTTCTTCCCGTATCAGCCTTGCGGTTTCAGGGGCCGTGCCATGAAACAATACGGCAGGTGGCTGAGCAGGTTCCTTCATGAGCTTCCGGACGGTCGAATGGCCGTATAGCGCACGGATTCCACCAGCGCGCAGTTCGTGACGTTTTTTGTCCGATTGCTCGATCATCCGCGACAGATCGGCCTCGCTCAAGCCCGCCCAAGCAGGTTTTTCGGCACGAAGCGCGGCAAGCAGGGCATCCACGGACACCCACCCACTATCGTCCAGTTCCAGCTCATACAGCCACGGCTCGTGGCGAAGAGCATGTGAGACGACGCGGCTCAAAGGGGTTAAGTCCACGATCCGCGCTCCTCTTCGAGAGCCTTCCAAGATGCTGCGACAACTTCAATACAGCCCGACCCATCTAGATACATCAGATAATGATGAAGCTCCCATACCTCACCACTCCGCTTTCGCCTATCTCTTGTTTCGAGTAGAATCTCGTTTACCCAATCCGATTCCTCTATCTCGACCAGAACATCATATGCATCTTTAATATGCCAAGGAGTGCATGCGATTTGAGCACGAGTCTTCTTTGCCTTGACATTGCTAAAAACTATTCCAGATTTCAATTCAACATTGCCTTTCAGATATCCATATCTTACAATATTTCCGCATAAAACCGCGTCATCGACAAAATCGGTCGATGGAACTGGTATTTTATACAAGGCAGTTCGGTTAGTCATACTAGTGTCGCCCGCTTCCTGGTCGAACTGTAGGCGTTCCTTGAGGCCCCAGCTTGTTGCGGCTCAGTTGGCCGCTTAGCAGTTCCTCGAAAAACGCATCTCCTGTTCTATTGACGCCGTTCCATTGGCTTCTCTGCACACCTGCTTGTTCGAGTGCCTGTGCGGACCGCGTGTTCAGTATGATAGGTTTACCCTCGCGAACTATATAATCAAGCGGCACATCAGAAGGCGAGATGCGGCCAGCACGAATATCACTAGCCACATCGCTTACCCTCCGACCAGCAAATGCCCCTTCCTCACTGAAAGTAGCCTTGAAAGATTTCTGGGCGAAATTAGCCTCACCCAGCACTGCCCTCTCTGCGGCAAGCAGTGGGGACTTAAACGTCAACCGGGGCGAACTAGTGCCCATGTCAAAGAGCGACGCAATCCTGAAATTCGTTATCTTTGATGAATGCGCCACCCCACCTGTGCCGACTGCCGCGACCGAAACGACACTGGGCACACCGGTAATTACTTCTCCGCCGATTTCACCCAGCACACTGAGACGAAGCGCATTGGAGTAAGCAAACCCGCGTATCCCGGACATGGCCATGCGCGCACCCGAAAGCACGATCGGCGCACCCGCCGCAGCCAGCCCGCTCAGCACGATCGGAGCCGCAAGGGCGATGCCGACCTGCCGATCGAACGATGCGAGGTCGGCGTTGGCCTTGACCATTACCGTCGTGTTCTCTACCCAATGGTACTTACCCTTGGTCTCTTGATAGTGTCCGAAGCTGGTCGCGTTCCGGTCCCAATGGTCACCGAAATTACCTATGGCGATGGGTCCGGTGTATCCCTTGTGGTCTCCATCCAATATCGTACCGTTGACGATGTTGGTGCTTTGCGCTGCTTCAGATGCAGCCTGTGATGCTACATCGTAGCTATTGCCGTGGAGTATTTTCAATAACTGCCGTGCGCTGTCGACGTTACCGTCGGCAAGTGTCAGTGCCGTCTGGATACGACTGGCTTGAGCGATGTCCTCAAGCGAAGTTTCCTCCACGGCGTAACTGCTATTGTCCGCGTAACTGCCGTCATCTTGACTAACGGCGGCTGTCGATTCCACCGTTACCGCCGCCTGCCGCGCCACCGCATTCCCGACCAGCCGCCCGACGGTCGTCCCGATCACGTCGGGCAACACGGCCAGCACATTGTCGCCGAAGCTCTTGCCCGTCACCGCCGCGCGGATCGCGGCACCGGCGATCGTCGCGGCCGATCCCGACACGATCTGCCGGCCGGTCGAGGTGTTCGATCCGCTGATCCCCTGCCCGACACCGCCGGCGACACCGGCGACGGCAAGCCCCGCCCAGTCGAACTTCTTCTGGAGGCCGAACGCCATCGACGCACCCTGCGTCAGGACGTTGCCGAACGCCCCGCGCACGCCGCCTTCGAGAAACGCCGAGACGCCCTTCGTCGCATTCAGGATACCGGCACCGCCGATGCCCCCGCCGATGCCCCCGCCGATCGCCGCCAGCGCGACACTGCTCCAGTTGAAGCGGTCCTGCAGGCCGGTCATGAATGCCAGCCCCTGACCCGCGATCGAACCGGCCGCGCCAGCGATCGAACCGCCGATGACTCCCGCGCCGATCGCCGCAGCCGAGCCGCTCGCGGCAGTCGTACCACCAAGAAGAGCAGTCAGCCCGGTGGCACCTGTGGCTGCGGTACCCCCGATAATCGCCGGCGCGAGATACACCGCCGCCACGATCGCGACCGCCGCGACCAGCACCGCGCCCAGGCCACCGCACTTGTTGCGCCGCCCCTTGGGCACCGCCGCCGTCGGGCTGGTGTCGCCGATCGCCGATGCCGGGTCGTAGGGCTCGAACGTCGTCGCGCCGTTGGCCACGCGCAGGACGTTCGGCGGGATCGTCAGCCGCTGCCCCTCGAACAGCGCGGCACCGGCGCCCAGCCCATTGGCCTCGCCCAGCTTGTACCACAGGCTCGCATCGCCCCACAGTTGCCGGGCGATATCGCCCAGCGTCTCGCCACCGCGCACCGTGTAGCTGCCCGCCGCCGAGCCTTGCGACACGCTGTTGATGACGTCCGCGCCCTGCCCGCCCTGCATGTGACTCTCGCCGGAGAGCGCGCCGTTCCGGAAAGCATTCGTCCCCTGCACCGCCCGCCGCCGGTCGAGCGAGGTCTGATAATCGACCGCGTCGGTGCCGTCGTTGCCGATCTCCAGTTGCTGCTGGCCGTCGAAGCGGTAGGTGACGGCGCGCGGATCGCCCTTGCCCGTGTTCCCGTCCTGCTCGCGCCGCTCCAGCACCTGTCCGGCGAGATCGTTGCGATAGGATACGGTACGCGAACGCGCATCGGTGATCGCGACCGACGTCAGCGTGCCGGAGACGTCGTAGCCATAGCTGCTGGTGCGGTCGGTCTTGTCCTTCTGCTTCGTGACCGTCGAGGCCGTCACCGCACCGCCGTACCACCCGACATAGCTCTGCGTCGTCGCCTCATACTCGAACTTGCCCTCCTCGGTGATCTCGCTCGACGAGGCGTTCGCGTTGGTCGAAGCGATGGTAAAGGTCTTCACCAACTGCGTCAGAACCGTGCCCAGCGCATATTCGCCGCCGCGCGTGTAGCTGTTGAAGCTGTTCGTCCGGCGGATGACATTGCTGACATCGCGCGTGACGCTACTTTCCCAGGCGAAACGGCCGAACGCATCGTAATGCGTCTGCCGGTCGTGGATGACCCGCGAGCCGTCGCCGGACCATTCGACCTGACGCCGCATACGACCCAGTTCGTCATAGGTATAGCGTGCGGTCAGACGTCCCGGAGCGGTGGGATCGATGCCGGTCGCCGTGCCGTCGCCATTGTCGGAATAGCCGGATTCGGCGATCCGAACTTCGGACAAGGTTCCCTGCGCAGTATAGGTATAGTCTTCCCGACGCTTCCCCTCGAACGAAGTCTCGATGCTCGACTGACGATCATCATAATCCCATGGATTGTTGACCGTCGCCGGCAACCAGATCGCATAGGTTGCCGTCACCCGTTGCCCGGCGTCGTTGTACAGCGTGTCGACGCTCTTCCCCTGGATCGTCGTGCCGTCGGGATTGCGTTTGCTGCTGTGAACTACCCGGTTACGATGATCGTAGCGGAACCACTCGTTCGTTTCGAAGCTCGCATATTCATTCCCCTGATCGTTGAGCCCCTTCGACGCCGTTTTCGTGCTGCGGATGTTGCCGACCGCGTCATAGCGATGCGTTATCGATGCGGCCGGGGCGTCGCGGCCACTGCCCGCCTCGATCCAGCTCGTCCGGCGTCCCAGCGCATCATAGGTCGAGGTCGCGTTCTGCGTCTGGATCTTCGTTCCCGCTTCCCACCGCCACGATTTCTCGCTGGTCTTGCGACCGTTCAGGTCGTAGCCGGCCGTCGTTTCCATCGAATCCGACCGGGGGCCGTAGGGTTCGACCTCCTGACGAAGCACGCGGCTGACGACGCCGGTGTTGAGCGTTTCGTAGATGGTTTCGCGCAGCACCGCGCCGCTGGAACTCGCCTTGCGGAGTTCACTCGTGAGCCGGCCACCATAGTCATAGCCATACACGTTCGCCCCCCCGCCCATGTCGACCGTCTCGAGCGTGCGATCGAAGCGGTCGGTCCGGGTGATGGTCGTCTTGCCGTTGGCGTAGGTCGCCGTCTCCGCCCATCCGCCTTGCTGCGCGAAATGGCTGACGCCGATCGAATCCGCCCATGCCCGCGTGGTCGAAACAGTATCGGCCCCCGCCCCGCCGAGCGCGCGGGTCCAGATCGTGCGCCCCTGCATATCATATTGGGTAAGCGCGGCCTTGTCCTCGCCATAGCCGACGTTCCAGTGCTTGATGCGCTGGCCAAGCTGGTCGTAGCGGTAATATTCGCGGATGTTGCCCGGACGATAGACGGCGGTGAGCCGGCCCATGGCGTCATAGTCCATGGCGGTTTCGTTGTTCAGTTCGTCGATGCTTCTGCGCAGGTCGCCGAACCCGTCGTAACGCTGGACCAGCACGCCCCGGCCGGGGCCGTTCGCCCATGTCCGCGTCGCGATCGCCTCGCTGCCGGCATAGCCGGTCCCCGCCAGCAATTCGCGGCTCTGCCACCGGCCCAGCGCATCCTCGCTGCCGATCAGCCGGCCCGAGCGGTCGTGGAAGTTGCGTTCCTGCGGGCGCACCAGCGCCATCGTTCCGTCTTCGCCGTACGCTTCGACCTGCGCCCGCCGCACGGTCGCGACGCGACCCATCGTATTGTAGCCGTAGTCTGTCCGGTTGCCGAGGAAGTCGGTTTCGAACGCGACCTCGCCAAACGCGGTATAGCCGAGCGAACGCGAGCGGCCGGTCGTCGTGGCCCCGGTCTGGGCGAAGGGCTCGCTGCTTCCGAGCAACAGGCCACGCGCGTCGTGGAACTGGAACGTCAGGTGCAGCCCGCCGACGTTCTGCGCGCCGATCATGCTGCCGCCGCCCCGCGCGACCTCCATCGCCTGGTCCTGCGTCTTGTCGAGCAGGTCCTCGCGCGTCAGATTGGCGATCGTCAGCGTCTGACGTCCGGCAGCGTCATAGACATAGTAGCGCCAGACGCCGTCGCCGGTGTTGCTTGCCGCCAGTCGCCCGGCGCCATCGTAGCGGAAGCTTTCCTGAAACTTGGTGCTGGCCGCCGTGCCGACGCCGCGTGCCGCAACCTCGCCAAAGCCGTTGTAGCGCGAACGGACGGTATCGCCGCGCGCCCATTGCGATCCGTCCCAGCTCCCCTTGGCCTCGCTGGTCACGCGACCGAGGATGTCGCGGGTGTAGAAAATGCCCTCGGCCTTGTCGCTGCTGCCCGCAGCGTCGATCGTCGTCCGGGTATAGGCTTGCCGTAGCAGGTCGCCGGCGACGTTGTAGTAATAGCTGGTGGTGGCCCCCGCCGCATCGGTCATCGATGACAGCAGCGATCCGGGACCATAGGCATAGGTCGTGACGCGGGCGCTGACGCCCGCGCTGCCGTGCTGCTCGGTCCGCACGAGATTGCCGACCGCGTCGTAGAAATAGCTTACCGCCGGATTGACCGTCTGCCCCGCGGCGTCGGCATAGGCCGCGCGCGATTCATACCGCAGCCGCCCCGACATATCATGGGCGTAGCGGGTTTCCTCGCCGGTCGCCTCGGTCTTGGCATAGACCTGTCCCAGCGCGGTATAGTCGTAGCGGATGCTCTGGTCGCGCGCGGCCACCTCGACGATGCCACCATTGCCATTGGTCGCATAGGCGACGACGCCGTGGCGCGTTTCCTTCGTACGCCGGCCGTTGCAGTCATAGGTGAAGCTGGTGACCCGGTCGTCGCCCGACTGGTCGGCGGGGGTGATGACGCCCGGCGCGACCTGCGTGGCGGCAGTGGCATAGCGCCGCTCCTGCACCACGTTCGATTCCGCATCATATTGCCATTCGGTGACGAACCGCTCGCCATCGGCCTGGCGGAGCTTGCGGTTCGCCCGGTCATAGGTCGAATGGAGCGTGATCCCCGCGCCGTCGGTCGACGACAGGACGTTGCCGTTCGCGTCGTAGACATAGCTCGTGCGGAGATTGCCGATGGCCGTCTGGTACGCCCCCGGACCGCCCGCGCCCCAACGGACACCGACCATTTCCTGCCATTGCAGCCGGTTCAACTGGTCATAGCCGAACCGCGTCTCGCGCACGTCCGATCCCGATACCGGTGTCGGCGGCACCCCGCGCGCATCGGCGGGCAGCGCGATCGGCTTTTCGTACACCTTGGCCGACATGACGTTGCCCATCTTGTCGTAGGTCCAGGTCGACAGCGTGCCGACCGGGTTCGCCTCGGCGATCTTGCGGTTCAGCGCGTCGTACCACGCCAGCGTACGCCCGCCGCGCGCATCGATCCGTTCGATCGCATTGCCGCGTCGGTCATAGATCGTGCGCTCGACCGGTGCCGTCGCCGGCTGGAAATGATAGGTGGTCGGATCGACCGTGCTGAACGTATCGCCGCGCGTCTCGATCAGGCGATCGGCCTTGTCGTAGACGAGGGTGGTGAAGCGCTGCTCGGGAAGTCCCGCCGCCTCGATCCGCCGGGTCAGATTGCCGCGGGCGTCATATTGCAGCCAGCTTACCGTGCCACCGGTCGACTGGAGCGGCATGGTGGAGGCAGCGGCGGCACCGCGCCGCGCTTCGTACGCCATGCCGTATTCGCGATAGTGCTTCAGCGGGTCGATCTGTGCGGCGGCGACGTCGGAATAGGTGCTGAGATAATAGGCCGGATCGAAGAAGGCGTTGGGGCGGCGTCCTTCCTTCCAGCCGTGGTTCGTCCAGTGCGCGCGAAGACCATTGTCGTCCACGCCCGCCAGATCGGGATAGGTCGTGCGATAGAACGCTACATCCAGTTCGGCGATCGACACATCGGCGGCACGGCGCGTCCCGTCCGGGGCGCTCGATCCATGCGCCGTCGTTTCCCCGACCATCAGTCCGCGACGGTCATAGGAACGCCGGACGATACCGCCGACCTTGTTCTGCACTTGCACGACATTGCCGAAACCGTCGTACCAGCGATGTTCGGAAAAACCCTCGGCATCGGTGGTGACGATCACCTGCCCGCGCTTGTCGTAGCGGAAGCGGGTCGTAGCATCGCGCGCGTCGCTGGCGACGGTCGGCCGATCGGTCGGCGAGGCGGCGTTGGTCGCCCGGCTGGCGCGGCGCGTGACCTGTGCGATTTCGCCAAAGGCGGTGTAGCTGGTTTCGGTGACGTAATTCTCGGCGTCGCGTACCGCGACGACCCGGTCGAGCTTGTCGTAATAGCGCAGCGTCGCATTGCCCCGCGCATCGGTCGCGCGGACGACATTGTCGAAGGCGTCATATTCGAAGACGCTTCGCCCGTTCAGCGCATCGACCGTCGCAGTGCGCCGCCCGGCGCGGTCATATTCGTGGCGGGTCGTCCGGCCGAGCGGGTCGGTTTCGGCGGTCAGATTGCCCAGACCGTCATATTCGAACTGCGTCGTCGCCGCATCGCTACTGCCGGCGGCATCGATCCGTTGCCGCACGCGACCGGCACCGTCGTAATCATACCATGTCGTGACCTGACCGGCCGACGCGAAGGGCGTGATCTCATATTGCAGCACGCCGGTCGCGCCATAGAAGCGGCGGGTGCGGTTGCCTTCGCCATCGGCCTGCTCGACCAGCCGGCCGAGCGCGTCATAGACGAAGTGGTTCGCCGTGGCCGGATTGCCGAGCGTCGCGGCAAGGGTGGCGACGG
Source organism: Sphingomonas sp. Leaf4 (assembly GCF_920939515.1). Classification (NCBI taxonomy): domain Bacteria; kingdom Pseudomonadati; phylum Pseudomonadota; class Alphaproteobacteria; order Sphingomonadales; family Sphingomonadaceae; genus Sphingomonas; species Sphingomonas sp. Leaf4. Next base: position 339,775 of record NZ_CAKLBB010000001.1, on the reverse strand, counting down.
TTGCGGCGTCATCGATCGATACCTGCGTATCCCAGCGCATCGTGCGCAGCACGCGGCCATCGGCGTCATAATCATTGCCGGTGACATAGCCTTCGCCATCGACGGTGAAGCGCACCTGCCCCGCCGCATTGCGCAACGTGCGGACGGTCCGGTCGCCGCCATTGGCGTTGCCGCGCGCCCACTGGTCCATCTCGGCCTTGGACGGTAACGATCCGGTCGGGCGACGCTGTGCATACACCGTCGATCGCACCTGCTGTCCGGCCGCGTCATAGCCGATGCCGGCAACGGTGCCCTCGGCATCGATGGTATAGGCGAGCCGTCCGGCACGATCGTACACGGCATGGCTCGTCCGGTTGCCGGGCAAGGTGCCGAGACCCTGCTGCGCGATCGCATCCCGCACCGTCACGAAATCATAGGCGTTCAGCGCACCGACCGACCGTTCGTACACGATGGTCTGGACCGGACCGCTGGGCGAGGTAACGCTCTGCCCGCTGTCGTAGCGATATTCGGTGAGCCGGCCCGCGCCATCCGTCCTGAAGCGGAGCAGCCCCTGATTGTCATAAATGTAGCGTTCGTCGTGATCGAGGCCATCGGGGCCGACGCTCGCCGCCAGTTCGGCATAGCTTCCCGACTGGCGCAGGTTGGCCGCCGTTACCTTCGACGGACGCAATTCGCGCGTCTTGCGCCCGGCGGCATCATATTCGTACCGGGTCAGATACCCCTCGCCGTCAAGTGCGCCGATCAGCCGCCCCGCCCGGTCATAGAAGTTGCGCGAAACCGAATCGGTGGCACTGACTGGCGGCCGGACCAGACCGGTCGGAGGATTGTTGCGAAACGGCCAGACCGTATCCACGCTCAGCCGGTTGCGATACGCGCGGGTCCACGCCACCTGCTGGTTGGCGGCATAGCCATATTCGACGACCGTGCCGGCCCCGTCGACCCGTCCGGTCAACCGACCGGTGGCATCATAGACATTCCAGACGATGACATCTTGGCTATGATGATCCGGCCGCAGCGTGCCGATGTCGATCGCGGCACCGCTCGCCAGCGTATTCAGGTGGTTGGCAGCGACCGTGAAGGCATGCTGGATCGTCGCGGTCAGTTGCCCGGCGATATTGTAGCGATATTCGGTCATCTGCCCGCCGTGGCCGATGTCGGCGACCTTGCGGCCGGCGGCATCGTACAGCCAGTAGCTGGCGTTGCCCGACGCATCGACGCGCATGCGCGGGCGGCCGAGCGTGTCGTACACGAACGTCTCGGCGCCGCTCGTCATGAAGCTGCCCGACCGGTTGCTGGCGATCAGTTCGCCGGCACGGTTGTAGGTCGACACGGTGGTCAGCCCGGTCGCCACCGCCATGATCGTGCGCGAATTGCGATCGTCGAACACGATCCGCGTCGTCGCGCCGCTCGCGTCGGTCGAGGCGATCAACCGCCCCAGACCGTCGTACACGAAGCTTTCCTGCGCCGGCAGGACGGTCGGATCGCCCGCCCCGCTGCCGACCAGGATCGGCGCACCGCCGGGCGAACCCCAGCCCGACAGGCTGTCGCCGGTGAAGGTGTCGACCTGCGCGGGCTGGCCCACGCGGACGCTGTCGATCGTATAGGCTTCGTTCGACACCGCCTCGTCGAGCGTCGCGCCGAAGCCGACCCGCAACGAACCGCCGGTCCCCTCGACCTCGATCTGGACGTGGTAGCTCAGTTCCTCCCAGTCGGGAGTGGTGGTGACGAAACGTTCCTCGCCCAGCGGCGTGATGCGATAGGTGCCGCGCAGGCCGCCGACATCGAAGCTGCCGTTCGCCATGTTCGCACCCGGCCCCCAATAGGCGCGGGGCACGAAATCGAACATCCGCGTGCCGTTGAGGAATACCGACAGCCTCTCACCGTCCCAGCTATCGGTCTTGGTGAAGTCGAAATCGACATTCGCCTTGGGCTGCCCGGCGTTCAGGCCATAGGTCTTGGACAGCGCTTCCGCCCCGCCGCTGCCGCCGATCAGTCCCAGCGACGCGCTCATTCCCGAGCTTTGGCCGCGCTGCACCGGCAGGATCGGCGCGGGCGATCCGTTCAGCGTCCAGCCGGCGGGCGACCCGTTCTCGAAATCGTCGAACGCTCCGTCCTGCGTGACGACGATATTGTCGATGCCGAAGGATTCATCCGCCCGCTCCTGATCGAGCGTCGAACCAAGGCCCAGCGTGATCCCCCCACCGGCTCCTCGCAGATCAAGGTGCAGACGATAGACCCGGTCGCTGAAGTTCCCCGCACCGGCGACATGCAAATCCTGCCCGGGCGAAATGATCGACCAGGTGCCAGTCACGCCGCCGACCGATAACTGCCCCGACAATGCATCGACGCCGGTTCCCAAAGCCGTTTCCGGCACGAACGAGAAGGCGGCCGTGCCGTTCAGATACACCGTCATCTGCTCGCCGTCCCAACTGTCGAGCTTGATGAGATCGGCATCGATCGCGGTTCGTGCGCTTGCCGGGTTGAGCGTGTAGCGCTTGCTCAGCGTCTGCCCGCCGGTGCGGATGCCCGCTTCCTGCAAAAAGCGTCCCAGCCGCCCTTCCTGCGCCTCCTGAAGCCAGCCACGCCCGTTCACCCGGCCGATCAACTGGCCGGCACGATCGTACTGGAAAGTGGTGTAGCTGTAGCCGTCCGCGCCGCTGCCGTAGCCGTTCGATCCGGTCGTGCCGTAACGGACCTCCGAGTTCAGATTGCCCTGCGCATCATAGGTATAGGCGGCGACCATCGCGCCGCTCCGGTCCTGCGCGTTCATCCAGTTCTGCATGTCGGTCAGGCTCGGCGTACCGGTCGGCCCGAACCATCCGTTGTCGACCCACTTGTTGGTCATGGTCGCGGTCCATCCGACCTGACCGAAGCCGTTGTAGACATGCTCGGTGACGCCGCCCTCGCCGTCGATGACGTAGGCCAGCCGCTTGGCCGAATCATAGACATAGCGGTTGACCGAAGGACCGCTGTCGGCGGCATAGGCGCCGAACGCCGGTGCCTGGGTCGTCCCGACCGGAACGCGAACGACGGTCGGCTCGACGAGCAGCATATGCCCTTCGCCGGCACCGGCCGACCAGCCATAGAGTTCGATACGCCCCTTCACGGCGTTGGCCGGTACGTCGATGAACGCCGAAACCTTGGTATCATAATATTGCGGTCCGTTGACCGAGGCGATGTCGGTCCCACCGATCACGGCGCCGCTGCTGTCCGACCACCATACCTTCAGCGTCTGGCTGCTGATCGGCGTCCATGCCTCCAGGCCGGTGCCGACGAACAGCCGCTCGCCCCCCTGGACCGCGAAGTTGCTCGATCCGATCGAGATGACCTGTCCCGCCGCGGTGGCCTTGTAATGCCCGCGGATGAAGTTCTTGTTCTGCCAGTTGCCGGTCTGGATCGGACCGTTGGCGATGTGGTGGGGATCATAGGGATAATACCATCCCTCCGACGAGAAGGAGACGGCGGCATTGGGCACCCGGTTGGCGTCGCGCGCTTCGGTCAGCACCTGATTGTCGGCGTTGAACGTCCGCACAACCACGCCGCCATCGGGTTCCAGCGTGGCGACCGCGTTGCCGCGCGTGTCATAGACGTGGCGCGTGGTGCGCCCCGCCGGATCGGTGACGCTCGCCACGTCGCCGCTGGCGGTATAGCTGAACCGCGTGATCTGCTGCGCCTCACCGGCGCTGGCCGGCGGCGCGATCAGCGTGCGCAGCGATCCGTCGGCGTTGTATTCGAACTTCGTCGCCTGTCCGGCAGGATCGGTAACGACCGTCGCGCCGCTGTCATAAGCGATCGTCGTGACGCGGTTGGTCGTGCCCGTTACCGCTTGGGTAATGCGGTTGACCCGGCTCGCCGCGTCGTAATCGAACGCGGTCCACGATCCGTCCGACTGGGTGATCGCCGCCAGATTGCGGGTATTGCCGTGATAGGCATAGGTCGTGACATAAGTGTTGCCATCGCCGGTATAATTGTCGTCGGGGCTGAGATCGACCTCGACCGTCTGCAACCGGTTGAGCGAATCATATCCATAACGGGTGCGTACGGCGGAGGCGGTCAGGCTGGTCGCCACGTCGCGGTAGCCGGTCGTGATCTTGGTGATATTGTTGCCCGACCACTCATAATCGATCGTCCCGCCATCCTCGGTCCTCGTCCGCGTCAGCTTGAGGCCGGAATACGAGAAGCTGATCCTGTTGCCGCTGGGGTCGGCGATCTCGCTGATCTGGTTGTCGGGACCGGCATAGGTTTCGACGATCCGGGTATCGCCATCGGTCCAACGCCACTGCTGATCGAAGCGGATCTGGTCGAATGCCCCGCTCCCCTCGGTCGAGACATAGGCGCTCTCGGCGGTGCTCCATGTGAAGGTCGTGACCGACCCGTCGGCACCGGTGCGCTTCACCGTGCTGCCGGCGGTGTTGACGCTACCGGTCAGCGTATGGATCCGGCGCTGGTTGCTCATCCGCCAGTTGTCGCTGTTGTCGTCGACCCAGTCGCCGTGGCTGTTATAGGTGCGCAGGATCGCCGCGTCGGGACCGCGCCCGACGAGGAAATCGTCGCGCTGGCTGACCGCCAGATTGCCGTTGGCGGCGTTGAGCATCACCTGCTCGCCATTCCGCCCCGTGCCGGCATTGCCGGCGGTGCCGCCCGCCCCCAGCACATTGCCCGAACCGCGCTCGAAACCCGTGCCCGCCCCGGTAAAGATCGCAACCATCGCCCTTGTCCCCGCCCAAGTCGACACCGCTCCCATGCCGGTGTCGCCATTCCCCAGTCGCGGGCAAAGCGGAGAAGTTTAGCGGCCGTTCGATCGAAAATGGTGGCAGTTGGCAATGCCCCGCCTCCCGCCTGCGCCTATGGCCGCCGACGGGAATGACGGGGACTGGGATGGAAGCCGACCGGGCGCTCAATCTGCTGGACGACATGCTGTGGCAGGGACTGATCGTCACCGCGCCCATCCTGCTCGCCACCCTCGCGATCGGGCTCGTCATCAGCGTGTTTCAGGTCGCGACGCAGATTCAGGAAGCGACGCTCAGCTACGTGCCCAAGCTGCTGGTCGCGGCGGGGCTCGTCATCGTGCTCGGTCCGTGGATGATGACCCGCGTGACCGATTTCGCGCGCGGCCTCTATCTCGCCATTCCGGCACTGGTCGGATGAACGGCTTCGTGCTTCAGGCGGTGGCGACGCTGCTGGTGTCGCTGCGCATCGCGCCGACGCTCGCCTTTGCCCAGCCGTTCACGCTGATCCGTATTCCCGCGATCGTGCGCGTGCTGCTGGCCGTGGCGCTCGCGACATGGCTGGTCGCGGGCAACCCGCAGGCAACGTGGCGCGCGCCCGGCTGGCAAGCCGCGCTTCCGGCAGTGGCGGCGGGCGAACTGCTGCTCGGCATCGCGCTGGCGCTTGCGCTGCAACTGGCGTTTGCAGCACTACTCGTGGCCGGACGGACGATCGATATACAGGCGGGCTATGGCCTTGCCGTGCTGGTCGATCCGTCGCTGCGCAGCCAGTTGCCGCTGATCGGCACCGTCCTCGCCTATGCCGGGGGGGCGGTATTCTTCGCCACCGATGGCCCGGCGCGGCTGCTGGCGATCTGGGCGGCGTCGCTCGAACGCGCGCCGCTCGGCAGCGCGTTCGACATGGCGCGCAGCGACGTGCTGATCGGCTATGTCTCGGCGGTGTTCCTGCTCGCCTTCGGGCTGGCGGGGCTGGTGTTGCTGGTGCTGTTCCTGCTCGACCTCGCCATCGCGCTGATGTCGCGCACCCTGCCACAGATGAACGTCCTGCTGCTCGGCTTTCAGGTCAAGACGCTGGCGACCCTCATCATGCTGCCGATCGCGCTGGCCTTGTCGGGATCGCTGTTCGCGACGCTGATCGCCTATGCGCTCGACACGATGGCGGCGATCGCCTGATGGCCGAGGGGTCCGAACAGAATCGCAGCGAGGCGCCCACCCCGTTCAAACTGCAAAAGGCGCGCGAGAAGGGACAGGTCGCGCGCAGCATCGAGCTGGGCTATCTCGCGACGCTGGTCACGCTCGCCGCTTTCGTCCTCATCGCCGGCCCTGCGCTGATCGCGACGCTGGCGCAGGCGATGCGGACCGCCTTGTCGAGCGGGTTCGCGATCGCCGACGAACCCACCGGGGCGGCCGGACTGCTCGGCCAGCTCTATGGCACGATCCTGTCGCCGCTGATGCTGCTCGGCGGCACGCTGGTCGCGATCGTCGTGCTGCTCGAACTGATCCAGTTGCGCGGGTTCCTGTTCACGCTCCATCCGCTCAAACCCGACTGGTCGCGGCTGAACCCGGCAAAGGGTCTGAAACGGCTGTTTTCGCTCCGCCTGTTGAAAGAGACGCTGAAGAGCATCGCCAAGTTCGCCGCCTATGCCACCGTCACCTGGCTGGTGGTGCGTGGCGCGGTCGCAACGCAGGCCGAGGCGGCGGGGGACGGCGAACGGATCGCCGGGTTGCTGCGCGCGGCCGGGCTGCGACTGGTCTTTTTCTTCCTGCTGGTCGGGGTCGGCTTCGCGATCCTCGACCAGTTGCTCGTCCGCCGGGAGTTCACCAAGCAGATGCGGATGAGCCGCCGCGACGTGACGCGCGAATCGCGCGAACGCGAGGGCGAACCCCGCATCAAGCAACGCCGCAAGCAACTGCACCGCGAAATGACCCAAGCGGGCAAGGGCACGCTGGTCGGGGCCGACCTGCTGGTCGTGAACCCCGAGCATTTCGCGGTCGCGCTGCGCTACGATCCCGCCGGCATGATCGCACCGCAGGTCAGCGCCAAGGGCCGCAACGCCTATGCGCTGCGGCTGCGCGAGGAAGCGGGGTGGCGGGGGTTGCGCATCTTTCCCGATCCGCCGCTCGCCCGCGCGCTGTTCCGCGACTGCGCGATCGGCGCGACCATCCCGCCCGACCGGTTCGAAGCCGTCGCCGCCCTCTATATCGCGCTACAACGGACCTGACCCCCATGCCCACCGCCACCCCGGCGTTGCCCACGCTGCCCAAGGGCAACAAGGACCTGACCCTCGTCATCGCGACGATCGGCATCCTCGTCATCCTGTTCGCGCCGATCCCGCCCGCGCTGCTCGATCTGGCGATCATCGCCAATTTCGGGCTGGGGCTGACGATCATGCTGCTGACCTTCTACGTCGCCAAGCCGGTGGAATTCTCCACCTTCCCCTCGCTGCTGCTGGTCGCGACGCTGTATCGCCTGTCGCTCAACGTCGCGGCGACGCGGCTGATCCTGACCGGCGGCGACGCGGGGGAGGTGATCGGATCGATCGGCGCATTCGCGGTGCGTGGCAATTTCGTCATTGGGCTGGTCGTCTTCTCGATCCTCGTCGTCGTCCAGTACGTCGTCGTCACCAGCGGCGCGCAGCGCGTGTCCGAAGTCGCCGCGCGCTTCACGCTCGATTCGATGCCGGGGCAACAGATGAGCATCGACGCCGACCTCAACATGGGCCTGATCGACCGCGACGAGGCGGTGGCGCGGCGCAAGGGGCTGGAGAAGGAAGCCTCTTTCTATGGCGCGATGGACGGCGCCAGCAAGTTCGTGAAGGGCGACGCGATCGCCGGGATCATCATCCTGCTCATCAACATCATCGCCGGCTGGATCGTCGGCGTGACGCAGCTGGACATGCCATGGTCCGAAGCGCTCCAGCATTTCACGCTGCTGACCATCGGCGACGGCATCGCCACGCAGTTGCCCGCCCTCATCATCTCGATCGCGACCGGCATCATCGTCACCCGCTCCGCGTCGGACCGCGAACTGTCGACCGAAGTGTTCCGCCAGTTGGGATCGGTGCCGCGCATCCCGGTAATCGTCGCGATCGTCCTGCTGGCGCTGCTCCTGCTGCCCGGCATGCCCAAATGGCCGATCGTGGTCATCGCCCTCCTCGCCGGCAGCGCATGGTGGCGCATCCGCCGCGCCCGCCGGCAAGCGGTCGGCACACCGCTCGACGAGGAGGTCGCCGCCGACACCGGCAACATGCCACCGATCGAAATCCGGCTGGGCAGCCGCCTGTCCGCCACTTGGACCGGCGACGCCGCGCTGCTGATGGACCGGATCGCCGGATTGCGTCGGGTGCAGGAGGACCAGTTCGGCATCGCCTTCCCCGCCGTCCGGCTGGAGGATGGCGAGGGGCTGGGCGACGATCAGTATGAAATCCGCCTGTTCGGCGCGCGCCACGGCGCCGCCGACATCCATCCCGATCGCGTGCTGGCGGTTCCCGCCAACGGCCAGCGTCCCGCGCTCGACGGGATCGAGACGGTCGACCCCGCCTTCGGTCTGCCCGCATGGTGGATCGCCCCCGCCGCCGCCGATGCCGCCCGCGCCAGCGGCTGCACGATCATAGATCCGCTGACGGTGCTCACCACCCATTTCGGCGAGATCGTCCGGGGGGAAGTCGCGACGCTGCTGACCCGCGCCACCGTCGTCGCACTGCTCGACGGCGTGCGCAAACGGCAGCCCGGACTGGTCGAGGAACTGGTGCCGCAGATCCTCTCCGTCTCCGACATCCAGCGGGTGTTGCAGAATTTGCTGTCCGAAGGGGTGTCGATCGCCAATCTCGACCTGATCGTCGAGCATCTGGTCGATCTGGCGCGAACGCAGAAAGACCCGATCGAGCTGACCGAAGCGGTGCGCCAGCGCCTCGCCTATGCGATCTGCCACAAGCTGCGCGGCCGCCACGCCGATCTGGCGGTGCTGAGCCTCGATCCCCGGCTGGAAAACCAATTGTCCGCCAACCTCGGCTCGGCCGGCGGCGGCACGGCGATGGCGTTCGATCCGCGCCTCGCCGAGCAACTGCTGCGCAAGCTGGTGCCGCTGACCGAAGCGATGTTCCGCGAAGGCCGCGCGCCGGTGCTGCTGTGCGGCGCGGAACTGCGCCGCCATCTGCGCACGCTCACCCGGCGGAGCCTGCCCAATCTGTCGATCCTGTCGGTGGGGGAGATCCCGATGCGGATCACGCTCAAATCCTTCGACATCGTCCGCCTCGAACCGCAGGGTTGATCCCATGACCACGCCCGCCGAAGCCCATGCGCGGCTCGCCGCCTATCTCGCGACCGATCCCGACAATATCGCGCTGCTCGCCGACACCGCGCAGGCCGCCCTCGCCGCCGGCGAATGGGACATGGCCGAAACGCTCGCCGACCGGCACGACGCGCTGGCCGGCCCCGGCCCGGCGATGACCCATTTGCGCGGGTTGCTGGCGATGGCGCGGCAGGACTGGGACGCGGCGTGCGACACGTTCGCCCGGTTGCTCGACCTCGGCGTCGACGCACCGGCGATCCGCTTCAATCTCGCATGGTCACACGCGATGGCCGGGCGTCCCGACGCGGCGCTGGCGTTGCTCGACGACGCGGTGGTCGCGCAGATCCCGCAGGCGGCGCAATTGCACGTCGGTCTGCTCCACCACCACGGCGACCTCGACGCCGCCGAAGCCGCCGCGCGTGCCGCGATCGATCGTTTCCCCGATCATATCGGGCTGAACGCCGATGTTTCGACGCTGGCGATCGACCTTGAGGACATGGCGCTGGCCCGCATGACAGCGCAGCGCGCCGGATCGCATCCTGCCGCGCTGGTCACGCAGGGCGTGCTCGCGCTCGATGCGGCGGATGCCGATACCGCCGCGCACCGGTTCGATGCCGCGCTGACGAGCGATCCGGGCAACGGCCGCGCCTGGGTCGGCCGGGGCCTCGTTGGGCTCCACCGCCAGGATTTCGCCGCCGCCGCCGCCGATCTGGATCGCGGTGCGGCGATCTTCGGCGAGCATCTCGGATCGTGGATCGCGGCCGGCTGGGCATGGCTGCTGGCGGGCGACCGGGCGGCGGCACGCGAACGCTTCGCGCGGGCGCTGACGATCGACGACAATTTTGCCGAGGCGCATGGCTCGATGGCGGTGCTCGACCTGCTGGCGGGCGATACCGCCGCCGCCCGGTCGGGCATCGCAGTGGCGGTCCGGCTCGACCAGCAATCCTTTTCCGCCGCGCTCGCCGCCGCGATGCTGGCGGCAAGCGACGGCGATGCTGTACAGGCCGAGCGGATCGTGGCGCTCGCGCTGGCGACACCGATCAACGCCGATGGCCGGACGATCGCCGACGCGCTCGGGCAGATCAGCCGCCAGCAATAACTACCGGCCGCGCAGCGCCGTCGCCGCGCGGTCGATCAGGTCCGGGCCGCCGGGCATCTCACCGATGATCCGCATCACGTCGCCGAGAATCGCCTGAAACCCGGCGTCATTGGCCACCGCCTCGCCCAGTTCCTCGATCAGCAGCCCCTGCACCACCGCCCGGCGGCGCTCGTCGGGGTCGAGCGCGTCGAAGCCGGCCATCGCCCGCAGCCGGGCGACCGGCGCACGCTCGCGCCGGGCAAGCGGCCCGCTCCGCGACGCATCTCTGGTCGCGCCGCCCCGCGCCAGTCGTTCGCGCAGCAGCAGCAGGACCTGATCGGTCCCCGTAACCCGCGTCATCAGTGCATCGTGCCATGCCCGCCCGACTGGCCGAGCAGGAACGACGTCGCCGATGCCGCCTCGCCGGGTGCCGGCGTTTCGATGGTCGGCAGAAGGGCGGCGCATTGGTCGACGATCAACTGCATGTCACGGTTGAGCGGCAGATTTTCGTTGTTGACGGCAATCCCCGCCAGCAACGCCTCGCGCGCGTCTGCGAAGCGATCGTGGATCAGGTGGGTCAGCCCGGCGACGAACCGCGTCAGATAGTGCGTTTCCGGCAAAGACCCAAGCGGCTGCCATGTTGCCATCGCCCGCGCTGCCTCACCCGACGTCAGTTCGAACAGCCCCAGTTGAAACCGGGCCAGCGCGAAGTCCGGGGCGAGCGCCACCGCCTGCGCCAGCGCCGCATGCGCCTCGATCGGGCGGTTGGCGGCGGCGAGGAACGACCCGCGCAGGAAATGCAGCCGCGCATCGCCCGGATGGCGCTCGATCAGCCGGTTGGCGATCGCCAGCGCGTCACCACCGCCGTCCTGCGCCGCCGCGATCAGCCGCCCCATATCCTCGTCGCTGCACTCGGTCATCGTTCCTCCTTGAAGCGGTTTTCGATCATATTGGATCATCGGCACGGCGACGATTTCGGTTCGTGGCAAGGCGCGAGGAGGGCGCGATGCCAAAGCATCGTAACCGACGAGCAACGCCGCCACGGATCGAAAGCGGCCCGCCGCGTCGGCGGTCGCCCGCCAGGGCGATGACGATGGTGCAACATGGTCGAAAGCCGCTCTAGGTGTCGTGTAGCCGTCGCCGCAACCGGGCGAGTGCTGCGGCATGTAGTTGCGAAACCCGCCCTTTCGACAGGCCGAGCAATTGCGCGAGATGGGTGAAGCTCACCCCCGCGCCATAATGCTGGCGGATGATCGTCGCCTCGCGTTCGGGCAGATCGTCGATCGCCAGCCCCAGCAGCGCGCTGCGTTCGCGCCATGCCAGCGACTGATACGCATCGGGCCGGGGGTCCACCCCCTCCCCCACCACCACGAGCGTCGTCTGTTCGAGCATCAGCCCGATCGCCAGCCCCGCCGCCAGCGCGCCGAGCGCGGCGACCGGATCGGCCGCGTCACTGTCTTCGACGAGCGATCCGCCGCGCTCCACCTCCTGCCGCCGCCGTTCGCGGTAGCAGGCGTCGGTTTCGTTCATCCGCGCTGCGCCGTCGGCGATCGATCCAACGATCCGCCGCCGGGCATAGGCCCCGAACGGCACGTCGCGCCATGGATCATAGCGATCGATCGCCTGGAGCAGTCCGGCATAGGCGAAATGTTCCAGATCGCCGAGTTCGGTGCCGTGGTGCGGCCGGCGATGGAGCTGTCGCCGGGCGATACCCCGCGCCAGCGCGCGGTATCGCTCGAACAACGCCTCGCGACAGCGCCATTCGCGGTTCTGCCGCAGCCGGCGCCACAGCGACGCCTCGACCCGCGGCGGCACCAGCAGCATGTCGAGGCCCGAACGTGCCTTCATCGGAAACTGCCGAGCACCCCCTGCAACACCAGCCCCCAGCCGTCGATCAGCACGAACATCAATATCTTGATCGGCAGCGAGATGGTGGCGGGCGGCACCATCATCATGCCCAGCGCCAGCAGGATGCTGGCGACGACCAGATCGATCAGCAGGAACGGCAGAAGGATGACGAAGCCGATGGTAAACGACACGCGCAGTTCGTTGAGGATGAACGCGGGGGCGAGCTTCAGCGTCTCGACATCCTCCGCGCGCGCGGGCAGCGGCGTCTTGCTGATCGCGTAGATCGCCTCCAGATCGGCGTCGCGGGTCTGCGCCAGCATGAACCGGCGCAGCGGCGCGGTGCCGGCGGTCATCGCCTGCTCCACGCCGATCCGCCCGGCGATCAGCGGTTGCAGTGCGTCGGCGTTGATCCGCTCGAACGTCGGCGCCATCGTGAACGCGGTCAGGAACAGCGCCAGCGCGACCAGCACCGGATTGGGCGGCGTTTCGGGCATGCCGAACGCATGGCGCACCATCGACAGCACGATGACGGTACGCACAAAACTGGTCATGCTGATGATCGCTGCCGGCACCACCGCCAGCAGCGTCAGGATGAGCGCGGTGCGCACGACATCGCTGCCGATCGCACCGTCGAGCAGCGGAGCAATGGTCATGCCGCGCCCTCGCCGACCGGCCGGGCGCGGACGATCTGTTGCCCGGTGGCCGACGACAGGATCAGATATTCGTTGCCGTCGCAGCGCAGCAGGCACAGGTCGGCGTGCGGGCTGATCCGGCGGCTTTCGATCACCGCGATTCGCCGTTCGCGCACCGTCCGTCGCAGCATGCCCAGCCGCGACAGGTCGATCCGTCCCCCGCCACGCTTGAGCAGGATCGCCGCCAGCGCGGCCGCCATCAGGCACAGCACCAGTGCCGCGACGATGCGAGTCAGCGAAATGTCGAGCGCGCCGCCGCCCGCCAGTCGCGGTGCGCTCGCCGCGCTGGCGGCGAGCAGCATCAGGCCGGCCATGCCACAATATCCTCGATCCGAACGCCGAACCGGTCGTCGACCGCGACCAGCTCGCCGCGCGCGACGGCGACGCCGTTCAGCCGCAGCTCGACCTGCCGGTTGAGCGGCGCGTCGAGCGCGACGACGCCGCCCGCCTTCAACGCGGTCAATTCACCAACGGTCATGCCGGCCTGGCCCAGCACCGCGTCCAGTTCGACCGCGACGGTTTCGATCAGCTTGGGGCTGATCTTGGAAGTGGAGGTTTTGCTATCGGTCAACGCGCATCTCGTTCAGCCTAGAGGTTCGACGATTTTCAGGAACGGCGCGGGGTCGGCGGCGACGACCATCACCCGCCCGCGCGCGGCGGCGCGGCCGTTAAGCGTGATCGGCAGCGGATCGGCGACCCCGGTGTCCAGCACCACGACATCGCCCGGCGCGAGGGCGGCGAGATCGGCGACGGTCATCGCCACCCGCCCCGCCGCCGCGCCGACCCGCACCCGCAACGCCGCGAGCGCCGGCACCGGCGAGGCGAACGGCGACGGTGCGGCTGCGGGCAGCCCCTGCCGGATCAGCGTCGCGAACTGCCCGGCACTCCAGCCGATGGCGAGTACCTCGCCGATCGTCGCGCTCCATGCCGGAAGCGTCGTCACCGGCCGCCAGTCGCCGCGCTCGGCGATCAGCGTGCGCAGCTCGGCAAGGCACGGCTCGGCGACCTCCGCCAGCAACTGCCGCTCGGCCTCGCTGCGATCCTCGGCGGGCACGTCGAGCATCCGCGCGCCGATGGCGATCATCGCGTCGACGGCGGTGCCGATCATCACTCCGCCGCTGCCACGCCACTGCAACCCCGCCGGGCTGCCGCGGACCGGCGCCTGCAACGCCGGCGGCCGCAGCGCGAACCAGCGGCCCGCCCAGCGCTCGACCCGTGCCGCAAGGCCGGCGTGGAGCGAGGCCGGTGGCACGGCACCGGCCGGCAGCCAAGGGGTGGCGTCGCTCACCCCTGCCCCCGGATGCCAAAGAGCTGCTGGATCATGTCGTTCGACACGCTGACAATCTGCGACGACGCCTGGAACCCGCGCTGGATCAGGATCAGGTCGCCGAACTGCTGCGACAGATCGACGTTCGACGCCTCCAGCCGGCGCGAACGCACCTGCCCGACGCGCGGATCGCTGCTGGCGAGGAAGGCGTGCTCGCCCGGACTCGTCTGCGCGAACACTCCGCCCTGCCGCTGTTCGAGCGTGCCGGGATCGCGGAAGTCGGCCAGCGCCACCGCGCCCAGATCGACCTTCTGGCCGTTCGAATAGCTGAGTTCCAGATGGCCCGAGGCGTTGGTCGCGACCCCGGTGACGGTGCCGGCGGCATAGCCGTCCACCTTGCTCGCGCGCAGCGTCGACACCTCGCCGCCCGAAAACGACGTGACCCCGGCCGAAAAGTCGAACTCGACGTCGAGCCCCGCCGCCGCATCGCCGAAGCGCAGCTTCGCGCTCGCCGGATCGACGATGCCGCCGGTGAAGGTCAGCGCCCTGGTGCCGATCGTCGCGCCCTTGGCGTCGGTGACGGTGACGTTCCACGCATTGCCGGTGGCCGCCGCATCCTTGGCGAAGGCCGCCGTCCAGACGTGCTGCGTCCCGCCGGCGTCCGTCACCTTGAGGTCGCCGACGGTAAAGCTGGCCGCGCCCGACGACAGATTATCGGCGAAGGTGACGCTCGTCGTCGCCTTGGGCGGGCTGGTGCGCTGGCGATCGATCGACAGGCTGACCGGGCGGTTGTCCGCGCCCAGTGTCGCCAGCCGATAATCGGTGCCGGCGAGCACGACATGGCCATCGCCGTTCACCTCGAAGCTGCCGGTGCGCGCGAACAGCGTCCGGTCGCCGTCGAGCAGCACGAGGAACCCGTTGCCGTCGACCGACAGGTCGAGATCGCGGTCGCTGGCGCGCAACTCGCCCTGCTTGAAGCTCAGCTTGCCCTCGCCGACCTCCACCCCGTCGCCGTCACCCTTCGCCCCGGTCAGCGCCAGCCCGCCGCCGCCGCCCGCCCCGGTCAGGTTCTGGAACGTCACGTTCGCCCCCTTGAACCCGGTGGTGTTCAGATTGGCGACGTTGTTGCTGACCTGTTGCAGCCCGCGCGAATAGGCGTTGAGGCCGCTCAGCCCGATATAGATCGCACCGAACATCATTTCTTCTCCCTGATCTGCGATAGGCTGGCGATGGCGATGCCACTGATGGTTCGCTTGTCGTCGGTTTCGATGGTGACGCTGGGCGTGCCGTTCGACAGCGCGACCGCGCTGACCGTGCCGCTCAGGGTCGCGGTCCCGGCGGGCACGTCGACATATTTGCCGAGCAGGCTCGCCGCCTGGGTGGTCGCCTGCGCCGCGACCAGCGCCTGAAGCCGGTCGTTGGTCGTCTGCCCCTGCTGGACCTGCGAGAATTGCGCGAGCTGCGAGACGAACTGGAAATTGTCCATCGGCTTCAGCGGGTCCTGATAGGTCAACTGGGTCAGGATGATCTTCAGCAGCGCATCGAAGCCGAGCCCGAAGGCGCTGCTGGCAGCGGTTGCGCCGGTGGTCGTGGCCGGCGCGGGGTCGCTGCCGGTGGCCGGGGTAGTGGGGGCGATCTGCATCAGCGTTCCCTGGGTAGCTGGAGGGGCCCGAGCACCGCGATCCGGCCCGGCGCATAGCCATGGCGCGACAGCAGCGCGGCAATCTCGTCCGACAGGCGGCCGGCGGCCGGATCGTGGCGATCGATCCGCGCGACGACGTCGATCCCGTGCGCTACCGCCTGCACCGCCACTGCGACGAACGCGGTCGGGGGCGGTACTATAGGGCGACGCGGTGGCGTGAGAACCGCGACCCGCGCTGGCGTGTTCTTCGCGAACGTCCGGGCGAGGACGACCGGCAGGATCGATCCGCCCGATGCGGCTTGCCCGTTGCGTGTCGGGACCGGCGGGGGCGAGGCCATCGTCCCGGCGAACGATGCTTTGGCGGTTATCGTCGTCCGTTCGGCCAGCGCCGGCAGGGCAGCTTCTCCGGACATCTTACCGACTATGAGCACCGCCGCTTGCGGCAGGGCAGCCGACGAAGCCTGCACGGGCGGTTCGGTTGCTTCTGCAACGATGACCCCCGTCCCGAAAAATCCGTCCTGATTGAAAACGCGCGCCCGGGCATCTGTTACATGATTCGATGCAGCCCCGATCGGCACGCCATCGACCGCAGCAAGCCGGGTATCGGCAGGCTGCACTCCGGCCACGGTCACGTCGTGCAGCGGCGAAACGATCGCGTCGACCACGACCGGCGCAAGGTCACGCGGCACCACCGGATGGCTTTCGAGCGATGACGGGGAGGACGGTATTTCGGCTGACAGCGCCGACGGCCCCGCCATCGTCGGCGGCTCCGCGTCATCCGTCTGCGCCGAGGCGACGGCCAGCGCGACCGGCACCGACGACGACGGTTCGGCAACCGCTGGCGGCACGAGCAGCATCGCGAAGGTCGGCGCTCCCGCCATGCCATCCTGCGGCGGCGCGACGAGCGATCGGGCCGGACCGGCCGGTGGCTGGACCCACAGCGGCGGGATCATCGCGCGCTCCATTGGAAACACAGCCGGTCGGCCGCCGCCGTCAGCAGCGCCTCGTCGGCCCGTCGCGCTGCATCGGCCCTCGCGGCGGCGACCGCGTCGTCGAGCATCCGCCAGCGACCATCCTCGCAGCGCCATGCCGCTTCGGTTCCGGCGCGGGCGGTGGCGGCATCGCGTGCCAGCCGGTCCGCCCGCACCACCTGTTCGGCCCGCTCGCGCAGCTCGCGACCAAGCAGCACGCCCAGCAACGGATCGAACCGCGCGCGCATCTGCCCGTTCCAATCGCGCTCGGCGGCGTGCAGCATTTCGCCGGCCTGCATCCGCGCCGCCTCGGCCGCATCCAGCGCGCGGAGCGCATCGGCGTGCCGCACCTCGGCCTGCCGCCGGCGCGCGCCAATCGCGCTGCGGCATTGTGCCAGCATCGCCTGCCGCCGGTCAGCCATGCGCCGCTCCCCGCATCATCGCGAGCAGCGCGCGCTTCGTCTCGGCGATCGGGACGGCGCGGTCGTTCGGCTGGCGCAGGAATGCCAGCAGCGCCTCGCGCCCGGCGATGACCGCGTCGGTCGCGGCATCGCTGCCGCGTTGATAGATGCCGCTCTGGATCATCACCCGCGCCTCATCGAACAGGCTCAACTGCGCGACGGCGGCGCGTGCGGCATGTGCCTGATCGGGTGCCATCAATCCGCCCGCCAGCCGGCTGACGCTGCGCGGCAGGTCGATCGCCGGAAAATGCCCCTGTTCGGCCAGCGTGCGCGACAGCACGATATGGCCGTCGAGCAGCGACTTCATCGTCTCGACGATCGGATCGTCGACCTCGTCGGTTTCGCTGAGCACCGTCATCACCGCGGTGATCGCGCCCTGCCCACGCACCGCGCCGCAGCGCTCGACCATCCGTGGCAGCGCGGCGAAGACATTGGGGGTATAGGCGCGCGCCGTCGGCGGCTCGCCCGCCGCCAGCCCGATCTCGCGCAGCGCCATCGCCAGCCGCGTGACCGAATCGATCACCAGCAGCACATGCTCGCCCTGCCCGCGCCAATGATCGGCAAGGCACAGCGCGACCGATACCGACCGCGCGCGCAACACCGCGCTTTCGTCCGATGTCGCCGCGACGATCGTGAAGCGATCCCGGTCGCGCCGCGACGCGACGCTTGCCCAGAACTGTTCGACCTCCCGCCCGCGCTCGCCGACGAGGCAGAGGATACAGCGCGTCGCATCGCTCTGCGCGACCAGTTGTTCGACCAGGCTGGTCTTGCCGACCCCGCTCGCCGCGAAGATGCCGATGCGCTGGCCGATACCGAGCGTCAGCAACCCGTCGATCGCGCGGATGCCGGTTTCCAGCACGCGGTGCGGCGCGACGCGATCGAGCGTCGGCGGCAGATCGCCGCGCGGACGCTGGAAGCGCGTCGCGGCAATCGGCCCGCCGCCGTCGATCGGCCGCCCCAGCGCATCGATCGCCCGCCCGGCATAACTATCGCCGACGCCGACCGATTCCGCCGCGCGCCACCGTTCGACCCGCGCGCCGACGCCGATGTCCCCGGCTTCGGCAACGGGGACGAGGATCAACCCGTCCTCGCCCGCCGCCGCGACCTCGGCGAGCAGCATGGCCTCGCCGATCGCGCACAGATCGCCGACCGTCGCGGCAGGGCCGCTCGCCTCGATCCGGCCGGGGGCGACCCGGCGGACCTCGCCATAGGGCACGACCGCCGCATGGGCGGCGATGGCGTCGAGGAAGCGGTGCGGCGTCATGCGTCCGCCATCGCATCGATCAGCCGCAGCAGCCGCGTGGCCT
The DNA here is from genome assembly GCF_920939515.1 of Sphingomonas sp. Leaf4. NCBI lineage: Bacteria > Pseudomonadati > Pseudomonadota > Alphaproteobacteria > Sphingomonadales > Sphingomonadaceae > Sphingomonas > Sphingomonas sp. Leaf4. The sequence goes on along the minus strand of NZ_CAKLBB010000001.1, from coordinate 321,491 downwards.
GTGCCGGCACGTCGAGATCGACCGCCCCCAACCGCAACGATGCACGGCATGCGCCCGACGGCAGGGCGGGATCGATCGACAGCACGACCGGCACCGCGCCATCGCCCAGCGCTGCTTCGATCGCCATGGTATCGGCGAAATCGCGACCGCTCACCCGCAGCGACAGCAACGCGCCGTCGCGCAGCACCGCAGCGTGCCGCGCGACGGTAGCGACCACCATTGCCGCCATCGCGTCGGGGTCGGCGAACAGCTTCGCGAGCGCGGCGTGAATCAATGCCGCCGCCAGCCGGTCCATATCGGCCAGCCGCGCGTCGATCCTTGCGCCCGCCTCTCCTACACCTTTGGCCAGCAGCGCGATCCGGTCCGCCGCACGGTCGGCGGCGGCGGCGAGGCCGGCCGCATGGCCTTCGGCGTGACCGGCCTTCCTCGCCTCGACGACGGCGGTGCGGGTCGCGGTGGCGGCGTCCGCCAGTTGCCGGCGCAACCGCTCGCTCTCGGTCCGCAGTCGAGTGATTTCAGCCTGTGCCGCCGCCAGCGCTTCCGCGTGGCGATCGATCGGCGGCGGCACCGGGACGGCGGGCACCGTCGCACTCAGCCGACGGACGGTGCCGCCCTGTCCGGCGGCATCTTTCAGGACCATGGTCATGACCGGCGCGCTCCGGTTCGTCCGACCATCCGGTCGAACAGCGTCGGGCCACGCGCCACCACCGCGACGGTATCGGGACGCCGCGCTGCCCGTGCCAGCGCCTCACGCGCGGCGGGAGTCATGGCGTCATCGTCCGTACAGGCGGCGATCCGCGCGGCGATCGCCGGACCATAGGGTGACGGGGCCGCCTCATCGATCCGCGCCGCGATCCGGCGGCGTTCGGCCGGTGGCAGGGTGTCGAGAATCGCCTGTCGGTCGGGGGTGGCGAGCGTGCGCAACCGCTCGACCAGTGCCGTGAGCGTCAATTCAGCGGCGGCCATCATCGGCCCCTTCCCGCGCCAACTGCCGGCGCAACGCATCGGCAAAGGCATCGCGTTCATGCTCGGGCATCGCCTTCGCGGTGCGGCGACGCCACGTCATGCCGGCCACGACGAGCAGCGCGACGAGTGCGAGCCACCACGCACTGGGCCAGCCAGTCGCCGGTTCGACCGGATCGGTCGTCGGCAGCGGGGTGGTCACGATGCGCGGCGTCGCGGTCATCATGGGTGCGGCGGCGGGCTGATCGATCGATCCCGTCTCGAACAGCAGCACGTCGCCCTGCGTTTCGCTCAGGCCGACCGCCGGGGTGACGACCTCATGCAAGCGGCGCTGGGTGTCGGCGTCGACGGCCTGCGTCGTGACCAGCGTCATCCGCAGCCGGAAATCGCGGCTGCCGCCCTGTTCCCCCGGTGTCCAGCGCGCCGGATCGATCACCGTGTCGCCCTGCGGCAGCGCGAGGACGCGGAGCAGATAGCGCAGGTCCGGCCGCGCGCTATCGATCGCCGCCTGCGCCCGTGCGCGGTAATATTGCTCGACCGCGCCCTTCGCGCCCGCATCGGCGACCGGTGCGGCACTGGCGCCCTGGCTGATGACGCGGCCATCGCCGTCGAGCACGACCACCCGCTCGGCCGGCAGATCGGCGACCGCCGCCGACACCAGCCGCTGGATACCCGCCACCCGCCCCGGATCGGGGGTCAGCCCGGCGCGCATCGCGACGGTGACGGCGGCGCTCGGCGCGGTCCGGTCGTCGCGGAACAACGCCCGCTCGGGCAGCGCGAGATGCACCCGCGCCGTCTCGACGCCGTCCATCGCCATGATGGTCCGGACCAGTTCCCCCTGAAGCGCGCGCTGGTAATTGATTTTCTGCGCGAAGTTGGTCAGCCCCATGTCGGACTTGTTGAAGAGTTCGAAGCCGATCTGCCCGGCCATCGCCGCATCCGAGCGGACGAGCGCCAGGCGGGTCGCGTCGGCCTCGTCATCGGGGACGAGGATGGTGGTGCCGCCGTCGCGCAGGTCATAGGGCGTGCCGCGCTTGTCGAGTTCGGCGACGATCGCCGCCGCCTCGCCCGGCCGGACGCCGTCGGCCAGCACGACATAGCCGCCGCGCAGGAACAGGAAATAGCCGAGGCCGAGCAGCAGTACGACCGCCGCGAACACCGCGCCGATGACGACCCACTGCCGCCGCGAGGAGGGAAGCACCGCGTCGCTCACAACTGCATGTTCATCAGTTCGCGGTAGCCCTCGACCAGCCGGGCGCGGACCTGCATCGCGAGTTCGACCGACAGCCGCGCCTGTTCGAGCGCGATCGTGACCTGGTGCAGCGGCACGTCGTCGCCGACCGCGAAACGGCGGACGAGCGCGTCTGCACTGGCGAGCTTCGCATCGACGCCGCGCAGGCCAGCCATGACCATCGCGCCGAAGTCGGGCGCGGCGACGGTAGCGGGCGGCGGCGCGGACAGCACGGGTCCCAGTTGCAGCGCGAGCGGTGCTGCATCGATACCGGCCAGCGCGGGGATGGCGGCGACGCTCATGCCTGTTTCCCCAGATCGAGCGCGCGGGTCATCATCTGATGCGCGATGCCGAGCGCGGTCAGGTTCGCCTCGTACGCGCGGGCGGTACGGATCATCAGCGCCATCTCCCCCGCCTGATCGATGTCGGGATAGGTTACGAACCCCTCAGCATCGGCATGGGGATGGCCGGGTTCGTGGACGCGGCGCAGACTGCCGGCCATCGGGGCCAGTCCCTGTGCGACGACACCCTGCGCGCCGCGCATCGCGCCGGGGAAACCACCGGCCGGGCCGGACAGAAGGCGTTGCGCGCGATAGGGCTGACCATCGGCGGCACTGGTGTTCATATGGGCGAGGTTGGCGGCAATGACCTGCAACCGCTGCCATTCGACGTCGAGCCCGCTCCGGCTGATCGCGGCGGCGTTCATGACTCAGCGCCCCCCGGCGATGGCGCTGCGCAGGATCGCGCCCTGCCGGCCGAGCATGTCGAGCAGCGCAGAGTAGCGCAGCGCGGTGTCCGATGCGGTGGCAAGTTCGAGGTCGACTCGCATCTCGGTGCCATAGGCGGGCGTCGCGGCGAGCAGCGTCTCGGCCCGGACCGCGGCGATCGCGGCCGGCCCCTGCGGTGCCGCACGGCGCAGCGCGTCCTCGAACGCGACCCGCACCGGGCGATAGCCGGGCGACGAGGCATTGGCGATATTGGCCGCGGTCGCCTCGGCACGGGCGGTCAGGCCGTCGAGCGCCTTGACGATCAGTTGCGAGGTATCGGCGTTCATCACGAAAGCTCCGGTCAACGAATGACGAGGTCGGCGTGCAGCGCACCCGCCGCCTTGATCGCCTGAAGGATGCCGATCATCCGCTGGGTATCGACGCGGGCGTTGGACAGCGCCTGCACGAGATCGGCGATGGTGGTGCTCGGGAAGCGGAAGGTGCGGTCGCCCGCCCCTTGCGCGACGCTCAGCCGGGTGTTGGTGACGACCAGACTGCGCACGCCGCCGGGATCGCTGGCGAAACCGGCATAGAAATCAGGCTGCGATGCGACATTTTCGGCCACCACCGAAATCTTGATGTCGCCCTGCGCGATGACCACCGACGACAGCGTCACGTCGCCGCCCGCCACGACGGTGCCGGTGCGTTCGTTGATGACGACGCGCGGCGGGGCGTCGGGCCGCACCGTTACCCGTTCGATGTCGGCAAGGAACGCGGTGAGGTTCGCCGCCGGTCCGGCATAGCGCACCCGCACCTCATCGGCGTTGCGCGCCCACGCGATACCGGGACCCAGCCGTCCCGCGATCCCCGCCGCGATCCGCTCGGCGGTCGAGAAGCTGGGTTCGGCGAGCAGGAACGACAATTCGCCGCCGGGCTTCAGGATCGAACTGTCGACCGACGCCTCGATCGTCGCCCCGCCCTGAAGGATCGCCGATGTCGGATAGTTGCGCTGTTCGCGGTTCAACTGGCTGTCGAAGCGGTGGCCGCCGACCAGCAACTGCCCCTGCGCCAGCGCATAGGTGCGTCCGTCCGGCCCCAGCATCGGCGTCATGATGAGCGTACCGCCGGCAAGGCTGCGGGCATCGCCGATCGAGGCGATCGTCGCATCGATCCGGTCGCCGACGTTGGCCGAGGGCGGTAGCGTAGCCGTGACCATCACCACCGCGACGTTGCGGCTGCTGATCTCGGCGGATTCGACGTTGGTGCCCAGGCGTCCGAGCGCATTGCGCAGCGCCTGCCGCGTCACCGCGCTTTGCCGGGTATCGCCCGATCCCGACAGGCCGATGACGAGGCCGTAGCCGACCAACGCATTCTCACGCCAGCCGTCGAACCGGCCGAGCGCCTTGAGCGGCACCTCCTGCGCGGCGGCGGGCAGCGGGGCGGCGAGCGCCAGCAACAAGGCAAACACGCGCCGCATCAGCCGAGCCCCAGCAGGCTGAACAGCCGGTTGAGCAATCCCGGCCCCGCCCCGCGCGACACGAAGCCGCGCCCGCCGTAATCGATCTCGGCATCGGCGATCCGGCTGGAAAAGATGGCGTTGTCGGGCGTGATGTCGATCGGGCGGATGCGGCCGCGCAGGCGGACTTCGGTCCGCTCGCCGTTCACCTGCATCCGCTGCGTCCCCGTCACGATCAGGTCGCCGTTGGGCAGGACGTCGCTGACGGTGACACTGAGGCGCGTGACCAGTCGTTCGCTGCGCCGGGCATCGCCGCGACCGGTGAAGCCGCCGCCGATCGTCGCCCGGCCGCCTTCGCGGAGCGATCCGGCGTCGATCGAGGCATCGAGATCGGTCGCCTTGCGCGTCGTGGTCTGTTGCGTGTTGCTCGCCTCCGCCGATTGAAAGACGATGACGGTCAGCGCGTCGCCGATCTCGCCCGCGCGCTGATCGGTCGCGAGCGCGTTCCACCGGCCGCGGCGATACAGATCGTCGGCGGGCAGCAGCAGCGTGGCGGCGAGGATGGCGGCGATCATCGCGCGTCCTCCGCGATCGTCAGCGGCGCGGCGAAGACACGGCCCGCGCCGTCGCGGACGAACACCCGATTGCCCGAACGACCCGGCTGCATCGTTACGACCGGGCGTTCGATCGCGACCGGCCCATGGACCGACCGCAGGGTCAGCGCGGTTCCCGCAGCGATCCGCGTCACCGGCGCGGGCAGGAAGCGACCGAGCGGCGTGCCGGCGGGTTGCGCGGTCGCAAGGAAGGCGGTGCCATCGCGCGCGGTGCGCATGGCAGCGGTGGGTTGTCCGGTCAGGCAGGGCACGGCGGCGACTTCGCGGCGCGTCACCGCCTCATCTGCGGCAATCGCGCGGAGCGTAGCCCAGCATTGCATGGCCGTATCGGGGTTCGGTCGCAGCGTGATCGTCGTCGTGCCATCGGACGTGATGGCGAGCGCCGGCAACCGCCGCCGCACCAGCGCGGCGAGCGATGCCGCAGGTAGCACGGTCTGCCGCCGCGCCGCTGGCAGGCGCAGCACCGCCAGCGCTTCGCCCGTCCCGGCAAAGTGCCGGCCATCGGCGTGGCGCACCAGATCGCCGACCGTCACCTCGCGCCGATCGACCGTCACCGTCGCGGCGATGACGAAGCTCATTCCCAGGCCCAGCATCATGTCGCTTGCTCCCCCAAGGCCCTAGCGGCGCAGGCCGTTGGCGATGCCCATCATCTGATCGGCCGCCTGAAGGATCTGGGCATTCGCGGCATAGGCGCGCTGCACCAGCATCATCCGCACCATCTCTTCGGTCAGTTGCACGTTCGATCGTTCGATCGCGCCCTGCACCAGCCGTCCGGTCCCGTCCTCGCCGGGGGCGAAGGCATCGAGCGTGCTATCGTCGGCCACGCGGTACAGCCCGCCGTCGAGCCGCTCGAGCGATGCCGAATCGTTCACCCGCACCAACTGGATCTGGCCGAGCACGACCGGTTCGGCGTCCTGCGCCAGCACCGCGCGGACGGTGCCATCGGCGGCGATGGTCAGGTCGGACGCTTCGTCGGGCACGGTGATCGCCGATTTGAGCGCGAGGCCGGCGGGGCCGGACAATTGCCCGCTCTCGCCGATGGTCAGGCGACCGCCGCGCCACAACAATGTGCGGCCATCCGCGCCCATCAGTTCGATCAGGCCGGCACCTTCGATCGCCACGTCCATCGTGGTGCCGGTGCGCTGCACCTCGCCCTGGTCGTTCAGCATGAACTGCACGTCGAGCGCGACCCCGGCCAGCGTCGGCGCGGCGGAGGCGAGGTCGGCGATCGGCATGCCGCCGTCCGCCGCGCTGGCGACCACATCGGCGAAGCGCACGTCGGAGCGTTTGAAGCCGGCGGTGTTGATGTTGGCGATGTTGTTGGCCAGCGCGTCGAGCGCCAGTTGCTGGGTGCGCAGGCCGACCGCGCCGACGTGATAGGCGCTGCTCATCGCCCGCCCCCGGCGAAGGTCGTGACGACCCGGCCCATCAGTTCGTCGTAGAGCTGGATCAGCTTCGCGCCGTTCTCCGCCTCGCGGACCGCCGCCATGCTGCCGGTCATCTCGTCGCCGAGCGAGACGTTGGACGCTTCGATCGCGCCTTGCCGCACGATCGCGTCGGATGCCTCCTGCATCTCGCCCGCGACGAAGGTTTCGCCAACGATGCGCAGCGCGGCGGGATCGACCGGCCGTTCGATCGCGAGCCGGGCGAGCGCGCGGCCGTTCGCCATCATCGTGCCGTCGCGCTCCAGCCGCATCGTCGCGGCATCGAGGATCACGTCGCCGCCGCCCGCCTGTTGTAGTGCATAGCCCTGCGGCGTCATCAGCCGTCCGTCGGCATCGCGCCGGAACTGGCCCTGCCGGGTGAAAAGCGTGGTCTCGCCCGCGCGCAGCCGGAAATAGCCATCGCCGCTGATCGCCAGATCGAACGGGTTGCCCGTTTCGGTGATCCGGCCCTGATCCTGCTGCAACCGGGTGGCGATCGCCGGTGCGTCGACGCTGGCGCCATCGCGCAGCGCCTGTGCGAAGCCGACCCGTCGCTTGTAGCCCGGCGTCGCCAGATTGGCGACATTATGGGCGACGACATCCAACCGCCGCTCGGCCATCCGCATGATGGCGCTGGCGGACTCTACCAGTCCCGACATTGCACGTTCCCCGCCCCACCACCGTATCGAAGCGATATGGATCGTGGCCGGAGCCCCGATGCCACCGGCCGGGGGCGGGCGTCGCGTGCCGTTAGGTCCGCTATCGAGCGAACACCGGCCGATCCGGCCGGCGTTGCCATCGCCGACCGGGCCGGTGCGGCCGGACGGCGGCGCAACGACCGGCGGATCGGCGGGGGTGCGGGCCGGCGGCACGGCGGTTCCGCGATTGCTTCGTTATGGAGCCAATCGCATCGAACTTTCCGCCCGATCCGGCGATGCGGCGTCGTATTTGACGGGACGGTGCTGTAGCGACGCCGATAACGGACGCCGCCGGGGACGCGCGGCGAGCAGAAGGGCCGAGCCACCGATGATCGATGCCATCCTTGCCCGCGCGACCAATGGCGTGATCGGGCGTGACGGGCAGTTGCCGTGGCATCTGCCGGCCGACCTGAAGCGGTTCAAGGCGCTGACCATGGGGCGGGCGATGGTGATGGGGCGCAAGACGTTCGAGAGCTTTCCCGCCCCCCTGCCCGGTCGGCGGCATATCGTGCTGACCCGCGATCGCGACTGGACGGCGGCGGGGGCCGAGGTCGCGCAGGACCCGGATGCGGCGCTGGCGCTGGCCGGGCCGGACGCGGCGGTGATCGGCGGGGCGGAGATCTTCGCGCTGTTGCTCGACCGGATCGAGCGGATCGAGCTGACCGAGGTCCATGCCGCGCCGCCGGGGGATGCGGTGGTGCCCCCGTTCGCCGGTTGGCGCGAAACGTGGCGCGAGGACCACAGTGCGACGGGCGATCGGCCGGCGTACAGCTTCGTGACGCTGATCCGCTCGACTCTGCCCGACACGCGGGTCTAAGGGCCGCGCCAGCGCCAAGCTGGGCGCCAAGGGAACAGGGCGGCGATGCGCAAGGCGATCTGGTGGGGCGTGGCGTTGCTGGCGATCGCGGCGGCCGCGTTCTTCGCGCTGGTGCCCGGCATCGTCGAGCGATCGATGAACAAGGTAGAGCCGACCCCGGCGCTCGCCGCGCGCTTCGCCAAGGGGCCGCCCGCCCCGGCCGCTACCGGGCCGATCGTCGATCTCCATGCCGATACGCTGCTGTGGTCGCGCGATCTGATGACGCGGGCGCAGCGGGGCCAGGTCGACGTGCCCCGGCTGGCGGCGGGCAATGTCGCGCTCCAGGTCTTTTCGTCGGTGACGAAGACGCCGCGCGGGCAGAATTACGACGCCAACGACGGCGACAGCGACAACATCACCCCGCTGGTGGTCGCGCAGTTGCAGCCGGTGCGGACATGGGGGTCGCTGCTCGAACGATCGGTGTGGCACGCGACCAAGCTGCGCCGGACCGCGCGCACCTCGAACGGGGCGCTGCGGCTGGTGACGAACCCGGCCGAACTGGATGCGCTGCTGGCGGCGCGGGCGGCGGCGCAAGGGGTGCGACCGGTCGGCGCGCTGCTGTCGATCGAGGGGCTGAACGGACTGGACGGGAGCCTCGCCAATCTCGACCGGCTGTATCGCAGCGGGTTCCGCATGGGCGGCCTCACCCATTTCTACGACAACGAGGTCGCCGGATCGATGCACGGCCGCGCCAAGGGCGGCCTCACGCCGTTCGGGCGGACGGTGATGGCGCGGATGGAAGACGTCGGCATGATCGTCGATGTCGCGCATCTGAGCCACGCGGGACTGGCCGAGGTATTGGCCCGCGCGCGCCGGCCGGTCGTCTCCAGCCATGGCGGGGTGCAGGCGACCTGCCCGGTCAACCGCAACCTGACCGACGACGAGGTGCGCGGCATCGCCCGTACCGGCGGCGTGGTCGGCATCGGCTATTGGGCGGGCGCGGTGTGTTCGACCGACCCGCAGGCGATCGTCCGCGCGATCCTGCACGTCCGCAAGGTCGCGGGGATCGATCATGTCGCGCTGGGATCGGATTTCGACGGGGCGGTAACGACCGCGTTCGACGCCGCGCATCTGGCGGTGGTGCCCGAGGCGCTGCGGGCGGCAGGGCTGAACCAGCGCGAGCTGGACAAGGTGATGGGCGGCAATGCGCTCAGGGTGCTGCGCGCCGGTATACAGCCCCTTTCGCGGCGGGCGGCCGCCGGGTAAGGGGCGGCGATGGAGCGGCTGGACGGCAGCGCCCCGGTGCCGGCGCCTCTGCGTGGCGGGATCGTCGCGCTCGGCAATTTCGATGGATTTCATGCCGGGCATCAGGCGGTGGTCGCCCGCGCGGTGGCGCGGGCGCGCGACGCCGGCCGGCCGGCGATCGTCGCGACGTTCGATCCCCATCCGCGCCGCTTCTTCCGGCCCGATACACCGCCGTTCCGGTTGACCAGCCTCGACCAGCGCGAGCGGTTGTTCGCCGCCGCCGGGGCGGATGCGATGCTGGTGTTCGGCTTCGACGCCGCGCTTGCCGGGCTGTCGGCCGAACGGTTCGCGCTCGACCGGCTGGTCGCGCTGATCGGGGCGGGCGGGGTCGTGACCGGCACCGACTTCACCTTCGGCCGGGGGCGCGACGGCGATGTCGCAACGCTGAAGGCGCTGGGCGAAGCGCATGGCTTCGTCGCCGAGACGGTCGCGCCGGTCGGCGACGGGCAGGCGGTCGTATCGTCGTCGCGCATCCGCGACCTGTTGCGCAGCGGCGAGCCGCGCGCGGCGGCGGCGCTGCTGACCCGGCCGTTCGCGGTCGAAGGCGTGGTGGAGCATGGCGCGAAGCTCGGGCGGACGCTCGGCTATCCGACCGCCAATCTGACGCTGGGCAGCTATCTGCGGCCCGCCTACGGCATCTATGCCGCGACCGGGCGGCTGGCCGATGGGCGGGTGTTGAACGGGGCGGCGAGCCTTGGCATCCGCCCGACGATCGAGGGGGCACCGATCGAGTTGCTGGAAACGTATTTCCTCGATTTCTCGGGCGACCTGTACGGGCAGCGGATCGAGGTGGCGCTGATCGAGTATCTGCGGCCCGAAGTGAAGTTCGATTCGCTGGAGGCGTTGACGGTGCAGATGGCGGAGGATTGCCGGAGGGCGAGGCAGGTGCTCGGCGCGCCGGGCAAGGCGTAGCGAAGCTACGCCGAGCCGCCCAAGGCGCGCTCGGCCGGCGGCGCGAGAAGCGCCGTCCGACGGCACGGGCTTTGCCCGTGGCGGGTGTTCGGGACCGGTGGAACCGTTGCCGGGCAGGAGCCGCAACGTCGGCATGTATGGATTCCGGCCTTCGCCGGAATGACGAGAGTGGGTGGTGCGCGCCGGGCAAGGCGTAGCGAAGCTACGTCCGAGCCGCCCAAGGCGCGCCCGGCCGGCGGCGCGAGAAGCGCCGTCCGACGACGCGGGCTTTGCCCGTGGCGGGGCCGAATTCCGCCCTAAGTTTACAAAGTTTACACTAACGACGCATTTGTTGCGAATGAATCGCAGGCTGTGATGACGGGGCGGGAGCCGCTGCCGACAGTGCGTGCGGGACCGTGGACCCCGGAACGGGTCCGGGGTGACGATGTGTCTGGCGCGATCGGGGTGGACGGGAACGGGCGGCATTGCCGGAGCCTGCACCGGATGATGGGGTGTAGGACAGCGTGGTGTTCAGGTGTGTCCATGTGCCGCTTGCGGAAGCCTACCCACCCCCGACCCCTCCCTTCCAGGGAGGGGAGAAGGTGCGTGCCTTACCGCAGCACGAAGCGGACCGAGACGCTGGCGGTGAGTTCCTGTTCGCCCGCGACGATCGGGGTCGCCTCGTCGCGCTGGACCGACATGCGCGCCATCATCGGCATCGGCGGCTGCGGGAACGAAGCACCGCCCTCGGCGATGGTCAGGATGCGGTCGACGCGCAGGCCGGCGGCGCGGGCGTACAGCTCGGCGCGGCCGCGGGCGCGGCGGATCGCGTCGGTGCGGGCTTCGTCGAGGGCGGCGTCGGCCGCCTCGACCGAGAGGGTCGGCCCGTCGATCTGGTTCGCGCCCTGCGCGACCAGCGCGTCGAGGATCGTACCGCTCTTCGCCACGTCGCGGAAGCGGATCGCGACGCTGTTGCTCGCCTGATAGCCGGTGATCGCCGGCGGCTGGTTCTCAGCATAACGATATTGCGGCTGGAGCTGGATTTGCGCGGTCTGGAGATCGCGGTCGGCGACGCCGGCACGGCGCAGCGCGGCGACGACGCGGGTCATTCGCTGGGCATTGTCCGCCAGCGCGGCGGCGGCGGTCGGCGCCTGCGAGACGACGCCGGCGCGGATCGTCGCGATGTCGGGCTTGCGCGTCGCCTTGCCCTCGGCGGTCACGTCGAGCAGCGTCGCATCGGCGGGCCATGCCGCCATCGGTGCCGGCGGCGTCGCTTGCTGCGCGGTCGCAGGGGTGGCGGCGATCGCGGCGAGGATCAGGGCGGAACGGAGCATCGGCAGTTTCCTTCGCGTGAAATTCGGCAAGGCCGGTCGTTACGGTCACGTCGAGTAACGCCGGCTGAACGCAATCGATGCGATCCTTGTGATCCTTATCGAAAAACGCGATGGTGCGATTGAAACCGGTGCTTTATTACGATAATACAGCGCCGATACGCAGGGGGGGCCTGCGAGCGGGATGGCCTGAATGAACTACGAATCGACGACGATCGCGGGGGAACGGCACGCATTGACCGGGCCGGGGGCACCGCGTTCGCGCCGGCGGGCGGTGATCGTGGGGGTCATCGTCGTGGTGCTGGTGATGATCGGCGCATGGTGGGACTTTGGCAAGGGCAAGAGCGACGGCGCGGCGACCAAGGCCGCCGCCACCGCCCCGGCGAGCGCGCTGCCCAAGGTGACGGTGGTGGTGCCCGGCCGCGAGACGGTGACGCGCACCGTCACCGGCACCGGATCGCTGGCCGCGCGGCGCGAGATGCCGGTCGGCGTGGTTGGCGAAGGCGGCCTCGTCACGCGCGTGCTGGTGGAGCCGGGTAGCTGGGTGGCGGCGGGTCAGGTGCTGGCCAGCGTCGACCGGTCGGTACAGGCGCAGACCGCCGAATCGCTGGCCGCGCAGGTGCGCGTGGCGCGCGCCGACGCGCGGATCGCGCAGACCGAACTCGACCGGTCGAACCAGTTGGTCGGGCGCGGTTTCGTGTCCAAGGCCGATCTCGACCGCAAGACCGCGACGCGCGATTCGGCCAATGCCCGGGTGCGGGTGGCCGAGGCGCAACTGGCCGAGACGCAGGCGCGCAACCGCCGGCTCGACATTCGCGCGCCCGCCGCCGGCCTCGTCCTCACCCGCGTGGTCGAGCCGGGGCAGGTGGTCGGCAGTGGCAGCGGCGTGCTGTTCCGCATCGCGATGGGCGGGCAGATGGAGATGCGCGCGCAGTTGAGCGAGGCCGATCTGGCGAGCGTGCGCGCCGGCGTGCCGGCCGAGGTGGTCCCGGTAGGCGGGACCCGCGTGTTCAAGGGCGAGGTGTGGCAGGTGTCGCCGATCATCGATCCGCAGACGCGGCAGGGCATCGCCCGCATCGCGCTGAAATATGATCCGGCGCTGCGCCCCGGCGGCTTCGCCAGCGCGCGGGTGGGTGCCGGGGCGTCGACCGCGCCGCTGCTCCCTGAATCGGCGGTGCTGAGCGACGACAAGGGCAGCTATGTCTATGTTATCGACGCGCAGAACAAGGCCGTGCGCCGCGACGTGCGCGTGGCCGAGGTGTCCGACGAGGGCGCGCTGATCGGATCGGGGCTGATCGGCGACGAGCGGGTGGTGGCGAGCGCGGGTGCGTTCCTGAACCCGGGGCAGCAGGTGGTGCCGGTGCGCGCCGCCGCACGCAAGGAATAGCGCTGATGGGCTTTCGCAACATCTCGGCATGGTCGATCCGCAACCCGGTGGCGCCGCTGGTGCTGTTCCTCGCGCTCACGCTGGCGGGGATCGTCAGCTTCATGCGGATGGACGTGAACCAGGACCCGGACATCGAATTCCCGGTCGCGATCGTCGTCATCAGCCAGCCGGGGGCCGCGCCCACCGAACTGGAAACGCAGGTCACGCAGCGCGTCGAGGCGGCGGTGCGGTCGTTGCAGGGCATCGACCAGATCGAATCGACGGTGAGCGAAGGCCAGTCGCAGACCGTCATCCAGCTCGACATCGGCACGCCGATCGACCGCGCGGTCAACGACGTGCGCGAGGCGGTGAACCAGATCCGCAGCGCGCTGCCCGACGGCATCCTCGAGCCGCAGGTGTTTCGCGCCAACACCACCGACAAGGACCTCGCGTCGTGGACGGCGATCGCCGACGACATGACGCCCGAACAGCTTAGCTGGTACGTCGATAACACCGTCAGCAAGGAATTGCTGTCGATCGAGGGCATGGCGACCGTCGAGCGGGTCGGCGGCGTCGACCGCGAGATTCGCGTGACGCTCGACCCGGCACGGCTGCAGGCGCAGGGGCTGACCGCGAGCCAGGTCAATCAGGCGCTGCGGCAGGTCAATCTGAACGCGGCGGGCGGCAAGGCGGAGATCGCCGGATCGCAACAGTCGGTGCGCGTGCTGGGCAACGCCGCCACCGCCTATGCGCTCAGCCAGACGCAGGTGCCGGTGGGCGGCGGGCGATCGGTGCGGCTGGCGGACATCGCCGACGTGCGCGACGCCTATGCCGAGCCGACCAGCCTTGCCGAATATAACGGCCGGCCGGTGCTGGCGTTCGACATCAAGCGCGCCAAGGGCGCGTCGGACGTGACCGTGTTCCACGAGGCGGAAAAGAAGATCGCCGACCTTCAGAAGCGCAACCCGCAGGTCCGCTTCGCGCTGCTGTCCAATTCGGTCAAGTTCACCGAAATCCAGTATCATTCGGCGATGTCGGCGATGGTCGAGGGCGCGATCCTTGCGATCGTCGTCGTGTTCCTGTTCCTGCGCGACTGGCGCGCGACGCTGATCTCGGCGCTGGCCATTCCGCTGTCGGCGATCCCCGCCTTCTGGTTCATGGACATGATGGAGTTCACGCTCAACCAGATGACGCTGCTGGCGCTCAGTCTGGTGGCGGGCGTGCTGGTCGACGATGCGATCGTCGAGATCGAGAACATCGTCCGGCACATGCGGATGGGCAAGACCGCGTACCAGGCATCGATCGACGCGGCGGACGAGATCGGCATCGCGGTGCTGGCGACCACCATGGCGATCGTCGCGGTGTTCCTGCCGGTGGGGATGATGCCGGGGATCGCAGGCCAGTTCTTCAAGAATTTCGGCTTCACCGTCGTCGTTTCGGTGCTGATGAGCCTTGCGGTCGCGCGGCTCATCACACCGATGATCGCCGCCTATTTCCTGAAAGCCCATGGGTCGGCCGTCCACGGCGAGGGCTGGCTGATGGACCGGTACATGGACGTGCTGCGCTGGACGCTGCGGCACCGCTGGGCACCGATCGTCGGCGGCGTCGCCGCGCTGGCGCTGACCGTGGTCATGTTCATGGTGCTGCCGCAGACGTTCCAGCCGCCGCAGGACCGCGACCGGGTGACGGCGAGTATCGAGATGGTGCCGGGCACCACGCTGGAACAGACCGCCGTGGTGGTGAAGCGGGTCGAGAATCTGCTGAACGGACAGCCGCTGGTCAAATCGGTCTATTCGTCGTCCTATGCCGGCAACGGTCGCGTCACCGCCGAACTGCTCGACAAGCCGACCTTCGGCATGCGGGTACGCCATGCGCTGGGCATGATGGACGATGCCGCCTTCGATGCGATGCGATCGGTCAAGAGCGTCGAGTTCGAGCGTGGCCTGGCGCCGCAACTGGCGGCGATTCCCGATGCGCGGGTGTCGTTCCGGTCGCAGTTCGGCTGGGGCGGGTCGAGCCGCGACCTGTCGATCACGCTGGGCGGCGACGATCCGGTCAAGCTGAACCAGACCGCGAACCAGTTGGTCAAGGACATGGAAAAGCTGCCGATGGTGGTCGCCCCGCGCGTGTCGGGCGATCTGCAACGGCCGGAGATCATCATCCGCCCGCGCAGCGACCTTGCCGCCAGCCTGGGCGTGACCACCGCCGCGCTGTCGGGGGCGATCCGCATCGCGACATTGGGCGACATCGACCAGAACAGCGCGCGCTTCTCGCTGTCCGACCGGCAGATCCCGATCCGGGTCGCGCTGTCGCGCGATGCGCGCTCACGGCTGTCGACGATCCAGAACCTGCCGGTGCCGACCGCGAGCGGCGCATCGGTGCCGCTGTCGGTCGTCGCCGACATCGGGTTCGGCGCGGGGCCTACCAAGATCGACCGGATCAACCAGCAGCGCCGGCTGGTCGTCGGCGCGGACCTGGCACCGGGCGTCGTGTCCGGCGTGGCGATGGCCGCGATCAAGAACACGCCGACGATGAAGAACCTGCCGCTGGGCGTATCCGAACTGAGCGTCGGTCAGGCGAAGTGGCAGGCGGAGATGATCCAGAACTTCATCGTCGCGGTGATCTCGGGCATCTTCCTCGTCTTCGGCGTGCTGGTGCTGCTCTACAAGCGGGTGATGCCGCCGTTCGTGAATATGGGGTCGCTGTTCCTTGCCCCCTTGGGCGGATTGCTGGCGCTGTGGGTGACGGGCAATCCGATCTCGATGCCGGTCTATATCGGGCTGCTGATGCTGCTGGGCATCGTCGCCAAGAATTCGATCCTGCTGATCGATTTCGCGCTGGAGGAGATGGAGAAGGGTGTCGACAAGGAAGTCGCGATCCTCGACGCCGGGCACAAGCGCGCGCAGCCGATCGTGATGACCACGGTGGCGATGATCGCCGGCATGGTGCCGACCGCGCTGGCGCTGTCGGGCGATGCGTCGTCGCGCGCGCCGATGGGCATCACCGTGATCGGCGGGCTGACGCTCTCGACGTTGCTGACGCTACTGATCGTGCCGGGGGCGTTCAGCCTCGCGGTCGGGCTGGAGCGGTGGATCGGGCCGAAGATGGCGCGGCGGCTGCTGACCTATCGGCCCGGTGATGGCGATCCGTACGGGCCGCTGATCGATCACCAGCCGGGCGGGCGGTTGGCCAAGGATGACGGGCCGAAGGGGCTGCCGGCGGCGGAGTGACGGGGTAGCCGTACTCGCGACCCGCTCCCCTCCCTGACAAGGGAGGAGTTGGGGGTGGGTCGGTCCGCGAGGGAAGGTACGCGCGCCACAACCGGCCTACCCACCCCCGGCCCCTCCCTTCTCAGGGAGGGGAGCAGGGTCGGTCATTGCGAAAGCGACCGTTGCCGATTGAACCAAACCGCCGCTCGACCTTTGTTACGGGGATGCCACGATCTGCGGGCGTCGTCCGCGGGGGCGATGCGGTTCCTCCTCAACTGCGCCGGATGCGGCGTGTCGCGACCGGGCTGCTGGTGGCGATGGCCGCGCTGTTCCTGCTGTCGCGGCGGCTGCACGACGTCCATTCCGGCTGGGGCTATGTTCAGGCGTTCGCCGAGGCCGCGATGGTCGGCGGGCTGGCCGACTGGTTCGCGGTCACGGCGCTGTTCCGCCATCCGCTGGGCGTGCCGATCCCGCATACCGCGATCGTGCCGCGCAACAAGGACCGGATCGGCGATACGCTCGCGGCGTTCCTGCGCGACAATTTCCTGACCGCGCATATCGTCGCGCGGCGGATGCGGCGGTTCGATCTAGCGCTGGCCGCCGGGCGCTGGCTGGCCGATCCCCTGGCGCGATCGGGGCGGTTGCGCCACGGCGCGTCGCGCCTCGCGGTCAGCATGCTGGAGGCGCTCGACCCCGAGCAGTTCGGCACGACGGTGCGCGGCGCGCTGGCCAACCGGATGCGGGCATGGCCGGTCGCGCCGACGCTGGGGCGCACGCTCACCACGCTGGTCGAGGGTGATCGCCACCTGCCGCTGATCGACGCGGTCGTTCGGTGGACCGCCAAGACGCTCGACGCCAACGAGGACATGGTGCGCGACATGATCCGCAAGCGCGCGGGATCGGTGCTGCGCTGGACGGGACTCGACGAGACGCTGGCCAATTCGGTGCTGAACGGCCTGCGCAAGATGCTCGACGAGGTGGCGGCCGATCCGGCGCACCCCTTACGCGCCAAGGCGAACGAGGGGCTGGCGCTCCTTGCCCACGACTTGCAGCACAGTCCCGAGCTTCAGGCGAAGGTCGAGCGGTTCAAGAACGAACTGCTCGACAATCCGGCGGTGGCGGCATGGTGGATGGGGGTGTGGGAGCGAATCCGCGCGGCGATGCTGGCGCATGCCCGCGACCCCGACCGAGCGCTGAACGGTCCGATCGGCGAGGCGCTGCGCCAACTGGGCGCGACGTTGCAGTCGGACGCGGTACTGCGGGCGAAGGTCAACCGCTTCGCCCGGCGCGCGGTGGTGGGCGGTATCGCCGATTATGGCGACGGGATCGTCCGGCTGGTGTCGGACACGGTGCGTGGCTGGGACGCGGCGACGATCACGCTGCGGCTGGAAAATGCGGTCGGGCGCGACCTGCAATATATCCGCATCAACGGGACGCTGGTCGGCGGGCTGGTCGGGCTGGTCATCCATGTCGTGGATGTGTGGTTGTGATGGGGGTGCGGGCTGCCGTTCGCGCGACCTGCTCCCCTTCCTCGAAGGGAGGGGTTGGGTTGGCTCGTGAGGGAAGCTTGGCGCGTCACAACCGGCCTACCCACCCCCGGCCCCTCCCTTGTCAGGGAGGGGAGGGTTTCGGGGTTGCTGTACGGCAGGACGCAGGGCGGCCATCGCTCGTGGCGATGTGGACCCCGGAACCGGTCCGGGGTGACGCTGTGGGTGAGGTTCGGGTTTCGAGCCTCTCCCCCTCCCCGGCTGGAACGGAAGGTCAGCCTCGCCAGTCGAGGATCGGCCAGCCGCGCTTTTTCGCCAGTGCTTTCAGCGGCGCGTGGGCGTTGACCGGGAACGGCTCGTCGGCCCAGTCGAATACGGGAGCGTCGGACACATGATCGCTGTAGAAGCGCACGCGCACGTCGTCGCGCGCGATGCCGTTGCCCTCGACCCATGCACGAATCGCGCGCAGCTTGGCCGCGCCGTAACAATTCTCGCCATGGATGCGCGGCAGGACATGGCCGTCCTCGCGCCCGACGCTTTCGGTGGCGATCACCGCGTCGAAGCCGAGCAGGTCGGCGATCTCCTGCGCGTAGAAGCGGTAGGAGGCGGTGGCGAGGATCAGCATCCGTCCCTCGGCGCGGTCGGCCTCAATCCGGTCGCGCGCGCCGTCGAGCAGCCCGGTGGCGACCGTCGCCTGCGCGAATCGGCGCGCGGTATCGGCCAGCCGCTCGCCCGGCACCGCGCGGCCGAGGATCAGCCGCTGGGTCATTTCCTTCAACCGGTCGCGGCCATAGAGTTTGAGCGCATAGCCCGCCACCGCCGCGCCGGCGATTGGCAGCAGCAGCAGCGCGCTGCGTCCCCGCTCGCGCGCGGCATGGCGCAGGAACGGCGTCCACGTCGCGACGCGGGTGATGGTCTTGTCCATGTCATAGATGGCGAGATCGCGGTGTCGCATGGGCGAAGCGCGTACCATCTTGCCGCGACGCCGCAAATCGCCGATGGATGGCGGTGATGAGCGCTTCCGCCGATTTTTCGCACGTCCGAACCGATGGCGGGCAGGCGCTTCGCTTCTCGGGCGACCTGTCTCTCGCGCATATCGGCGACCTGCCCGACCGGCTTGGTGCCGTGGAGGAGAAGGTCGACCGAATCGACCTGTCGGGGATCGACCGGATCGATACGGTGGGCGCGTGGGTGATCCACCGCTTCGCCCGCGACCGTGATGTCCGAATCGAGGGACTGAGCGCCGACAGCCAGCATCTGTTCGATCAGGTGGCGGCGGCCGACGATCCGGTGGTGCGCAAGGAACGGCCGTCCAGCCCGCCGGTGCGCGTGCTGGAGGAAATCGGCGAGGCGGTGTCGGGCAGCGGGCGGCAGATGCTCGGGCTGCTGGGGTTCATGGGGGCGACGGTCCTCGCCTTCATCAACGTGGTGCTCAATCCCAAGCGGTTCCGCTTCAACGCGACGGTGCAACGATTCGAGGTGGTCGGCGTCTCGGCGCTCGGCATCATCGGGCTGATGAGCTTCCTGATCGGCATGGTCATCGCGCAGCAGGGCGCGGTGCAGCTCCGCCAGTTCGGCGCGGAGGTGTTCACGATCAACCTGATCGGGCGGCTGACCTTCCGCGAGCTGGGCGTGCTGATGACCGCGATCATGGTCGCCGGCAGGTCGGGATCGGCGTTCGCCGCACAGCTCGGCACGATGAAGCTGACCGAAGAGATCGACGCGATGCGCACGATCGGCGTGTCGCCGATGGAGGCGCTGGTGCTGCCGCGCGTGATCGCGGCGATCGTGATGATGCTGCTTTTGGGCTTCTATGCGTCGATCATCGCGATCATCGGCGGCGGGCTGTTGAGCTGGGCGCAGCTCGGCATTCCGCCGATCACCTTCGTCACGCGCATCCGTGAGGTGGTGCCGATCACCGACCTGTATATCGGGCTCATCAAGGCCCCGGTGTTCGGCGCGATCATCGGCATGGCGGGGTGTTTCCACGGCATGCAGGTGGAGAGCGACGCCGAACAGGTCGGCAGCCGGACGACGGCGGCGGTGGTGCAGGCGATCTTCCTCGTCATCGTGCTCGATGCGTTTTTCGCGATCTTCTTCGCATGGATCGGATGGATATGAGCGACGACGACTCGATCATCCGCGTGCGCGGCCTGAAAAACCAGTTCGGCGATCAGGTGATCCACGAGAACCTCGATCTCGACGTGCGGCGCGGCGAGATCCTCGGCGTGGTCGGCGGCTCGGGCACCGGCAAGTCGGTACTGATGCGATCGATCATCGGGTTGCAGACGCCCACCGCCGGCACGATCGAGGTGTTCGGCGAGACCACGATCGGGCGCGAGGAGACCGAGGCGACCGAGATCCGCAAGAAATGGGGCGTGCTGTTCCAGGGCGGGGCGTTGTTCTCGACGCTGACCGTCGCCGAGAATGTGCAGGTGCCGCTCAAGGAATTCTACCCGAAGCTCAAACCCGCGCTGCTCGACGAGATCGCCGGCTACAAGGTCGTGATGACCGGTCTGCCCGCCAATGCCGGGCCGAAATACCCCTCCGAACTGTCGGGGGGCATGAAGAAGCGCGCCGGCCTGGCGCGCGCGCTGGCGCTCGATCCGCAGTTGCTGTTTCTGGATGAGCCGACGGCGGGACTCGACCCGATCGGCGCGGCGGCGTTCGACGAGCTGACCGCGTCGTTGCAAAAGACGCTAGGGCTGACCGTGTTCCTCATCACCCATGATCTCGACACGCTGCACGCCATCTGTGACCGGGTGGCGGTGCTGGCGGACAAACGGGTGATCGCGGTCGGCACGATCGACGAGCTGCTGGCGCTGGATCATCCGTGGATCCAGGAATATTTCAACGGACCCCGTGGCCGTGCCGCGACCGATGCGCAGGAGCGCATCGCGCGCTCGGCCCCCCAACATGACGAGGCCGGCGTGACGCTGGCCAAGCCCCAAGCCCAGAGGCGCTGATGGAAACCCGGTCGAACCATGTCCTCGTCGGCGCCGTGGTGCTGATCCTGCTCGCCATGCTGGCGCTGTTCACCGTGTGGCTCGCGCGGGTCGGCGGCGGCAGCGAGAAGGAATATGACGTCTTCTTCAAACAGGCGGTCGACGGGCTGGCCAAGGGATCGCCGGTGTCGTTCTCGGGCGTGCCGTCGGGGCAGGTCGAGGACATCGCGCTGTGGCCCAAGGACCCGCAGTTCGTGCGCGTGCGGATCAAGGTGAAGGACGAGACGCCGGTCCTGCTCGGCACGACCGCGACGATCATCGGCAGCTTCACCGGCGTGTCGACGATCACGCTCGACGGCGCGGTCAAGGGCGCACCGCCGATCCAGTGCCCCGAGGTGAACCCCGAACAGTCGTGCCCGATGGGCGTGCCGGTGATCCCGCCCAAGGCGGGCGGCGTCGCCGCGCTGCTGAGTTCGGCGCCGCAGTTGCTCGAGCGCGTCACGACGCTGACCGAGCGGCTGGCCGACGTGCTGTCCGACCGCAACCAGAATTCGATCGCCGCGATCCTCGACAGCACCAACCGGCTGACCGACGCACTGGCCGATCGCGGGCCGGAAATCGCCGCGACGCTGGCCGAGACGCGGATCGCGATCCAGCGCGCCGGCGTCGCCTCGCAGCAGATCGGCGAGCTGGCGGCGACCACCAACGGCGTGCTGGCCAACGACATCCAGCCGACGATCCAGCAGTTGAACCGCACGATCGCCAGCGCGCAACGGAGCGCCGAGACGCTCAATTCGGCGATCGGCGACGCGCAGCCGGGGTTGAAGGCGTTCAGCAAGCAGACCGTGCCGCAGGTGAACCAGTTGGTCGGCGACCTGCGCGCGATGACCAGCGCGCTCGCCTCGGTCGCCGAGAAGGTCGATCAGGGTGGAGCGACCGCGCTGGTCGGCCGGTCGAAGCTGCCCGATTACGAGCCCAAGAAGTGAGAGACGCCATGAAGAAGCTGTCGGTCCTGCTCCTCCTGCCGCTCGCCGCCTGCATCCGCTTCGGCGCCGAACCGCCCGCCGCATTGCTGACGCTGGCCCCGGCCACCGCGATTCCCGCCGGACAGACCCAGTCGTCAGCAGGAACGAAGTCGATCACGGTGCAGGTGCCGGTGGTGCCGCAGGAGCTGGCGGTGACGCGGGTGCCGGTGCAGTCGAGCGACACCAGCATCGCCTATGTCAAGGAAGCGCAATGGGTCGAACCGCCGGCGCGGCTGTTCGCGCGGCTGCTGTCCGACACGCTGACCGCGCGCAGCGGGATGGTGGTGCTGAGCCCGCGGCAGGGCTTCACCGATCCCGGCGCGCAACTGTCGGGTGAACTCCGCGAATTCGGCGTCGATGCGACGCGCAGCGAGGCGGTGGTGACGTTCGATGCCACGCTCCAGCGGGTGGGTGCGACGACGTTCGAGAAGCGCCGCTTCACCGCGCGCGTGCCGGTGAGCGTGATCGACGCGACCACGGTCGGCCCGGCGATCAACCAGGCGGCGAACACGGTGGCGGCGGCGGTGGCCGACTGGGCGCGGTAGGACCTGTTTGCCCTCTCCCCGGACCGTGGAGAGGGATACCGGAGCTTGCCAGCTTGCTGGCTAGCGCAGGTTGGGAGCGGGGCGAAGCGAGCCAGAGGTTCGCGCGCGCGCTATCGCGAGCGCCAACCCTTCTCCCGGCTCCGGCTAGAGCCGATCGACATTCACGCTCCGATCGTCACCCCGGACTTGGTCCGGGGTCCGCCGCCGGGCGATCGGTGTGCTTTGAGCCTCTATCGACGGCGTTTGCGGCCCGGTGGACCCCGGAACCAGTCCGGGGTGACGATACGGAAGGCCTTTTTGACCAAGAGCGGCACCGCGAATAGCCGAATGTCGACCGGTCCCAGGCCTTTGCTCGCGCAAAGACCAAGTCTGCGCATCCCTCTCCCCCTTTCGGGGGCGAGGGAGCGAATGTCTTCACGCAACCCGATCGCCATTGAAGGCGTTGCGCTATCGCAACAATCCCGGCCGTTCGCGGGCGGTCCTTCAAGCTGAAACGGAAACTGCATGGCGATCGTCCGGCACCGCATCGAACGCGGTGGTTTTATCGTGTTCCTGGCCCTCATCACTGTCGCGCTGCTGGCGGTCGTCTACAGCTTTCTCGGTGCGTTGCTGTGGGCGGGGCTGGCGGCGTTGCTGTTCCAGGGGTTGTTCCGGTGGCTGCTCGTCCGCTTTCCGGGGCGGCGCAATCTGGCCGCCGCGCTGACGCTGCTCATCATCACCGTCGCGGTGGTGCTGCCCGCGCTCGTCATCGCCAGCATGGTCGTCGAGCAGTCGGCGGGCGTCTATACCCAGATTCGCGGCGGGCAGATCAACTTCGCGACCTATTTCGAACAGGTCCACAATGCCCTGCCCGAGCGGATTCGCGGCTGGCTCGACAGCGCGGGCTTCGGCAGCCTCGAACGCATCCAGAGCCGACTGTCGCAGGCGGTGAGCAGCAGCGCCAGTTCGCTGACGCAGCGGGCCTTTTCGATCGGGGCCAATGCCGCCTCGTTCCTGCTGTCGTTCGGCGTCGGGCTGTACGCCACCTTCTTCCTGTTGCGCGACGCCGACCGGATCGGACCGGCGATCGTCCGCACCCTGCCGCTGGAAACGGATGTCGCGCAGCGGCTGGCGCACAAGTTCGTCGCGGTGGTGCGTGCGACAATCAAGGGATCGGGCGTCGTCGCGCTGGTGCAGGGCGCGTTGGGCGCGATCACCTTCTGGATCGTCGGCCTGCCCGCCGCACTGCTGTGGGGCGTCATCATGGTCTTCGCCGCATTGCTGCCGGCGATCGGCCCGGCGATCGTCTGGGGACCGGTCGCGATCTATCTGCTGGCGACCGGCGCGGTGTGGCAGGGCGCGGTGGTGATCGCGTCGGGCGTGCTGGTGATCGGGCTGGCCGACAATATCCTGCGGCCGATGCTGGTCGGGCGCGATACTGGCATTCCCGACTGGATGGTGCTGGTGACGACGCTGGGCGGGATCGACCTGCTGGGGCTGTCGGGGATCGTCGTCGGACCGGTGGCGGGCGCGCTGTTCATTACCGGATGGCGGATATTGGCCGAGCAGCGCGGGGTCGCGGCGGAGCGGGACGAGGAGTCGGAGGGTACGGCCAGCGACGCGGGCTAAGCCCGCGTCGTCGGTCGGCGCTTCTCGCGCCGCCGGCCGCGCGCGCCTCGTGCGGCTTGGTGCAGTTACCTGCACCTCGCCCGGCGCGCGTTACCCACTATTCCTCAATGCCGTAGCAATCGCATTGATCGAAAGCAGAATGCCCTCCCCGATCCGCGCATCGTCCTCGCCTGCGCGGTGGCGCTTGAGCAGTTCGATCTGGAGCAGGTTGAGCGGTTCGATATAGGGCGTGCGCAGCCGGATCGACGCTTCGAGCGCCGGGCTTTTTTCCAGCAACCGCGTCTGGCGGGTGGTCGACAGCAGGCCGTCATGCGTCGCCTGCCAGCCGCCCTGGATCCGCCCGAAGATCGTCTCGCTCAGGGCCTTGTCCTCGACCAGCCCGGCGTAGCGCGCCGCGACGTCCATGTCGGACTTGGCGAGCACCATCTCCATATTCGCCAGCGTCGCGGCGAACAGCGGCCATGCGCTGGCCATTTCGCGCAGCAGCCCCTTGTCCTCGAACGATTGCAGCGCCGCGCCGACGCCGTACCAACCCGGCAACATGATCCGCGCCTGCGCCCAACTGAACACCCACGGAATCGCGCGCAAATCCTCGATCGCGTCCGATTTCTTGCGGCTGGCGGGGCGCGATCCGATCTTGAGGCCGGCGATCTCGGCGATCGGCGTTGCCTGGCGGAAGAAGCGGGTAAAGCCGTCGGTGCCATAGACGAGGTCGCGGTACGCGCGGAACGCGGTGTCCGACAGCGTGTCCATCGCGCGGGCGAAGCGGGTCGCATCGGCTTGCGCAAGCAGTTCGGGTTCGAGGCTGGCGAGCAAGGTCGCCGAGGTCATCGCCTCCAGATTGGTGACGGCACTCTCGCGCGTGCCGTATTTGGCGGCGATCACCTCGCCCTGTTCGGTGATGCGGATGCGGCCCTGCACCGTGTCGTGCGGCTGCGCGCGGATCGCGGCGAACGACGATCCGCCGCCGCGCCCCACCGCACCGCCGCGCCCGTGAAACAACTGCATGCCGATACCCGCTTCCTCGAACACCGGCGCCAGCGCGGTCGACCCCTTCGACAATTGCCATGTAGAGGTCAGATAGCCGCCGTCCTTGTTCGAATCGGAATAGCCGATCATCACTTCCTGATGGCCACGCGCGCGCGCGATCGCCGCGACCTCGGGCAGCGCCAGCCACCGGGTCATGATCGCCGGGGCGGCCTCCAGATCGGCGACCGTCTCGAACAGCGGGATCGCCATGATATGCGCCTGCGGATCGTCGCCCGGCACGTACAGCCCGCTTTCCTTCATCAGCAGATGCACTTCGAGCAGATCGGACACCGACTGCGCCATCGACACGATGTAGTGGCGGATGCACGCGCGGCCGTAGCGCTGGTGCGCTTCCGCCGCCGCCTTCAGGATCGCCAGTTCGGACGCGGTCTGCTCCGAATAGTCGGCATAGGGGCTGACGAGCGGGCGCGGGCTTTCCAGTTCGCGGCGCAGCAGCGCGACGCGCGCATCCTCGTCCAGCGCGACATAGTCCGCCTCGACGCCGGCGACCTTGAGCAGTTCGGCGACGACGCCTTCGTGGATCACGCTGTTCTGACGCATGTCGAGCGTGGCGAGATGGAAGCCGAACGTCTCGACCGCGCGGATCAGCCGGCCGAGCGCACCGCCGGTCGACAACGGGCCGTTGCCCTCCTGCACCAGCCCGCGTGCCAGCGTCGCCAGATCGGCGCGGAATGCCGAGGGGTCGGGATAGGGTTCGCCGGTCAGATTGCCGGGACGCGGCGCGGGCTTGCCGGTCAGCGAGGCATGCGTCGCGGCGAGCCGGGCATAGATGCCGCTGATCGCGCGGCGGAACGGTTCGTCGGCGCGCGACAGGGCGTCGTCGCCGCTCTTGTCGGCCAGACCGGCGATCGCCGTATCGACCGCGACATGTTCGGTCGAGATCGACAGTTCGGCGCCGAGGCTGTGCAACTGGTCGAGATAATAGCCGAGCACCGCTTCGGCCGCCTTCGCCAGTGCCAGCCGCAGCGCGGCGGCATCGACGAACGGATTGCCGTCGCGGTCGCCGCCGATCCAGCTCCCCGGTTTCAGGAACGACGGCGGCCGTTCGCCCAGCACCCGTTCCCAGCGGGCATAGAGCGCGGGCAATGTGGGGAGGAACACGTCGCGCAGATAGCTGAGCGCGGTTTCGACCTCGTCGGCGACGTACAGCCGCTCGCGGCGCAGCACGCGGGTCTGCCACAGCAGCGCGATCTGGCGCAGGATCGCCTCGTCCACCCGGTCGCCCTCGGGCGTTTCGTCATGGCCCTGATCCTTCAGCAGCATCAGGTCGGCGATGCGGTTCTTGTGATCGATCATCGACTTGCGCCGCACCTCGGTCGGGTGCGCGGTCAGCACGGGGGCGATCAGCGCATGGTCGAGCAGCGCCAGCACCGCCGCCCGGTCGATCCCCTCGGCTTTCAATTTCTCGATCGCGGTGGCGACATCGGCCCCCGGCTCGGCGGCGATCCCCTGCCGGTCCTCGGCCAAATTGGCGAGCATCGAGAACAGCATGAACCCGCGCACGAAGGCGATGGTGTCGTCCAGTCCGAGATTGTCGAGGCCGAGATCGATCGCATCCGCGCCCGCCACGCCGCGATGCCGGTCGACCGAGGTCGAGCGGATATGCTCGATCCGCTTGAACAGTGCCTCCCCGCCATAGGTGCGGATGACATCGCCGAGCAGCCGGCCGAGAAAGCGGATGTCGGGATTGTTCGTGATGGGGGGCAGAGTCGTCATGGGCACACTTGCTGCAATGCGGCAGGGTGCGGGTCAAGGGAGGACGCGACGCCGCTGTCCAAAGTTGCGCTTGGCTGGTAGGGCGGCGGGGCTGCACCGGGTCAGCGAAACTAAGGAACGAGCCGATGACGAAGACACCGATGCTCGCCTGGTGGCAGATGTGGGCCGACGCCGCGCAAACGGGCATGCGCTTCTGGGAGACGATGGCCGCCTCCGCCGTGGTGATCGACAAGCGGATGCCGATGATCGACGCGGGAATGCGCAACCCGTTCACCGCCGATCATGTCGAATTGAGCGGCATGGTGACGGAAAAGACGCAGGCGTTCGCCAAGGCGGGCGAATCGCTGGCGAAGGACATGGCGGCGATGCAGGGCCTGTGGATGCAGACGATGCAGGACATGTGGCAGGCCGGGACCAGCCAGCGCCTGCCCTCCGCCCGGCAGATGGCGGCGCGCGGCGACCGGGCAATGCGCCTGACCGACAGCATGATCGGCGCGGGTGGCCGCGCGTTGGCCCCGATTCACGCGAAGGCGACCGCCAACGCGAAGCGGCTGGGCAAGCGCTGACTGCCAATCGTCGTCCCCGTGCGAGCGGGGACGACGATAGCGTTCACACGTCGAGGTTGGCGACGTTCAGCGCGTTTTCCTGAATGAAGTCGCGGCGCGGTTCGACCACGTCGCCCATCAGCCGGGTAAAGATCTCGTCGGCGACGTCGGCCTGTTCGATCGCGACGCGCAGCATCGACCGGTTCGACGGGTCGAGCGTGGTTTCCCACAATTGCTCGGCGTTCATCTCGCCCAACCCCTTGTAGCGCTGGATCGACAGGCCCTTGCGCCCGGCGGCGAGGATCGCGTCGAGCAACTGGCTCGGCCGGGCGACCATCGTCTCGCCCTTTTGCGCGACGGCGGGGATTTCGCCTTCCTCGGTTTCGGCAACCGGATCGGCGGCAGCGGCGCTGCGCGCGCTCACCAGCCGCGAGACGCCGGCGTAGCTGGCCGCTTCCTCGCCGGCCAGCGTGTGGAGCTTGCGCCCCTCCGCCGACAGCAGGAACGCCGGTTCGATCGCATGGGTGTCGGTGACGCCGCGCCACCGCCGCTGGAACTGCAATCCGCCGTCCTCGGTCACGCGCGCGGTCCACGTCGCTTCGGTATCGGTGCGGCCGATGCGCGATACGGCGTCGTCGAGCCGCGTCTGGCGGTCGGCGTTCGAAATCTGCGGGTCGAGCACCCCGGCCAGCGCCAGCACCTCGACGATGCCCATGTCGTAGCGCCGGGGGACGTAGCGCATCAGCGTGCGCATCCGCCGGGCGTGGCCGAGCAGGCCTTTCAGATCGTCGCCGCTGCGCGCGCCCGCCGGGCTTTCCAGCACATGTGCCGCGACCCCCGCCTCGACCAGATATTCGTCGAGCGCGTTGTCGTCCTTGAGGTACACCTCCGAGCGGCCCTTGGTGGCCTTATACAGCGGCGGCTGGGCGATATAGAGGTGCCCCGCCTCGATGATCTCAGGCATCTGGCGGTAGAAGAACGTCAGCAGCAGCGTGCGGATATGCGCGCCGTCGACGTCGGCGTCGGTCATGATGACGATCTTGTGGTAACGCAGCTTGTCGAGGTTGAAGTCGTCGCGGATGCCGGTGCCGAGCGCGGTGATGATCGTCCCGATCTCGCGGCTGGCGAGCATCCGGTCGAACCGGGCGCGTTCGACGTTCAGGATTTTGCCGCGCAAGGGCAGGATCGCCTGGAAATGACGGTCGCGGCCCTGCTTGGCCGAACCGCCGGCCGAATCACCCTCGACGAAGAACAGTTCGGACTTGGCGGGGTCACGCTCCTGACAATCGGCCAGCTTGCCGGGCAGCGAGGCGATGTCCATCGCGCCCTTGCGCCGGGTCAACTCGCGCGCCTTCTTGGCGGCTTCGCGCGCCGCCGCCGCGTCGATCACCTTCATGATGATCGCCTTGGCGTTTGCCGGATTTTCCTGGAGATACTCGGCCAGCTTGTCGGCCATCAGCGCTTCCAAGGGCTGGCGCACTTCGGACGACACCAGCTTGTCCTTGGTCTGCGACGAGAATTTCGGGTCGGGCAGCTTGACCGAGACGATCGCGGTCAGCCCCTCGCGCATGTCGTCGCCGGTCAGCGACACCTTTTCCTTCTTCAACATGCCCGACTTGTCGGCATAGTTGTTGAGCGTGCGCGTCAGCGCGGCGCGGAACGCCGCCATGTGGGTGCCGCCGTCGCGCTGGGGAATGTTGTTGGTGAAGGCGAGGACGTTCTCATAATAGCTGTCGTTCCATTCCAGCGCGACGTCGATGCCGACGTCGTCGCGGAAGCCGTGGATCGCGATCGGATCGGGCATCAGCGGGTTCTTGGTGCGATCGAGATACTTCACGAACGCGGCGATTCCGCCTTCGTAGAACAGCTCCACCTCGCGCGGCTCCTCGTGCCGCGCATCGACCAGCACCAGCCGGACGCCGGAGTTGAGGAACGCCAGTTCGCGGAACCGGTGTTCGAGCTTGTCGAAATCGAATTCGAGGATCTTGAACGTGTCGGGCGACGGCAGGAAGGTAACGCGGGTGCCGCGCTTATCCGACGGGCCGACGACCTTCAGCGGCGCTTCGGCATCGCCGCGACGGAAGCGCATGTAATGCTCCTGCCCGTCGCGCCAGATCGTGAGGTCGAGGAAATCGCTGAGTGCGTTCACCACCGACACGCCGACGCCGTGGAGGCCGCCCGATACCTTGTAGGCGTTGTCGTCGTTGGTGTTCTCGAATTTGCCGCCGGCGTGGAGCTGGGTCATGATGACCTCGGCCGCCGACACGCCTTCCTCAGTGTGGATGCCGGTGGGGATGCCGCGACCGTTATCCTCGACCGAGACGGAGCCATCGGCGTTCAGCGTGATGAGGATGCGGTCGCAATGTCCGGCCAGCGCCTCGTCGATCGCGTTGTCGCTCACCTCGAACACCATATGGTGGAGGCCCGAGCCGTCGTCGGTATCGCCGATATACATGCCGGGACGCTTGCGGACCGCGTCCAGCCCCTTCAACACCTTGATCGAGTCCGCGCCGTAATCGTTCTGATTGGGGTTCGTTGCCATAGTAATCCTATAGGGTTGCGGTGGGCCAAACTAAAGCAAAACCCGCATCGGCGCGCGGGCCGGTTCGATGCCCCAGGCGATCGTCATTCCCACGGAGGCGGGAATCCATTGACGCCGACGGCCCGGCAGGATCGCGACACCAGCGCATATGGACTCCCGCCTTCGCGGGAGTGACGACTGAATTCCCGCCTGCGCGGGAGTGACGGAAAAGGGCCTGCCCACCCTGCCCGACCATGAACGCCAGCTAACAGGTGCATTCAGTATCGGCTCAAGCGAATCGGTGCATACCCCAGATCACAGACGGACTTCCCCACCGGGATGTATCGCCGTCGCCAGATTTTGAGGGAGAAGACCCATGTTCAAGAAGCTGACGCTCGCCGCTGCCGCGCTTGCCACGGTCGCCACCGCCGCCGCCCCCACCGCCGCATCGGCACAGAACTGGCGCGGGGACCGCTACGAGCGGGAATATCGTGGGGATCGCGGCTATCGCGAATATCGCGGCGACCGCGGGTATTACAACGACCGCAACTATCGCTCGCGTCAGCGCGGCTGCGAGAACGGCGACGGCGGCACGGTGATCGGTGCGATCGCCGGCGGTCTGCTCGGCAACCAGATCGGTGGCAACGGGAACCGCCTGCTCGGCACGATCCTTGGCGGTGGCGCGGGTGCGCTGGCCGGCCGGGCGATCGACAAGTCGGACGCGCCGCGCGGCTGCCGCCGCTGAAAAAGCTTCGCTTCTCCCCCGGTAGCGTAACGGGGCGGAGCAAGATCGGGCCGGTTCCTTCACGGGAGCCGGCCCTTTTCGCGTGCGCCGACGACAAGCGACCGTCTTGCCCACAAGCCTCTGACCCAGGCGGATAATCTGATCGAAGTGCGGGGCCGACCGACCGGTCCGGCGGGGAGATCGACGTTGACAGCGTACGACAAAAGAATTAAACAAACCAAGTTTAATAAATAAAGCGCCACGGAATGAATGGCGCACTTACGGGAGGGTTGGATGCGTTACGCTTCGTCGCCGCTGGTTCGTTCGTTGCTGTCGGGTGCGGCATCGATCACCGTATTGGGCCTCGCCGTTCCGGCCGCCGCGCAGACGCCGACCGGCACCACCCCCGATGCCCCGGCAACCCAGACCGATGGCGCGGGCGACGAAATCGTCGTCACCGGCATCCGCGCGTCGCAGGCACGATCGATCGAGGTGAAGCGCAACGCCGACAGCGTGGTCGACGCGATCAGCGCGCAGGACATCGGCAAGCTGCCCGACGTCACCATCTCCGATTCGCTCCAGCGCATCCCCGGCGTCCAAATCCGTCGCGACGCGGGCGAAGGCGCCGCCGTGAACATCCGCGGGCTGCCGCAAGTCACGACGCTGCTGAACGGCGAACAGTTCCTCGGCGCCAATTCGGTCACGACGGTCCAGCCGAACTTCACCGACATCCCCTCGCAGCTCTTTTCGGGCGCGACGGTGTTCAAGTCGCCGACCGCGTCGCTGCAACAGGCGGGCCTGTCGGGCACGGTCGACCTGCTGACCCGCCGGCCGATGGACCTGAAGCGCGGGCTGACGATGTCGGCGGCGGTCGAGGGCCAATATGGCGACAAGACCGAGAAGTGGAGCCCGTCGGCCAACGGCCTCATCGCCTATCATGGCGAGCGCTTCGGCGTGCTGGTGTCGGCGGCGTACAGCGACCTGACGCTCGGCAACAGCTTCCGCGGCATTCAGGATTACGGCGTCGCGCTCAACAACGAACGGGGCAGCGACCCGGTGCTGAACCGCGACGGTTCGGTCACGCCCGCCAACCCTGGCAACTTCGCGGTCGGCAACAACGGCGTCAGCCGGGGCCGGCCGATCCGCAATTCGGCCGGCAATCTGCTCGGCTATGACGTGAACGGCGACGGCGACGTCAACGACGCCTTCATCACCCCGCAGTCGCACACCGCATGGAACCGCATCACCAACCGCGAGCGTTTCGGCGCCAATGCCTCGCTCCAGTTCGAGATCAGCGACGCGCTGAAGCTGACCGCCGACGGCTTCTATACCCGCCAGACGCAGTATGACCGCACCGCCGGCTTCCAGTTCCAGAACGTCGACTGGCTGTCGTCGCCGTTCCTGCCGACCAAGTCGCGCGATACCGGCGCGGTCGTGGGCGGATACAACGTCAACACGGTGCAGCAATATACCTACAGCCTGCCCAGCTTCGACAGCTATTCGGAAACCTTCCGCACGAAGAGCGAGTCGCAGAACTATAATCTGCAACTCGACTGGCAGCCAAGCGACCAGTTCAAGGGCACCGTTCGCGGCATCTATGGCAAGGCGTCGCGCAAGCGCGATCAGGCCTATACCCAGTTCAGCCTGACCAACGGATCGCAATGGGCGTATAACGGCGTCGGCAACTATCCCGCCTCGATCGGCGGCGACGTGCGCTTCAACCCGACCGGCTATCAGATCTACAGCCAGACCGCGACCGTCGACTATTCGAGCGGCGCGCCGGTATTCGGCTTCTCGCCCGCGTTTCTGGCGCAAGCCGCCGATCCGTCGCGCTATGGCCTCAAGACGATCTCGTCGGAGGGCAACCAGTATCAGAACGGCGACCTGTGGGCGGTGCGCGCCGATGGCGAATATACCTCGGACGGCGGCGTGCGCGTCGCGTTCGGCGGGCGCTATGGCGAGCGCAGCGTCGACCAGTTCACCTTCGACCGCGTCTCGCCCTTCTATGCCGGCAACCGCGACAATGCCGCCAATCCGGCGGGCGGCTGCCTCGTCAAGTGGAAGGCGTTCGACGTCAACCTGACCGACGAGAAGTGCCGCGTGCGCGACGCGCAGGGCAATGCCTATACCGCCGGCTATACCCGGCAGGCGACCAACGCGATCTTCGACGGCCTCATCAAGCAATACGCCCTGCCCGCCGGCGGCACGCCCGCGCTCTATGCGCTCGATCCCAAGGCGATGGACGACAGCGAGGCGTGGCAGAACAAATTCTACCCCGGCAGCCAGAATCTGGTGAACCCGGCGGATTCGTTCACGGTCAACGTCTCGCAGATCTCGGGCTATGGCCAGGTGTCGGGCGAAGGCGTGCTGCTGGGCTTGCCGTTCCGCGCGAACGGTGGCCTGCAGGTGGTCAACACCCGGCTGAACGTGCGCCAGAACATCGTCGGCGCGCCGCAGCCTTACGGCGTATCGGGCGTCGATGCCGGTGACGTCGTGACCAAGCGCGAGTTCACCGACTTCCTGCCGGCGTTCAACGTCGCGTTCGACCTGACGGACAAGCTGCGCGCGCGCGCCGCCTTCTCCAAGACGATGACGGTGCTCGACTTCCTGCAATGGGGCGGCGGTCTGAACGTCAACTATGCGATCAACACGCAGGTGAACCCGGCACGGTTCGAGGCGCGGACCGCAGATTCGCGCGGCAACCCGAACCTGAACCCGTGGCGCGCGACCAATGCCGAGGCGAGCCTCGAATATTACACCGGTCGCTCCAGCCTCGTCGCGGTCGGCGCGTTCTACATCGCGGTCGACAGCTTCATCACCACCACCACCGAATTGCGCAGCGACATTCCCGACAACGACGGCGTGATCCGGCGGCAGGTCGTCACCAACACGCTGGCGCAGGGCGAAGGCGGCACGCTCAAGGGCATCGAAGCCTCGGCGCGGCAGTCGCTGGCGGATTATGGCGTGAACGGTCTGTTCGGCGGGTTCGGCGTCGACGCCAACTACACGCTGTCGCTGGGCGATGCCGGCCGGGTCGATCTGGCGGGCAACAACCAGCCGTTCCAGGACAACAGCAAGCATCAGGTGAACGCCGCGCTGTGGTTCGAGAAATACGGGTTGCAGGCGCGCGTCGCCTATAACTATCGCTCGAAGCGGCTCGCCTCGTCCAACTATGGCGGCATCCAGGGGCTGGCGCAGTATCAGCAGCCGACCAACTATCTCGACGCCTCGATCAGCTATGACGTGACGCCGAACTTCAGCCTCTATGGCCAGGCATCGAACCTGACCGGCGAGACGGAACGGTTCTACCTCACCTGGCAGGACCAGGTGTTCAACGAGAACATCTTCGAGCGTCGTTTCATCGCCGGCGTCCGCGCGAAGTTCTGAGGACCGGAGCGGCGGGTCGGCAGCCTTCGATCCCGCCCGACCTTTTCCTCCACGTCACCCCGGCGCAGGCTGGGGTCTCCATGAGGCGGGTGCCGCGGTTCCCCCCACAGAGACCCCAGCCTGCGCTGGGGTGACGGAGGAGGAGAGGTCGGGCAAGGATCAGAAACCGGGCGTCATCGTCCGCCAAGCTACGAGCGACACAGGGAGGAACCGACGATGGCACACGAACCGGTGCGTTCGATCGTGATCGTCGGCGGGGGAACCGCCGGGTGGATGGCCGCGACCTATTGCGCGCGGCGGCTGGCGCACCTCAAGCTGACGATCACCGTCGTCGAAAGTTCGGCGATCGGCACGGTTGGCGTGGGCGAGGCGACGGTGCCCGCGATCCGCGACTTCCTGCGCGCGATCGACCTTGGCGAAAGCGACGTGCTGCGCGAGACCGAGGGCACGATCAAATATGGCATCCGCTTCGACGGATGGCGCGAGGACGGGCACCGGTTCTTCCATCCCTTCGGCCTGTACGGCGTAGGATCGGGCGGGGTCGCGTTCCATCACTACTGGCTGAAGCTGAACGCGGCGAGACAGGCCGGGCCGCTGGCCGACTATTGCCTTGCCACGCAACTGGCGCGGCATGGCCGGTTCCTGCCGCCGGCCGACCAGCCGGCGAACGATCTGGGCGTGTTCGACTTCGCGCTGCATTTCGATGCAGCGAAGTTCGCGCAACTACTGCGCCGCCTCGCGCTCGCCAATGGCGTGACGCATATCGATGCGCGGATCGACCATGTCGCGCGCGACGGCGAAACGGGGTTGCTGCAAGCGGTGACGCTGGCCGACGGACGCGAGATCGCGGGCGACCTGTGGATCGACTGTTCGGGGTTCCGCAGCCTGTTGCTCGGCGACGCGATGGGCGTGCCCTATGTCGACTGGCGCCACTGGCTCCCGTGCGACCGGGCGGTGGCGATCCCGTGCGTCGCTACGCCGGGCGATCCGCTGCCCTATACCATCGCCACCGCGCGCACCGCCGGGTGGCAATGGCGCATCCCGCTGCGCCACCGCACCGGTAACGGCTATGTCTATTGTTCGGATCATCTGAGCGACGACGAGGCCGAGGCGACGCTGCTCGGCACGCTGGAGGGCGAGCCGCTGGCAGCCCCCAACCGGCTGCGGTTCACGACCGGGCATCGCGCACGCTTCTGGGACGGCAATGTCGTCGGCTTGGGCCTCGCGTCGGGGTTTCTCGAACCGCTCGAATCGACCAGCATCTCGCTGATCCAGTCGGGGCTGGAGCGTTTCGTCGCGCTGTTTCCCGATCGCGGGTTCGATCCGCGCCTGGCGGCGACCTACAACCGGCAATCGGTGCTGGAGTTCGAACGGCTGCGCGACTTCCTGTTCCTGCATTACTGGTCGAACCGGCGTGACGGCGAACCCTTTTGGGACCGGATGCGCGGCATCGAGCCGCCCGAGGGGCTGCAAGTGAAGATCGACGCATGGCGAAGCGGGGGAGAGTTTGTGCGCTACGAGTGGGACACGTTTCAGGATCATAGCTGGCTGAGCATGTATGCCGGCTTCGGCGACCTGCCCGCGCGGCATTCGCCACTGGCCGACCAGTGCGAGACGGCCGATCTGGCCGGCACCTTCGCGCGGATGCGCGAGGCGATCGGCCGGACGCTGGCCCTGAGCGAACCGCATGGCGATTTCCTGCGGCGGAGCGTCGGCGCATGAGCGGCGCGACCCACACCCGCGCGGTCGTCGCGATGAGCCTCGGCGGATTGCTGTTCGGGTTCGACACCGCCGTCATCTCGGGCGTCACCGATGCGTTGCGCGCGGAATATCTGCTGTCGCCGGGCGGCCTCGGCCTTGCCGTATCGGCGGCGCTGTGGGGCACGCTGGTCGGCGCACTGTTCAGCGGGGCGCCGGGCGACCGGTTCGGCAGCCTTGCCGTATTGCGCGTCATCGGGCTGCTCTATGTCGTCTCGGCGGTGGGCTGCGCGGTTGCCACCTCGCTGCCGGCGTTCATCGCGTTTCGCGTCCTCGGTGGGCTGGCGATCGGGGCGTCGTCGGTGCTGGTCCCGGTCTATATCGCCGAGATCAGCCCGCCGGAGCGGCGCGGGCTGCTGGTCGGGCTGTTCCAGTTCAATATCGTGCTGGGTATCCTGATCGCGTATCTGAGCAATTATCTGGTCGCGCAGATCGCCTCGGCCGATGTCGCATGGCGGTGGAAGCTGGGCGTGGCGGCGGTGCCCGCCGCGCTGTTCCTCGTGCTGCTCACCGGCCTGCCGCAAAGCCCGCGCTGGCTGACCGCGCGCGGACGGGCGGATGAGGCGAAACGTGCCGCCGATCGCCTCGGCTTGGCGACGATCCCGGTGGTCGAGAGCGGCGGGACCGGGCGGCTCGACTGGCGGGTCCACCGGATGCCGATATTGCTCGCCATCGCCATCGGTCTGTTCAACCAGCTCTCGGGGATCAATGCGATCCTCTATTATCTGAACGACATCTTTGCCGCCGCCGGCTTTACCGGCGTGTCGGGCGATGTGCAGGCGATCGCGATCGGCGTCGCCAATCTGGTCGCGACGATCATCGGCATGACCATCATCGACCGGGTCGGGCGCAAGCCGCTGCTGATCGGCGGCGGGCTGGTGACGGCGGTGGCGCTGGCGGGCGTCGCGCTGGTCTATGCCGGGGCGGCCCCGGCCAGCCTGTTGCTGCCGTTGCTGATCCTGTTCATCGCCGCCTTCGCCATGTCGCAGGGTGCGGTGATCTGGGTGTATCTGAGCGAGATTTTCCCGACCGACGTGCGCGCGCGCGGACAGGCGATCGGCAGCGCCACCCACTGGGTCGCCAATGCCGTGCTGTCGTTCGCCTTTCCGCTGATCGCCGAATGGAGCCGGCCACTGCCTTTCTGGACCTTTGCGGCGGCGATGGTGGTGCAGGCGGTGATGGTGTGGCGGCTGTTCCCCGAAACACGCGGGCGCGATCTGGAAGCGATCAGCGCCGAATTGACCAACAAGAGGATTTCGGCATGACGATCGTGCGCAAACGGGCCGCGCTGTTGCTGGCGGGCGTCGCATGGGGCGGCGCGGCGATAGCGCAGGTGCCGGTGAACGGCGGGCCGTACAACGCCAGCTTCCTCGACGGCGGGATCGGCATCGAACGCCCGGTCGAGGGCGGCGAGGCCGTTGCCGCCGCCGGTGCGCCGTACAGCATGACGACATGGGTCCGCGCCGACGAACGCCAGTCGGGCGAGGTGCCGCTGATCGCGCTGGGCGATACGCGCACGCTGGCGCTGGTCGACGGGCGGCTGGTGCTGCGCGACGGAAGCGCTACGCTGACCGGGCCGCAGGTGAGTGCCGGACGCTGGACGCAGGTCGCCGCCGTGTCGGACGGAAGCCGCGCCACGCTGTATGTCGATGGTCGCCGGGTCGCCGCCGGGGCGCTGGCGTCCGCCGCGACGACTCCGGTGATCCACATCGCGCGCGCGGTGCCGGGCAAGCCGCATTTCGGGGGTACGCTGGTCGGTGCGACGCTGCACGGCCGCGCGCTGCCCGCCGCCGAGATCGCCGCCCTGCCCCGCCCCGACTTCGCCAACGTGCAACTGT
The DNA here is from genome assembly GCF_920939515.1 of Sphingomonas sp. Leaf4. Taxonomy (NCBI): domain Bacteria; kingdom Pseudomonadati; phylum Pseudomonadota; class Alphaproteobacteria; order Sphingomonadales; family Sphingomonadaceae; genus Sphingomonas; species Sphingomonas sp. Leaf4. The sequence goes on along the minus strand of NZ_CAKLBB010000001.1, from coordinate 284,351 downwards.
GGCAGGTGGGCGTGCAATGGCCGTTCCAGAAACAGGCGAACATCGGCCTGACCCAGCAGCAGGACCCGTGGACGCTGCCGCAGACCAAGGGTGACGCCTATACCGCGCCGGTCGCCAAACCGGTGCCGACCGCGCTCACGGTCCAGCCGACCGCGCCGGGGCGCTGGCAGTTGAACGGCTGGCAACTCGCCGCCGCGCCCGAGGTCGCCGGCGACGGCGCGGCGCTGTCGCGGCCGGGCAACCCGGGCGGCACGTGGCGCGCGGCGACGGTGCCGGGGACGGTGCTTCAGACGCTGGTCGATCGCGGGGTCTATCCCGATCCCTATTATGGGCTGAACAACCTCAGGATCCCCGAAAGCCTCGCGCGGCAGGACTATTGGTATCGCACCCGCTTCACCGTGCCGGCGGAAGCGGCGGGCAGGAAGCTGACGATCGTGTTCGGCGGTATCAACTATGCCGCCGACATCTGGGCCAATGGCGTGAAGCTCGGCCAAACGCGCGGTGCGTTCATCCGTGGCCAATATGATCTGGTGCCGGTGGCGGGCGAGAATGTGATCGCGGTGAAGGTATCGCCGCCGCCGCATCCGGGCATCCCGCACGAACAGTCGGTCAAGGGCGGCGTCGGCGAGAATGGCGGGCAACTGGCGATCGACGGCCCGACCTTCGTCGCGACCGAGGGGTGGGACTGGATTCCCGGCATCCGCGACCGCAACACTGGCCTCTGGCGACCGGTCGAGCTGGTGGCGCACGGAAGCGTCCGCATTCTCGACCCGCAGGTCGTGACCGACCTGCCGCTGCCGCGCACCGACAATGCCGACGTCTATGTAACGGTGCCGATCGACAATGCCGGCCCCTCGGGCCAGGTGACGGTGAAGGTCGCGTTCGAGGGGGTTGCGGTCGAGCGGACCGTGACCGCGCCTGTGGGCAGGAGCGAGGTGCGCTTCACCCCCGCCGACTTCCCCGCGCTGCGCGTCGCCAATCCGAAACTGTGGTGGCCGAACGGCTATGGCGCGCCCAATCTCTATCGAGCGACCTATCAGGTGAACGATGCGGGCGGCGTGTCGGATAGCAAGACGGGCCGCTTCGGCATTCGGGAGGTCAGCTACGACCTCTCGTTGTTCGATGCCGCCGGCAAACTGCGCCGCGTCAACGTGCAGACCACCGACGGCGGGCTTGCCGGCCAAAAGCTGATCGACGTGCGGCATGAGGCGATCAAGCAGTCGCCGACCGGCTGGGCGGAATCGCTCACCCCGGCGGGTGAAACCTCGCGCGCGGTGACGCCGATCACCGAGACGCTGCCCGAACCGCATCTGACCATCCGGGTGAACGGCGTGAAAATCGCCGCGCGCGGCGGCAACTGGGGGATGGACGATGCGATGAAGCGGGTAAGCTACGACTGGCTCGCCCCCTTCTTCCGCCTCCAGCGCGAGGCGAACATGAACGTCATCCGCAACTGGATGGGCACCAATACCGAGGAGGAATTCTACGATCTCGCCGACGAGAACGGCATGATGATCCTCAACGATTTCTGGCAATCGACCCAGAATTTCCAGATCGAACCCGATGATTCCTCGCTGTTCCTCGCCAATGCGCGCGACACGATCGCGCGCTATCGCAACCATCCATCGATCATCCTGTGGTTCGGGCGGAACGAGGGCGTGCCGACCCCTGCGCTCAATCAGGGGCTGGACGATGCCGTGTTCCAGCTCGACGGCACGCGCTGGTTCACCGGATCGTCGAACGTCGTGAATTTGCAGGGGTCGGGGCCGTACAACTATCGCCCGCCGGTCGGCTATTTCACCGACCTCGCCACCGGCTTCTCGGTCGAGACGGGGACGCCGTCGCTGTCGACCGCCGAATCGATCGCTTCCTATGTGCCCGCCGCCGATCGCTGGCCGCTGGGCGACGTGCTGGCCTATCACGACTGGCATTTCGCCGGGAACGGCGACACGAAAACGTTCATGCAGACGCTGTCGACGATGTTCGGGCCGGGGAAGGATTTCGCCGATTTCGAGCGCAAGGCGCAGATGATGAACCTCGAAACGCACAAGGCGATGTACGAAGGGTTTCTCGGCCATCTGTGGACCAAGAACAGTGGGCGGCTGTTGTGGATGACGCATCCGGCATGGCCGTCGAATGCGTGGCAGATCTATTCGTGGGATTATGACACCCACGCCGCCTATTACGGGGCGAAGAAGGCGGCCGAGCCGATCCACGTCCAGTTGAACCTGCCGGGCAACGAACTGGTGGTGCTGAACACGACGCAGGCCGACCGGCGTGGGCTGACCGCTAGCGTGCGAGTGGTGGGGCTCGACAATGCCGAGTTGTTCACCCGGTCGGACAAGGTCGATGCGCTGGCCAACCGGGCGACACCGCTGGCGGCGGTTCCGCTCGATGCGCTGTTCGCCACGCGGCCGATGGTGCTCGTCAGCCTGAAGCTGACCGATGCGTCGGGGCGGCTGGTGTCGGAGAATTTCTACTGGCGCGCGCGCGATACCGCCTCCTATCAGGCGCTCAACGGCCTTGCCCCGGCGACGATCGCATCGACGATGACCGCGCCGGTGGTCGACGGCAGCGACCGCGCGGTGACGGTGACGCTCGCCAACACCGGCGGCGTGCCCGCGCTCAACGCCAAGCTGACGCTGGTCGGCGCTTCGGGCAAGCGCATCCTGCCCGCCTTCTACAGCGACAATTACGTCGCGCTGCTGCCCGGCGAGCGCAAGACGATCACCATCCGCTATCCCGCCAGTGTCGCCACCGTGCCGGGCGTGACGCTGCGCGGGTGGAACGTCGCGGAGGCAAAGGTCGGGGGGTAGGGTCCAAAGGCGGGCGTCACCCCAGCGAAGGCTGGGATCTCCCGGTGATAGTACGAGACAGGAGTCGCTTGAGACCCCAGCCTTCGCTGGGGTGACGTTTCCTGGTCACGGGCGCTACTCGTCCCCCGGCCGCACGGTGACGCTGCGGCCGGGGCGGCGGCCGTCGCTGCTGCGGGTGCGCAGTTCGACCGGCTCCGATACCGCGACCGGGCCGGTGTAGCGCTGCCACGCGCCGGCACCGGCACGATATTCGATCGTCGTGCCGGGGAACTCGCTCAGCGCTTCCAGCCGGCCGGCGGTGATCCGCGCGCCCGGCGGGGCGAGACGATAGGCGACGCCCGTCCGGTCGAGCTGGCCCAGCGCCACGCCGACCCGGCCGGCGAAGCCGCGCCATTCGCTCAGCAACACGCCCCGGTCTACCCGTGCGTCGCCCAGCGCATAGGTCGCGCCCGGCACATAGGCCGGTTCCCATGGCGTCGCGCTCCATGCGCGTTCGGCGAGCGACAGCAGGCGCGGGAACAGCATGTAATCGACCTGCGCGTCGGTGCGCAGCGTCTCGCTCCACAATTGCGCCTGCAGCCCGGCGATGGCGCGGCCCTGCACCAGCGGGATCGTGTCGGCGACCGGGGTCGGCCGGGCGAGATTGTCGGGGATCAGCGCGCCGTTGGCCGGGAGGTTGCCGGGCATGAAGCCGAACACCTGCAACGGATCGACCCCGCGCGACGCCCAGTCATAGCCGCCCTCGTCGGGGTCGGGAGCATAGGGCATGTCGAAATAGGCGAGATCGGGGACCGACAGGACGATGTCCCAGCCGCGATTGGCCTGTCCGTGCGCCTCGGCGATGGCACCGGTGTGGACGCCGCTCCAGATGTTCGACTGGACCCGCGCCGGCATCGCCGCCGGATCGGTATGGCCCATGCCGTCGCTCCAGCCCGCCGCGCTGATCCCGCGTCTGGCGAGGCCGGCCGACACGCGCTCGATGAAATAGGCGCCGAGTTGCTTGGGTTCGAGCTTGCGCACCGCCATCATCGCCTTGCACGCGGGCGACCGCGACCATGCCCCGGCCGTCTCGTCCGCGCCGATGTGATAGGTTTTGAGCGGCATTCCCGCCTTCGTGTGCAGCGCCGCCATCTCGTCGAGGACGGTGTCGAGGAAGCGGTAGGTGCCTTCGATACACACGTTCAGCGTGTTGTCGTCATAGTTCTGGATGCTGCGATAGGCGGTGGTATCGCCCGGTTCGACCAGCCGGTAGCGTTCGGCCCCGGCGCGGTCGCCCGCCGCCTGCAACCGGCGATGGCGCACTTCCATCGCCCGGATCGCCGCTCGCGAATGGCCGGGCATGTCGAACGACGGAATCACCTCGATCCCGCGCGCCTTCGCGGCGGCGAGGATCGTCAGATAGTCGGCCTGGCTTAGATAGCCGTTGGTCGCGGCGCGGCGGTCAGGATCGGCCCCCAGTTGCGGTTGCAGGCAGGTCGTCTCGGACGTGTCGAAACAGCGATAGGCACCGACGTCGGTCAGTTCGGGCAATGCGCGGATCTGCATCCGCCAGCCTTCGTCGTCGCCCAGATGCAGGTGCAGCTTGTTGAGCTTGTAGGCCGCCATCTGCTCGATCAGCTTTTCCACCTCGGCACGGCTGTGGAAGTTGCGGGCGAGATCGATGTGCAGCCCGCGAAAGGCGTAGCGCGGGGCGTCCTCGAGGACGAGCGGGCGTAGCCGACCGCGTTCCTGCGCCGCCTGTTGCGCCAGCGAGCGCAGCGCGTGGCGCGCGCCGGCGGCATCGGCCGCGTCGATCGCGATCCGGCCGTCGCCGATGGTCAGGCGATAGCCCTCGGGTTTCAGCCCGGCCTTGCGAGTGATGGCGAGCGGCACCCCCCGCCCCTTGGCATAAGGCAGCGCGTCGAGCGCGGCGCGCAGATCGGCCATGGCGATGCCGCTGGCGGTCACGCGGATGCCGCCGGTCAGGTCGGTGATCGCCCCCGTGCCCCGCACCGCGCTGACCGGCTTGGGCAGCACGACCACGTCGGGCGCGGTCGCAGCGCCACGTTCGGCATAGCGGGCATAAGCGCGCGGCGGGGTGAGCCAGCGGGTGCGATCCTCAGCCGATACCGGCGCCAGCTTCGCCTCGTCGGTCATCGGCGCGACGAAGGGCAGCGTTTCGAGGCCGGTGTCGGGATCGATCCGCGTCCGTGTCGCGGCGATGACGCGCGGGGCCGCGCCGGCCACGACCAGATGCGCGTTGGGCATGCCGTGCGCGCGCGACAGATAACGGCCAAGACCGATGATGCCGATGCGATAGGTCTTGCCCGCCTCCAGCCGGCGACCGGGTTTCAGCGTCAGCGCGTTCAGGTCGCCATTGACCAGCCGCCAGTCGAAATCCCCGCTGTCGATGCCGACGACCCGGCTGACGAAACCGAAGCGCAGTTCGGGGGCGGCGACCGCCGGGGGCAGGTCGGCGGGGATCGTCAGCGTGATTTCCGAGCGAAAACAGGCGGCGACCCCGGCCGGACAGGGGGTGAGGCGATTGTCGAGGATCGCGAAGCGATAGCCCATCGTGCCCGCCAGCCGGTCGAGCGCGGCTTGCGCGGGGGTCTGCGCCGAAGCGGGCAGCGCCGTGCCGAGTGCCAGTGCGAGGAGCAGTCGCCGCATGTCGTTCCTTTGCCAGAAAAGTCGAGCGCAGGGTCTGTCAGGGGAGGACGCCATGGTCAATCGCATGGCCGATGGCGTTTGTCCGTGCCGGCTGTACCATGGCCGCCATGGCCATCGATCCCGCTCCCGCCGCCCGCGCCCCCCGGCTCGTCTCGCTCGACGTGCTGCGCGGGCTGACCGTGATGGGGATGATCCTCGTCAACGCCACGGCGGGCATGTTCTATGGCGCGAAGGCCAGCGTCTTTCCGCTGCTGCTCCATGCGTCGTGGGACGGGCTGACGATCGCCGACGCGGTGTTTCCCGCGTTCCTGATGATGGTCGGCGTCGCGATCCCGATGGCGGCGCGCGTGCCCGGCGGAAGCGGGCTCGATCGCGGCACCGCGCGGCGGATCGGCGGGCGGACGGTGCGGCTGTTCGTGATCGGCATGTTGCTGTCGAACTTCTACTGGTTGATGGATTTCGATTCCGGCGCGTGGCGGCTGTGGGGCGTGCTGCAACGGATCGCGCTGGTGTATGGCGCGTGCGCGCTGCTGTTCTGGACGTGCAAGCCGCGCGTGCGGCTGGCGATCCTCGTCGCCATCCTGCTGCTCTATTGGCCCATCGCGTTGCTGCCCGCGCTCGACGGGCTGCCGAACGACATACTGCTGCGCGGCCATAATTTCGTGGCCTCGGTCGACCGGGTGCTGCTGGGCGCGGGCGGGCATAATTATGTGCAAGGGCCGGAGGGCTATGATCCCGAAGGGCTGCTCGGCACGCTGCCGGCGGTCGCCCATGGCCTGATCGGGGTCGCGATCGGCGAGTGGCTGCTGGCGCGCCGGGGCACGCGCGCTACCTTGCCGTTGCTGGTGGCGGGTGCGGGGATGGCGGCGGCGGGGCTGGCATGGAGCGCCGCCTTCCCGATCATCAAGGACATCTGGTCGAGCAGTTTCGTGCTCGTCACCTGCGGGCTGACGACGATCGCGCTGGCGCTGCTCCACGCGCTGCTCGATCACCGCGCCGGAGCGGCGGAGCGCTGGCCGTGGCGCATCGCGCTTGCCTTCGGGTCGAACGCGATCGCCGCCTATGTGCTGCATATGGTGACGGGGGGGCTGCTCAATTGGGACCTGTTGCTCGCGCCGTACGGCGTGGCGCTCGGGCTTGTGCCGCCGATGGTCGCCGCGCTGGTGCCGGTGCTGCTCTACATGGCGCTGCTCTGGGCGACGATGGCGTGGCTGCGGCGGCAGGGGTGGTTCGTCAAGGTGTGACCACGCCCAGGCAACCCATCGGCGTGACGGCCGTTTCGTACGGGACCGGACATATTCCGGTGGGAAACGACCAACGGGAGACGGGTGGATTCATGGGAACGGACCTTACGATCGTTCGCCCGCAGGCCGTGACCACGCGCCGGATCGATAGTGCCAACATGCTGCTGCGCTCGCTGTCTTCCGGCGATCAGGCGCTGCTCGCGCCGCATCTGGAACGCGGATCGTTCGCCATGGGCGACACGCTGATCGAAGCGGGCAAGCCGATCGAGCGGGTGTATTTCCCCGAAGCGGGGATCGCCGCCGTGCTGGATACGCTGGGCGGCGACGGGCAATATGCCATCGGGCTGGTCGGGGCCGAGGGCTTCGTCGGCTGGCCGTTGCTGCTGGGCGAGGAACGGTCGTGCCACCAGATCGTGCTGCGGGCCGAACCCGCCACCGCACTGTCGATCGGCGCGGGGCATCTGCGCGACGCGGTGGGGCAGAGCGATACGTTGCGCGATGCGTTGCTGCGCTTCGTGCAGGTGTTCTTCGTGCAGATGAGCCGGACGGTGGTGTCGTCGCTCGCCCATCCGGTCGAACGGCGGCTGGCGCGGTGGATATTACTGTACCACGACCGGGTGCGCGACGACGACATCCGCATGACCCACGACGAATTCCGCCTGATGCTGGGGGTACGGCGCAGCAGCATCACCGACGCGCTCCACCGGCTGGAGGAACAGCTTGCGATCCGCGCGGTGCGCGGGCGGGTGATCGTGCGCGACCGCGACCGGTTGCTGGCGATGGCGTCGGACACCTATGGCCCGGCCGAACACACCTATGACCGGCTGGTCCGCCCCGCCGGCTGAGCGCCACCATCGACGGACAGTGCGATCTCGAACGCCGCGCCGGTGGCCGATGGAACCAGCACGATCGACGCGCCCGCCGCCGACAGCAACGACCGCGCGATCGGCAGGCCGAGGCCGGTGCCGCCGCTTGCCCGGCGGCTGGTGAAGAAGGGTTCGAAGATGCGGTCGCGGTCGCCCGGCGGAATGCCGGGGCCGTCGTCGCCGTAGCGCAGCACCGCCTCGTTCGCGGTGAGCGTCGCGGCGGTCGCGCCCGCCTGCCGGCTGTTGTCGAGCAGGATGCGCAGCACCGCCGCCAGCGTCTCGCCATCGATCGGCACGGTGGCACCGGCGGTGACGGCGATCGGCAGATGCCCATCCTCCAGCCCCGCCACGATCGCGCGTATATCGCACGTCCCGCCCCGCCCGCTCGCCATGTCGGCGCGCGCCAGTTCGAGCAGCCGCCCGACCAGCCGGTCGAGCCGCTGCGTATCGGCACCGGCATTGGCGAGGAACCGGTCGCGTTCGGCCGGGGTCATCTCATGTTCGCCGAGCAGTTCCAGCGCGCCGCGGATGCCGGTCAGCGGCGTCTTGAATTCGTGGCTCATCGCCGCCGCAAAATCGCGCAGGTAGCGCGCGCGGGTGTCGATCCGCGCTGCCATCGTCGCGAAATGGGCATAGAGTTCGCGAATCTCGATCGCGGCGGTGGCGGGGGCTTCGGGGATCTGCGTCTCGCCGTTCGCCACCCGTTCGGTCGCGCGGGTCAGGTCGCGGATCGGGCGGGCGATGCCGCGCGACAACAGGCCGGCGAGCAGCAGCAGCGTGCAGAAGATCGCGACGATCCCGACGAGGATCTTGCCGCGATCCTGATACAGACCGACGAACAACCCGCGCGGCGAGCGTGACAGCATCACCATGCCGACCACCCGCCCGTCCACCATCACCGGGCGGACGTGATGCACCCGGATCGCCACCGCGCGGCTGACCCATTCGAGCGGCGAGGACGAGCCCTCGTTCCAGCGCAGCCGCAGCGTCGTCGTCACCCGGCCGCGCCGCGCACGGCGCACCTCGTCCAGCGCGGCATAGCTTTGGCCCACGTCGCGCCCGCCCGCCACCACGACACCGTTGGCATCGAGCAGCCGCATCCCCGACAGCGTCACCGCCGCCGCATCGCGCAGCACTGGGGCAAGGCTCGCCCCGATCGCCGCCGCGCGGGGCTCGGCCGGGCCGCCGGGCGCGGCGCGGGGCAGCGCGGGCAGCACCGGATCGGTCCTGAGGTCGATGCGCGGCGGTTCGGGCGCGGGCGCGCGGGGCGGCGGCACCCGATCGTCCCATGCCGCGCGATAGACCGACGCCAGCACCGCGCCCTGCGCGATCAGCTCAGCCTCGGTCTGCTGGACCAGCGTGTTTTCATACACACGCAGGCCGAGCGCGGCGACGCCGGGCAAGGCCGCCACGAACACGAAGGTCGCGAGCAGGATCGCGCGGATCGACAGCGCCGGCCAATAGCGCTTGGCGACCCGCTTGACGCCCGCAATCAGCCGCATTTTCCGATGCGATAGCCGACGCCCGCGCGCGTCTCGACCAGATCGTCCAGCCCGGCGCGGGCGAACTTCGCGCGCAAATTGCGGATATGGCTGTCGATCGTGCGGTCGGTCATCGCGAAGCCGGGCCCGTGCAGCCGGTCGATGATCGCGTCGCGGCTGAACACCTTGGACGGCAGGCTGACGAGCAGGGCGAGCAACTGGAACTCGGTCGCGGTGGTGGCGACGGGCGTGTCGTCGACCCGCGCTTCCCACGCATCGCCGTCGAGCCGCAACCGGCCCTGGCGCAGCACGCTGGCGGGCAGCGGCGGCGGGGCGGGCACGCCGCGCTTCAGGATCGCGCCGACGCGCGCCACCACCTCGCGCGGGGAGAAGGGCTTCACGACATAATCGTCGCCGCCGATCTCGATGCCGACGATCCGGTCGACGGCATCGTCGCGCGACGACAGGAACAGGATCGGGAGATGTGCCAGCGCGCCGCCCGATCCGCGCAACCGGCGGCACAGGTCCAGGCCGTCGAGCCGGGGCATGTTGATGTCGAGGATCATCAGGTCGGGGACGGCGCGCTCGACCGCCGCGAACGCCGCCTCGCCATCCTCCGCCTCGCTGACGCGCATCCCGGCCTTGCCGAGCGCGAAGGACAGCAGGTCGCGGATATGCGGATCGTCGTCGACGACAAGGACGTGGTGGGTCATCGCATACATTGCTGGCGCTTTCGTCGGGGTCACGTCAACCGCCCTGCTCGACGGTCATCACCGCCAGCCATGGGCCGGGGCTTTGTCCGGTCAGCGCGGGCCAGTACCAGCCGGGCACGTCGGCATGGACGGTGCCGTCGCGGGCGCGGATATGGTCGCAGACGGTCAGACCCCGCCCGTCGCGCGTGGCGCGGAAGCAGGAGGCATGGCCGCCGGGCACGCTGCGCATCGGCAGCGGATCGATCGCATAGCCCAGCGCCGCGAAACAATCGCGCGGCGGGTGGAGCAGCCGCGTCGCGCGGGCGACCTGCCGCAGCACGATCTGGCGGCGGCCGTCACTGAACCGCGCGACATGGCCGGGAAAGTCGCGGGCGAGCAGCGCGTCGCCCGGCCCGGCGGGCAGGGGGTGGAGCTGCCTGCCCTCATACACCGCCGGCCATGGGGCCAGCGGCGGCCGGTCGACTGGCCGGGCGGGGAGCAGCGGCGCGGTGGCGGCGAAGGCTGCGGCGGCGATCACCGCCAGCCGGGGGATCAGCGCCATGCGACCACCCTCCCCCGCGCCAGCAGCGCCACCGCGCCGCCGGCGACGATCGCAAAGGCGGCTAGGCCGATCGCTTCATGCGCCACCGGCCCGCCGATGGCGGTGACGAAGCCGGCTTCGAGGTAGAACAGGCTCGCCGCGCGCAGGGCGTTGCCGACGACCGCGACGATGACGGTGGCGGCGAGCAGCAGGGCGAAGCGCACCGGGGGGATCCGCTGGATCACCCCCGCCGCACACGCCAGCACCAGCAGCGCCCACAGCATCCGCACCCCGCTGCACGGCCCGTCGAACAGGAGTTGCTTCCCCTGCCACTGGAGCGCGACGCCCTCCAGCGACACGTCGATGCCGTTGCCGCGCAGCAGCCACGTGGTCAGCACCGCCGATATGCGGCGCAGCGGCCCGGCGACCAGCACGTCGAGCGTCGGCAGCATCGGCACGCCGAGCAGCGCGAGCAGCATCGGCGGCCAGCGCCATGCCCCGAGTGCGCACCAGCCGAATGCGGCGACCAGCACGATGATCTCCAGCAGCGTGATCCCGCTGACCGCCGCGCCGCCGAGCGCCAGCAGCGCGACCGTCAGTCCGGTGGACGAAACGCCGTGACCGGCGCGCAGCAAGGCCCAACCCAGCACCGCAAGCAGCGCCAGCGTCGTCGCCAGCCCGGCCCCGTCGGCGCGCCCGGCAAGCTGGACCAGCGCGTGCCATCCCGCCCCGGCGACGATCGCCGCCGCGATCCGCGCCGGGATCATGCCGCCACCGCCCGCCGCTGCCGCCGCCACAGCCATAGCGCGGCGAGCGCGGTCAGGATCAGCAGCGCCCAGGTTCCGGGCTCGGGCACGGTCGGCACCGCGTCGGAATCGGGCACCGGCAGGTCGCCGTCCTTATACTCCTTGTCGGTTTCGAGGACGACGGCGCCGCTGACCGGGGTGACGATGTTCAGCCGGTGGGCGAGCCGGATCGCGGTTTCGCGCGACTTCGCCGGCGCTTCGCCCTCGCCCGCGAGCCGGTCGGCGGCCCACAGGCGAACGAGGTGCGCCGAGCCGGTCGCGGCACCGGGCGACACCGCCGCGCGCTCGACCTGCCAGCCGGGACCGCTGGCGAGCAGCGCGTGCAGATCGGCGACCGGATCGCCGCCGGGTGTCGGCAGCCGGGCGGTGTCGAACCAGCGTTCGCCGGGCACCACCAGCGCGCGGCCGGCCACCGCCTGATAGCGCACCAGGCGCGGCAGCGCGGGCAGCCGGTCGAGCGCCTGCTCCAGCGCGGGTTCGGTCGCGGTGAAGCGGACCGGCTGCGCGCCGTGCAGCCACAGGATCGTCGCATCGCCGCGCGGCATCGCCCGCAACGCCTGCGCCAGCGCCGGGCGATCATCCTGTCCACCGATCGGACGGATCGCGGCGAGCGCATCGCGGACGCGGGCCGCCTGCGCCGGCGACCATGGCGCGGGGGCGACGGTCGCGGGCGTGTCGGCCGCCGTCACCATGCCGACGATCCGGCCGGGGGTGATCGCGTCCAGTGCCTTGCCGAGCACGGGGAGCGTGGCGGCCATGTCCGCCGATCCGTCGACGACCAGCATCAGCGGCCCCTGCCCCATCGCACCGCGCTCGATCCGCTGTTCGACCGCGATCGGCCCGGCCTTGCCGGCCGCCGCGACGGTCGCGGTCGTGCGGCGCGGGCCAGCGATCGGCGGCAGCGTCAGGCGATGACCCCCGCTCGTCAACGCGCCATCGCCGAGGTTCGCGCGGACCGGCCGGCCGCCCTCGACCCACAGCGCATGGACCAGCGCGGCGTCGGTGTCGAAATTGCGCTCGACGATGCGCGGCAGCGCCAGCGTGCGTGCGCCGTCGGCGGCGATGGCGAACGGCGCGGTGACGCCGATCCGCAGCTTCATCGTCGCGTTCGGCGGCACCGGAAACGCCTGTACCAGCAGCCGCTGCGCGCCGTCGGTCGTCACCAGCAACGGATCGCGCGAGACACTGACGACTCTTTGATAGGCCGCCCTTACCGCGCCGCGCCCGGCGATGCTCGCCTCGCGCGGCTCGCCGTTCACCCACAGCGTCGCGCGCGAGACGAACGCACCCTCGGGCAGCGCCAGCGTAAAGCGCGCCTCCTGCTGCCGCGCGCCCTTGTTGACGAGATCGATCGTCCATTCGAGATAGGCGAGGCTGTCGCGCTCGTTGACCGATCCGTCGATCCGCGACTGGCCAAGCGACAGGCCGGGCACCCGCCCGCCGACATCCTCCCCGCCGCGATCCGCGTCCCATGCGAACCGGTTGTCGCGCCGCGCTGGCCGGGGGACAGCGTTGAACGCCTGTCCGGTCACGCGGTAATAGAGTTCGCGCGCATCGCCGGTGCTGGTGAACGCGTTCCCGAACAGCCCGGTCTGCGGGCGGAAGATCAGTCCGCCGACGATACTCGCCGGACGGGTGGAGTCGCCATAGGCCTGTCGCAGCAACAGGTCGCTGTCGCCCATCCGCCGCATCAGCGTGATCGCGTCCGCCCGCTCCGCTCCGCCGCGTTCATAACGATCGAGCGCCACCTGCGTCATCGTCGCCGGCAGGTCGGCCAGCACCAGCGCGGCGAAACCTAGCAGCGCGCCGCCCGTCATCGGTCGCCATGCCCGCCGCCCGCCGGCCAGCCGTAGCGTCCAGCGCGCGGCATGGATCAGCGCGACGACCGGCGCGAACGGCAACAGCCCGACGCCCATGAACACGATCCCGACCAGCGCGAAGGGCAGCAGCGGCAGGAAGATCAGCGCATAGCTCGCCGCGATCACGCTGGCGGCGGTGCCGGCGACGATCAGCCATGACGGCGCTGGCGCATCGGAACGCATCGCCCGCCACAGCAGCACGTTGACGATCGGCACCGTCGCGACCATCGCGACATGGCCGGGTGTCGGCAGCGGATCGAAGAACGCCCCCGCGCACAGGCCCGTGATCCATTCGATGACGATGACGACCGTCGGAAAGACCGTGGCGGCGATCAGCGCGAACGTGCCGGGCAGATTCGGTTGGCGATAGGACATGGCGATCGGCTCCCTGAAGTGGAGCCGGTGTGGGCCGGTGCGATCGAGTGCCGATGACCGCCGCTCGCAGCGCCGACGAAAATCCGGTGCAGTTTCGATGCAGACGGGGTCCGGCCTGACCAATTTCTCAATACGGCTTGCTTCGGTCTGACAATCTGCACATAATGGTCACAAATACCATAATGTGGGAGTTAAGGATGCGCTCATGGTTTGCAGCATCGGTCGCCGTCCTTGCACTGGCGTCCCCGGCATCAGCGCATGACGCCTCCAGCGTGGTCGCGTCGGGCCGTGCGACCTATAATCTCAATCCCGGCTGGCGGACGATCACCGGCGATCCGGCCGAGGCGCAGGCCCCCGATTTCGACGATCGCGCCTGGGGCCGTGCCACGCTGCCGCATGCGTTCAACGAACGCGAAGCCTTTGCCCGCGACATCAAGGACCTGTCGACCGGCATCAACTGGTATCGCAAGCGGATCACGCTGCCCAGCGGCGCGCAGGCGGGCAAGGCGTTCCTCGAGTTCGAAGGCGTGCGGCAGGCGGCCGAGGTCTGGGTCAACGGACGGGCGGTAGTGCTGTCCGAGCATGGCGCGATGGCATTCGGCGCGGACATCACCGCCGCGCTCAAGCCCGGCGAGAACGTCATCGCGGTGCGTGTCGACAGCGACTGGCGCTACAAGGAGCGCGCGACGCGCAGCGGCTTCCAGTGGAACGATCGCAACTTCAACGTGAATTACGGCGGGATCACGAAGAACGTCCGGCTGCACCTGACCCCTGCGACCTATCAGACGCTACCGCTGTTCTCGGCGCTGGGCACCACCGGGCAATATGTCTGGGCCGATGCCTTCGACATCGCCGCGCGTACCGCGACGATCCATGCCGAGACGCAGGTCCGCAACGAAGCGACGCGCGCCCGCACGATCGGCTACCGGGTCGAGGTGCGCGACGCCACCGGGCGGGTGGTCGCGCGGTTCGATGGCGGCGGCGCGACGCTGGCCCCGGGCGAGACGCGGACGCTCACCGCCGACAAGCGGCTGAGCGGGCTCCATTTCTGGAGCTGGGGCTATGGCTATCGCTACCGCGTCACCACCAGCCTGACCGAAGGCGGCAAGGTGATCGACGCGGTCGACACGCTCACCGGGTTCCGCTCGACGCAGTTCGGCGACGGGATGGTCCGGTTGAACGGGCGGGTGATGCAGGTGCATGGCTATGCCCAGCGCACGTCGAACGAATGGCCGGCGGTCGGCGTGTCGATCCCGCCGTGGATCAGCGACTTCTCCAACGCGCTGATGGTCGAGAGCGGCGGCAACCTCGTCCGCTGGATGCACATCACCCCGTCGAAACAGGATATAGAAAGCGCCGACCGCGTCGGGCTGCCACAGGCGATGCCGGCGGGCGACGCCGAGCATGACGTCGAGGGCCGCCGCTGGGACCAGCGCAAGGAATTGATGCGCGACGCGATCATCTACAATCGCAACAACCCGTCGATCCTGTTCTACGAAAGCGGCAACGAGAGTATCAGCGAGGCGCATATGGCCGAGATGAAGGCGATCCGCGACCGGTATGACCCGCAAGGCGGCCGCGCGATCGGATCGCGCGAGATGCTCGACAGCACCACCGCCGAATATGGCGGCGAGATGCTGTACCTGAACAAGAGCGCGAAACACCCGATGTGGGCGATGGAATACAGCCGCGACGAGGGCGCGCGGCTGTATCAGGACGATTTCACCGCGCCATTCCACAAGGATGCGCCCGACTATAACCGCAACCAGGACAGCCACGCGATCGAGGATGTCCGCCGCTGGTATGATTACTACCGCATCCGCCCCGGCACCGGGCGGCGGGTGAGTTCGGGCGGGGTCAACATCATCTGGTCCGACAGCAACACCCATTATCGCGGCGACAACAACTATCGCCGCTCGGGCGAGGTCGATGCGATGCGCCTGCCCAAGCAGGGATATTATGCGCACCGGGTGATGTGGAACGGCTGGGTCGATCCCGAGACGCCGGCGACGCATGTCATCGGCCACTGGAACTACGCGGCGGGCACGACCAAGCCGGTCAGCGTGGTGTCGAACGGCGCGGCGGTCGAGCTGTTCCTGAACGGCCGCTCGCTGGGGCAAGGCAAGCGCTCCAGCGGGTTCCTGTTCCAGTGGCCCGCCGTCGCGTGGGCTCCGGGGACGTTGCGCGCGGTCGCGACCAGGGCCGACGGCCGCCGCTCGGAACATGTCGTCGAGACGGTCGGCGCGCCGGTCGCGCTGCGGCTGACGCCGAAAACCGGCCCGCGCGGTTTCGTGATGGACGGTGCCGATCTCGCGCTGGTCGATGTCGAGGTGGTCGATGCCAAGGGCCGCCGCGTGCCGACCGCCAACGACAAGGTCGCCTTCGCGCTCGATGGCCCGGCCGAATGGCGCGGCGGCATCGCGCAGGGTGACAGCTCGGGCAAGCCGCGTGCGACACAGGCGGTACAGGGCGACGCCATTCCCGGCACCACGCCCACCGCCGGCACCGCGCGCGGCGAGGACAATTACATCCTGTCGCGCACCTTGCCGGTCGAGGCCGGGGTCAACCGCGTGCTGCTGCGTGCCGGGGACCGCCGGGGCACGGTGCGGCTGACCGCCAGCGCGCCGGGGCTGAAACCCGCGACGATCGCCATCCCGACGGTCGCCGCCGCCGCGACGCCGGGCGGCCTGTCGCGCAGTTTCGCCGCGGCGGCGCAACCCGGCCTGCTGACGCGCGGGCCGACCCCGGCGGGCGAATCCTATCGCGTCACCCGGTCGACCGTCGTGCCGGTGCGGGTCGTCGCCGGATCGAACCCCGCCGATGCCGCCCGGACGTTCGACGACAACGAACTGTCGCGCTGGATCAGCGACGGGCGGGCCGACAGCGCGTGGATCGAATATGACTTCGGCCGCGAGGTGAGCTTGAGCGAGATCGAACTGAAGCTGGTCGGCTGGCGGTCGCGCGCCTATCCGCTCGCCATCACGCTCGACGGGCGCGAGGTATGGCGCGGCGAGACCGAACGCCAGCTCGGCTATGCCGCCGTCGCCTTCGCGCCGGCGCGCGGGCGGGTGCTGCGCATCACCCAGACCGGACCGGTGCAGGACCGCGACGCCTTCGGCAAGATCGTCGAGCTGGCCACCGCGCGGCAGGCGGGCGATACCGGCGCCGACGCGGTGCCCCCCGGCTTCCGCCTCGCGATCGTCGAGGCCGATTTCCACGGGCCGGTGGCGGCACGGTAAGGTTTGATCCATCTGAACGGAAACGTCGCCCCAGCGAAGGCTGGGGCCTCTCGCGGCTCCTGTCCCGCATCAGTGCGACGAGATCCCAGCCTTCGCTGGGGCGACGATTCTGTTCGGATGGATCAACCCCCAAGGCTTGCGTCGGGATCGGCGGGTCGGCTACAGCGCGGTCATTCGCAAGGACCCGGTGAAATTCCGGGTGGCTATTCCGGCCGCCGATCCGCCGGACAACATGCACATCCAACCGATCCTGCGCGCTCCACCCATGGGCGCCATGTGCCTTGTTGTGGATTTCACATGCCGCTTATTTCCAGAACCTATCGCCGTCAGTGGTTCACCGACGGCGCCGCCGCCCGCCGTGACGTGCTGGCCGGCATCGTCGTCGCGCTGGCGCTGATCCCCGAGGCGATCGGTTTCTCGATCATCGCCGGGGTCGATCCGGCGGTCGGGCTGTATGCCTCGGTCGCGATCGCCATCGTCATTTCGCTGATTGGCGGGCGGCCCGGCATGATCTCGGCGGCGACCGCCGCCGTCGCGGTCCTTATCGGCCCGCTGGTGCGCGATCACGGCGTCACCTATCTCTTTGCCGCCACGATCCTGATGGGGCTGATCCAGATCGCCGCCGGGCTCCTGCGGCTCGACCTTGTCATGCAGTTTGTGTCGCGGTCGGTCATCACCGGCTTCGTCAACGCGCTGGCGATCCTGATCTTCCTCGCGCAGCTCCCGCAACTGACCGGGGTGACGTGGCACAGCTATGCGCTGGTCGCCGGGGGCCTTTCGATCATCTACCTGTTCCCGCGCGTGACAAAGGCGGTGCCATCGCCGCTGGTCGCGATCCTCGTGCTGAGCGCGATCAGCATCGGCCTTGCGCTGCCGGTCAACACCGTCGGCGACATGGGCCGGCTGCCCGACGGGCTGCCCAGCTTCGCGCTCCCGCAAGTGCCGCTGACGTTCGAGACGCTGCGGATCATCCTGCCCTATTCGCTGACCATGGCCGCCGTCGGGCTGCTCGAATCGCTGCTGACCGCGCAGATCGTCGACGACATGACCGATAGCGACAGCGACAAACGGCGCGAATGCGCCGGACAAGGCGGTGCGAATATCGTCGCCGCGCTGTTCGGCGGGATGGGCGGCTGCGCGATGATCGGCCAGTCGGTCATCAACGTGACGTCGGGCGGGCGCAGCCGGCTGTCGACCTTTGTCGCGGGCGGATTCCTGCTGATATTGCTGACGTTGCTCGGGCCGTTCGTCGGGCGGATGCCGATGCCCGCGCTGGTCGCGGTGATGGTGATGGTGTCGATCGGCACGTTTAGCTGGAACTCGATCGCCAACCTGCGGCGGCATCCGGCGACCTCGTCGATCGTCATGCTGACGACGGTCGTCGTCGTCGTCGCGACGCGCGACCTGTCGCTGGGCGTGCTGGCGGGCGTGCTGCTCTCGGGCATCTTCTTTGCCGGCAAGGTGCAGCGGATGTTCGCGGTGGAACGCAGCATGGACGACGGCGTGACCTACCGCGTCACCGGCGAGATTTTCTTCGCCTCGGTCGATCGCTTCACCCGGGCATTCCGGCCGGAGGGTACTACGCCGGTGACGATCGACGTGTCGGGTGCGCATTTCTGGGACATTTCGGGCGTCGGCGCGCTCGACAAGATCGTTGCCCGGTTGCGGCGCGATGGCGCCGTGGTGGACGTCATCGGCTACAATCGCGCCAGCGCCGCACTGGTCGACCGGTTCGCGCTGCACGACAAGACCGGGGTGGAGCTGGGGGTGGTGCCGCATTGAGCAGCACTTCCCTTCAACTCCGCCGGATCAACGCCCGCGCCAGCCGGCGGTCCTCCAGCGAATAATAGAGCCAGATCACCCCGTCCGCGACCACGACCGACGCCGCAAAGGCGATGTCGGTCGCGCTGCGATCGTCGACCGGCGGCGGGGTGACGAGCGGCTGGAGCCCGCGGGCGACGACGCGGCTATAATCGGCGTCGAACGCGACCCAGCCGATCCGCCAGCGCGCGTCGCGCGTGGCACCATTGTAGAACATCACCGGACACGCCGGGTCGTCGGTCAGCAGCGGCCCGGTCGACAGATGCCAGTCGTCCCAACTGTCCGCGCGCGGCAGGAACGGGGTCGGCTGTTCTTCCCAAGGTCCCGCGACATCGGCACCAACTGCCATGCCCACCCGCGATGCCTCGTCAGCGGCATATTCGTAGAACAGCCGCCAGCGCCCGTCGGGCGTACGATCGATCGTCGCTTCCTTGGTATTGCCTTCCGACTTGGACGAGGCGAGCGCGACGCCGCTCTTGACCAGCCGGTCGAGCGACGGACCGGTCGCATAGGACAGTTCGCCATGCGCGTGATCGGCGAGGACGCCCGAATAATAGACAACATAGCCGTCGTCGCGGCGGACGACCGTCGGGTCCTCGACGCCGCCCGCGTCGTGATCGTCGGGGCCGGGCACGATCGAGGGCGTATCGCCCATGGTGAAGCGCACCCCGTCGTCGCTCCATCCCGCCCAGATCACCCCGGTATCGGTCAGCGGCGCGCCCGGCGGCACGACGGCGCGGACCATGATGCCATAGCGACCGTCGCGCTCGCGCCAGACATAGGGACTCATCAGGTCGCGCGCCGCCAGTTCGGGCGGGCTGTCGAGTTGTACCTGCTCGATCGCCCGGACATTGAAGTCGAGCAGCAGGTTGGCGTCGACGGCGGCGGTCATGCGCCGATCGCCTGCATCAGCGACAATCCGCCGTCGATCACGATCCGCGCGCCGGTGATATAGCGCGCCTTGTCGGAGGCGAGGAAGACGGCGAGATCGGCCACCTCATCGGGCGCACCGGCTCGGCCCAGCGGAATGTTGTTCTCCAGCGTCCGGCGGTAGGTCTCATCGGCCTGCGCCCGTGCGTTCATCGGCGTCAGGATCATGCCCGGCTCGATCGCGTTCACGCGGATGCGGCGCGGCGCTTCCTCGATCGCCAGCGTCTCGATCAGGTTGGTCAGCCCGCCCTTCGCCGCGCAATAATCGGCCCCGCCGGCGCGCACCGCATAGGCATGGATCGACGAGATGTGCAGGATCACCGCGTCGCCCGCCTCGCCCCGCCCGGTCAGGAACCGGCGCGAGGTGAGGAACGCGCCGGTCAGGTCGGTGTCGAGCAACCGCCGCCACTGCGCGAGCGTCATGTCGCGGACATTGACCCCGGTCATGTTCAGCCCGGCGGAATTGACCAGCACATCGGCCGGCCCCCATTGCCGCTCGACCGTGGCGAAGGCGGCATCGACCGACGCTTCATCGTCGACATGCGCCTGCACGGTGATCGCCTCGCCACCCGCCGTCCGCACCGCGTCGGCGCTGTGCCCGGCGGCGGTGGCATCGGCGTAATAGAGCACCGCCACCCGTGCGCCGGTCGCCCCAAAGGCTGCGGCGCAGGCAGCACCGATGCCCGATTCGGCACCCGTCACGATGATCGTCCGGCCCGTCACATGCCACCTCCCGCAGTCGTTCGGGGGGTGCAACGACCGGCGGGGCGATTGGCTTCACGCCGGGTCGCCGGTCCGGCGATTATCTGACCGGCTGATCCTTCGTCCGCCGCACCCCGCCGCGCACCGCCGCGATCAGCGCCTTGGCGTCATAGGGTTTGGCGAGCACCACCGCGTTCGGTTCGCGCTGCACCGCGCCCGGATCGCCGGTGGCGAACACCACCAGCGCGTCGGGGCGGACGCTGCGCGCGCGTGTCGCCAGCTCACGGCCCGATGCGCCGGGCAGGTTGACGTCGGTGATGAGCACGTCGACCGGCGCGGTCTGAAGCGCCATCAGCGCTTCCTCGGCGCTCGCCGCTTCCAGCACCACGAACCCTGCGTCCTTCAGCATGTCGGCGGTGTTCGTGCGGATCAGATCGTCGTCCTCGACCAGCAGCGCGGTCTGGCGCAGGCTCGGCGGAGTCGTCACCGCGACCGGCGGGTTGGGTTCGGGCGCGGTGCGGGTCGCGACGCCACGCTGCTGCTGGTTGGCCAGCACATGGCGGAATTTGCGCGCCAGCGCCTCGCGCGTGTACGGCTTCGACAGCAGCTCGACGCCCTTGTCGAGCCGCCCGCCATGGACGATCGAATTCTCGGTATAGCCGCTGGTGAACAGCACCGCGATATTGGGCAGCCGCTCGCGCGCCTTGCGCGCCATTTCCGGGCTTTTCAGCGGTCCGGGCATCACCACGTCGGTGAACAGCAGGTCGATCGGCACCCCGCTTTCGATCACCGCCAGGCCGCTGGTCGCATCGGCGGCCTTCAGCACGCGGTAGCCAAGGTCGCCCAACAGCGCGACGACGGTCGCGCGGACCTCCTCGTCGTCCTCGACCACCAGCACCGTCTCGGTCCCGCCACGCACCGGCCCGGTATCGACCGCGACCTCGACATCCTCGGACTCCATCGCGCGCGGCAGGTAGAGCTTGATCGTCGTGCCGTGGCCGACTTCGGAATAGATTTTGATGTGCCCGCCCGATTGCTTGACGAAGCCGTACACCATCGACAGCCCGAGGCCCGACCCCTTGCCTTCCGCCTTGGTCGAGAAGAACGGTTCGAACACTTTGGCGACGATGTCCGGGGACATCCCGCTGCCGGTGTCGGTGACGGCCAGCATGACATATTGCCCCGGCACCACTTCCTCGTGCGTGCGGGCATAGGCATCGTCGAGGTGCGCGTTCGACAGTTCGATCGTCAGCCGGCCCTGCCCCTCCATCGCGTCGCGCGCGTTGATCGCGAGGTTCAGCAGCGCATTCTCGATCTGGCCGGGATCGATGAAGGTGTTCCACAGGCCACCGGCGAACACCGTCTCGATCTCTACGCCCTCACCGATCGCGCGGCGCAGCATGTCGTCCATCCCCTGTACGAAGCGGGTGACGTTGACGACCTTGGGTTCCAGCGCCTGCCTGCGCCCGAACGCGAGCAACTGGCTGGCGAGCTTCGCCCCGCGCGAGACGCCGGCCATCGCATTGGCGACGCGGCGCTCGGCGCGTTCGTTGCCCGCCACGTCGCGCCCGAGCAGTTGCAGGTTGCCGCCGATCACCTGCAACAGATTGTTGAAATCATGCGCGACGCCGCCGGTCAGCTTGCCGACCGTTTCCATCTTCTGCGACTGCGCCAGCTTCGCCTCGGCCTGACGCCGCTCGGCGATCTCGGCGATCACGCGGGTTTCGAGGGTTTCGTTGAGGCTGCGCAGTTGCTCCTCGGCACGTTCGCGGTGCCGCACCTGCCGCGCCAGGCTTTCGGCCTGATCGCGCAGCGCCGCTTCGGCCGCGCGCTGGTGCGAGATGTCGGTGTGAACGCCGACCCATTCGACGATGCGGCCATCGTCGTCGAGAATCGGCAGCCCCCGGATCGCGCAGGTGCGCCATTCGCCGTCGTGGCGCCGCACGCGATGTTCGTGGACGAACATGCCGCGGCTCGCCACCGCCGCGTTCCACGCGACGACGGTCGCCGCCGCATCGTCGGGATGCACCGCCGCCGACCAGCCGAACCCCTGATACTCGTCGAACGACTGACCGGTCAGCGCGCCCCAGCCGGGCTGTTCGCCGAGCATCCGCCCGTCGGCGCTGTTGGTCCACAACACGCCGTGAACCGCCTCCATCGCGGTACGGAACCGGCGGTCGCTCGCGCGAACTTCGGCTTCGCGCCCGGCGCGGTCGGTGATGTCGATGCCGAGGATATAGACGCCGCTCGTCGCCCCATCGGCGCCGGTCGCGGGAACGTAACGGATTTCCGCCCGGCGCGGCCCCGTCTCGCGGTGGTGCAGCGTGGTTTCGGCGACGATCGCCTGGCCGCCCAGCGCCGCGTCGATGTCCGCGCGCCGGTCGACATATGCCGCCTCGCCGATCACGTCGCGGATGTGGCGGCCGACGATCGCTTCGGGCGACGTGCCGAACCATTCCTGATAGCGGGCATTGGCGAAGCGATAGCGATGGTCGGCACCGACATAGGCGACCAGCATCGGCATCGCATCGGCGATGCCGCGCAGTTCGGCCTCGCTCGCCGCCAGCCGCGCCTCGATCGCCACGCGCTCGCTATGGTCGACGATCGTACACAGCACCCCGCCGGCCACGCCGTTCGCGTCATGCACCGGGGTGTAATAGAGGTCGAGGAACAGCGTCTCCGGCCCGTCGCCGCGCTCCAGCACGATCGGCTGGTCGTGGAACGACTGGACTTCGCCGCGCAGCCCGGCGGCGAGGATCGGACGGTTCCAGTCCCAGACTTCGGGCAGCGCCTCGGCGACCGGGGTGCCCAGCGCCAGCGGATGGCGATCGCCGATGATCGCGCGATAGGCGTCGTTGTAGAAAAGGATATGGTCGCTGCCCCACATCAATACCTTGGCGACCGGCGAATTGACGATGTTGGCGATCGTCGCGCGCATTTCGTGCGACCAGCCATCGGGCGTGCCGAGTGGCGACTGGCTCCAGTCGCGACGGCGGATCAGCGCGCCGCACTCGCCGCCCGCCGCCGGCCAGCCCGGCGTCAGCGGACGTGCCGCCGCCCCCGCCGCGTCGCGCAGCGCACACAGGCCGGCGCGGACCACCTCGCTGGTGTTGGCATAGTCGCCGGTCGCCATGCGCTCGACGATGAACTGTTTCAGTTCGGGCGTCAGCGAAACGTTGGAGGTCAGGCGTCCGGTCATGACCGCTATTTCGATCGCTGCATATTCCATGTCAACAAGCGACCCGATTCGCCACGCCGGAGCGACCGGGCGCAGCACCTCGCCGATCGTCGCCTTTGGCCACCGGCCATGGTTTCGGACGAGCGATCATCCCGCGAGCCGCCGTGCGCCCTCGTCCTCCATGCCCAGCATCCGCCGGATCTCGCTTTCGGGCACCGGCCGGCTGAAATAATAGCCCTGGATATGGGTACAGCCCTGTTCGCGCAGGATGTCGAGCTGGCCGGCGTTCTCGACGCCCTCGGCGGTCGTCTCCATGCCCAGCGCCTCGGCCAGCGTCGTGATCGACTTGATGATCGCGGTGGCGCTGTCGCCGTCACCGTCGAGCAGGTCGAGGATGAAGCTGCGGTCGATCTTGATCTTGTCGAATGGAAAGGCGCGCAGATAGCTGAGCGAGGAATAGCCGGTGCCGAAATCGTCGAGCGCGACGCGCACGCCCAGCGCGCGCAGGCTGTGCAGCGAGGCCAGCGTCGATTTGGGATTGTCGATGAACAGGCTCTCGGTGATCTCCAGTTCCAGCCGCTGCGGGGCGAGGCCGCTTTCGGACAGCGCCTGGAGGATGACGGCGGCGAGGCCCGGATTGCGGAACTGGACCGGCGATACGTTCACCGCGACCCGCACGTCGTCGGGCCAGCGCCGCGCCGCGCGACACGCCTCGCGGATCACCCATTCGCCGATCGGCACGATCAGCCCAGTATCCTCGGCCAGCGGGATGAAGTCGACCGGAGACACTTGCCCACGCACCGGATGGTTCCAGCGCAACAGCGCCTCGAACGCGCAGACGCGGGTTTCGGACAGGTTGAACAGCGGCTGGAACATCAGCGACAACTGCCCCTCTGCGATGGCGTCGTGGAGGTCTAGCTCCATCTGCCGGCGCTTGCGTGCCTCGGCATCCATCGTCGCCTCGAAGAAGCGATAGCCGCCGCGCCCGTCGTGCTTGGCGCGGTAGAGCGCGAGATCGGCGTTCTTCGCCAGCGTCACCGCATCCTCGCCGTCGACGCCGAGGATCGCGATGCCGATGCTGGTGCCCGGCACGATGCGGTGGCCGTTGACGATGCACGGTTCGGCCACCACCCGCGTCAGTTCATGCGCTACCCGGTCGAGCGAGCGCTGCGCATCGTCGAGCACGATCGCGAATTCGTCGCCGCCCAGCCGCGCGACGAAGCCGTCGGGCGCGAACCGGCTGAGCCGGCCGGCGATCTCGCACAGCAAGGCGTCGCCGGTCGGATGGCCGAGCGTGTCGTTGACGACCTTGAACTGGTCGAGATCGAGGCAGAACAGCGCCTGTCGCCGCTGCGACGGCGGACGGGCGATCACCATGGTCAGATGGTCGCGCAGCAGGACGCGGTTCGCCAGGCCGGTCAGATGGTCGTGCAGCGCCATATGGGTGATCTGGCGCTCGCGCTCGCCAATGTCGTCGACCATGCGGTTGAAGCTGGCGGCGAGCGTGCCGAGTTCGTCCCGCGTGGTGACGGCGACCTGGGTATAATCGCCACGCGCCACCCGCCGCGCGGCATCATCGAGCGCGATGATCGGCCGGGTGATCCGCCGCGCCAGCACGACGCTGCCGATGCCGGCGATGACGACGCCGACCGCGCCGCAACCGATCAGCAGCCACAGCAGCGGCCGATATGCCGCCAGCGCGTCGGTGATGCTGTATCGCAGCAGCAGCACCTGCGGCTCGCCGTCGACGAACGAGGCGATCGGCGATGCCTGCACCAGCATCCGCTTGCCGTCGATGTCGCGTTCTACCACCGCGCCGCCGCGCTGCGCGGGGTCGAGCGTCGCGGCGGGGACAATATGCGGCGCAAGGTCGATCGAGGACAGCCGCGCCAGCCGGGCCATCTCCCGCCCGTCGAGCGCGTTGCCGAACACGACCCAGCCGATCGTGACCGGTGCCTTGACCGCCGCGGCGGCAGCGTTGAACCGGGCGTCGCCGATGCGCAGCACGCCGCGCGTCCGCCCGCCGTCGAGCGCGGCGAACAGATCGTCGGCGTCGCGCGGCGACATGCGTCCGCGATAGCCGACGACCGCTCCGTCCGCGCCGACGAAGAATGCCTGGTCGAGCCGCAGGCGGCTGCGCAGCGAATCGAGCGCCGAGACGATCGTCGGCGCGTCGCCCGTCGCCGCCGCGCTGCGAAAGCCGAAGTCGCCCGCCAGCACGGTGCCCGCATCGCCAAGCTGGGCGTAACGCATTGCCGTCACCCGGTCGAACACCTTGGCGCTGGCGACCATTTCGTTGCGGATCATACCCTCGGCGGTATTGCCGATCCCCGCCTTCACCCCGATCAGGATCAACACGACCGCCAGCGCGAACAGCGCGCCATAGAAGACCGCCAGCTTGGCCGAGAGCGACCCGCGGACGAGCGCAATGACGCGCGGCAGGGACGGGCGCGGCACGGTCGTTACCGGAGCGCGATGGTGATGCGTTTGGCAGTATCGCCGCTGGCCGGAACGTCGAGCGGAAAGCTGACCTCGCCCAGCTTCGCCTTGAGCCGGGGGTGCCATATCGTCAGCGTCGCCCGCCCGCCGGTGACGCCCGCGATCGACGTATCGCCCGCCGCTGCCGTCTTGCCCGCGAACGGGGTGTCGACCACGCGGATGAAGCCCGACATCGCATCGTGAATGTTGCAGCCGAGCGCGACCGTGCCCGGCGTGGTGAACAGGTAGCTGCGGCTCTGATCCCGTCCGAACAGCTTCAGTTCGAACTTCGCCGCGCGCGAGAAGCTGTAGACGTGATGGCGCACCTTGTCCTGGTTGGGAAAGGTGACGGTCGCGCCGACCGGCACGATGAGCGTGCCGGGATTGAAGGCGATGCCGCGCTGGACCATCGTGCTGGGCCAGGGAAACCGGATCGGCCCGGCCGGAACGCCCGCCGCCGGATGGATGGTGACGACCGCATCGGGCACCGGCTGCCCAGCGGCATCGACGACACGGACCGCGACGGTTCCGGCAACGGCGGGAAGCGGCACGAGGAAGGCAGCCATGGCGGCGGTAGCAGCGAGTTTCATGGACCCAATATGCGTGGAATCCATCAACCTCCGGTTAAGACCACGCTGCTTCGCCCGCACGCCGGTTAGCCGGATATTTACCGGCGCGCTTCTATCCTTGGGGAATGAAGAGCATCTCCCGGAATGAACTTTGCGCAATTTGCGTAATGACGGTCGCCCTGCCGGCACAGGCGCAGACCGTCGGCGAACCCGGCAAGCTGTTGCTGACCAACGGAATCAGCACGATCGAGGGATCGGCGGGCGGCGGGTTGACGCCATGGGCGGTCATCGCCGGCAATGCGACGAAAGACACGATCGGCGGGCAGGCGGGCGTCACCATCGCCGCACTGCCCGATTACGACGTCACCGTCCTGTCGGGGGCGATCGGCGCGTGGGACCGGATCGAGCTGTCGTTCGCACGGCAGATTCTCGACACGAACAAGGTCGGCGGTGCGCTCGGCCTCGGCAATGATTTCAAGTTCGATCAGGACATCTATGGCCTGAAGGTCCGCGTGGCGGGCGATGCCGTCTATGGATCGCCATGGATGCCCGCCGTCGCGGTCGGCGCACAGTATAAGAAAAGCCTCGATGCGGCCGTCGTCCGCGCGGTCGGCGCGCGCGAGGCCGATGGCGTGGATTATTATGCCAGCGCGACCAAGCTGTTCCTGAACTGGTCGGTGCTCGCCAATGCGACGGTGCGCGCGACCAGGGCGAACCAGAACGGGCTGCTCGGCCATGGCGGCGCGCTTGGCGACAGCTACCGGGTGCAGGTCGAGGGGTCGCTCGCCTATCAATTGTCGCGTCGGCTGGTCGTCGGCGCGGAATATCGCAGCAAGCCCAGCAACCTGGCGATCGCGCGCGAGGACGACTGGGCCGATGCCTTCGCCGCCTATGGCATCAACCGCCACCTGACCGCGACGATCGCCTATGCCGATCTGGGATCGGTCGCGACGTTCGAGAAGCAGCGCGGCGTCCTGTTCCAGCTTCAGGGCAGTTTCTAGACCGGATCGACATTCGGTCGGAGCGCCAACATTATTGCTCCCCTCCCTGAGAAGGGAGGGGAGAAACCGAACATTCGCTCGAATGTCGATCCAGTCCCTCCCACTCCTACCGGACCTCGTCATCATGATCCTTGCCGCCCTCCTCCTCACCCTGTCGCCGGTGGCGCAGGACCATCCGCCCGCCCATGCGATGCCCGGCGAGGAGCCGGTCGAGCCGTACAAGGTGGACGCCGCGAACGCCGGCGCGACGCCCTTTGCCGGCGAGGGCATGGCGCGCGCGTTCCACGGACAGCCGGGCATCCGCCGGATCGTCAACCGCTTCGTCGCGACGAACTTCGCCGACCGGCACATCGGCGAGGTCTTCGCCAACCACGATCAGGTCCGGCTGAAGCGGACGCTGTTCGAGCATTTCTGCTACATCCTGAACGCCGGATGCAGCTACACCGGGCGCGACATGCTGAGCGCGCACAAGACCATGGGCGTGCAGCAGGGCGACATGAACCGGCTGGTCGAGAACCTTCAGGCGGCGATGGGTGCCGAGGGCGTGGCCTTCGCCGCGCAGAACCGGTTCCTCGCCAAGCTCGCGCCGATGCGGCACGACATCGTCGAGCGGTAACGCGCCCCGCCGCCGGGACTCATCCGGCCGGGATCGACGCCCCGATCGCATGTGCCGGCACGGCGGGACCCAGACCGGCGGTGGCGAGCAGCGCGAAGGTGGCGAGCCAGTGGCTGCCCATGTAATCGTCGTCGAGATGCGGCAGGCTGGCGGCGAGGTGCCGGTCGGCGACCGCGTTCAGTCGGTCCTGCAGCGGGTGTCCCGCTGCGATCGTGCGCCAGCACCATGCGCGGCTGAGGTTCAGCCCGTCGAGATGGGCGATCTTGCCGTCGCTGCGGTCGGACACGGTGACGGGGTGGAACAGCGTCGCCGGCTCGCCGCGATCGAGGTCGGGCAGGAAGGCGGCGAACCATGTCGCGAACGCCGGGGCGGGCAGGACGTGGCGCATCAGCAGCGCCTCGGTCAGTGCCGACGACAGGAAATCGTCGCCCGATGGCTCCCATGCCTGACACCCCCGGTCGCGCAGGAACCACGCCTGCGCCCGCTCGTCGATCAGCGCGACTAAGGCGGCGTCGCGGGTCATCGCCCAGTCGCGCGCCAGCACCAGCGCGAAGGCGGTGTTGAAATGGGTGCCGGTGCGGATCGGATAGGTGAGCTTCGGCAGGAAGTCCCGGAACCGCGCGGCGAACGCTTGCGCCAGCGGGGCCAGCGCCGCGCCCCATGGCGCGTCGTGGCGGCACGCCTCGGCATGGAGCGCCAGCAGCCACGCCCAGCCATAGGGGCGTTCGAACCCGGCGGCGAACGGCTGGTCGAGACGGGCGCGCTCGCCCGCTACCCGCTCCGGGATCAGCATCATGTCGGCGCGGGTGGCGATGGCAGCGGCTTCGGGCAGGTCGGGGAACAGGCGGCGGATCGTCAGCAACTGCCACCAGCCATGGACGCAGCTATGCCAGTCGAAGCTGCCGTGGAAGATCGGGTGAAGGTCGGCCGGCGGGCGCACGTCCTGCGGCCCGGTCAGCACCTGGTCGAGCTTGTAGGGATATTGCTGGCCAATGTGGCCGAGCGTGATCCGGGCGAAACGGCCGGCGAGGTCGGGAGTCAGCGTCGTCATATCAGCACCCACCACAGCAGCGCGATGTTGAAAAGCAGCAGCGGCAGCGCGGTGGCGGCCTGCGCACGGATCACGCCGTAGCGGTCGCGCAGGTCGAGCAGCGCTGCGGGCACGATGTTGAAGTTCGCCGCCATCGGCGTCAGCAACGTGCCGCAGAAGCCGGCGAGCATCCCGATCGCGGCGACCGGCGCGGGATCGCCGCCATAGTGGCGGACCAGCAGCGGTATCCCGACCGCCGCCGCCATCACCGGAAAGGCGGCGAAGGCATTGCCCATCACGATGGTGAACAACGCCATGCCGAGGCCGTAAGCGACGACCGCGCCGAAGATGCTGCCCGCCGGGATCGCCCCGCCGATCAGCCCACCGACCACGTCGCCGACCCCGGCGAGCGCGAACACCGCGCCGAGGCTGGCGAGCAATTGCGGCATCACCGCCGCCCAGCCGATCTCGTCGAGCAGGCGGCGGCCCGAGCGCAGCCCGGCGAGCGGCGTCGCGCGCAGCGCCAGCCAGCATAAAGCGAGCGCGACGAGAACCCCCGCCGCCAGCGCGACCAGCGTCGCCTGTTTCGGATCGACCAGCGCCGGCACCTGTTTGAACAACACCGTGCCGCCCAGTGCCGCCGCCGGAATGACCAGCGCCAGCGCGAGCAGCGGGCCTTTGGGGGTCGCCGGTTCGACGCTTTCGCCGCGCCGCATCCGCCCCGACGCGGCGGTCGCGACGAGGGCGAGGACGAGGACGCCGTTGCCGATGTCGCCGATCCGGTCGCCCGCGAAGAACGAGAGGCCAAGCAGCGCGTGGAACAGCGCATTGGCGAAGCGCCGGTCGATAATCCCGAGGATCGCGCAGCCGGCGAAGAAACTGCCGGCGACGAGATAGACGAAGCCGAGGCCGATCATCGCTTCGCCCCCGCCAGCCGCCGGTCGAGCAGCCAGAGCCGCAGACCATGGATGAGGAAGGCGGCGATGGCGGTCGGGATCGCCCAGACCGACAGGTGAAACGGCTCAATGGCGATGCCATAGCCTTCGAGCACGCCCTTCATCAGCAGGATCGATCCGATCGCGATGAAGATGTCCTCACCGAAGAACAGCCCGATATTGTCGGTCGCGGCCGCCAGCGCGCGGACGTGTTCGGGGTCGGCGGTGCCCTGCCCCTCGGCCGCCGCTTCGGCCATCGGTGCGACCAGCGGGCGGACGGTCTGCGCATGGCCGGCGATGGCGGTGAGGCCGAGCGCGGCCGACAATTGCCGGAACAGCAGGTAGCCGGCGAGCAGCCGCCCGACGGTCAGCCCCTTCAGACCGAGTACCAGCGAGCGGGCGCGCGCCTGAAGCCCGGCGCGTTCGAGCAGGCCGATCACCGGCAGCACCATGTAGATCGCGGTGACGTAGCGCGTTTCGTTGAACGCATGGCCGAAGCGGGCGAGGACCGCTAGCGGATCGAGCCCGGCGGCAAGGCCGGTGACGGCGGCGGCGACGACGATGACCAGCAGCGGGTTAAAGCGCAGCAGGAAACCGAGCGCGATGACCGCGACGCCCGACAGGACCAGCATCAGCGATCCTCCACTGGACGAGTGCCGTAGCCGCCGCCGCCCGGCGTCTCGATCACGAACACGTCGCCCACGCCCATGTCGGCCGAGGCGACCGCGCCGAGGCGCTCGACACGGCCATCGGCGCGTTCGATGCTATTGGCGCCGACCGCGCCGTCACCGCCGCCGGCCATGCCGAACGGCGCGATGCTGCGATGGTTCGACAGGATGTTGGCGCGCATCGCCGCGCGGAACCGCACCCGCCGCGTCGTGCCGTTGCCGCCGGCCCAAGCGCCGTCGCCGCCCGATCCGTGGCGGATCGCGAATTGTTCGATCAGGACCGGGAAGCGCGTCTCCAGCACTTCGGGATCGGTCAGGCGGCTGTTGGTCATGTGCGTCTGCACCGCGCTCGCGCCGACGAACCCGGGGCCGGCGCCGGCACCCCCGGCGATCGTCTCGTAATATTGGCGATCGGCATCGCCGAAGGTGAAGTTGTTCATCGTCCCCTGACTGGCGGCCATTGCGCCCAGCGCGCCCATCAGCGCGTCGGTGACGACCTGGCTGGTTTCGACGTTCCCGGCGACGACCGCCGCCGGGAAGCGCGGGTTGAGCATCGATCCTTGCGGAACGATCAGCGTCACCGGCCGCAGGAACCCGTCGTTGAGCGGCGCATCCTCGCCGACGAGGGTGCGCAGGACATACAGCACCGCCGCGCGAGTCACCGCCAGCGGGGCGTTGGTGTTGCCCGGCCGCTGCGCGCTGCTGCCGGTGAAGTCGACGGTGAGCGCGCCTGCCGCCGCATCGACCCGTACCGCCACCCGCACCACCGCGCCGTCGTCGGTCGCATAGGCGAATTGGCCGTCGGCCAGCGTGCGGATCAACCGGCGCGCCAGCGTTTCGGCGTGCGTCTGGACATGCTCCATATAGGCGGCGACGACCGTCAGCCCCTGTTCGGCGACCAGCCGGGCGAGGCCCGCCGCGCCGCGCGCGCAGGCGGCGAGCTGCGCTGCCAGATCGGCCATGTTCTGGTCGATGTTGCGCGCCGGCCAAGGGCCGCTTGCGAACAGCGCGCGCAATTCGGCCTCGCGCAGCCGCCCGTCGGCGACGACCAGCACGTCGTCGAACACCACGCCTTCCTCGGCGATAGAGCGGCTGTCGGCGGGCATCGATCCGGGGCTGGTCCCGCCGACATCGGCATGGTGGCCGCGCGCCGCGACGAAGAAGGCGGGCGTGTCATCGTCGCCAGCGAACACCGGCTGGACGAGCGTGATGTCCGGCAGGTGCGTGCCGCCGCGATAGGGATCGTTCACCGCATAGGCATCGCCCGGCCGCATGCCGCGCCCGTCGGCATTGCGCGCGGCGATCAGGTGGCGGACGCAATCGCCCATGCTGCCCAGATGCACCGGAATATGCGGCGCGTTGGCGACGAGATGGCCGTGCGCGTCGAAGATCGCGCAGGAGAAATCGAGCCGTTCGCGGATGTTGACCGATGCGGCGCTGCGCTGGAGCGCCGAGCCCATCTCCTCGGCCAGCCCCATGAACAGCCCGGCGAAGATGGCGAGGCGGACCGGATCGACGCCGGCATCGCCGCTGGCCTGCGCGCGGGGCGCGGCGCGGTTCAGCCGCAGCGTGCCGTCGTCCAGCACCACCGCGCGCCAGTCCTGCTGAACCGCGAGCGTCGAGGTGGGATCGACGATCAGCGCCGGGCCGTCGACGCATTGTCCGGCTCCGAGCGCCTCGCGCCGGTGCAGCGGGGTGGCATGGCGCGCGCCGGCCATCGCTACCTCGACCGTCTCGGGTGCCTGTCCGGTCGCCGTCACCGTCGCGGCGGCGAGCGGCGTGGTGGGCAGCACCGCCTCGACCTGGAGCCGCTCGACGATCAGCATGTCGTCGCCGTCGAAGCCGAAGCGGTCGCGGTGCGCGCCCACGAACGCCGCCGCCATCACCGTGTCGTCGGCCAGCCCCACGTCGATCCCCTGATCGGTGCGAGCATAGCGCAAGGTCGCGCTCGCCTCGACCCGCGCCCCGTCGCCAAGGTCGGCGCGGGCGGCGACGACGAGATCGTCGAGCAACGCGCGCCAGTCTCCAGCAAGCGGCAGCCCTACGCTGCGCTGGCGCACGCTCCGCCGGTCGGCCAGCGCGATGCCCCATGCCGACAGGACGCCGGCCAGCGGATGGACCAGCACTTCGGTCATGCCCAGCGCATCGGCGACGAGGCAGGCGTGCTGCCCGCCCGCCCCGCCGAAGCTCATCAGCGCATAGGTCGCCGGATCATGGCCGCGCGCGACCGACACCGCCTTGATCGCACCGGCCATGTTGGCGACCGCGATCGCGACCAGCCCTTCGGCGGCGGCATCACGGGTCGGCCGCGTGCCGGTCGCCAACTCGACCTCGTCGAGCAGCGCGTCGAGCCGGGCGAGCACGGCGTCACGGTCGAGCGGCTGGTCGCGTGCCGGGCCGAACACCGCCGGGAAATGCGCGGGCACGATCCGGCCGAGCACGAGGTTGCAGTCGGTGACGGTCAGCGGCCCGCCGCGCCGGTAGCAGGCGGGCCCCGGATCGGCCCCGGCCGATTCTGGGCCGACGACGAAGCGCCCGCCATCGAACCGGCAGATCGAACCGCCGCCCGCCGCAACCGTATCGATCCGCAGCATCGGTGCCGACACGCGGACGCCGCCGATCACCGCCTCCTGCCGCCGCTCGAAGCTGCCCGCCCACAGCGACACGTCGGTCGAGGTGCCGCCCATGTCGAAGCCGATCACCCGCGCCGCCCCGGCGTTGGTCGCCGCCGCCGCCATACCGACGATCCCGCCAGCGGGGCCGGAGAGCAGCGCGTCCTTGCCGCTGACCCCGCCCGCCGCCACCAGCCCGCCCGACGACTGCATGAACAGCGGCGCGCCGCCGAATGCCGCCGTCAGTCCGTCGACATAGCGACGCAGCACCGGCGACAGATAAGCGTCGGCGACGGTGGTATCGCCGCGCGCGACCAGCCGGATGAGCGGCGCGGCGCGGTGGCTGGCCGAAATCCAGGGGAAACCGATGCGCCGCGCCAGATCGACCAGCGCCGCCTCATGCGCCGGATGTCGCCAGCCGTGCATCAGGACGATCGCGACGCTGCGCAGTCCATCGGCATACGCTTGGGCCAACGCGACCTCGGCCGCCGCCGGATCGAGCGCGCGGACGATTCCGCCGTCGACATCGACCCGTTCGTCGACCTCGACCACCCGCGCGGCCAGTGGCGCTGGCCGGACGATCGCGCGCGCGAAAATATCGGGCCGGTCCTGATAGCCGATCGCCAGCGCGTCGCCGAAACCGCGGGTGATGACCAGCACCGTCGGTTCGCCGCGCCGTTCGAGCAGCGCGTTGGTGGCGACGGTGGTGCCGATCCGCACGTCGATCGCCGGCAACGGACCTTCGGGCGTGCCCGACAGCCGCCGCACTGCCTCGACCGCCGCATCGTCGTAGCGGCCGGGATCGACCGACAGCAGCTTGGCGACGGCGATCCGCCCGTCGGCATATTCGGCGACGACATCGGTGAACGTCCCCCCGCGATCGATGGCGATACGGCGAAGCGGCGACCGATGGTCCTCAGGGGCTGGCATGGCCGATGTATTGCACCTGCGAACAGGGTTGTCGATCGAGCTTTGGCGGACTACCCCGCGACCGTCACACCTTCGTTATCCGCAGCGCGATATAAGGTTTGCCGGGCAGGGCGATACTCGGCCGGGCGGGGTCGTGGACGTCGTATTCGTCGCGCTGGACCATGCGGAACACGCCCTCGACCGGGGTGATCGTCATGTTCCAGGTGTCGAGGATGTCGATGCGGTAGTCGGGGTGCGGATCGGCCGCGCGGGTGGGCAGCGCGACGTCCCAGCGGGTCGGGCGGCTGCTGCCGAAATATTTGAGATACCAGGTGAAGTCCCGCCCGCCGAGATGATAGTCCCAGAATTGCTGGATCGGATCGATCCCCGGCGACGGTACGCTGGCGAGGATGCGGTTCAGAAACGCCAGCCGGGGCGGACTCGTCCCGCGCAGGCTGCCCCCCTGCCCCAGCCACGACTGGTCGGGATTGCCGGTGTCGGTGAACACCTCGCCATGGCCGACATAGGCGCCGCCGAGCGTGCCCCACCAGAACCGCTCGACCAGTTGCTCGCCGGTCAGCCGCGCCCAGCGCTTGTCGGAATTGCCCTCGTAGATCACCTCGTCGAAGATCACCGCCTTCTGCGCGAAATTGCGGTGCGGATGGACCCGCCCGTCGTCGAGCACCGCCGCGCCGTGCTGGATGCTGGCATGGGTGATCCACGGCTTGCGGTGATCGTAATAGACGTTGAGTTGATGGATCGAGCGCAGCCGGTCGTGCGGATCGGCGGCGACCAGCACCGCGAACAGATGATCCCAGTCGGCGACCGTCTTGTCCTCGACGATGTCATATTCGTTGGCCATCGCCCACCAGACGTGGCGAAACGCCCCGAACCGCGCCGCGACATAGCGGACATAGCGTTCGTCGTCCGACCGCCGCATCGCCGAATAGCCGCGCCGCTTGTCATAGGGGTGGAACAGGATGACGTCGGCCTCGATCCCCAGCTCGCCCAGCCGGCGGAGGCGATCCTCGAACCGGCGGAAATAGGCGGGATCGAAGCGTGTCGGGTCCCAGTCGCGCGGCCCCCCGCCGGTGCGCACGAACGGGTCGGTCGCGACCGATGCGACGTTCGGGAATACGCACATGCGGATCTTGTTGAACGGTCCGGCCTTCAGCGTCGCCAGCGTGCGCGCGCATTGCGCGTCGGATTGCAGCGCCCATGAATAGGCGGTCGTCCCCACCGGGCGGTAGGGCGTGCCGTCGGCATGGACGAAATGATAGCCGTCGCGCGTCATCCGCACCGGGCCATGGTTGCCGGGCGATGGTGGCACGCTGTCCACCGCGCCGCTTCGCCCGTCGAGCGCGGCGACGTTGCTCGCCGTCGTCCATGTCCATCGCCCGAGCGACGGCGGGCTGAAACGGATGCGGTAGGTGCCGTCGCCGTCGTAGAAGCCGGGCACGACAATGCGCGTCGTGCCCAGCGTGAAGATCGCCGCCAGCGTCACGTCGTCGAACGGATTGCCGCCCGCCGGGCCGGCCAGCACGATCTCATGCAGGCCCCAGCGTTCGACCCGCGCGGTGGCGCTCGCCGCTGCGGCGGGGGTCAGCGCGGCGGCGGCCGCTGCCGCGCCGCCGCCCAATATGGTCCTTCGCGAAACCGTCACCATCGCTCTCCAATTGCACCGCAACCCATAATATCATATGTCGTCATATGATTATAGAACCGGAGGGAGCGGGAATGGAAGGCGCAATCGCGGAGGGGATCGGTTCGGACCGAAACGACTGGAAAAATACGATTCTCGCCGGGCTGGCCAATTATATCGATGCCGGATCGATCGTCGCCGGGTCGGCCGCGCTCGCGCTGTGGATGCAGGCCTATGACCTCAGTCCCGGTTTCGTCGGGCTGATCGGCGCGTTCGGGCCGAATGCCATTTCCGCCGGGATCGGCGCGTTCGTCGGCGGGCGACTGTGCGACCTGTTCGGGCGCAAGACGATCTACCAATATGACATGCTGTTCTACGCCTTCGGCATGTTGTGGCTGATCTTCGCGATGAATGCGTGGATGGTGCTGATCGGCTTTTTTCTGGTCGGGCTGGCAGTGGGCGCGGACATTCCGGCGTCGTGGTCGCTGATCGCCGAAACCGCGCCCAAGGGCGCGCGCGGTAAGCACAGCGGCGTGGCACAGGTGCTATGGTATCTGGGGCCGGTCGTCGTCCTGCTGATGTTCCTCGCGCTCGAACCGCTCGGCCTGCTCGGCGCGCGGATCGTGTTCGCGCATCTCGCCATCCTCGCGGTCGCGCTGACCTTTCTGCGATCGCGGATGAAGGAATCGCAACGCTGGCTGGATGCGCAGGCGGACAAGGCACCGAGCGCCGGCGCGGCGGCGCAGCCCGCCCGCTTACGCGATCTGATGAAAATGCAATGGATCGCGCCGATGGCGTTCCTGACCGGCATGTACGGCATGTGGAACCTGTGGGCGGGCACCAACGGCTTCTTCTTTCCCTATATCCTGCGCACCGTCGGCAACCAGAGCCAGGCGATGGCGGTGGCGGTGCAGTCATTCAGCTTCCTGCTCGGCATGTTGTCGATCTGGCTGATCTTCATGCGGCTGGCCGACCGGGTGAACCAGCGCACGCTGTTTCTGGTATCGGCCATCGTCCAGGTGATCGGCATGTCGCTGCTGGCGATCTTTCCGCTGACGCTGTCGATGGCGCTGGTGCATGTCATGCTGATGAGCATCGGTCAGGGGTTCGGCGCGCAATCCTTCTTCCAGTTGTGGAGCGCGGAAATGTTCCCCACGCTGCTGCGATCGACGGCGCAGGGGCTGATGTTCGGGATCGTGCGGATCGTGCTGGGCATCTTCAGCTTCTTCGTGCCGCTGCTGACCGCGACCGGGTTCCAGACGCTGGCATGGATCCTGACCGGGTTCCTCGTCCTGAGCGGGCTGATCGGCTACCTCGGCGCACCGCGCAACGAGGGCAAGTCACTCGACGAACTCGAAGCGGACATGGATGTCGCCCCGATCGAGGGGCGGACGGCGTAGGGCGGCCTGCCGGACAGGGCGGATGCCCGGTCCGGCACCAAGATCACCCGGCGCGTTCGATCGCGCCGGCCCAGCCGGCCCGCATCGCCGCCCGTGCCGCCGCGTCGATCGCGGGTGCGAACACCTGTTCGGGCACCAGCCGCAGGTCGGTGCCGTCCAGTCCCATCGCCCCGGCCGCCATCCGCGCCGCACCCAGCGCGCTGGCCTCGGCGGCATGCGGGCGGACGATCGAGCGGCCGGTCAGGTCGGCGAGGATCTGCGCCAGCAACGGGTTCTTCGCCGCGCCGCCATCGACCGACACGGTCGCGCACGGCCGGCCGAGATCGGCCTCCATCGCCGCCAGCACGTCGGCGATCTGCAAGGCGATCGCGTCGAGCGTCGCGCGGGCGACATGCGCCGGGCGGGTCGCCAGCGTCATGCCCGCGATCAGCCCGCGCGCCTGCGGCCGCCAGTGCGGCGCGCCCAGCCCGGCGAGCGCGGGGACGAACGTCACCCCGCCGGCATCGGGCACGGTCATCGCCAATACCGTCAGTGCGGCTTCATCCGCCAGCCCGAGCAATGTCGTAGCGAACGCCGCCGCCTGTCCCGACACCGAGATATTGCCTTCGAGCGCATGGCGGACGACGCCGCCCCGGCTCCACGCGATCGTGCCGGACAGGCCGTGCGCCGAGCGCACCCGGCCGTCGGTCGGCGTCATCAGCGAGCTGCCGGTGCCGATCGTGGCCTTCACCCCGCCGCCCGGCGTTTCGATGCCATGCGCGAACAACGCGGCATGGCTGTCGCCGATCATCGCATGGATCGGGGTTCCCGGCGGCAGCGCGGTGATGCCCGGCGCGACGGTGCCGAACGCGGCATCCGACGACAGCACCTGCGGCAGCATGGCGAGCGGCACGTCGAAGATCGCGGCGAGGTCGTCGTCCCAGCACAGCCGGTCGAGATCGAACAACTGGGTGCGCGACGCATTGCTGTGGTCGGTCGCATGGACCGCGCCATCGGTCAGATTCCACAACAGCCAGCTATCGATCGTCCCGCAGCGCAGTTCGCCGCGCGCCGCGCGGTCGCGTGCGCCGGGCATGGCGTCGAGCAGCCCGGCGATCTTGGCGGCGGGGAACAACGGGTCGAGGCTGAGCCCGGTGCGCGCCAGCACCAGCGGTTCGTGGCCCTGCGCGCGCAGCGCGGCCAGCCGCCCGGCCGATCGCTGGCATTGCCACAACACCGCCGGGGTAAGCGCCTGTCCGGTGGCCGCGTCCCAGATCACCACCGTTTCGCGCTGGTTGGCGATGGCGACCGCCGCGACCCGCACATCGGGGGCGGAGGCGACCAGCTCACCGATCAGCGCGGCGACCGCTTCCCAGATGTCCGACGCCGATTGTTCGGCCCAGCCGGGACGGGGATAGGCAACACGCATCGCCCGCGACCGCGACCGAACCACCGTGCCGTCGGTGGCGACCAGCAGCGCCTTGGTATTGGTCGTCCCCTGATCGATCGCGAGGATGACCGGGCGGCTCATCGCGCCGCCCGCTGCCCGAGCACGTCGCGCACCGCCGCCGCGATCCCGGTGGCGGTCAGGCCGAAGCGTTCCATCAGCCAGTCGGCCGATCCCGTAGGCAGAAATCCGGGAAAGCCCAGCATCCGCATCGGCACCGGCGCATGGCGCGCGCACCATTCGGCGACCGCCCCGCCCAGCCCGCCGTGCGCCAGCCCTTCCTCGGCGGTCACGATCGCGCCGGTCGCCGCCGCTGCGGCCAGCGCGGCGGCATCGATCGGCGACACGGTGGCCATGTTGACGACGCGCGCCGCGATCCCCTCGCCCGCCAGCGTCGCGGCGGCGGCGAGCGCGCGGTGGACCAGCGTCCCGCTGGCGACGATCGCCACGTCGCCCCCGTCGCGCAGCGTCTCGGCACGGCCGATCGCGAAGGGCGTATCGTCGCGCTCAAGCGCGGGCACCGGCATCCGGCTGATGCGGACATAGACCGGGCCGTCGTGCGCGGCGGCGGCGCGGATCGCGGCATCGGTCTGCCACGGATCGGCGGGGACGATCACCGTCAGCTTGTCGATCGCGCGCAGCCACGCGACATCCTCGATACTGTGATGCGTCGCCCCCAGTTCGCCATAGGCGACACCGCTGGAGATGCCGCACAGCTTGACGTTGGCTTGGCTGTAGCCGCAGTCGACCTTGATCTGCTCCATCGCCCGCGCGGTCAGGAAACATCCCGCCCCGCTGACGAACGGCACCTTGCCGCCATTGGCCAGCCCCGCGCCGACGCTGACCATATTCTGTTCGGCGATGCCGACGTTGACGAGCCGGTCGGGGAAACGGTCGCGGAATTTGCCGAGCTTCGACGATCCGACCGAGTCGTTGACGACCGCGACGATACGATCGTCGGTGGTCGCCATGTCCTCCAGCGCGGCGACATAGGCGTCGCGGCAGTCGAACATGCCCTGGGGGCTGGACGCGGCGGCGCTCACGACGCCATCTCCGCTTCCAGCTCGCGGATCGCCTGGGCATATTGTGCCGCATTCGGCACGCCGTGATGCCAGCCGGCCTGATCGCGCATGAAACTGACGCCATGCCCCTTGGCGGTATCGGCGATGATGCATCGCGGCCGGTCGCGTGGGCGCGCCGCCGCGTCGAACGCCGCCAGCAGCGCGCCCGCGTCATGGCCGTCGACACCGACGACCTCCCAGCCGAACGCGCGCCATTTGTCGGCCAGCGGTTCGAGCGCGTTGGTATCCTCGGTCCGCGCGCCTTGTTGCAGGCGGTTGCGATCGACCACCACGGTCAGCTTGCCCAGCCCCCGGTGGCCGGCCAGCATCGCCGCTTCCCACATGCTGCCTTCCTGTAGTTCGCCATCGCCGGTGAGCGCGAAGACGCGGTAGTCGGCGCGATCGATCTGGCCGGCGATGGCGATGCCCACCGCGACCGGAAACCCGTGGCCGAGCGGCCCGGTGTTGGTTTCGACGCCGGGCAGATACACCCGGTTGGGATGCCCGTTCAGCCGCGATTCCGGCTGGAGATAGGTGTCGAGTTCGCTTTCCGGAAAGAAGCCGCGCGCCGCGAGCGCCGAATAGAGCGCGCCGGTGCAATGCCCCTTGCTCATCACGAACCGGTCGCGATCCGGGGCGTCGGGCCGGGCGGGGTCGATCCGCAATATGTCGAAATACAGCGCGGCGAGAATGTCGGTCGCCGACAGGTCGCCGCCGGGATGCCCCTGCCCCGCCCCGACGATCATCGCCAGCAGCCGCCGACGCATCCAGTTGGCCCTGGCGCGCACCCGATCGGCGCGCGCGGCGAAATCCTCATTGCCTGCGGCGGACATATTATTCATATGACGTCTTATATGTGATTATCGGCGGGACGCAATCGCGTCGCGCGGCGAAAATTCGCGAGAGGATCGATCGATGGGCAAGCAACGCTATGGCGCCGGCATCTGGCATTTCGCCACCTACGTCGATCGCTACGCCACCGATGGCTATGGCGAGACGCGCTCGCTGATCGACATGATCGATCTGGCCGGGCAGGTCGACGATCTGTCGGTGGTCGACATCAACTATCCCTTCGCCGATCCCGGCCTGTCGCTGTCGCAGGTCGACGCGGCGCTGGCGCGCAACGGACTGTCGGTGATCGGCATCACCCCCGAAATCTACACGCGGCAGTTCGCGCGCGGTGCCTTCACCAATCCCGATCCGGGCATCCGCCGCCTCGCCAACGAGATGTGCAACGAGGCCGCCCGTGTCGTCCGCCATTTCGGCGCGGACTATGTGAAGCTGTGGCCGGGGCAGGACGGATGGGACTATCCGTTCCAGGTCGACCACCGCGCATTGTGGCGGATGAGCGTCGAGGGGGTAGCCGAGCTAGCCGGACAAAACCCCGACCTGAAATTCGTCATCGAATACAAGCCGCGCGAGCCGCGCGTCCACATGAGCTACGACAGCGTCGCGCGCACCCTGCTCGGGATCGAGCGGATGGGCCTGCCCAATGTCGGCATCCTGCTCGATTTCGGCCATTCGCTGTACGGCGGTGAGAGCCCGGCCGACGCGGCGCAACTGGCGATCGACCATGGCCGGCTGTTCGGGATGGACGTGAACGACAATCTGCGCGGGTGGGACGACGATCTGATCGCCGGGTCGATCCACCCGATCGAACTGTTCGAATTCTTCTACACGCTGCGCAAGAACGGGTGGGAGGGCGTCTGGCAGCTCGACCAGTTCCCGTTCCGCGAGGACAGCGTCGCCGCCGCCAATTCGGCGATCGGTTTCCTGAAGACGGTGGAGCGCGCGCTCGACAAGCTGGACTTCGCGGCGATGCAGGCGGCGCAGGACCGGCAGGACGCGGTGGCCGCGCTCAATCTGGCGCGGCAGGCATTGTTCAGCTCCTACTGATGACGATCCTCCCGACCGGAGCCGCCGCATGAGCTTGAGCGTCGTCGACCTTCGTGCCGAAGGCATCGTCGATCCGATCGGCCTGCACGTCGTCGCCCCACGACTGTCGTGGCGGATCGAGGGCGGCGGCCACGCCATCGTCCAGGCGCGCTACCGCATCCGCGCCGAAGCGGACGGGGCCGTCGTGTGGGACAGCGGCGACGTCGCGTCCGACGCCAGTTTCGCCATCGCCTATGCCGGCCCGCCGCTTCGCCCCCGGCAACGAGTGTGGTGGACGGTCGAGATCGCCACCGTCGACGGGCGCACGGCATGCTCCCAGCCGGCATGGTTCGAGGCGGGGCTGTTCGAAACATGGCGCGCCGACTGGATCGAGGCGGAGGATGAAATCGCCGCCGCCGACCGCGCGGCTGGGCTGGCGTGGGTGTGGAGCGACACCGCGCTCGACCCGCGTCCGCACGGCTTCCGCCTCGACCTCACCGTCCCGCCCGACGTAGTGCATGCCGAGATACTGGTGGCGGGCAAGGATCATCTGCGCGGCGTGTGGGTCGACGGCGTGGCCGTAGCGCTCGACCAGCCATGGGGCTATGACAGTCCGCTGCCGTTCTGGGGATCGCTCGCTCCCGTCGTGGCCACGCTGCGTCCCGGCCGGGCCAGCGTCTGCGTCGCGGTCGACGCCGATGTCACCGGCTTCTTCCCCGTTGATGGCGGTGCGTTCGCCAGCCTGATCCGCCTGCACCGCGCCGACGGCCGCGTCGAGCGGGTCGTCAGCGGCCCGGCGTGGCGGGTGCTGCCCGATCCGCCGGCGGGGTGGCGGGACGCGGCGTTCGACGCGGGCGACTGGCCCCGCGCGGTGCCGAGCGGATCGAACGCCCGCAACGATCCGCGCCCGGCCGAACCGGCGATGCTGCTGCGCCACGATTTCACCGCGCGCGGCGGGATCGTCGCCGCGCGCCTCTATGCGACCGCGCTCGGCAGCCATATCGCGACGATCAACGGGCAACGGGTGTCGGACGCGGTCCTCTCGCCCGAAATGAGCGTCGCCGATGCCCATGTCTTCTACGAGAGCGTCGACGTTACCGCGCTGATCGTGGCCGGCGACAACGCCATCGGACTGACGGTCGGCGACGGATGGTATGCCAGCCCGTTCGGCTGGCGGATCGAACGCTATGCGTTCGGTCCCGCCCCGCGCCGGGTACGCGCCGAACTGCACATCGATTACGCCGATGGCACCACGCAGCGGATCGCGACCGGTCCCGGCTGGCGCATCGCCCCGTCGCCGATCGTGCGGTCGGAAATCTACGACGGCGAGACGGTCGACGCGCGCCGGACGATCGCGGGATGGGACCGCGCCGGGTTCGACGATTCGGGCTGGGCCACCGCCGCCATCGGCACCGCGCCGGACGCCGCGCTGCTGCCGCTCGTCTCGCCGCCGCTGCGCGCGGTGGAGGAACGACGCGCGGTGCGCGTCGCCGAGCCGGTGCCGGGCCGGTTCGTGTTCGATTTCGGGCAGAATTTCTCGGGCTGGGTACGGATCGCCGTTCAAGGCGCGGCAGGTACGACGATCACCGCGCGGTTCGCCGAACTGCTCGGCGGCGACGGCACGGTCGACATGGCCAATCTGCGCCTCGCCCGCGCGACCGACCGGTTCATCCTGGCGAGCACCGGCGCGCGCGAACACTTCGAACCCTCGTTCACCTATCACGGCTTCCGCTATGTCGAGGTCGAGGGCTATCCGGGCGTGCCGGCTGTGGAGGATGTCGTCGGCATCGTCGTCCACAGCGATTGCCGCATCACCGGCGCGATGCGCTTCGCCGATGCGCCACTGTTGCAGACGATCTGGCAAAACGCGCTGTGGAGCCAGCGGTCGAACTTCTTCGCCGTGCCGACCGACTGTCCGCAGCGCGACGAACGCATGGGGTGGATGGGCGATATTCAGGTGTTTCTCGACGCCGCCGCCTTCAACATGGAGGTCGCCCCCTTCCTGCGCCGGTTCCTGATCGACGTGCGCGCCGCCCAGCGCGCCGACGGCGGCTATCCCATCGTCGTGCCGCAGCCACAGTCCTACCCGCAGGTCGTCACGGCCGGGTGGAGCGAGGCGGGGGTGATCCTGCCGTATCAACTGTGGCAGCGCTACGGCGACACGGCAGTGATCGACGAGAATTGGACGGCGATGACGCGGTGGATGGCGCATGTCGCCGCCGCCAACCCCGATGGCGTGTGGCGTCACGATCGCGGGCTCGATCTCGGCGACTGGCTGTCGGTCGACGCGGTGAAGCCCGACGACGAGACGACGCCACGCGGGCTGTGCGCCACCGCCTATTGGGCATGGACCGCCGATCTGATGGCGGCGATGGCCGACGCGACCGGGCGGCACGCCGAGGCGGCGGAGTATCGCGCGCTGCGCCGGCGGGTGGGCGCTGCGTTCGCCGCCGAATATGGCGGCCAGGGCGGCAGGGTCGGCAACGGTAGCCAGACCGGGCAGGTGCTGGCGCTGCACATGGGGCTGGTGCCGCAGGAGCGGCGCGCCGCCGCCGCGCGCGTGCTGGCCGACGATATTCGCGCACGGGGCATGACCCTGTCGACCGGGTTTCTCGGCACGCCCTATCTGCTCGACGTGCTGGCCGACGCGGGGCTTCTGGCTGAGGTCGAGGCGCTGTTGCTCCAGACCGGCTATCCGGGCTGGGGCTATATGGCGGCGCAGGGTGCGACCAGCGTGTGGGAGCGGTGGAACGGCGATACCGGCGACATCGCGATGAACAGCTACAATCATTATGCCTTCGGCG
Source organism: Sphingomonas sp. Leaf4 (assembly GCF_920939515.1). Taxonomy (NCBI): domain Bacteria; kingdom Pseudomonadati; phylum Pseudomonadota; class Alphaproteobacteria; order Sphingomonadales; family Sphingomonadaceae; genus Sphingomonas; species Sphingomonas sp. Leaf4. The sequence continues at coordinate 240,126 of NZ_CAKLBB010000001.1, read as the reverse complement.
CGGTGGTCGGCTTCTTCTATCGCCGGCTCGCCGGGATCGCGCCCGCCGCGCCGGGGTTCCGCCGGATCGCGGTGCGGCCGCTGTGGCTGCCACGGGTCGGCCGGGTCGAGGCGCGCTATGATTCCTGTGTCGGGCGAATCGCGACGCGAACGCAGGGCGACGCCGACGGGCTCACCGCGCTGGCGCTCTCCGTTCCGGCCAATGCCACCGCCGAGGTCGAACTGCCGATGCGCCGCATGTGGCGCGAGGGCGGCCGCGCGCTGCGCGACCATCCCGCCATCCATGACCTGCGCGAAACCGATGGTGTGGTGCGGTTCGGCATCGGATCGGGCGACTGGACCTTCGCGATCGACGATTGACGACAGCGGATACACCGGTTAAACATCATACGTCTTATGATATAGGAGAGGCAGGGTGGTCACGCTGTTCGGCGAGACGATGTCGCGGCGGACGCTGGCGACCCGGACCGGGGCATTGTCGCAGTTTGCCGGCGTGCGGCTGTCGACGCTGGGCGACGGGGTGGAGCGCGGTATCCGCCAGCTCGAATTCCGTACCGGCACCGGGCTGCGCTTCACCGTGCTGGTCGACCGGGCGATGGACATTGCTGAGTGCGAACACGCCGGACGCGCGGTGGGGTGGCATTCGCCCTCCGGCTTCCGCCACCCCGGCCTGCACGATTATGAAGGCGAGGGCGGGCTTGGCTGGTTCCGGTCGATGTCGGGGCTGAACATCACCTGCGGCCTCGACCACACGTTGTTCATGCACGACGATCCGGCCGGCCATTATCATTACGGCCCCCGCACCAAAGTATCGTCGTCGCTCCACGGCCGCATCGGCACGATTCCGGCGCGACTGACCGGTTACGGCGAGCACTGGGACGGCGACGACTGCGTGTTGTGGGCCGAAGGCGTGGTGCAGCAATCGACGGTGTTCGGCGAGGACCTGCACCTGATCCGCCGGATCGAGGCCGACGTCGGCGGGGACGAGATCCGGCTGCACGACCGCGTGGTCAACCACGGTTTCTATCGCACGCCGCACATGTATTGCTATCACATCAACGTCGGCCATCCGGTGCTGGCGCAGGGCGCGCGCTATGTCGCGCCGATCCGCGACGTCATCTGGGCAGCGCACGCCGACCAGTATGACGCGCAAGGGGTGGGCTATCGCACCGCCCCCGCCCCGATCGCCAATTTCCACGAACAGGTGTGGCAGCACGACATGGCCGCCGATCCGCACGGCCGGGTCAACGTCGCGCTGGTCAACGAAGCGATCGGCTTCGGCTTCGAGGTGGAGACGCTGAAGGCCCAGTTCCCGGCGATGTACCAGTGGCAGAACTTCCACGCCGGCCATTACGCGCTGGGCATCGAACCATCGACCAACCACGTCATGGGCAAGGATTTCGCCCGCGATCGCGGCGAGTTGATCGAACTGGAGCACGGGCAAGAGCGGCGGTACGACACCGTGCTGCGGCTGCTGCCCGATGCTGCGGCGGTGGCGGGTGCCGTCGCCCGCATCGAAGCGGTCGCCCGCCAGCCGCAGGAGGAATACCCACAGCCCAGCGGCATCTTCCCGCCGATCGGGGGCCGGTCGGCATGATCGGGCGCACCATCCTCTATACCGGCGCGGCCGGCGGACTGGGGCTCGACACCACGCTGCTGCTGATGCGGCGCGGGGCGACCGTGATCGCGATCGATAACGACCCGGCGAAGGTCGCCAGACTGCGCGATGCGGCAAGCGCCGTCGATACCAGGCGGCTGGTGGTATCGACCGTCGACCTGTCCGATCTCACCGGCTTCCGCGCCGAGCTGGACCGGCTGATCGCCGAATTGGGCGGGATCGACGTGGTGGTCAACAATGCCGCCATCTATCCGTCGAAACCGTTCGAGGATTATTCGATCGAGGAGCATCAGTTCGTCCAGCGGGTGAACGTCGATGCCGGGATCGTCGCGGTACAGGCCGCGCTGCCGGGCATGCGCGCGCGTGGCTTCGGGCGGATCGTCAACATCGCCAGCATCACCATTTCGGGTGGTTGGGCGAACCTGTCGCCCTATGTCGCGTCGAAGGGCGCGCTGATCGGGCTGACGCGGGCATGGGCGCGCGAGTTCGGCCCGTACGGCGTCACCGTCAACGCGATCGCGCCCGGCGCCTTTCCAACCGATGCCGAGGCGATCCACCCCGACCCGGACGGGTACAACCGCATGGTGCTCGACGCGCAGGCGATCAAGCGGCGCGGGACCGCCGCCGACATCGCCGCGGCCATCGCCTTTTTCGCCGCCGACGAGGCGAGTTTCATCACCGGCCAGACGCTGCACGTCAACGGCGGCTGGGTCATGGCCTGAAGGACCGATCCTATGACTATCCTGAAGGGCATCCGCGTGCTCGACTGTTCGATCGCGATGGCCGGGCCGTTCGCGGCGCAGCGGCTGGGCGATCTGGGTGCCGATGTGGTGAAGGTCGAACCGACCTCGGGCGAATGGCAGCGCCATGCCTCGGCCGGCGGGGCGACCGGCAACCTCATCAACGTGTCGTTCCTGTCGCTCAACCGCAACAAGCGCTCGTTCGCGGTCGACCTGAAGGCGGCGGAGGGCAAGGCGCTGCTGCTCGAAATGGTCAAGACCGCCGACGTGTTCCTCCAGAACTATCGCCCCGGCGTCGCCGAACGGCTGGGGGTGGATTACGCCACACTGTCGGCGATCAACCCGCGCCTGATCTATGTCTCGATGTCGGGCTATGGCGAGGACGGGCCGTATCGCAGCTATCCGGGGCAGGACCTGTTGTTGCAGGGCATGTCGGGCGCAATGCTGTCGGCCGGGGCGGAGGGCGAGCCGCCGACCCCCGCCGGGCAATATCTGGTCGACGCGGTCACCGCCTATTCGGCGTTCGAGGGCGCGCTGGCCGCGCTGTTCCACCGCGAGCGCACCGGCGAGGGACAGTTGGTGCAGATCAACATGCTCGACGCGATCACCACCATCCAGATGCAGGAACTGTCGGTCTTCACCATCGGCAACAAGCCGCAGACCCGCTCGGCCGAAGCGCATGCCCACAGCTATATCCGCGCACCGTACGGCGTGTTCGCGACCAGCGACGGCTATGTCACGCTGGCGATGGCCCCGCTCAAAAAACTGGGCGCGTTGCTCGGCGATCCGTTCTTCGCCGACCTCGACGACGAACGCGATAGCTGGACGCACCGCGACGCGATCTTCGCGCGGGTGAAGGCGGCACTGCCGTCGGCGACCAGTGCTGAGTGGCTCGAACGGTTCCGCGCGGTCGATATTTGGGCGGGGCCGGTCTATGGCTATGCCGATCTGGTCGACGATCCGCAGATCCGCCACAACGGCACCTTCGTCGAATATGACCACCCGACCGAAGGGCGGGTCAAGACGCCGGGCTTCCCGATCCGCTTTTCGAAAACCCCCTCCACGATCGCACGCGGCGCGCCGCTGGTGGGCGAGCACAGCCGCGAGGTGCTGGGCGAGCTGGGGCTGGATGGCGCGGCGATCGACCGGCTGATCGAATCCGGCGTCGTGCGGCAGCACGCATGAGCTTTCGCGGCCTGACGTGGGATCATCCGCGCGGCTACAACGCGCTGGCGGCGGCGGGCGGCACACTGATCGCATGGCACAAGCACCCGCTGGAGGGGTTCGAGTCGCGCTCGATCGCCGAGCAATGCGCAGCGTATGATCTGGTGGTGCTCGACCATCCGCATGTCGGCGAGGCGGTGGCGGCGGAGTGCCTGATCCCGCTGGAATCGCTGTTCGCCGCCGACGAACTGGCGGCATGGGGGCGGGCGGCGATCGGGCCGTCGCTGGCCAGCTATCGCTATGCCGGGCGGCACTGGGCGCTGCCGCTCGATGCCGCGACGCAGGTGATGGCGATCCGCCGCGATCTGGCCGAACCGGTGCCGGCGACCTGGCCGGCGGTGGTCGCGCTGGCCGAACGGGTCCCGGTGGCGCTGTCGCTGGCCGGACCGCATGCCGCGCTGACGTTCCAGTCGATCTGCGGCGCGCTGGCCGATGTGCCGGCGCGGCCGGGCGACCGGTTCGTCGACCGCGCGCTCGCCCGCGAGGCATGGGCGCTGATGGCGCGGCTGACCGGCGATACGACTCGCGCGGCGGCGGCGATGAACCCGATCGCGCTGCTCGAAGCGATGGTGGCGGGCGACGGTCCGGCGCTGTGTCCGCTGATCTACGGCTATGTGAACTATGCCGCCGCCGGGCAGCTCCGCTATGCCGACGCGCCGACGGCCAAGCGCATCGGATCGACGCTGGGCGGCACCGGCATCGCCGTGTCGCGCCGTGCGCAGATCACGCCCGAGCTGCTCGACCATCTGCGCTGGTTGCTGTCCGACGATGCGCAACGCGGCTTCATTCCGGCGCATGACGGGCAGCCGTCGCTCCGGTCGGCATGGAACGATCCGGCGGTCGATGCCGCCGCGCGCGGATTCTATGGCGCGACCCGCGCGACGATCGAGGCGGCGCTGATCCGTCCGCGCCACGATCATGCCATCGCGTTCCAAACGGCGGCATCGGCGGCGATCCGCGACGGGTTACTGCGCGATCAGACGGCCGACGCGGTCCTCGACACGGTCGATGCAGCCTATTCCCGATACCATCTGCCCGGAGCGGAAACATGACCGACGAGCTGCGCTTCACCATCGCCGATCGTATCGCGACGATCGTGATCGACCGGCCGCACAAGCTGAACGCGATGACCCCGGCGATGGCCGACGCGCTGGTCGCGGCGGTCGGCGAGTGCAACCGGTCCGACGCGGTGCGTGCGGTGGTGGTGACGGGGGCGGGCGAAAAGGCGTTCAGCGCGGGATCGGACATCACCACGCTGGATGGCTATGCGACACCATGGGATTTCCGCAACCGCGCCGATTATTGCGACGCGCTGCGCGCCTGTCGCAAGCCGGCGATCGCGGCGGTCAACGGCTATGCGCTTGGCGGCGGGCTGGAAACCGCGATGGCGTGCGACATCCGCATCGCATCGACCAACGCCCGCTTCGCCGCGCCCGAGATCAAGCTAGGCTGGATCGGCGGGGGCGGCATGGCGGCGGGGCTCGCCTATGCCGCCGGGCCGTCGAACGCGGCGATGCTGCTGCTGACCGGCGACATGATCGATGCCGATCGCGCGCTGGCATGGGGGCTGGTGAGCGAGGTCGTCGCCCCCGACCGTCTGATGGCACGCGCCTGTGAGATCGCGGGCGTCATCGCATCACGCGCGCCGATCGCCGCCGAAACCGCCAAGCTGAACCTGCGCGCCGCCTTCTCCATGCCGTGGGACAAGGCGATCGAATATGAACGCGACCTCCAGGCGATCTGTTTCGCGACCGACGACGCACGCGAAGGCCGCGCCGCCTTCGCCGAACGGCGCGCCCCCGAGTTCCGGCGACGCTGAGAGGGCTGGTTTGAAAATGTGTCGGAACGCATTTTGCGTTGCCGGCCCGCTCTCCCGCCCGTCCACCCAATCAGGATACGCTGTGGGTGGATGGGCGGGGGAGCGGGCCGGCAACGCCTCGAAATTCGCTCTACCGCGAATTTTCAAATAGGCTCCACGCGATGACCGGATCACTCGAACGGCTGGAAGCCAGGGTTCGCGACTGGCGCGCGCGCGAGCCGCTGGTCCTCGGCCTGTGCGGCGCGCAGGGATCGGGCAAGTCGACGCTGGCCGCCGCGCTGGCCGGGCGGCTGGCGGCGGACGGCTGGCGCGTCGCCATCCTGTCGCTGGACGACCTGTATCTGGGCGGCGAGGCGCGCGCCGCGCTCGCCCGCACCATCCATCCGCTGCTGCGCACGCGCGGGGTGCCGCTGACGCATGACGTCGCGCACGGCATCGCGGTGATCGACGCGATCCGCGCCGGACACAGCGTACCCCTGCCCCGGTTCGACAAGGCGCGCGACGAACCCGAACCGGCGGAATGCTGGCCGATAGCACCGGCGAAGCTCGACCTGCTGATCTTCGAGGGGTGGTGCGTCGGCGCGCGACCGCAAGGGTCGGCTGCGCTGGCCGAACCGGTCAACACGCTGGAGCGCGACGAGGACCCGCAGGGTTGCTGGCGCCACGCGGTCGATGCGGCACTGGCGCACGACTATGCCGCGTTGTTCGCGCGGATCGACCGGCTGGTGCTGCTCGCCGCGCCGGGGTTCGAGATCGTGGCGGACTGGCGCGCCGAACAGGAGGAAACACTGCGCCGCCGGCTGATCGCGCAAGGCCGCCCCACGGATGGGCTGACGGACCGCGCGGGCGTCGCGCGGTTCGTTGCGCATTACGAACGGCTCACGCGCTGGATCCTGCACGAGATGCCGGCGCGGGCCGACCTCGTCCTGCCGCTCGACCGACAACGTGGATTGTCGGGGTAAAAAAAACGGCCGCCGGGCCGGTGAGGCACGCGGCGGCCGAGGGGAAACCGGGGGGAGCCGGTTACGTCGGAATTATCAGCGCCGCACCCCGGCACGGGCGATCACCGCCTGCGCTTCGGCCGGCCAGTCGCTGTCGGGCACGAGGATGTTGTCGCGCGCGACATTGCCGATCTCGCTCAGCCAGCGGCCGCCGGTCGTGCTGGAAGTATGCCAGTTGCCGGTCGCGAGATTGTCGGTCGAGATGCGCCGCCGGAACATCTTGCCGGCGGTGTTGATGTTCAACCATTTGCCGCGCGTCTCGACGACGTTGCCGGTCACGGCGAAATGCTTGCTGCCTTCGTCGAGATAGATCGCGATCTTGCCGGCGATGTCGAAGATGTGGTTGCCGCGCACGATCGCGTTCGGGTTGGCCGACAGATTGTAGATCGCGCCGCCATCCATGAACCATGTCTTCACACCATGGATGCGGTTGTTCTCGACCAGCGTGTCGCGCAGCGTCGTCGGCGTCGCATAGCGGACGTTGTGAACATAGCCCTTCTGGTTCTCGTCGTAGTTCGGGTTGCCACCGACGTCGTTATAGCCCCAGCCCCAGCCGACCGCGATGCCGTCGTACGGCGCGTCGCTGACGTCGTTGTGGGCGATGCGCGCGCCGCTGACATAGGTCGTCAGGATCGCGGCATTATCCTTGTAATCCTGGCTGACCGAGGCGACGACATTGTCCTCGATCACCAGATCGCGGTTGATGAGCGCGGGGTCGCCGGGATGATGCGCGTCGACGCGCACCCCGCCGGCCATGATCGCGCTGCCCGACACGACCGCGAAATGGTTGCGCGCCACCCGGATACGCGCGGTGGCGAGGCCGGTGCCGCTCAGGTTCGCGGTGGCATCGTTGCCGATGCCCAGCGCGACCTGGCCGATCTGGGTGAAGCGATTGCCCTCGAAACTCACGTCGCGCGCGGCGGCGACCTGTACGGCGGCGGGCATCTGGTGCCATTTCTGCCGCATCGATTCGAATTCGACGCAGCCCCAGCCGCAGCTTTGCCACGCATCCTTCGGCCGGATCGGCGACAGGTCGGACAGGAACGCCCCGCTCTGCTGATTGGCATAGCCGGTGGCGCGCGACGGCCCCATCCAGCTCGTGTACGAAAAGCGCAGGCCCCTGAACCCCAGCCGTTCGACCGGCGCGGCGGGCGTACCGGCGATCGACACCAGCGCTTCGAGCCGGGGCAGCACGACCTTCAACCGGGCGATGTCATCGTCCTGCGCGATCCGCAGGTACAGCTTGCCCGCCTGCGGATCGAGAAACCATTGATAGGGCTTGGCATGCCAGTCGTTGGCCTTGCCGATGAATTCCAGCGCGTTGACGAGGAACAGGCGCGAATCCGCCGGAAAGATCGGCTGGGTGATCGTGTCATAGCCCCAGCTATTATTGTCCCACGCCGGCTGTTGCATCGTCACGCGACGCCCGGCGATCGACTGCACCGGCGAATAGCGGTCGGTGAAGAAGCCGGTCGCCTCCACTTCCATCCGATCGGGCCGCTTCACGGCGGCGACATAGGCCAGATCGGGGCTGACGATGTCGAATCCGGTCGCCGAGAACGCCACGTCGCGCGCCTTGATCTCGATCCACGGCCGCTCGGCGAGCTGATCGTCGACCCATAGCTGGCGCGCATCCAGCCCCTTGGGCACATCGGCGACCCAGATGCGGCGCTCGGCATCGTGCAGGCGAAACCCGCGCACCGCCATGCCGCCCGACAGCACCGGCCGCGCGCCGTCCGCCGCACGCCATTCGACCCGGTGCCCCGCCCGCCCGCCATCGGCGGCGGTGAAGCGCAGCGGCTGGTCAAGCAGATAGGTCCCGTCGGCGAGCACGACCGTCACGTCGCCACCGGCGCTGGCGGCGCGGACCAGCGCCTGCGCGCGGTCGAGCGACCGCACCGGGCGGGTCGCGCTGCCGCTCGCGCGGTCGTTGCCGTCGGGCGCGACATGGATCACCGCCTGCGCCAGCGCGCTGCCGCCCGCCAGCAGGCCCGTGAGCGCCAGCGTGACGCATGCCGCCGTACGGCGGCGCGGTCGGGGGGCACCAGCGTTCATCGTTCCTGCTCCTGAAAGGCAGCGTTGCTTCCCACCTCTATACATATGATGTCTTATGTTTAGACAGGTTGCAAGACTGTGTTTTACGCGGAGAAGTTTCAGTGATCCCATCCCCCGCCACTGTCGACCGCCGGTTCGTCCTGTCCGCCGCCTGTGCGACGCTGCTGGCCGCCGGTCTTGCCGATCAGGCGCAGGCGGTCGCCGCCGGCGTGGTCGAGGACGTCCGCCGCCATGGCGCGCGCGGCAACGGCACCACGATCGACAGCCCGGCGATCAACCGCGCGATCGCCGCCGCCGCGCGGCGCGGCGGCGGGACCGTCGTGGTGCCCGCCGGACGCTATCTGTGCTTCACGCTGCGGCTGCGCGACAATATCGCGCTGGTCCTGTCGGCGGGCGCGACGATCGTCGCCGCCGATCCCGCCGTCCATGGCGCGCACTACGACCCGCCCGAAAATTATCTGGAGGAACAGTTTCAGGATTTCGGCATCACCCATGTCCACAACAGCCTGATCCGGGGCGACGGGCTGCGCAACGTCGCGATCCTCGGCCCCGGCATGATCCACGGACCGGGACTGGACCGGGAAGGCCCCGGCGACCGCTGGCACGGCCGCGCCGGGTTCCGCTCGGCCGCCGCCCTCGGCGTGTCGCCGCGCGACCTGGCACTACGCGACCCGGCGGAACGCCATGCGGTCGGCCGCGCGAACAAGGCGATCGGCCTGATGCGCTGCCACGGCGTCCGCCTCGACGGGTTCACCATCCTTCAGGGCGGGCATTTCGCGGTCATCGCGCACGGCTGCACCAATATGCAGATCACCGGGCTGGTGATCGATACCGACCGCGACGGCATCGACATCGATGCCTGCCGCGACGTGCGCATCCTGAACTGCACGGTGAATGCACCCAAGGACGACGCGATCGTCCTCAAGAGCAGTTACGCGCTGGGCCGGGCGGTGCCGTGCGAGGATATTCTGATCTCGGGCTGCAAGACCAGCGGCCATGCGATGGGGTCGCTGCTCGACGGCAGCTATCGCCGCTCCGACTATCGATCGCCCGATGGCCTCGGCGTGCTGGGGCGGATCAAGCTGGGGACCGAGAGCAATGGCGGCTTTCACGGCGTGCGGATCAGCGACTGTATCTGCACCAACAGCCGGGGAATATTGATGGGCATCGTCGATGGCGGGACGCTGGAGGATGTGACGGTATCGGGCATCGTCCTGCGCGATCCGGTCAACCACCCGCTGTTCGTCCATCACGCGGCGCGGATGCGGGGCCCGCGCGGCACCCCGATCGGCCGCGTCCGCCGCATCCGGTTCGAGGATATTGCCATCGCGGGGGCGGACCCGCGCTTCGCCTGCGGCGTCGAGGGGATCGCCGACGCCCCGGTCGAGGACGTGACGTTTAGCGGGCTGGACATCGCCACCCGCGGCGGCGGCAGCGCCGAGGACGCCCGGCGAATCCCGCCCTATCGTCGCGAAACCAGCCTTGAGGTCAGCTATCTCGGCACCCTGCCCGCCGCCGGCCTCTATGCCCGCCATGCCCGGCGGCTGACGATCCGCGAGATCACGCTGCGCACCGACCTGCCCGACCAGCGCCCGGTGATCGCGCTGCGTCAGGTGGCAGGGGCGAATATCGACGGCATCGCTTCGCCGATGCGGCGCGATGCCGTGGTCAACGCCCTCGACAGCCGGAACGTCGCGCTGGGCGACAGCATGACGTTCGACGATCGATCCTGAGCAACCCATCCCCGTCCCGGCACCGGCCGGGACGGGGATACGGATCAGAAGCGCACCCGCACACCCGCCGAAACGCGGCGGCCGGTCTGGCGATATTCCTTCGTGCGGTTCTCGCTCACCGAATAGATGAATTCCTTGGCGCTGTTCAGGTTGATCGCATCGGCGAACACCGTGAAGTGCGATCCGACGTCATAGGACAGGCTGAGGTCGAGTTGGCCATAGGCATCGAAATACTCCGGCTCGCCGTTGCGGCCCGAGGCGACCTGAAGGAAATTGTCGCGATAGGTGTACGCCGCCCGCGCGGAAATGCCGTATTTCTCGTAGAAGCCAACGAGGCTGTACGAATATTTGGACAGCCCCTCCAGCCCGAACGACACGTTGGCGACGGTGTTGGTATAGTTCGCGTCGGACTCGGTATAGTTGAAGCTCGTCTGCACGCCCAGTCCGTCGAACGGTGCCGGCAGCCAGTTGTCGAACGACTGGCGATAGCCGACCTCGAACCCCTTGACCTTGGCGCCGTTGCCATTGCCCGGCACCGTCACCTGAAACGATACCTGGTCGACCACCTGCGCCGTCGTCACCAGCGTCACGAACGATTCGATGTCCTTGTAGAACACGGCGGCGTTCAGCAGCGAATTGGGGGCGAAATACCATTCCGCGCCCAGTTCGGCCTGCTTGGCGCGGAACGGTTGCAGGTCGGGATTGCCGCGCCGGATCGTCTCGTTGCCCGGGTTCGTCTGGATCGTCTGGCGCGGCGACAGGTCGGACAGCGTCGGGCGGGTGATGACCTTAGACGCCGCGAAGCGCAGCAGCAGCCGTTCGGTCAGCGACAGGCGGGCGTTGATCGACGGCAGCCAGTCGTCGTATTTCCCGCGGAAGCCGACCGGGACGACCGGCGACACGGTGATGATGTTCTGTCCCGCGCCATTGGGCCGCGCGCTCAACACGGTGCGCGACGCGCCGGTCGAGGTATAATCGGTATTCTCGTAGCGCAGCCCGACGTTGATCGCGAGCGGCATGTCGCCGATCCGCGTGTCGAGCGCCCCCATGACATAGCCAATGCGCACCTTCTCATCGACCACCGACGACGCGGCGGGGGAGAAGACCGCCGGGTTGAACGTGCGGCCATCCTCGGCGGCGAACCGGTCGATCGTCTGCACCAGCTCGCGCGGGTTGTAGATCAGCCAGTCGCGGATGATGTCGCCGCCCTCGCCCTTGAAGAAATCGCGGTTCGTCGGCTGGAACAGCGATTGCGGCAGCACGCGGTTGGAGTCGCAATAGGCGCATTGTTCGGCGAACGAGGTTTCGTCGGCGGTGATCGTCTTGATCCGGCTCTGCGCCAATGCGCCGACCGACAGCGTGAACGGCCCGTTACCCGGCTTCCAGTCGACGTCGGCGCGATATTCCTCGATCTCGTCGTCGATGTCGGACCCGCCGCCCCAGATGTAATAATGCGCGGTGATCCCCTGCGGATTGGTCGCGGCATTGGCATAGGTCGGGCTGCTGAACGCATATTGATAGATCGGGCTGCCGCCGCGCCGGTCGAACGACAGGTTGACGTTCTTGCGCCGGATGGTGGTGAACAGATTGTTCTCCTTGCCCCGGCGGCGCGCGTCGGACAGCGACCCGTCGAGCCGGACGCGCAGGGCGTCGGTCGGCTTCCAGTCGACGTTGATGCCGAACTGGTCGGTGGTCACGTCGCGGTCGTCATACTGGATGATCTGGTCGACGAAGCCGCCGGTATAGCGCTGGAACACCGCCTCGCCGCCTTCGACCACCTGTTCGGCAAGGATGCCACCGGCGAAGTCATAGGCGAGGCCGGTCTGCTGCTCGACGAACCGTGCCTTGGAATACAGGCCGTCGATCGTGACCGTGAACTTGTCGCTCGGCCGCATCTGCACCGATGCGTTGACGCCCCAGCGGGTCAGCTCGCGTTCGAAAAAGAATGGCGATAGGTTCGAGGGCATCGACACCCGCGAGAAAGGTGCGACTCCCGCGCCGATCCGGCCACCGCGCACCCCCGCCAGATTATAATAGGAATCGGTGCTGGAGCGGCGGACATGGCCCGCGCCGATCGTGAATTCGTCGATCCGGTTTTCCTGCTTGGAATAGACGCCCGCCAGCGCCACGCCAAAGGTGCCGGCATCGTTCTTCCAACTGCCGACCGCCGACACTTCGGGATTATAGGTGTCGGCCAGTTCCGAATACATGCCGCCGGCCGATCCGGCGAACTTGAAGCCGCGCTTGCCGTCCAGCGGGCGCAGCGTGCGGACGTCGACCGTCGCGCCGATCGAGGCGCCGTTGATGTTGGCCTGCGGCGATTTGTAGACGTCGGCGCCCGAGATGATCTCGGACGGCAGCACGTCGAACGAGAATTCGCGGCCGTTGTTGTCGGTGGCGAGTGTGCGGCCGTTGACGGTGACGGCGTTGAACTTCGGCCCAAAGCCGCGGACGGTGACGAACCGCCCTTCGCCGCGATTGCGCTCGATCGTGACGCCGCTGACGCGCTGGAGCGATTCGGCGACATTGTTGTCGGGCAGCTTGCCCAAGTCTTCGGCGACGATCGAATCGACCACGCCCACCGAATTGCGCTTGATGTCGATCGCGGCACGTTCGGCGGCGCGGATGCCGGTGACGACGATGTCCTCGGGCTGGCTGGTTTCGCCATCACCGGCGGGGCTGGTGACGGGCACCGGATCGACGGTCTGCGCAGCGGCGGTGCCGCCCAGAACGAGCGCGCTGAGCGCAGGAGCCGCCAACAGGCAGGTACGCAAACGACGGGCCGATAACGCCATGATAACCCTCTCCCTTTTTTCTTTGCCCGCTTTGACCACGAAATAGCATCAGTGTCAAATGATGATAATACGTATTACCTTTAGCGGACCGACTTGATGGGGAGGACGCACAATGCCGATCCGAACACGAACAGGATCGCGGCGATGAAGATGGTGCGGTAATCGCCGCCGGTCAGCCCGAGCAGCGTGGCGGCCATCACCGGGCTGATGATCTGCGGAATGTTGACGGCGGTGGTCAGCACGCCGAGGTCGCGCCCCTCGTCGCCCAGCGCGCTTTGCGGCAGCACCTGTGTCATCAGCGCGATGTCGATCGACATGAACATGCCGTAGCCGACCCCGATGACGGCGGCGTAGATCCACATGCCGGTCATCGACGGCAGGGCCAGCGGGGCGACCATCGCGCAGCCCATGATGAGACTGCCGAGGATCACGAACGGCTTGCGCCGCTGCATCCGGTCCGACAGCCACCCCGACAGCAGCGACGACGCGACCAGACAGACCAGCGTGACGATCGCCATGTTGGCGATGGCGATGTTCGATTCACCATCGCCCAGCCGGATATAGTCGCGCAGGATATAGAGCAGATAGGCCGCGACCCCCTGATACCCCATGTAGATCGTGAACCGGCTGAGGAAGGCCCAGGCAAAGTCGGGGTGTTTGGCGGGGCTGATCCAGAAGCCGCGCACGAACTCGCCCCAGCGGATCGGGCGATGCGGCGCGCGCGCGCTCGACGGTTCGCGATTGAGCAGGACGAACGCCAGCCCGGATACCGCCACGGCGGCGGCGAACAGGCCGTAGGCCAGCACCGCCTGCCCCGCGAGATAGCCCGCGACGACCGTGCCGGCGGTCAGTCCCGCGGTCATCCCTGCGCCGACGATGCCCGACACGTTGCCGCGCCCTTCGGGAGCGAAGCGGTCGGCGATCAGCGTCGTCATCGCCGGCTGCATCGCATTATAGGCGACGGCAGCCATCACCCACAGCACGATCAGCGACCAGAAGCTGGTCATCAGCGACACGCCGAACAGCGCCAGCGATCCGAACAGCGATCCGATCGCGATCCACGGCGCGCGCCGGCCCCAGCGGCTGCGCGTCCGGTCGGACAGCGCGCCCGCGATCGGCGTGGCCAGCGTCGAGAAGATCGAGGTGACGGCGAACAGCAGCGCGAGGTTGTTCGCCTTGTTCCCCGCGTCCAATTCCGCGATCTGGTTGGGCAGCAGCACGCCGAGGACGCCGCTGTACAGCGCCATCAACAGGAAGAAATTGACCATCAGCGAAAGCTGTAACCGGCGTCGCGCACCGCCGGTGACATAGGCAGGTGGCGGCGGGGCCGACGGCGCGACCGGCAAGGTCAACGAACCATCTCCGTATCGGGAACCAGCCGCAGTCCGGCCTCGCGCGGGCGGCGGTGCGGGCCACCGTTGGCGCTCCAGCTCCCATCCGCCCGGTCGCGCGCGATCCGTGCCTCGTCGACGACGATGCCGAGGCCGGGCCGGTCGCCCAGCACGATGCCGCCGTCGGCGATGTCCTGATCGATGTCGAGGCCGGCGGGCCATTGCAGGTCCTGCACCTCGATCCCGATCATGTTCGGCACCGCCGCCGCCGCATGCGCGATGGGGTTGCCGTCATAGCCGACCGGCGACACCGGCAGGTCGCGGACATGCGCGGCGATGGCGACGCGCTGGAAATGGGTGATCCCCCACACGCTGCCCGCCTGCACCACATCGACCGCGCGCGCATCGAGCAGCGGCGCGAACTGTTCCAGCCCGGTCAGATTCTCGCCGGTCGCCACCGCGCAGCGCGCCGCGCGCGACACCGCGGCCAGCCCGTGCGTGTCCCAGCGGCGGACCGGTTCCTCGATCCACGTCAGGTCGATGCCGGCCGCCTCGATCTCGGCCAGATGGCGGACCGCCTGCTTGCAGTTCCAGCTTTCGTTGACATCGAGCATCAGCGCGGGCGCGACGCTGTTGCCGGCCATGATCGTGCGGACGTGCTTCAACCGGCGAATATCGCGCGCGAGGTCGCGGCCGCCCTTGATCTTGGCGGCGCTGAACCCGCGTTCGGCGAAGCGCGCGTACAGCGCGGCGAACCCGTCGTCGTCCAGCCCATAGCACAGCCCCGAGGCATAGCCGCGCACGAACCGGTCGGCGGCACCCAGCGTGCGCCACAGCGGCTCGTCCGCCATCTTCGCCTTCAGGTCCCACAACGCCATGTCGATCGCGGCGACCGCGCCATAGGTCAGCCCGGCATGGCCGCTCTTGAACACGTGCGAAAGCATGCTGTCGTACAGCGCGGGCGCGGCGCGCGGGTCCTGCCCCTCCACCGCGCCGAACACGCGGGCGATGTCGGCATGCTGGCCCAGCCCCACCCCCTCCAGCCCGCCATCGGTTTCGAGGATCAGGATCGGCACGTCGGTGACGCCGGATGCGACCACGCCGTTCACATCGCCGACCGGGCGTCCCCAATCATGCGAAGTGACAAGGCTGCGATAGCCAGTTACTTTCATCCACGCCCTCCCCCAAGCCGACAGACCGACCTGTGGCAGACAAACATATTACGTATTATCTTTGAGCTTGGCAAGGCGTTGACGAAGCCGTGCCGGCCGGGCCACCTGTGCCATCCTGTCCACTCCATTGTGCAACGAGACGCGACACCCATGACCGACATCCTGCCTGCGGAATCGCTGCGTATCCGCCGTCGCCCCCGTCTTGCCGAAGCGGTGGTCGAGGATCTGGTGAAGGCGATCGTGACCGAAACCTATCCGGCCGGCACCGCGCTGCCGCCCGAGGGGATGCTGGGCGAGATGTACGGCGTCAGCCGCACGGTGATCCGCGAAGCGACGATGGCGCTGACCGAAAAGGGGCTGGTGGTATCGCAACAGGGTCGCGGCACGATCGTCCGCGATTCCGGCGCGTGGGGCATGCTCGACCCGATGATTCTCGGCGCGTTGTTCCAGCGGGAGGACGGGCTGGCCTATCTCGACAATCTGTCGGAGATCCGCTCGCTGCTCGAAGGAGCGATGGCCGCCAAGGCCGCCGCCCGCCGCACGCCCGAGGCGATCGAGGAACTGACCGGACAGATGGCCAAGCTGGAACGGCTGATCCCGCACCCCGCCGCCTATGTGCATGAGGATGTGGCGTTCCACGACATCGTGATGCGGATTTCGGGCGACAAGCTGAGCAAGGCGGTGATCGACGGCGTGCAGGCCGAGGCGCTGCGCAACCATGGCTATAGCGGCAAGCTCAACGTCGAGCATGTCCGCGAAACCCATGCCGCGCATGAGGCGATCTATGACGCGATCGTGCGCGGCGATGCCGAGGGGGCATCGCGGGCGATGCGCGATCATATCGAAACGTCGTGGGCCCGCCGCCGTGCCGCGCGCAAGCCGCGCCGCTAAGAGGTCGTAATGCGCATCTTCGACTCGCATGTCCATTTCTGGCGGATCGGCGGTCCGGGGCAGAGTTGGCCTGACGCCGACTGGCCGGCGCTGCACCGCGATTTCCTGCCCCCCGATCTGCATGCGGAGGCAACGGGACTGACCCTGACCGGCTGCGTGCTGGTGCAGTCGCAGCCCGACGATCGCGATACCGACTGGATGCTGAGCCTCGACGATCGCTCGATCCGGGGCATCGTCGGCTGGGTCGACCTGTCGGCGGCGGATGCGCCGGAGCGGATCGCCACCCTTGCCCGCGATCCCCGGCTGCGCGGGTTGCGACCGATGTTGCAGGGGATCGCCGACCCCGAATGGATGTTGCGCGCCGACCTCGCACCCGCGATCGAGGCGATGATCGCGCACGGCCTGCGCTTCGACGCGCTGGTCGAGCCACGGCATCTGCCCATTCTTCACCGGTTCGCAACGCGCTGGCCCGCGCTGTCGATCGTCATCGACCATGGCGCGAAGCCATATGCGGCACGGGGCGAACTCGACCCGTGGCGCGCCGACATCGCCGCGCTTTCGACGTTGCCGAACCTGTGGTGCAAGCTGTCGGGTCTGCGCACCGAACAGGCGGCGGGACAGCCTCACGCCGCGCTTCGCCCCTATGTGTCACATCTGGTGGCGTGTTTCGGCGACCGGCTGATGTGGGGCAGCGACTGGCCGGTGCTGCGCCATGCCGGCGACCGCTATGCCGACTGGATCGCCGCGACGATCGACCTGATCGGCCCGACCACGCCCGACCGGCTCGCAAGACTGTTCGAGGGAGCCGCACGCGAGTTTTACGCCATTGACGTATGACGTATGATGTTCTTTAGCGGACGGAACGTCGGTTGGAGCGCATCATGGTCGATTTCGGTACGATGGGGCCTTTGGGGTTCGGCGCGGCGTCGATCGGCAATCTGTATCGCGCGGTCGCCGATGGCGACGCCGCCGCGACGCTGCGCACCGCATGGGATGCCGGGCTGCGCTACATCGACACCGCACCGCATTACGGCTTCGGCCTGAGCGAGAAGCGCGTCGGCGATGCGTTGGCCGACCTCGATCCGCAAGCACGGGCGATCGTCTCGACCAAGGTCGGACGGCGGCTCGATCCGGTGGCGCCGGGCACCGACCTGTCGGTGGCGCGTCAGGCGTTCGTGACGCCCGAACCGTTCGAAAGCGTGTTCGACTACAGCTATGACGCGGTGATGCGATCCTATGATGACAGCCGGATACGGCTGCGGCGCGACCGGATCGACATCCTCTATGTCCATGATCTGGGTGCGATGGCGCATGGCAGCGATCACCCCCGCCGCTTCGCCGAGTTCATGGAGGGCGGATACCGCGCGCTGCGCGAACTGCGCGACGGTGGCGCGGTGGGCGCGATCGGGCTGGGCGTCAACGAAACGCGGGTGTGCGAGGAGGTGCTGGCGGTCGGCGAGATCGACGTGGTGCTGCTCGCCGGGCGCTACACGCTGCTCGAACAGGACGCGCTCGAAACCTTCCTGCCATTGTGCGAGGCGCGCGACGTAAAGGTGGTGCTGGGCGGTCCGTATAATTCCGGCATTCTCGCCAAGGGCGTGCGCCACGGCGGCGAGGTCCATTACGATTACCAGCCCGCCCCACCTGAGATCATCGCGCGTGTCGGCGCGATCGAGGATCTGTGCGTGGCGCATGGCGTGCCGCTGGCCGCCGCCGCGCTGCAACTGCCGCTGGCGCACGCTCAGGTCGTGTCGGTCATCCCCGGCATGGCCAGCCCGCAGCAGGTGACGCAGGCCGCCGCGCTGATCGACATCGCGATCCCGCCCGCGCTGTGGCGCGACCTGAAGGACCATGGCCTGATCCGGGCCGACACCCCCGTTCCTCTGTAACGAAAGACCCCATCCGATGCGCCTTGCAGGCAAGACCGCCGTCATCACCGCCGCCGCCCAGGGCATCGGCCGCGCCGCCGCCGAACTGTTCGCCGCCGAAGGCGCGCGGGTGATCGCCGCCGACATCAACGCCGACGCGCTCGCCACGCTGACGGGGTGCGAGACGATGACACTCGACCTGCGCGACGCGGCGGCGATCGCCGCGTTCGGCGAACGGGTGGGCGCGGTCGACATCCTGTTCAACTGCGCGGGGTTCGTCCATGCCGGCACGATCCTGACGACCGACGAGGCGGATTTCGACGTCTCGTTCGATCTGAACGTCCGCTCGGCCTATCGCATGATCCGCGCCTTCCTGCCGGCGATGATCGCGCAAGGGAGCGGATCGATCGTCAACATGGCGTCGGTGGCGGGATCGATCATCGCGGTGCCCAACCGCTTCGTCTACGGCGCGTCGAAGGCGGCGGTGATCGGCCTCACCAAATCGGTCGCGCAGGATTTCGTCGGACAGGGCATCCGCTGCAACGCGATCTGCCCCGGCACGGTGCAGTCGCCGTCGCTCGACGAGCGGCTGGCCGCCACCGGCGACGCCGACAAGGCGCGCGCCGAGTTCGTCGCGCGGCAACCGATGGGCCGCATCGGCGCCGCGCGCGAGATCGCCGAACTGGCGCTGTATCTCGCCAGCGACGCATCGTCCTACACCACCGGCACCGCGCAGGTGATCGACGGCGGCTGGACCAACGCATGACGACGCGCATCTGCCTCGCGCTCGACCTTGTCGACGATGCCGCGCTGATCGCCGAATATGAACATTGGCACCGGGTCGGCAATACCGACCCGGCGGTGACGCGGTCGATCCGTGCCGCCGGCATCGCCGACATGCAGATCTGGCGCGCGGGCAACCGGCTGTTCATGGTGATCGAGGCGGAGGAACGCTACGATCCGGCGGCAAAGGCCGCCGCCGATGCCGCCGATCCGGCGGTCGTCGCCTGGGTCGCAAAGATGCTGCGCTTCCAGCAGCCGATCCCGGCGGCCGGCCCTAATGGTACGTGGTTTCCGATGGACCGTATCTTCGCGCTGGGCGATCACCCGGCGAACTGACGGACAAGGGGGGCGGCGCCCCCCCGGTCCTACTGCGCGACGACGTCGATCGCCGAGACGATCGCCTCACCCACCACCCCGGTGAACTCCAGCGACAATCGTCCGCCGACCGATATGGCCGGCAGCACCACCGTCGTCGCCCGCAGCCCGCCCCCGGCGCGGGCCGCCACGTCGATCCGCTCGATCGCACCACCGCCGGCCTTGACCGTGAACACGCGCCTGCCCGGTGCCGTCTCGACCGGATCGAACAGGTGCAGCGTCACGCGGTAGCGTCCGTCGGGCAGCGGCAGCGCGTAGCGGAACGCCTTGCCCGCGCGCCAACTGGCGTACAGCCGAGGCTCGGCCGCGCCGACGACGACCTTGGGTGCCTTGCGGGTCTGATCGGCGGCATAGAGTTCGCGCTGATAGGGGTTGAGCGTGTGGCCCAGCCCGCCAGCGAAGAAATCGTCCGATCCGTAGCGGGTGCCATCGGCCAGCGTCACCCCCTCCAGCGTACCGGTACGGACATGGATCGCGCGCGCGGGGCCGCCGTAGCGCAGCGTCATGGCGTCGCGCTGTCCCCCCGCCGTCGCGACCACCGCATTCTCGCCTAGCGACAGCCGCACGTCCGGCCACCGGCACACGCTGTCACCGCACGTCGCGCTGCCGATCGAGCGGCCGTTGACGGTGAGATCGGCGCGCGCGGCGTTGGAATAGGCGCGGATCTCGACCACCGGATAGGCGCGATCGACATAGCGCCGCCCCGCCAGATACAGCACCGGGGCCTTGCTCCATGCCGCCTTGTAGAACCAGTAGGCGTCCTTCCTCACCGCCCGGTCGAACGTCACCAGCCCCTTGGTATTGATGTCGGTGCTGTCGCCTTCCTCGCGCAGATCGCTGGTGGCGTCGAACATCTGCCAGACCCAGGTGCCCCACAGGAAGTCGAGCGGTTTCAGTCCTTTCCACGACAGTTCGTGGACGACCGCCTGCACTTCCTCGGCCTGCGGGCGGTAGATGCTCTCGATCCTGCCGCCATCGACATTGTCGGTGTGCTGGGTGATCGCGCCGCCCGCGCCATATTCGCCGACACCGACCGGCAGCGTCGGGTTCTCGCGGTGATAGCCGCGCATCACCTCGCCCAGCCGCGCGGCATCCGCCACCCGGCCCGACCCATACCAGCCGTAATAGAGATTATAGGCGACCGTATCGGCGGTGCCGGCGGTGCGATCGCGACCGTCGTCGGCTTCGCCGGGCAACACCTCGCAACAGGCGGCGATGGTGGTCGGCCGCGACGGGTCCTCACGCTTGGCCACCGCGTCCAACGCACGCATCAACGGCCGCGCATTCGACGGGGTCAGGCCCTTCGATGCCCAGTTGGTGATTTCGTTGCCGATCGACCAGACCCCGACCGAAGGGTGATTATAGTTCTGCCGGATCAGCTCGACCATCTGCGCCTCAGCGCTGGCCTTCATCGCCGGGGGCGTGTCGGCCACGCCGGGGATCGAGGCGAGGTTCACCAGCCCCAGTTCGGCCCACAACACCATGCCGTTGCGATCCGCCAGTTCGTAGAACGGCGTGGCATGGTTGTAATGCGCCAGCCGCACCGAATTGGCGCCCAGTTCCTCGATCAGCGCCATGTCCTGCGCATGGTCGGCGGCGTTCAATGCCCAGCCCTTCTCCTGCCGGTCCTGATGCCGGTTGACGCCGCGCAGCCGCAGCGGCGTGCCGTTCAGCAGGAACCCCCGGTTCGGATCGACCGCGACGGTGCGCAGCCCCAGCGGCTGTTCGACCCGGTCGACCACGCCCCGCCCGGCGAGTTCGACGACCATGCGATAGAGATAGGGGTCGGCGATGCCGTTCCAGCGGCGCGGGTTTGCGACGGTCAGCGTCACGCGCTGCTCGCTATCCGCGCCGCGCGCCAGCCGCAGCCGTCGGTCGTCGCGGGCTACCGTTCGCCCGGCGGCATCGACGATGCTAGTCCGCAACGTCACCGCGCCCGACCGGCCGTCGTTGCGCAGGCGCGTGCGCACCGCCACCCGCGCCGCGCCATCGTCGAGCGTCACGACGCTGCCATAGACGCCCGGCCCGCCATGATCGAGCAGATCGACATGCACCGGATCGGTTACGATCAGCGACACCGGACGATACAGCCCGCCATACATAAAGAAATCGCCCGAGATGGGCACGATGAACTCGGTCGTGCTGCCCTGCTCCGGCTTGGAATTGTCGACCTTGACGGCAAGCACGTTCTCGCCCGGGCGCAGCGCATCGGTCGCATCGACGCGG
Source organism: Sphingomonas sp. Leaf4 (assembly GCF_920939515.1). Classification (NCBI taxonomy): domain Bacteria; kingdom Pseudomonadati; phylum Pseudomonadota; class Alphaproteobacteria; order Sphingomonadales; family Sphingomonadaceae; genus Sphingomonas; species Sphingomonas sp. Leaf4. The sequence continues at coordinate 218,496 of NZ_CAKLBB010000001.1, read as the reverse complement.
AAACGGCTGAACGCGCCTTCGTGCCGCCCCAGCTTGCGGCCGTTGAGCCAGACATCGGCGATGATACTGGCGGCATCGAACTGGAGATAGACGCGCTTGCCCGCGCTTCCGGCCGGGGGCGTGAAGCGCAGGCGATACCAGCCGATGCCGCGCGTCGTGTTCGCATCGGCGCGGCGGGTGAGCGCATAGCTGCCGACGCGGTTCCACGTATGCGGCACCGCCACCCGCTCCCAGCCCGCATCGTCGTGATCGCGCGCGGTCGCATCGCCCGGCACGTCGCCGAGGTGAAAGCGCCAACCCTCACTCAGCGACGTCTCGGTCCGCGCGAACGCCGCAGCGGGCAGCCCCGCCATCAGCAGCAGCATCGCGACCATCAACCACCGCCCCGGCATCATCTTCTCCCGCCTCGCACGCCATTTGACGTATGACGTATTATGACTTACTGACCTAAAGCCATGGAGTTGGCAAGTAAACGGCCGATGATTGCCGGATCGCGAAAAAGGGGAACGTCCACGTGAAGCTGTGTCGCTATGGCAGCCCGAATGCCGAAAAACCCGGTATCGTCGATGCCGACGGCCATATCCGCGACCTGTCGGGCGTGGTCGCCGACCTTGCCGGCGAGGTGCTGTCCCCCGCCTCGCTGGCACGGCTTGCCGCGATCGATCCGGCCACGCTGCCACTGGCGACGGGCGATCTGCGCTACGGGCCACCCGTCGCGGGCACGCGCAAGTTCGTGGCGATCGGGCTGAACTATGCCGATCATGCCGCCGAATCGAACCTGCCGATCCCCGACGAACCCGTCGTGTTCAGCAAATGGGTGAACTGCATCCAGGGGCCGAACGACCCGGTCGTCATCCCCAAGGATTCGCAGAAGACCGACTGGGAAGTCGAACTGGGCGTCGTGATCGGCAGCCATGCCAGTCATGTGTCCGAGGCCGACGCGCTGGCCCATGTCGCGGGATATTGCGTCGTCAACGACGTGTCCGAACGCCATTGGCAGGTCGAGCGCGGCCCGACGTGGGACAAGGGCAAGGGCTTTCCGACGTTCGGCCCGGTCGGCCCATGGCTGGTGACGCCTGACGAGGCGGGCGATCCGCAAGGCCTGTCGATGTGGCTGTCGGTCAACGACCGGCCGATGCAGAACGGATCGAGCGCGACGATGATCTTCACCGTGGCGCAGATCATCGCCTATCTGTCGCAGTTCATGACGCTGGAACCCGGCGACATCATCACCACCGGCACGCCCCCCGGCGTCGGCCTCGGCCAGAAGCCCGACCCCTGGTATCTGAAACCCGGCGACGTCGTGACGCTCGGCATCGAACGGCTGGGCGAGCAGCGACAAGATTTCGTCGCGTGGCAGGCCCCTGCCCCTCGCCTTCCCTGACAGTCCGCCTGGAGACGCCGCCATGCCCGCACGCCGTAGCCTGTTGCGAACCTTGGCGGGTGCCGTACCGCTCGTCGCCTTGCCGCGCGGCGCACTGGGGCAGCGGCGGCGGACGGTCGACATTCGCGATCACGGCGCGGTCGGCGATGGCCGGACGCTGAACACCGCCGCGATCCAGCGCGCGATCGATGCCTGCGCGCAGGGCGGCGGCGGCATGATCGCGATACCGGCGGGCGTGTTCGTCAGCGGATCGATCCTCCTGCGCCCCGGCGTGGGCATGGAACTGCGGCGCGGCGCGGTGCTGAAAGGGTCGGCGTCGCTGGCCGATTATCCGCTGGTACTGCGTCGCTTCGCCGAAGCCTGGCCCGAACCGCTGCGCATGGCGCTGGTCAATGCGACGGGCAACCACGGCCTGCGCATCCTCGGCCCCGGCATGCTCGACGGACAGGGCGACCCGTTCTGGCGGAGCTTCTTTACCATGCCCGACGAATATGTCGGCCAGGCCAAGGTGCAATATCACTTGCCCCAGCTCTGCTCGATCGAGGATTGCGACGACGTGCTGGTCAGCGGCGTGACCTTTCGCGATCCCGCCTTCTGGAACCTCCACCTCTATCGCTGCCGCCGGGCGGTGGTCGAGGATTGCGGGTTCGAGGTGCCGCATGTGATCCGCGCGCCGAGCAGCGACGGCGTCGACATCGATAGCTGTCAGGACGTGATCGTTCGCCGCTGCCGCTTCTCGGTCGACGATGATTGCATCGCGCTGAAAGGAACGCAGGGGGCCGGTGCCGCCGCCCATGCCGAAGCGCCACCGGTCGAACGCATCCATATTCACGACTGCGTCTTCGAACATGGTCTGGGCTGCGTCACCTATGGCAGCAACGCGACGGTGGTGCGCGACGTGCGCGTCGAACGAATCACCAATGTCGGCGACATGCCGACGATCCGCTTCAAGGTCCGCCCCGACACGCCGGGGCAGGTATATGAGAAACTGCGGGTGAAAGGCGTGCGACTGGCCGAGGCACCGACCCCCATCAGCCGCTGGCACAACGGCGAGGTGTTCCATGGCACCGACATTCCCAATTTCAGCGTCAACGATCCCGCGATCGGCCTGATCGTCAACGCCCGCCTGACCCATGGGACGAAGGTCGCGCCCCGGCAACCGGGTGCGATCATCCGCGACATCGTGATCGAGGACGTCCGCGGCACCACGCGCGGCTTCGGCACGATCTCGGGCAATCCGACGACCGCGATCAGCAACGTCCTGTTACGCGACATCGACGTCCGGCTGACCGACCCCGATCGATCCGCGCTGGTCGCACGCGATACGCGGAACGTTCGCATGGAGAATGTGCGGGTGAACGGCGAACCGGGCCGGATCGTGCGGGAGGTCAAGGGCTGACCGGGCGGGACCAGTACTGCCCGGCCGCAAAGGCCGCGAGCACGGTGGGATCGACAATAGGGCCACGGCAGTACCGGTCATGGTAACGTGATCTCCTGAACAAGCCTGCTTCCCGCGCTGCGGCAACGGTCAGAACGCCGGGTTGCCATTGGGTGGATGGCGCATGCCGGCGTCGTACGACGACACCGCCCTTCACCTTGCCGGTCATGCGGGCTATCGCAGCGGCGGCCGGGGGGATGAACATGGGATCGATCAAAAGCACGCTGTCGGATCGGCAGGCGATCTGGGCGTTCGTTGCCGGCTGCATCGCGGTCACCGCCGGTGTCGTCGCGCATCTGCCGATGTTCGCGATGGCGCGTTCGATGCAGTATCGTCTGGCCGGCATGCCGATGGACAATCTGATGCTGGGCGGCATGGTGCTCATCGTCGTGGGAACCTTGGTGGCGGCCTATGGCCTGATGCCGCGCAACGTCGGTGCGCAGCGGGCCGCGGCCGCCGGAATCGTGGTTGCCGCCCCGGAAGATGCGCCGCTTGGACCCGCGCATTGGGGATTGATGGCGGTGCTGGTCATCGCACTGGTAATCGACGTGATGAAGCCCGCCTCGCTCGGCTTCACCGTGCCCGGCATGATCTCCGAATATGGCGTGCCGAAAAGGACGGTGTCGCTGGTGCCGTTCTTCGCACTGGCCGGCACCGTTACCGGATCGGTGCTATGGGGCTGGATCGCCGACATCTATGGCCGCAAGGCGTCGATCCTGCTGTCGGCGGTGATGTTCGTCGGGACCTCGATCTGCGGTGCGATGCCGAGCCTCGCATGGAATATCGCGATGTGCTTCATGATGGGCGCGGCGGCCGGCGGCATGTTGCCCGTCACCTATGCGCTGCTCGCCGAGATGATGCCGAGCCGCCACCGTGGCTGGAGCCTCGTGCTGGTCGGCGGGCTTGGCGCGGTGGGCGGCTATTTCGCCGCCAGCGGCATGTCGGCGATCCTGCAACCGATCTTCGGCTGGCGCATCCTGTGGCTGGCCAACCTGCCGACCGGGCTGACGCTGGTCCTGCTCGGCGCGCTGATCCCGGAATCCGCGAAGTTCCTGCTGGCGCGCGGCCGTATTGCCGAAGCAGAGGCGGTGATGCGGCGCTTCGGCGCGACCGCGCATAAGGTCCCGGTGCCGACGGTCGCGCGTGCCGGCGGGTCGCAGGCGCTGCGCGGTGCGAAGCTGTACGGCAAGCTTGCCGCGCTCAGCATCTGTGCGCTGTCATGGGGGCTCATCAACTTCGGGTTGCTGCTGTGGCTGCCCGCCGATCTGGTCGCCAAAGGCTATTCGGTCGGCGTGTCGAGCCGCCTGCTCGCCGAAAGCGCGCTGATCGCGTTTCCCACCGTCTTCATCGCGGCGTTGCTCTATAGCCGGTGGAGCACGAAATGGGCACTGGCGACGATGATCGCGCTGACGCTGGCGGGGCTGCTGCTGGTGCTGCGCCTCGAACTGGCGGGCAGCGGCAGTCCGGTGCTGCCGGTCGCATTGCTCATCGTCGGCTCCAACGGCATCATCGCCATCGTCCTGCCCTATGCCGCCGAGAGCTTCCCGCTGCGGGTGCGCGGCCGGGCGACGGGCTGGGTGGCGGCGTGTACCAAGGCGGGCGGCCTGTTCGCACAGGCACTGACGATCAGCGGCATCACCCTGTCGATGGGCACGTCGTCGCTGCTGGTCATGGTGCCGACCGCGCTGTCGCTCGTGCTGGTGGCGTGGTTCGGCCGCGAAACCCGTGGTCGCGATCTCCGCGATCTCGAATGAGGCGATTGCCATCGTGCAGCGGCACGGTCGTTCAATACACCGCGCCTTCGGGTGACGTTGCCGGCAGGTTGGCGATGCCGATACGGCGTCCGTCCCGTGATCCGGTTCCGGTCATCCGTCCAAGGTGTTTTCCGCCACCGCAAGCGACGCCTGCCCGTGCCGGCGACACTCTCTCGACGACGACAGCGCCGCAGCAAGGCCGTCACGCTGATACGGCTTGCTCAGCCTCGGCAAGTCCGCTGCGATCCCTTCGAGTTCCGCATAGCCCGATATGACGAGCACGGCGGTGTCCGGCCGCCGCTCCGCCACCTTGCGGGCAAGCTCGGCTCCGCTCATTCCCGGCATCAGATGATCGGTGACGAGGACGTCGAAGGCGATGCCGCTCTCGACCAGTTCCAGCGCCGCTTCCGCCGATGCCGCTTCCAGCACCGCGTATCCGAGATCGGTGAGCATGTCGGCGGTGCTGAGCCGCACCAGTTCCTCGTCGTCCACCAGCAGGGCGATCCCTGCGGCGTGTTTCGATTCCCGTACCAGTGCCGGGGCCAAGGCCGGCACCGTCTCGGCAGTCACCGGCAGCCACAAGTCTATCACCGTCCCGATATTCGGCTCGCTTGCGATGACGAGGCCGCCGCCGAGCTGTGCGGCGAGGCCGTGGACCATCGACAGGCCAAGCCCGGTGCCCTTGCCGATACCCTTGGTACTGAAGAACGGCTCGATCGCGCGCGCAAGCGTGGCGTCGTCCATCCCGGACCCGGTATCGCTGACGGTCAGGCGGACATAGTCGCCGGCCCCGAGTATCGGACGGGACGCCGGCCCGATCGGCTCGGACCGTGCGGCGATCGTCAATGTCCCGCCCCCGGCCATGGCATCGCGGGCGTTGACGGCGAGATTGAGAATGGCCAGTTCGAGCTGGTTGGGATCGGCCCTGGCAGATGGCAGGTCGGAAGCGAGGTCCAGCACGACCCGTACGCGCGGCCCGGACGTGGCTTCGATCAGGTGCGCCATGCCGATCACCAGTGCCGCGACATCGACCGCCACCGCCTGCAGCGGCTGACGCCGGGCGAAAGCCAGCAGACGCTGCACCAGCAACCGGGCGCGCTCGGCCGACTGCAGGGCACCGTCGATCATCCGCTGCTCGCGCTCGGTGCCGACGCCGCGTCGGTGCAGCAGGTCGAGGCTCCCCATGATCGGCGTGAGCAGATTGTTGATGTCGTGCGCCACGCCCCCGGTAAGCTGGCCCATGCTTTCGAGTTTCTGGCTCTGTGGCAGCGCCTCCTGCGCACGATCGAGTTCGGCCTCCGCCAACAGCCTTTCCGAAATATCGGTGGCCTGGTGAAATGCGCCGACGACCCGTCCGCTTTCGTCACGAAGCGGCGTGTAGCTTATTTCCCAGCACGGCAATCCAAGCTCCGGTCGGCCAAAGGCCTCGACGACCGTGAAGCTCTCCCCCGACAAGGCGCGGGTCATCAGGTCACGCATGACGTCACATTGGTCCGCCGCGAACAGGTCGGGAAACACGTCGCCGATCTTCGTGTCGAAGCCGTTGACGCGCCGAAACTCATCATTGTGCGCCTTGTTGAAGGCGATCAGCCGATAGTCCACGTCGAACGCGCAGATCGGCGCAGCGGTCGCCTCGACGATCTCGCGATAGCGCCGCACTTCGACCGCACGCTTGCGCTCGGCGGTGACGTCGCGCCCCGTGGCATAGGTCATCTTCCCTGCCGGTGCCGCGGTCCACGAAATCCACCGGATCGTTCCGTCCCGATGCCGGTATCGGTTCAGCACCACGGGCCGCCCGCCCGCAGCGGCCATCTCATAGGCGTCGACCGTGTCGGCATGATCGTCCGGCACGACGAACTCGTTGACGTGATGCCCGATCAGTTCCTGTTCGCGATAGCCCAGCACCGCCGTCCAGGCCGGGTTTACCCGCCGGAAAACGCCGTTGAAATCGATGACGAGCATCAGATCGGGCGATGTGTCCCACATCCGGTCGCGCTCTGCGGTCCGCTCGACGACCCGGGCTTCGAGGGATTCGGTCAGACGCGCCAGTTCGCGTTCGGCGCGCCGTCGCGCGACGGCAAATCGAGTCCGGTCCGCCACGTCACGGATGAAGGCGAGCTCTTCGGGCAACCACTGGCGTGGCACCGCGCAATTCAGCAACAGGATCGCGACCAGTCGTCCATGCTCGACGACGGGAAGATTGACCATCGCGCGCGCGCCGACCTGGTTCAATGCCCGCGCCGTTTCGACCGTGCGTGTATCGACGTCGGCATCGGCGATGACGACCGGCTCGCCACGCTTCAACTCGTCTATGAAGCTGCCGAAGTGGCGAAAACGATGGACCCCGGCAAGGCTCACGACACCCGGTGCCGTCCAGTCGCGCTCGACGATGGCGGTCTCGGCGACGTCGTCCACGTCGGCATACCCAGATCGGTCGACATCGAGGATACGACCGAGGACTTCGGCAGCCGCAAACAGCATCTCGGCCGGATCGTCGATGACACGAAACCGATCGGCGAGAGCCACCAGCCCGGCACCACGTTCGAGCGATGCCTGGGTTTCCAGATCGCGGCCGATCAGTTCCGCGAACAGCTCGAACGTCGCGCAGATGGCCGGATCGCGTGGACTGGCCGGTGCCGGGTCCAGCGCGCACAACGTCCCGAAGAACGCCCCGCGGCGCAGGATCGGCGTCGAGATGTAGCTCTGGAAACCGTATCGCTCCGGCGTATGATGGTCACGATATACCGGATCGTTCGCCACATGATCGATCGCTATGGTGCGTCCGCACGCACCGACCTCGTGACAAAGCGTGGACCGGACGTCCAGTTCACCCCCCGGCTCCAGCCCGAAGGCGATCTCGTCGTGAACCGCACAGGCGACCCATCGGTCGGCGGTAACGCGCGCAACCGCTGCGAAACGCATCCCCGTCAATCGGCAGGCAGCTTCCAGGATCTTGTCGATCGTCCCGAGCCGGCTCACGGCGGCGGCATCGTCTGATATTGCCGTAGGGATATTTCGTACCTCGATGACCCGGGCACTCGACCATGGACCGGCGGCGTCAAAATACCCGCTTTCAAGGGACATACCACTATAATCCAGCAGGCATGTCGACACGACATCCCGGCGGCAGGAACGCCGGGCACGGTCGTATCGCGCTGAGGGTATCCGTGAGGGTCCGGCTGGTGGATGCTGCTCAATCAGGTGATCGAGTACCGGATTCTGTGACCAGCGAAACGGATCTTCCGAAATCGGCCCGGTAGCGGAGCCGATATTCTCGCCAGGATTCTTGATTTCGTTTCAATGCCTTGCACTGAAATACTGGCGGAGACGGAGGGATTCGAACCCTCGGTAGGAGTAATCCCCCTACGGCGGTTTAGCAAACCGCTGGTTTCAGCCACTCACCCACGTCTCCCAAGGGGCTATGCCAAGCCTTGGAGTGCGGGCCTATAACGAGGGAATGCCCGGCGATCAACCACAACGTTGCTCGTAATTCGCACACCGCCGGCCGCGCGTTCATTGCGGGGCAAGGGCGAGGCGGCCTATCGTGCGGCATCGGGTTCCGCGTGGGGAGAATGGACAGATGCAACGGGTGATCGGGTGGCTGTTGCCGCTCATGGTGCTGGCGGCACCGGCGCAGGCGCAGGTGCGCACGGTCGACCCGAACGATGCGATCGACGGCGATCTCGCCCCCGCTCCCGTCCCGCCGACGCAACCGCGTGACGTGCCGCCCGCCTATACGCCCGAGCCGGTGCAGCAGGCCGAGCCGCCCGCCACCACTCCGCCGAGCAGCACCGCGACCAGTGCTGCGGGCGACACGTTCGAACGCGACGACCTGATCGGCGCGGCCGAGGGTGTGTTCGGGCGCGGTGCCGAGGGGCTGGCCGGGATCATCGAGAATATCCTGAAGGATCAGGGCAAGCCCAACGCCTATATCGCCGGGCGCGAGGCGGCGGGCGCGTTCGTCGTCGGCCTGCGCTATGGGTCGGGCGTGATGAACCACAAGGTAGAGGGGCAGCGCACCGTCTACTGGACCGGGCCGTCGGTCGGCTTCGACGTCGGCGGCGATGCGACCAAGGTCTTCGTGCTGGTCTACAACCTGTACGACTCGCAGGAACTCTATCGCCGTTTCCCCGCCGCCGAGGGGCGCGCCTATTTCGTCGGCGGTTTTTCGGCCAGCTATCTGCGGCGCGGCGACATCGTGATGATCCCGGTGCGGCTGGGCGTCGGCTGGCGGCTGGGCGCGAACGTCGGCTATATGCGGTTCAGCGAAAAACAACGGTGGCTACCGTTCTAAGCGCAGCGCGGCAGGCCCCTGCCTGACTCGCGCCAGCCCGGCCGGCGGGCAAAGCCCGGTCGACGACGCGGGCTTCGCCCGCGGCGCTGGGTAGGTCCCCCACCCAGCGCCGCACGCCATCACCCGAACGCAGTCGACTCGAACCGCACCGGCTGCCCCTGCGCCTCGCCGACCAGTTGCGCTTCCCACATCGCGGTCCGCCCGCGCACGATCGTGCCCACCGGCCGCCCGGTCAGCGTATCGCCGGTGAACGGCGACCAGCCCGATCGCGACGCCAGCCATGATTCCTCGACCGTCCAGCGCGACTTCAGATCGACGACGGTCAGATCGGCGTCATAACCGAACGCGATCCGCCCCTTGCCCACCAGCCCGAAGATACGCTGCGCGCCGGCACTGGTCAGGTCGATCAACCGCGGCATCGTCAGCCGCCCCTCCGCCACATGGTTGAGCAGCAGCGGCAGCAGCGTCTGCACGCCGGGCATGCCGCTGGGCGATGCCGGATAGCGCTTGGCCTTTTCCTCGACGGTATGCGGCGCATGGTCCGATCCGATCACGTCGGGCACGCCCTGGGTCAGCCAGTGCCACAGCCCGTCGCGATGCGCGCCCGAGCGGATCGGCGGGTTCATCTGCGCATAGGTACCAAGCCGCGGATAGGCCTCCTCGCCGGCCAGCGTCAGATGCTGCGGCGTGACCTCGCACGAGGCGATGTCCTTGTTCGCGCCGAGCAGCTCCAGCTCGGCCGGGGTGGTGACGTGCAGGACATGAACCCGCCGCCCCGCCTCACGCGCCAACCGCAGGATACGCCGCGTCGCGATCAGCGCGCTTTCGTCGTCGCGCCACACCGGATGCGACGACGGATCGCCGCTCACCCGCTCGCCCTCGCGCGCGATCATCCGCGTCTCGTCCTCGGCATGGATCGCCACGCGCCGCCGGCCATGGCGCAGCACGCGCAGCAAGTCGGCATCCTCGGACACCAGCAGATCGCCGGTCGACGATCCCATGAAGATCTTGACCCCGGCGGTGCCGGGCAGGCGCTCCAGTTCGGCCAGATGATCGGCGTTGCGCGCGGTCGCCCCGACGTAGAAGGCGTGATCGCACCACATCCGGCCCTGCGCGCGGGCCAGCTTGTCGTTGATCGCTTCCGCATTGTCGGTGTTCGGCTTGGTGTTCGGCATTTCGAACACCGCGGTCACGCCGCCCATCACCGCCGCGACCGATCCGGTGGCCAAGTCCTCCTTGTGGACCAGCCCCGGCTCACGGAAATGCACCTGCGTGTCGATCACGCCGGGCAGGATGTCGAGCCCGGTGCAGTCGATCGTCTCGCCCGCGTCGCCGGCCACGCCGATGCCGGCGATCCGTCCGTCGGTGATGCCGATGTCGACCCGCGCCGGGCCGCCGGGAAGGTGGACCGTGCCACCGGTGAGCTTGGTATCGAAGGTCGCCAACGCTGCCGCCTCTTGTCGCTGGGGGGTGGGGCCTCCTACCTCGTCCCCATGACGCTGACCACCCCCGGAACCTGGCTTGCCGATCGCGCCGTGCTGCGCATCGGCGGCACCGACGCACGCGATTTCCTGCAAGGGCTCGTCACGCACGATCTCGCCCTGCTCGCGCCCGACCGGCCGTTATGGGCGGCATTGCTGACGCCGCAGGGCAAGGCGCTGTTCGATTTCATCCTGTGGGCAGACGGCAGCGACGTACTGATCGATGGCGAGGTCGATGCGATCGGCGCGATCGTCAAACGCCTCACCCTCTATCGCCTGCGCCGCGCCGTCACGATCGCGCGGGAAGATACCGGCGTTCACTGGTCGGCGGAGGGAACGCAAGGACTGCCCGATCCCCGCCTGCCGGAGCTTGGCCGCCGCTGGCTGGCACCGCCCGGCGAAGCGGCCACCGGCTGGCGCGAACACCGCCTGCGCCTCGGCATCGCCGAGGGCCGCGCCGAGCTGGGCGATGGCCAGACGCTCTGGCTGGAGTGCAACGCCGCCGAACTGAACGGGGTCAGCTTCACCAAGGGCTGCTATGTCGGGCAGGAAAATACCGCGCGGATGCACTATCGCTCGACGGTCAACCGCCGGCTGGTGGTGGTGCCGGCCGACACCGCCGGTCCGCGCACCCGCCTGCTCCACGCCGACCTCGGGCTGGCAGTCGAACATCGCCGGGTCGACGATCTTGGCGATACGCTCCGCCCGGCATGGCTGGCGGTCGCCTTGGCCGGCGATCCGGCCTAGCGCCGATCGGCATTTCGCATTTCCGGCCAATCTTCGTCATTTCCGGTCGAAACGGCCGCCCCTTTCGTCACCCCGGACTCGTTCCGGGGTGGCGACGCGCGAAGGAAGGTCGATCGGCCCTAAAACAGTTCGTCGAGCAATAGATGGAACGTCAGCCGGTCGGTGTCCGGCTCGGCGATGCCATAGGCCGCGAACATCTGCTCCTGTAGACCGGGTCCGAACTCGCCGAGGCAGTTGGACAGGATCGCAAGGTCCTGATAGCGATCCGCCACCCCGGCCCGCGCCACGTCGATGCAGCCGACGACCACACCGCCCTGCACCAGCAGATTGTCGAGCGAGAAATCGCCATGCGTCACCACCGCATCGAGCGTAAGTGGCAACAGCGCCCGCATCGCCGTCCACACCTGCGCCGCCGACCAGCCGAGCCGCTCGTCGTCGAAATCCTCCTCGTCGACCTGGCCCGCGTCGATCCGCGCCCGCGCCGCCGCCATCCGCCGCTTATGGTCGCTCGCGAACGGGCAGGACACGACCGGGATCGCATGCAGCCGCCGCAGGAACGCCACCAGCGCGTCGACCAGCGCCACGCCCGGCCGGCGCGACAACGCCTGATACGCCGTTTCACCCGCCAGCGCCGTCGTCAGCAGCCACGCCGCATTGTCCGCCGCGACGAAGCGGACCACGCCCGGCACCGGCATCCGTCCGGCCAGCCAGCGCAGCCGGATCATCTCGTCGGCAATGTCGTCGGCGACCGGTCCGGTGCCGTGTTTCAGGAACAGGTCAGCCGCCCCCGGCCGACCGTGCAGCCGATACACCGCCCCGCCCGATTCCCCGACCAGATCGCGCGCCCAGCCATATCCCGCCACCGCTTCGGCGATACCGGGCGGCACGTCCACCGGTGCGCAGGGGATTTCGCGATCCATCGGCCATTCCGCTACATCCGACACAAACGAAAAGGGAGGCCGGTTGCCCGACCTCCCTCGTTGCGAACGCTATTTTCCCGAAGGAAAGTAGAATTACATGCCCGAACCCGGACCGTAGGTGATTTCCACGCGACGGTTCTGCAGTTCGCGGACGCCATCGGCGGTTTCAACACGCGGACGGCCTTCGCCGAACGCTTCGGTCGAGATCACGCCGCCCGAGACGCCACGGCCTTCCATGTACGCACGGACCGAGTCCGCACGACGCTGCGAAAGGCCGACGTTGTACGAAGCCGAACCCGACTTGTCGGCGTGGCCGGCAAGCATGACGTTCGCGTTGCCGCACGACTGGTAGTTCGAGATGGCGTTGTCGAGAATGCCAGCCGCTTCCGGCGTGACGTCCGACTTATCCCATTCGAAGAACACGATGTACGGTCCCGGCGTGCAGGTGACGATCGGGGTCGGTGCAACGTCGACGGGCGGCGGCGGCGGAACCGGGGTCGGCTCAACCGGCGGCGGCGGCGGCGGCGGGGTCGGCGCGCCGAAGTTGAAGGTCAGGCCACCCAGCAGGCTGTGCGACCGGAAACGACCGTCGTAACCGACGCCACGAACGTTCACGATGCGAACGTCTTCGGCGTTGAAGAAACGATACTTCAGCGAAACGTCGACGTTCTCGCTCAGCGGCGCGCGGATGCCCGCAATCGCCTGCCATGCGAAGACCGTGTCCGAATCGTCGAGCGCCGAGAAGCGGTTCGAGACGCGATAGTCGTGCGCCTTGACGCGCGCGACACCGGCACCACCGCCGACGAAGCCGCTGATCGCGTCATCGTCACCGAAGTCGAGCATGGCATTCGCCATGAACGACAGCGCCGAGGTGCGGCCACCGCCGCTGTAGGTGCCGGCAGGCACCGCAGTCGTCGGGCCGGTTGCGACCGAACCGGTGGTCCGGATCTCGTCGACGGTCGCGCTGCGATAGCTGACTTCGGCTTCGACGCGGAGCGCACCGAAGTCGTAACCGACCTGGCCGCCAACGTCATAGCCATAGTCGCTGTCGATGGTGGTAACGCCACCAGCCGGAGCAGTAAGATCGTAATCGATGTCTTCGACGATCATTGCGCCGCCTTCCACACCCACATACCACGCGTTGTCGCGGGCGAGGGCGGGAGTTGCGAGCGCAGTGGTCGCGAGCGCCAATGTGACGGCAAGCTTCCGCATTCTAGTCCCCTTTCACAGTTGTCCTACGGACAGCGCAAACCAAGTACCGAAGCGTTGGTTGCCGCGCAAGCGCACAAAAATCGCGGTGTTGCACAAACGACACGATTTCACCGGCCAATCAGGCCGTGATCGCGGAGTGCCGTCAGTACCGTATCGAGGGTGGCGCGGGCCTCGACATCCCGCACGTTTCCGCCATTTGCCCCCGGAATCGCCGGCCGCTGCGCCCCCACCACGGCGGTTCCCTCGACCATCAGCCGCCGGGCATGAAGCTCGCCGATCCGCCACTGCGCCCCGCGGAACACCACGGTCGTTTCGCCACCGGCCCACCACAAGGCCATGCCCTCGCGTGGGGCAACGAAGCGCCAGCCGCCCGCCGTCATCCCCGCGATGTGGCGCGCGCTCCCCGCCCACGCGCCGACCGGCGCATCGCCCACGATCCAGCATTGTCCGGGCTGCGCGGTGGCCGGGGGCGTGTCTTCGCCGACCCCCTCGATACCGCCGTGCAACAGCAGGTCGATGCACGTCAGCGCCTCGTTATGCGTCATTTCCTTTTGCGCCTGCGAACTGTGCAACAGCGGCAGCGCAAGCCGTGCGGTCCGGTCGGTCATCATGGTGTCTCCGGCAGAAAGGGAAGGATCATCGGTCGCGACGCGCCATGCGTACCGATCTGGCGCACCGCGATTTGCGCCGCCGCGTCCGGCACCGGCAGGGTGACGGCGGGCATAGCGACCTCGATCGTCTCGCCACGGCCATCGGCGTGCGCGATCGTCACAAGATAGGCTTCACGTTCCTCGCCCAGCGGCAGGTCGATCGAGTCGCGCCACCCCGCCGGACCCCGTGCCCGCCGGACCCAGCGGACGACCAGCGCGCTACCCATCCGGTCGATCCGGCCATGCACCGGTGCCGGCGGCACCAGCGCGCGGCCGTCGGGCATGATCGCCGTCTTGGCCACGTCGTCGGGGGCGATCCCGCTCGCCATCGCGCGGATCGCCCGCCCGACCCTCGGCGGCGGATCGTCGATCGCGCGCAGCGTCGCCGGATCGAGCAGCACGAAGCCCTCGCCCGGACCATGGCTCCCCATCGCCCAGTCGCTCCCCTGCCGCCCGCGCCACAGCAGCGACAATCGCCAGCGTGCCGCACCCATGCGCCGCGCCCGGCCGAACTGGACGATCTCGTCACCGATCAATGCGGCATTGGCCCCCTGGTCCAGCGCCGCCGCATCGGCATCGGCCAGCGTCATCGCATCATGGAGCAGCACGATGTCGATCTCGCTCGTCCGGTCCTCGATCGCCGCCGTGCCCGGTCCCAGCACGCCCGGCACCGTGCCGATCGTCCCCGCCGCCGCCGTCATGCCGATCTCGCGCCACCCGGTCGCATCGTCGCCGGCCAGCAACGTCGCCCGCCGCCAGCCGGGTGCCGTCCCCGCCGCGACCGCCATCACCTGCAGCGTATCGCCCGCGCCCGGCACCTCGATCAGCCGCAACCGGGTGTCGCCCGGCAGCACGTCGGCGGCCAGCACCGGCGCGCCGTCCGCCGCCACCGGCCCCGGCGCGGCGAACGGGATCGGCACCAGATCGGCGGTTATGCCGTCCGCCTCGATCGCGACACGGCGGACGCGCCACCGCCCGTCCTCGCCGGCGATCGTCACCCGCTCGCCCGGCCGCAGGTCGATCGCGTCCCAGCCGAGCATCAGCGTGCGCCCCTCGCCCCCGCTGGCCAGCCGCGCCGCGACCATCCCCGCCAGCGCCGCCGCATCACCGGCCTGCATCGCAGCGGGCAGGGCGATCCGCTCGGTCGCCCGCGCGCCCGGCGTTCGCACCTGCTGCACCCCGGTCTGATAATCGCGCGCACTGTCGTGATAGGCGACCACGACATCGCGCGGCTCGACCGGGGCCCGCCGCCGGCGGGGCGCACCCGCCCCCGGCGACACCGTCCGCGCCGGCCCCACCCCGAAACACAGGTCCAGCCCGCCGCCCCCGGCCGCATACCAGCCGCCGATCGGATCGATCAGCGCCGCCACCGCATCGCCGACGCTCGCCCCCTCGGCGGCGAACCCGCCCAGCACCGGCCCCGCCTGCCCGCCGATCACCCCGTCGCTCAACACGCCCGCGATCGTGCCGACCGCCACCGGCGCGGCATCGGCGATCACCTCGAACGTCAGCGAAGGGATGCGATTGCCGAAATCGGCCAGCGCCAACTCCTCGAACACCGCATAGGCGATGCCGCGATAGGCCGGCGCGCTGTCCACCCCCACGACGCTCGCGATCAGCGGATCGGGCATCTGTGCCTCGTCGCCCGGATACCAGCGAAACCCGGTGCGGCTCTTCCAGTCGCTCGCCGCCCCGCGCAGCAGCTTGCCCTCGGCCCAGATGCGCCCCACCCCCCGGATCGAACGCGCCGACAACGCGACGGCGAACGACGCCGAATAGCTGTACTGCGTCGTCCGCCCGCCGGTCGTCGCCGCCGATTCGCGCAGGTCGGTCGCCCAGATCACCGTGCCCGCCACCCGCATCGTCCCGAACAGCTTCGGGATCGCGCTGCCATAGCTCGACGTCTGCACCCTGAGTTCGGTCAGCCGCGGCCCCTCGCGCCGCTTGCCACCGAACAGCGCGTCGTCGATCGTCCGCCCGGCCACCGCCCCCAGCGCCCGGCCGACCGGCCCGCCGACCGCCCCGCCCAGCGTCGTCAGCACCACACTCGCCATCAGCCCGCCTCCTCCATTCGCCACACCCCGACCACCGGCCACGGCGGCGCGCCCGGTCGCTCGACCACGCGGCGCGCCACGCCATCGGCATGGATGATCCCAGGCCCGCTCACGATCGCCAGATGCAACTGCCCCGGCGCGCTCGCCAGCAGCAGCACGTCGCCGGGGCGCGCCACACCGACCGCGACGAACCCCGCCGCCGCCAGCGCATCCCCCGCCCGCCCGGCATCGCCGCACCGCGCCGGATAACCCTGCGGCACCGCCCGCCCGGTCGCCCAGCCGACCAGCCCGACACAATCGAACCCGTCCTCGATCGACCGTCCCTGCACCCGGAACCGCGCGCCGATCGCCGCGCGCGCCCGTGCCACCACCGCGCTCATGCGCCGGGATAACGCGTCAGCAGGTCGATGCCGGGCAGATGCGGCTCCCCCCGGAAATTGGCGACATTGCCGAACCGGTCGCGACAGGTCGCGAGCGTCCCGTCGCACCCCTCGCCCACCTCGACCAGCGCGCCCGCCCCCTCGAACGCCGGCACCCGCGCCAGCACCACGCCGGTCGCATCTCCGGCGACGATCCGCTCGGCCAGCCCGCCGTTCGCCCCGCCGATCCAGCGCAGCCGCCCGCCGGCACAGCCCACCCCGCCGCCCGCCAGCACCAGCCGGTTGCCCGCCTGCGCGCTCACCCGCACCACCCTGCGTCGCTCCGCCATCGGTACCCGGCACCGCGCATCGCCCAGCGTCGCGCGACATCCCGGCGACGTCGTCTCGACCACCGCCCGGTCGAGCGCCACCTCCACCCCCAGCAATTCGGCGGTGAAGCCGCCCCGCGCCGTCGCCACGCTGCCGATCCGCCCCCCGGCGACCGGCGTCGCCACGTCCGCGCTCCAGTCCCACGCGAACACGCTGATCCGCGCCCCGTCATAGCGCCCGGCGAGCAAGTCGCGCTCCGCCACCGCCCGGTGGCTCAGCGCCCCGCCCACCTCCAGCGCCGGGGCGCCCGCCGTATCGTCGCGCACGATCGCCGACGGCAGGAACACCGCCGCCACCCCGCGCGTCCTTGCCCGCTGCGCCGCCGCCACGATCGCCGTCCATTGCCCCCGGTCCTCGCCCCGCAGCACGAACCCGGCAAAATATTGCTGTTCGCCCACCGGATAGCCGAGCCGCGTCTCCGCCGCCGCGACCGCGCGCACGCTCGCCCCGACATTGCCGGTCGTCGCCCAGTCGTAATCCTCCAGTTGCAGCACATCGAACGCCGGCCGCGCCCACCCCACCGGCAGGTTCGCGCGCTTCACCTGTGGCGCGGCGGGATCGAGAATGGTCGGCAGATAGGCGAGCAGCAGCACCTGCACCGCCCCCGCCGCGCGCGCCGCCTGCCCCAGCGCGGCGGTCGACGCCGCCAGCAGCGCCCCCGCCCGGTCGAGCAGCTCGCGCCGGGCGGCATCCAGGTCCCCGCGCACATCGTCGATCACCACCGGATCGCCGCCCAGCGCGACCTTCGCCGCCGCATCGTACAGGCAAATGCGATGGCCGGGCGTCACCCACCACCACGGCTCGCCCACCTGAAACTTCGGCACCAACCCCGCCACCACCGCGATACCGACGAACGCCCGCGCCACCGCCTGCAAATACGCCATCGCCCCCGGATGCGCCGGCGACAGCAGCGTCGACGGCGGCACCCACCCGGTCAGCGCGGGCGACCCGTCGCTCGCGCGCTGCTTCCAGTCGCCCCAGCAATGCGCGTCGAACAGTTCGTAGCTGAGCGACCAGATGACGCCGTACCCCAGCGCCCGTGCCCGCATCGCAAAGTCACGATGCCACGCCGCGCACGCCGCGTTCAGCACCCCGCCGGCCAGCGACACGAACAACCCGCCGCCCGCGCGCTCGAGCCGGAAATAATGGCTCATGCCCACATAATGGACGATGTCGCCGCGATACCCCAGCCGCAGCGCATTGTGCAGCAACCGCGCCGGCGTCAGGTGATAGCTGTCGTCATAGCCGCTACAGATGCCCAGCCCATGTTCGGGCACCACCACATCGCCGACCGTCAGCACCGACCCCGGCCCGTCGCAGCGGATCGCCGACAGCTCGACCCACCCTTCGGCCGGTGCCGCCAGCGGCGCGTCGCCCGCGTCATAGCCCGGCGGCACCAGCGACACGAACATCCGGTCGACATCGCCCGCCCAGACCGGATCGGCCTCGCCCGGCAGCAGGAACCCGCCGTCGACGTCCGCGAAGTCGATGGCGACCACCGCATCCTCCGGGTCGCCGACCGCATAGTTCCACAACCGCACATACCATGCCCGCGCCGCGCCGGCCGCATCGCGCCCCTCGATCGTCAGCACCGGGCCGTGAACGGCGTCGAGCGCCCGCACCCCGCCCGACCGCCACCGGAACGACAGGCGGCACCCACGAAAATCGCGATCGGTCGCATAGCGCAGCAACGGATGATCGTGCTTGTCCTCCGCCGCCCAGATCAGCCCGGCCAGATCATCCCGCCGATAGAACACGCAATCGACCCGCAGCGCATCCGCCGCGGTCGTCACCACCGACGCCATCATCGGCCGGGGAAAATCGACCGTCCAGTACGCCGCATCGAACCGCGTCAGCACCCCCGCTTCCTGCCCGCTGCGTTCGCTCGCCAGCCAATGGCCCATCTCACGCCTCCATCAGCGCGGCGCGCACCGCGCGCGCGACCTGCCGCCCCGACTGGCGCAGCGCCTGCGCCTCCTGTCCCGGCGTGCCGCTTATCGTGATCGCCACCCGCACCGCGCGCCCCTCGCCCGCTGCCGCCGGCATCACCTGCCCGCTGCTGGTCGGCACGAACAGTTCGGGGCCACGCTCGCCGACCCAATAGGGGCGCTGCGGACTGACCGGCCCGCCGGTCGCCCGCCCCGGCGCACCGCCGATCAACTGGCCGAGCAGCCCGATCAGCCCGCCCGCACCCCCGCCCGGCGTCCCCGCCCCCAGCACGGCGGCGGCGGCGATCTCGCCCAGCACCTTCAGCGCCACGTCGCGCAGGTCGTCGAACCCCAGCTTGCCGGTACGGATCGCCCGCGCCAACGTCGTTTCGATCGCGCGTCCCGCCCGGTCGATCCCGGCCGACAACGGTCCGTCCAGATTGCCCTGCATCGCCGCCACATCGGCGGCGAAGCCCGCGGTATCAGCGCGCACGCGCACGATCAGCCGTTCGATTTCCTCATCCATCGGGAAAACGCTCCTTCAGCCTGGCGATGGTATCGCGGTCGCATGGCGTCGGCGCATCGCCGGCCACCGCCCGCACCAGCGCCGCCAATTCGGCGGGAGTCGCGGCCCAGAAGGCGTCGGGCGACCAGCCGAACGCCACCCCCGCCAGCCCGGCGGCCCGCGCCGCGCCCTCGGCGAAGCTCATCGCCCGCCCAGTATCTGCCCGATCAGCACTTTGAGCGCCGGGGTCGCCGCCGCGATGCCCGCCGCCGTCACCCCCTCGGCAAAGGCATTGCGGTCGACCGGCGGCGGATCGCGCAGGCAATGCCACAGCAGCGCGACCAGCTCGGCGATGCCGATCCGCCCCGCCGCCGCCCGCTCGACCAGCGCCAGCAGCGACCCCACCTCCGCCTCGGCGGCGACCAGCGCGGCGAAGCTCGGCCGCAGCACCAGCGTCTCGCCGCACACGCGCAACGACGCCTCGCCGCGCACCGGATTGGCGGCCATGTTCATGCCGCCACCACCGCGCCCGAGGATTCGAGCGCCAGCGTATAGCTGCGCTCGCCATTGTAATCGCCGGCATAGTCCAGCCGGGTGACGAGGAACCGCCCGGTCATCATCTCGCCACCCTCGAAGGTCAGGCGGTAATCGTCGATCCGCCCGACAAGCGCGCTGCCCCGGATACGCACCTCGGCCGAAGCCCCGGTGAACACCCCGGCCGCCGACACGCTGACCGACCGCACCCCCGCGCCCGCCAGCAAGTCGCGCCACCCGCCCGAATCCTTGGACGTCACCGCCACCGCCTCGCCATTGATGCTCAACTGCGTCGTCCGCATCCCCGCCACCGTCGTATAGACGACCGGCAACGCCCCGTTCCCGACTTTGAGCAGGAACGCGCTTCCCTTCTCCACCGCCATGTCATTCTCCTGAAAACCGGCAGGCCCCCGCCTGCCCCACCCACTTCGTCATCCCGGCGAAGGCCGGGATCCACCGTCCCGCACCGCCACAAACGTCATCCCAGCGAAGGCTGGGATCTCCCGGTGATGACGTGCGACAAGAGCCGCGAGAGGCCCCAGCCTTCGCTGGGGCGACGTGTTCGGATGGACGGATCGAACGCCCCCCGTCACACCGCCAGCATCCGCACCCGAAACTCGGCAACCGCCACCCAGCGCCCCTCCCCCTCGCGCGCGATCCGGCCGCGCAGGAACACCAGCGACGCCACCCGCCACCCCGCCAGCTCGGCCGGCGCGCTCAGCACCGCCGCCTCCACCCGCGCCGCCAGGTCGCGCAGCCGTTCGGGCCGCTCGCCGGTATCGAATGCCTGCACCACCACCCGCCCCTCGCGCCCGGCGGCATCCTTGGTGCCCCAGTCGCCCAGCGCCGGCGTATCGATCAGCACATAGGGCCGGTGCCCGCGCACCGGCGCCGCGTCGAACACCGCCACCTCGGGGATCGCCGCGCGCACCCGCGCCACCAGCATCGCCTGCATCAACGTGGCGGCGATCATCGCCCCCACTCCGCCACCTGCGCGAACGCCGGATCGGTGATCGACCGCCGCGCCAGCCCCCGCCCCGACAGCACCACCGCATCCCCCTCTACCGCCACTTCGACCCCCGCCACCGCTCCAGCGCGCGCCGCCACCCGCTCGCGCACCGCCGCCGCCCGCGCCGCACCGGCTACGCGCCCCCGTTCGGCGAGCGCCCTCATCGCCGCGCGCTCCCGATCCGCATCCGCCGCCACGGCCGCCACAGCGCCCCCACCGCCGCCGGCGGGGCCAGATCGCGCCCGCGCGCCTCGATCAGATGCGCGGCCAGCAACACCACCCCCTGCGCCACCGCCGCCGGCAACCCCGCCCAGTCCTCCGCCAACCCCGCCACGAAGCGCACCTCGCCCGCCTCGCTCATCCGCACCCATCCGGTGCCGGTCGCATCGATGTCCACCGCCGCCACCGCGCCGCCGCCGGTGATCGATCGCACCGGCTGCACCGGCAGCGCGCGCCACTCGCCCGCCGCCGCCATCGCCGCGACATGCTCGCGCGCGATCAGCGCCTGTCCGGTGAACCCCTCGGCCAGCGCCAGCGCGGCGGCGGCCGCTCCCTCGATCACCCCATCCTCGTCGCGCGCCACGATGCGCAGATACCCGCGCGCCGCCTCGCGCACCTCGGCGACCACCGCCGCCGGCAAAGGTGCCGTCATGTCCGTCTCCTGTTGTTCGATCCGCTCACGCGGATGGTGGCGGTGCCGGCCCGCTCCCCCTCCCCGCCACCCATTCAGGATACTCAAGTGGGTGGCGGGGAGGGGGAGCGGGCCGGCACCGCCCTCACATCACGACACCGCGAACTTCATCAGCTTGATCGCCTCCGAATTGATGACCGCGCCGCCGACCCGCCGGGTCGCGTAGAAATGGACGAACGGCTTGTTGGAATACGGATCGCGCAGCACCTGCGTCTCGGCCCGCTCGGCGATCAGATAGCCCGCCTTGAAGTTGCCGAACGCGATCGCGAGGTTGCCGGCTGCGATGTCGGGCATGTCCTCCGCCTCGACGACCGGATAGCCCAGCAGCGTGTCGGGCCGCCCCTCGATCAACCCCGGCACCCACAGGAACGCGCCGTCCGCCGTCTTGAACTTGCGGATGCGCGCCGCCGTCTGCGCGTTCATCACCCAGCACGCCCCCTGTCGGTACGGCCGCCGCAGCAGGTGGACGAGGTCGATCAGCCGGTTCTCGGGCTCGGTCCCGAAATCGGCGGCGGCCCCGCTCGCCAGATACTGCATCGTCCCGAACGCCCGCGTCGCATCGCCCACCGCGCTGGTCGGATAGCTCAGGAACCCCTTGGGCCGCGCGACCCCATTGCCGCTGACGAACGCCTGCCCCTCGGCGCGGGCAAACTCGCTCGCGATCTCGCCGGCCAGCCAGCCCTCGACATCGAACGCCGCATCGTCGAGCATCGCCTGGCTCGCCGCCGGATTGGCGTACAGCTCGCCCATCGGCGGCACGATCTCGTTGAAGGTCGGCGTCGCCGTCTCCGGCCGCGCCGCCGTCTCGGCCGCCCAGCCCGACGGCGTGCCGCCGTTCGTCACCAGCTTGCGGTATCCCGCACCTCCCACCTGCACCACCTGCGCGATGCTACGGATCGGGCTGGCCGACTTCAGCGTCGATTCGATCAGCTCGTCGATCGCCTCGGGCACCGCATGGCCCCCCGCCGCGTCGCTGGCGCTCGACAACGCCTTCGTCTCGACCGTCGTCCCGGCCCGCACGAACGCGGCGAAACCGCTGCTCACGTTCGCCCCGCTCAGCAGCGGCCGGTTGCCCGGTGCCGCCACGCCCGAAAACCCGCTCGTCATTCCCTCGATCGTCATCTGCCCGTCCCCATGAAAAAGGGCGCCGCAACCGCGACGCCCGTCCAGAAAATTGATGCCCGGCCGAAACTCACCCGTCCTCGACGGCATGGATGCGCGCCAGCGGCTGCATCGGCTGCGCAACGAGGCTGATCTCGACCAGCTCGGCCCGCGCGATCACCCGCCGCACCCCCTGCCGCACCCGCAGCGCGCGATAGCCGAACGACAGCCCCGTGATCGCCCCGGCCTTCACCAGCCGCGCCGGTTCGTCCGCCGCGATGCGCGCGACGATCCTCACCCCGCGCGCATCCTCGCCGATCCATTCGACCGCACCGACCGGCTGCCCACGATGCTGCCACAGCAGCGGCACCCGCCCGCGCGCCACCAGCGCGCCGGGCAGCAGCACGTCGCCGCCGCGGTCGGCATGGTGAAAGACCGCCGCATAGCCGGCGAACCTCACCGCCCCCATCGCGGCCAGTCCGTCTCGACCGCGATCCCCACCAGCACCAGCGCCAGCGCCATCCGCACCACCCAGCCGAACGCCGCGCGCACCGCCGAGCGCCTGGCATCGCGCCATGCCGCCAGCAGGTCGCGCAGTTCCTTCACATCGCCCGCCGCGCCGGCATCGGACAGCCCGATCCGCGCCATCGCCCGCGTGGCCCCCAGTTCACCCGCCGCCTCCGCCAGCCCGCGCAGCGTCAGCAGGTCGGCGCCATCCTCCGCCGCCTGTCCCATCAGCCGCGCCAGCACCATCTCGTCGTCCATCGCTTGCCTCCCCGTGGCCCTCGCCCTAGCCAGACGCGGTGAAACCCCGCCTGCGCATCATCGCCGCCGCCTTCGCCGCAGCCCTCCTCGCCTTCGTGTTCGCGCTGCCGATCCTGAAGGCCGACCGCTGCGCCGAACGCGGAATGACCCTCGACCGCAGCACTTTGCGCTGCCGCTAGGCCGGATCGACAGTCAACGAAGTGCCTTGAACCTGCTCCCCTCCCTGATAAGGGAGGGGAGGTGCCGGCCCGCTCCCTCACACCCCATCCGCCATCCGGCTGCTCAATCGAACCCCAGCATCCCGCGCTTCTCGGCATCGCTCAGGAAATTCGCCGCCGCGACCTGCCGCCACAACCGCTCGCGCTCCTCGGCCAGCACCGGCACCCGGTTGAGATCGATCGCCAGGCTCACCTCGCCCAGCCACGGCGAAAGCCCCTGCGCCACCGCGCCCAAAATGCGCTCGCCCATCGGCACGATCGCCTGCCGCCACAGCGCGCGGTTCGCCTCGCGGTAATTGGCATAGGCATTGTCGCCCGGCAGCCCGAGCAGCATCGGCGGCACGCCGAACGCCAGCGCGATCTCGCGCGCCGCCTGTGCCTTCAACCCCACGAAATCCATGTCGGCGGGCGACAGGCTCATCGCCTGCCACTTCAGCCCGCCGTCGAGCAGCATCGGCCGCCCGGCGTTCGGCGCACCGGCGAAACTGTCGTCGATCTCGGCGCGCAGCCGGGCATATTGATCCGCCGACAGCACGCCGCCATCGCCCGGATCATGCACCAACGCCCCTGAGGGCCGCGCGGCATTGTCGAGCAACGCCTTGTTCCACCTCGCCGCCGCATTGTGGACCGCCACCGCGCCCGCCGCCGCGCTCAGGCATCCGAGGCCATAATGATCGTCGGCGGGATGGAACGCGCGGATGTGGATCAGCGCCGGCCGCCCCGCGCCATCCTCCGCCGCGATCCGCGTCACCCGCTCCCCCACCCGGTAGCGATACGCGACCGGCCACCCGCTCCCATCCGCCTCCACCGACACCCGCTCGGGCCGCAGCGCATAGAGTTCGCCGACACCCCCCGCCCCGTCCTCGATCACCTGGACATAGGCGTTGCCGTGCAGCAGCAGATGCGCCGCCGCCGTCTCCAGAAACTCCTGCCCCGCCGATCGTGCGCCGACCAGCGCCACCGCCGCCGGCGTCCCCCCGATCGGTGCGGCGGCCAGCCCCTCGGCGACCGTCCGCACCGCGCGCTGCGCGACCGCATTGCCGATATAGCCCTCGCGAAGCTGCCCCGCATAATCCTGCGGCCACTGCCCCGCCGCCGGCCCCGCCCCCTCACGCCACGCGACCGCCCCCGCGCCCCCGCGCGCCAGCACCGGACGCGACCCGTCGCGCCCGGACCTGCGTCCGAACCATTTCATGCCCTGTCTCCCGAAACGAAAAAGGCCCCGCATCGGCGGGGCCTCGTGAAGCCAACCAGTCCATCGTCGGACCATCCCTGCCCTCTCCCCTGACAAGGGGAGAGGGATACCGAAGCTTGCCAGCTTTGCTGGCTAGCGCAGGTTTATAGAGGGGTCGGGGAGCCACAGGCTCGCGCGAGCGCACCAGCATGACCATCGCGGACTATCCAGCTCCGGGTTTATTCCTGTCGCGGCTGGTCGCCCTGTCCGGTTGCTGGCCGACATCCGAACTGCCGGATTTCCTTAACCTGCATCCACGCGGCAAAGCGCGCCATGAGCCGGGCCTCGGCACCCCGCATCAATTCGATCTGCTGGTCGCGGGATATGCGCACCGCCACCCGGTCCGTAACGTCAACCATCCGCACGAATGCTTGTCCGTTGCATCGACCGGCGCAGATCATCGCCGATCGCACGCCAATCGGAGGAGGCACTCCCGGCGTCGATCGCACGCCACGTCCGACCCATTCCCGGCACGGCGATGATCTGCGCCATCCCATTCAACAGCGATTTTGCCACAGGTGGCGATCGATACTGGTTCATGCCCCATGTCCTTGGCCGTGTGTCATGAGGATGCGGGACAGGCCGCATATCCGCCGATCCCGTCCACAACGACATTTCACCGATCATCGACCCGCCGGCTACCCGGTTCCACCGAAACGGACCCAATTTCGCCCGCCACCCCCTCGTCGTCCCGGCGCAGGCGGGGACCCATATGCGCCAACGTTCCGGCTTACCCGCACCGTCGGCGTCAATGGATTCCCGCCTTCGCGGGAATGACGGGAGAATCGGTGACGCTCCCCCCTCACAACACCCTAACGCTCGCCATCCCCTTCGCCGCCAGCATCAGCTCCCACAGCGCCCACACCAGCGCGTCGGCCCGGTCGGGCGAACGCCCCGGCCCCGCATACCCGCCACCGCGCACCAGCCCGCACAGCTCGTCCTCCAGCGCGGGGAACATGCCGACGTGGAACGCCTTGCCCAGCTCGTACAGCGCCATCACCGGCTCGGCCCGCGCCACCTTGCCGCGCGACGCATGGACCAGCATCACCGGCAGCACCGTGTCGGCGGCGCGCAGCACGCTTTCGACCATCGCCCCGCCCTGGTTGGACTCCGCCACCACCCGGTCGGCGCCGTGCCGTGCCGCACACGCCGCCACCGCGCGCGCCCAGCCCTCGGGGCTGGCTCCCACCACGCTCGCGTCCTCCAGCACATAGGCGCGCCCGTCGGTGCCCAGCATCGCCGCGACGATCCCGCACGCATCGCGGCCGATCCCGGCGGGCGGATCGACCCCCACCACCACCCGCGCGACCGGCGGCGCGTCCGCCACCCGCTGCCGGTCGAGCAGCTCGCGGCTCCACAACGCGCCCTCGGCCTCGTCGATCAGTTCGCCGTCCATCTCCTGCCGGCCCATCCGCGTGCCGGCATAGCTCGCCTCGATCTGCTCCATGAAGAACGCCGGCAGATGCGCGTTGTCGTGCGTCCGCCCGGTCGTGACCACCACCTTCTTCATCCGCCGGATGCGCTTGAGCAGCGGGATCGCCCTCGGCGTCGTCGTCACCAGCGTCTGCGGCCGCTCGCCGAGTCTCAGGCCCAGCATCAGATTGTCCCACGTCGCCTCGGGCTTGCGCCATTTGGTCAGCTCGTCGCACCACGCGATGTGATGCGACGGGCCGCGCAGCGCATCGGGCGTCTCGGCGGAAAAGACCTGCGCCTCCGCCCCCGATCCGAACTCGACGACCCCGCGCGACGGCCACCAGCGGACATTGCCGTAATGCCGCCCGACCGCCATCAGCCCCGCCTCGCCGCGCACCATCACGCTCTCCACGTCATGCCGCGTCGCCCCGACCAGCGCGATGCGCAACGCCCCGTCCTCGACCGCGCGGGTGCAGACCCATTCCGCCCCCGCCCGCGTCTTGCCGAACCCGCGCCCCGCCTGGATCAGCCACACGCTCCAGTCGGTATCGGCCAGCGACTGGCCGCGATGGGCATACAACCCCCAGCGCGTCGCCAGCTCGCGCCGCTGGCTGGGATGCAGCCTGAGCAGGAAACGGTCGAGCGCGGCGTCGTCCATCCGCGACAGCAGCGCGAGTTCGGCGTCGACCCCGCTCACGTCCGCCCCTCGAACTTCTGGCGCAGGCTGCGCAACCGCTTCTTGAGCATCGCGTCGGTTTCGGCCTGCGTCGCGCGATATTGCGTGTCGCGCTGCCCCAGATTCTCGTTCTTCAACATCCGGCGATGCCGGTCGAGCAGGGCCAGCGCCTGATCGAACGTCACCGGCCCGGCGATCACCCGATCGGGATCGCCCACCGCCACCTCGTCCAGCGGGTTGAGCGCGCGGTGGAGCAATTCCCCCTCCAGCCGGTCGTATCCGGCGAGCAGCGCCATGCGCCACTGGTCGGCGAACGCCGGGTCGCGCCGCCGCAGCGAATAGAGGCTCGCCTGCGACAGCCCCACCGCCTCGCACGCCGCGCGCACGTTGCAGGTGGCGCTGACATGATCCAGAAACGCCTCGCGCCGCACCTGCGTCCAGCCATGCCCCACCCGCTGCCGCTGCACCGGCCGCCGGTTGGCCCCGGTCAATCGTTCGTCCGCCATGTCCGCCCCCCAGACGCGCGTCGGGGCCGGCAGCACCCCCGTGCCCGGCCCCGACCCGCAATTCCCGATGTTCCTGTTTTGTGCCATATCAGCGTTGCGATGTCAAGCAGGATTATCCCATCTGGTTCGTTTCGCTGGCGGCATGGTATCCGGCGGCCGGCGACCCCATATACGGTCCATCGCTGGCAAGTCGGTCCCGTAGGCGCCAGCGGCCGGGAGACGCACGCGCTTCCGCTTACGCTGCCGGAGCGTCGCTGATGGACCTCAATGATTTGCTACATTCGCACCAGGTCGCGCAGATGCGCGCGACCCGTGCCGCCTCGCCCGAAGCCGCCCATTCGCATCGCGGTATGGTGCGCGGCTACGAACATCGCATATCGGTGATGCGCGCGCTGCTCGGCGCCTCGGGACGGATGGTGAGCGCATGACCGGGTCGACCACGCCTGAATCGGCCGCTCCCGAATCGGCCGCCCCCGAGCAGCCCGCCGTCGATACGGCCAAGCCGCGCTCGAAACAGTTTCGCCGCGCCTACACCACCGTGCGCCTGACCCCGGATCAGGCAACACGGCAGGGTCAGGTCGCGACCAGCGCCTTCCACCATTTCGGCGGCCGCGACGCGGCGATGGCCTTCCTCAACGCGCATGACGAGACGCTCGGCGGCCGCCCGCTCGACCTCGCCATCGCCAGCCCCGACGGCCTCGCCGCCGTCGAAGCGGCAATGCAGGCACGGGTCGCCGCGTAACGACTATCCGGCGGGGCCGCGTTACAGCCCCGCCAGCATCGCGCTCCACGCCGCGACTTCGTCGTCATGCTGGCGGGTGATCGTGAGCGGCCCGGCGATACCGGTGTCGGGATCGACCTCGATCGCCCCTTCCCATGTCACCGTGGCATTGCCGGCGATCGTCACCATGCCGTCGGCATCGGCGCGCGCGCGCACCATGCCGCCGGCATTGAAAACCGCCGTATCGACCCCCCAGCCGATCCGCCCGGTCCGCGCGGCGGCATGGGTCGACGCCGCCATCGCGCTTCCGCAACTGTCGGTCAGCCCGACGCCGCGCTCATAGGTCCGCACGAACAACGCGGGCGCATGCCCCACCTCGCGCAGCTCGACGAAGCTGACATTGGCCCGCGCCGGGATCAACGCCGGCGCCGCCTCGCACCAGTCGCCCAGCCGGACCAGTTCGTCCTCATCGACCGCCTCGACGAAGGTGACGAGGTGCGGATTGGGCATCGCCACCGCCGTGAAGCTCCGCGCGCTCGGCAGCCCCGGAATCGGCGCGTCGACGAACGGCGCGGTCTGCTGCGTCACCAGCCCAACCTCGCCTGGGTTCAGCGACACCGGCCCGGCGCGCGTCTCGATCGTCGCGACGCCCGGCGCAATGTCGGCCACGATCCGCGCCCCGGCATCGCTCTGCTTCAACCGCACCCGCCCCTCGCGTGTCCCCGTCAACGCAAACCCCAGCCGCGCGGTACAGCGCAGTCCGTTCAGACACGTCTCCGCCTCCGACCCATCGGGATTGAACATCCGCATACCAAAAATATGCGAATTATCTGAATGGGTTAGCAATAAAAGCCCATCCCCGCCGACATCGCCCGACCGGTCGGCCAGCGCCCGCGCCACCCGCGCCCATTGCGTATCGTCGAGCGCGATCCCGCGCGCATCGATCAGCGGGAAGTCGTTGCCCGACCCATGGGTGTGGACGAAGGAGAAACGCATGTGGCCGCAATCCCGAACAAGGAGGTTGCGCGCCATATCGCGCCTGCCCCGCCGCAGCGAAAGAGCCGAAAGCGTAAATATGGGCGACATGGCGCGCCGCGCTGTGCCACTATCGCCGGATTGTGAGCGAACTGCTGTCCCTGCTGCTGCTCGTGCTGGTGGCCGTTCTCGGTGTGGCGCTGCTACGCCTATCGCGCCGCGTCGCCCTGCTCGAAGCGAAGCTCGGCCTCGCCCCCGCGCCCGTCGTCCTGCCCGAGCCGCTGCCGCGCCCCGCCCCCGCCGCCCGCCCCGAACCGCACATCGAGTGGCCCGCGCCGCCGCCGCGTCCCAAACGCCCCCGTCCGTCGATCGATCTCGAAACGCTGGTCGGCGCGCGGTTGCCGGTGTGGATCGGCGGCCTCGCGCTGGTCGTCGCCGGCATCTTCCTCGTCCGCCTGTCGATCGAGGCGGGCTGGCTGACCCCCACCGTCCGTACCCTGTTCGCCGCCGGCTTCGCGCTGCTGCTGCTGGCCGGGGCGGAAGGTGCCCGCCGCCTGCCCGCCACCCGCGGCGATCCGCGTGTCGGGCAGGTGCTGGCCGGCGCGGGCATCGCCTCGGCCTATGCCACGCTCTATCTCGCCGCCGCGCTCTATCATCTCGTCAGTCCGCTGACCGGCTTCGTCGTGATGCTCGGCGTCACCGCGCTCGGCCTGTTCCTTGCCCTGCGCCACGGCCCGCCGACCGCCGTCATGGCGCTGATCGGCGGGTTCGCCGCGCCGCTGGTCGCGGGCTATGACGCGGCGGGGATTGGCCCGCTGCTCGTCTATCTCGGCCTGTTCGTCGCCGCGCTGCTCGGCCTCGCCAGCGTGCGCGGCTGGGCATGGCTCGCCGTCACCACGCTCGTCACCGGCTTCGGCTGGTCGGCGCTGCTGATCGCGCTGCTCCCGACCAGCGATCTCGCCGCGCTGGGGCTGTTCGTCGTCGCGCTGGGCATCGGCGGCGCGCTGGCGGCACCGCGCACCGGCGTCACCCACCGCCTGCTGCGCGCCGCGCCGGTAGTGGTCGCGCTGGTCCAGTTGCTGGCGCTCGCCCCTGCGCTCGATTTTTCGGCGCTGGCGTGGGGCTTCTACCTCGTCCTCGCCGCCGCCGCGCTGTTCCTCTCTTTCCGCGACGGCGCGCTGCTCCCCGCCGGGCTGGCTGCCGCGATCCTCGTCACGCTACTGGTCGCCGCCGGGCTGGCGGCGGGCAGTACGACCACCCCGGTCGCGCTGCCCGTCGCGATCCTGCTGTTCGCCCTGAGCGGGGGCGCGCTGTCGCGCCGCTCGGCGCAATGGGTGATGATCGCGCTGGTCGGCGGCATCGGTCCGCTGCTCGCCGCGCAACTGGTCGACCCCGGCCTGCTGCCGCCGATCGGCTGGGCCGCCGCATGGGGCCTGCTCGGCGCGGCCGGCGCGCTGCTCGGGCAGCGGCACCGCGACCGGCGGGATACCGGCGACCTCGGGCTGGTCGGCGGCATCGCCACCGCCGCGCTCGGCCTCGCGCTCGCGCTCGCCAATCTCGTGCCGCCCGCCTTCGCCACGCTCGCGCCGCTCGCCGCACTCGCGCTGCTGGCGGCGGCGCTGCCGCAGGATCGTGGCGCGCTCGCCCGGCTGGCGGCGCTCCCCGCGCTGGCGCTGCTCGCGCTGATCGCGCCGACGCTGACCGCGATCGGCCACACCGTCGCGCTGGCGATCCTGTACGAAGCGCTGCCCTACACCACCCTGCCGTCAGCCGCCGACGCACTGACACAAGCGCTGCTCCCCGCGCTCGCGCTGCTCGGCCTCGCCCGCTGGCGGCGCGGCCTATTCGGTCCGGTCGCCGTGCCGATCCTCACCGCCGCCACGGCCATCGCGATCCTCGGCGGCTATGTCCTGCTCAAACAGCCGCTCGCCATCGCCACCCTGCCCCGCTTCGTCAGCCTCGGCTTCGTCGAGCGCGCCGCGATCACCGACCTCGCGCTGGTCGCCGGCTGGCTGCTGTGGCACCGCATCCCGGCGCTGGCGCGCGCACTCGTCGCGGTGGCGCTCGCCCGGCTGGTCTGGTTCGACCTGATCGGCCTCAACCCGGCCTGGATCGAACAGGAAGTCGGCCCGCTTCCGCTGCTCAACGCCGCCACGCTCCACCTCGGTCTGGTCGCGCTGATACTATGGCGGCTCCCCGGCCTGCCGCAGCGTCACCTCGCCGCCGCCGCGCTCACCCTGCTGGCGGTCCTCGCCACCATCCGTCAGGCGACGCATGGCACGCTGCTGACCGGCCCGGTGACGTCAGGCGAGAATTGGGGCTATTCGGCGGCGATGCTCGCCCTCGCCATCCTGTGGCTGTGGCAGGGGGTGGCGCGCGACCGGCGCGAGCTGCGCCGCTTCGGCCTGACATTGCTCACCCTCACCACCCTCAAGGTCTTTCTGATCGATGCCGCCGCACTCGGCGGCATCTGGCGGATCGTTTCGTTCTTGGGATTGGGCCTCGCGCTGATCGCGATCGGTTGGGGCTATCGCCGCTTCCTCACCCCAGCCGATAATGCGCCGCCAGCCGGTCCAGCGCCAGCGTCAGCACCAGCCGCCCCGATCTGATCGGCCAGCCCAGCGCCTTTTCCGCCGCCGGCAACCCCTCGCCCGCGCACACCGTCCGCCACAAGATGTCCGACAGCCCCGGCCCGACCGCCGCGATCGCCGCATCGAACCGCGCCTTCGCCGCCAACTGCCCGCCCGACGGATCGGCCGGCACCCCCTTGGCCCCACGCGGCGCGCCGTCCCAGCGCATCGTCACCCGGGGGCCGAGCGACGCCGCCTCATACGCCTCGCGCAGCCGCTCCCCCGCATCATATTGCCGCGTATCGACCAGCCCGCGCGCTTTCAGCCAATCGAGCGGCGATTCGCGCAAATTCACCTGCACCCGCCGCCCGCCCGGCATGTCCGTCACCCGTCCCGCCTCCAGCCGCCGCTCGACCAACTCCCGCATAGACCCGCTCCTTCGTCGTTGCCGCGAACCCTTGCCACGACGCGCAAGCTGTAGGACAGCGCTACAAACCAGATAGGTTGGAGAGACACCGCCATGATAACCGCGATCCGCGAGGTCCGCCGTGCGCGGCGGCTGACGCTGGAAGAGGTCGCCGCACGCTGCGTGCCGCCCACCACCGCGCAGACGATCGGCCGGCTGGAGACGGGCACCCGCACCGTCTCGGTCGGCTGGCTCAACCGCATCGCGCTGGCGCTGGAGGTGGAGGCGGCCGATCTCGTCCGCCTGCCTGACCGCGCCGACATCGTCGTCGCCGCGATTATGGACGCCGCCGGCGTCACCGCGCCGCGCAGGCAGGCCAGCGTCGTGCCGCCGCGCCCCGACGGCGATCTGGTGGCGGTCGTCGTCGATCAGGCGATGGGCGACTATCGCAGCGGCGATACGCTATGGTGCCGCCGCCTCGCCCCGCCGGCCTTCGCGCAGGCGCTGGGCCGCGACGTGCTGGTGCCGATGCCGGCGGGCAGCTTCCTGTTCGGCCGGCTGCTCGGCCTCGACCCCGACCGGCTGACCGTCCTGCCGATCGGCACCGGCGCGCTCCATGTTCTGGCCGTCACGCCATGGCTGGCGGTCGCCGAGCAACTGGTGCGAAAGCTGTGATTTTTGGGTGAAGCGTCGTGACGCTGTGGCACGGCCGTGGTAGCGCATGCGCCATGCCCGTTTCGGCCGCCGCCTCCGCCCGCGAAATCCTGACGAACCTTCACGACGTGATGGCGTCGCGAAGTCCGGCGCAGGCCAAACTCAACTCGGTCGTCCGCATCATCGCCGAAGCGCTCGATAGCGAGGTCTGCTCGATCTACCTGCTGCGCGAGGGGCTGCTCGAACTCTTCGCCACCGTGGGGCTGGCGCAGGAAGCGGTCCACGTCACCAAACTGGCGACCGGCGAGGGCCTCGTCGGCACCATCGTCGCCAATGTCGAGACGCTCAATCTGGCCGAAGCCGCGACCCACCCCGACTTCGCCTACCGGCCGGAGACGGGCGAGGACAAATATCACAGCTTCGCCGGCGTGCCGATCATCCGCCGCGAACGTGCCGTCGGCGTGCTGGCGGTGCAGCATGCCGATCCGCGCCGTTATGCCGATGTCGAGATCGAAGCGCTGCAGACCGTCGCGATGGTCCTGTCCGAACTGATCGCCAACGCCGACCTGATCGACCCGACCGGCGGCACCCCCACCCGCCCGCAGGCGACCGGCGCGATGCGGGTCGACGGGTTCAAGCTGGTCGAGGGCATGGCATCGGGCGTCGCGGTGTTCCACCAGCCGCGCATCGTCATCGAACACACCGTCGCCGAGGATACCGAAGCCGAGCGCCACCGCGTCTATGCCGCGTTCGACAAGATGCGCGACCAGATCGAACGCATGTCGAACCAGGCCGAATTCGGCGTCGGCGGCGAACATGACGAGGTCCTCGCGACCTACAAGATGTTCGCCTATGACGAAGGCTGGGCGCGGCGCATCAACGAGGCGATCGACAGCGGCCTGACCGCCGAGGCGGCGATCGAGCGCGTCCAGCAACGCACCCGCATGCGGATGCGCGAGATCAAGGACCCGCTGCTCGCCGACCGGATGCACGACCTCGAGGACCTGTCCAACCGGTTGCTGCGCATCGTCTCGGGACAACTGGGCACCGCCGCGCAGATGGGCCTGCGGCAGGACACCATCCTGCTCGCGCGCAACCTGGGTCCCGCCGAACTGCTCGAATACGACCGCCGCCGGCTGAAGGGCGTCGTGCTGGAGGAGGGGTCGCTCACCGCGCATGTCGTCATCGTCGCGCGGGCGATGGGCGTGCCGGTGCTGGGGCGCGTGCGCGACATCAAGCGGCTGATCGCCGAGGGCGACCGGCTGCTGCTCAACTCGGTCGAGGATTTGCTCGTCATCCGCCCGACCCCGGCGATGGAGGAAGCGTTCGAGGCGCGGCTGGCGCTGACGCAGAAGCGCCGCGCCGCCTTCGCCGCGATGAAGGGCGAACCGCCGGTCACGAAGGACGGCCACCGCATCACGATGATGGTGAACGCAGGGCTTCGCGACGACGTGGCGGCGCTCGACCTGACCGGCGCGGACGGCATCGGCCTGTTCCGCACCGAATTCCAGTTCCTCGTGTCGGCCACCCTGCCGCAGCGCGAACGCCAGCAGCGGCTCTACCGCGACGTGCTGGAGGTCGCGGGCGACCGCCCGGTCGTGTTCCGCACCGTCGACATCGGCGGCGACAAGGCGCTGCCCTATCTCGACCACGCCGATGGCCATGTCGAGGAGAACCCGGCGATGGGCTGGCGCGCGCTGCGGCTCGCGCTCGCCCGCGAAGGATTGATGAAGGCGCAGGCGCGCGCATTGATCGAGGCGGCGTCGGGTCGTACGCTCAACGTCATGTTCCCGATGGTGTCCGAACCCTGGGAGTTCGAGGAAGCCCGCACCATCTTCGAGGCGCAGCGCGACTGGCTGCGCGAACGCGGCCGCACGCCGCCGACCGACATCCGCTATGGCGCGATGCTGGAGGTGCCGGCGCTGGCCGACGTGCTCGATTTCCTGTGGCCGAACCTCGACTTCCTGTCGATCGGCACCAACGACCTGACGCAGTTCCTGTTCGCCGCCGATCGCGCCGATCCCCGGCTCGCGGTGCGCTACGACTGGTTGTCGCCCGCCATCCTGCGCTTCCTGCGCCGGGTGACGCGCGAGGCGCATGCGGCGGGCAAGCCGGTGGCGGTGTGTGGCGAGATGGGCGGACGGCCGCTCGAAGCCATGGCGCTGATCGCGATCGGTATCGACCGGCTGTCGATCACCCCGGCGGCGGTCGGCCCGGTCAAGGCGATGATCCGCTCGCTCGATCGTACGGCGGCGATGGCGCAGGTCGAATCGCTGCTGGCCACCCCCTCGCGCTCGCTGCGGGAGCCGCTGGAGGAATGGGCGCGGGCGAACGGTGTCGAATTGAACTGATCGCACGGCGGTTTGCCGCGCTGCGGCGTTGACACCCGCCGCCGCCTATCCGAAACCGCGTGACAGGTCGAAAGGCGGACAGTCCGCCGTGGAAGGAGTATCGATGACGGACGGCGAGGGCACCACCGGCACGCCGCGAACGGCGGGCATGATGCTGCGCCAGGCGCGGGAGGCGCAGGGGCTGACCCTGTCCGACATCGCACAGCGCACCCGCATTCCGCTGCGCCACCTCGAAGCGGTCGAGGACGGCAAGTTCCAGGCATTGCCGTCGATCACCTATGCGATGGGCTTCGGCCGGTCCTATGCCCGCGCGGTCGGCGTGGACGAGACGGAGGTGGCGCGCGCGCTGCGGGCCGAACTGGCGATCAGCTATCAGCGGCCCGAACCCCTGCAGGACCTCGAACCGATCGGCGAGCGGCGCGGCCCCTCGATGGGGGCGACCGCGATCGGCGCGGCGGTGGCGATCGTGCTGCTGCTGATCGTCGGGGTCTATTTCGGCACCTCGCTGCTGCGCAAGGACGATCCCGTCACCGCGCCCGCCGCGACCGTCGCCGCCGATCTCGGCATGCTGCCCCCCACCCCGACGCCGGGCGCCGCGCCCGCCGCCGGTGGCGCGGCCCCCGCCGCCGTGCCGGCGGGCAGCGGTGGGCAGGTGGCGCTCACCGCGACCGGGTCGGTGTGGATTCGCGTGTTCGACGATGGCGGCACGATCACCAACCGCGAACTCAAGCCGGGCGAGCGCTACGACGTGCCGATGACCGCGAAGAACCCGCAGATCCGCACCGGCCGTCCCGATCTGTTGACGGTCACGCTCAACGGGTCGAACATCGCGCCGCTCGGCACCGCCGAACGCGCGATCACCGTCGGAGTCAGCGCCGATGCGCTGCGCGCACGCGGCACCGCCACGCCGACCCCGGCACCGGCGGGTTAAGCGTGGCGACAGGGTGGAGGCCACAGGATAAAGCAATGAAGCATCAACGCCCTGTTCCCATGCGCACGGCTCCCATGCGCGCGCTTGCCGCCCTGCCGTTCCTCGCGCTCGTGCTGAGCGTGCCCGCCGTCGCGCAGCAGACCCAGCTCGACGGCCGCGTCAACAAGCTGGAGCGCGAGATGCGCGCGGTGCAGCGCAAGGTGTTCCCCGGCGGCGCGCCCAACCAGGTCGAACCGCAGATCACCGCGCCGACGCAAACGCTCGACATCCCCGGCACCCCGACCAGCGGCCCCCTCGCCACGCTGGAGGCGCGGCTGAGCGCGCTCGAATCGCAGCAGCAGACGCTCACCAACCAGATCGAACAGGCGCAGTACAAGCAGCGCCAGTTGGAAGAACAGTTCATCGCCTATCGCCGGACGACCGACCAGCGGCTCACCGCGCTGGAAAGCAACGGCGCGACCGTGACCCCGGCCACCCCCGGTGCGATCGCGGCAGCGGGCGATACCAGCGTCAGCCCGC
This sequence comes from Sphingomonas sp. Leaf4, assembly GCF_920939515.1. Classification (NCBI taxonomy): domain Bacteria; kingdom Pseudomonadati; phylum Pseudomonadota; class Alphaproteobacteria; order Sphingomonadales; family Sphingomonadaceae; genus Sphingomonas; species Sphingomonas sp. Leaf4. Next base: position 182,106 of record NZ_CAKLBB010000001.1, on the reverse strand, counting down.
CGGTCGTGCGCGGGTCGGGCAACGGCGGCGGGACGCTCGGCGGCACCCGCCCGGCCACGCCGCGCCCGACGACCACGCCGCCCCCCGCGCCGGCGGCGACCACCACCGATCCCGCCCGCGCGGGCCGCATCGCGGCAATCGAAAAGCCCGCCTCGGGCGACGCGGCGGAGGACGGCTATCTCTACGGCTTCCGCCTGTGGAGCGCGAAGCTGTATCCCGAAGCCATTGCCGCGCTGAAACCGGTGGTCGACAAATATCCGCAGCACCGCCGCGCCAGCTATGCCCAGAACCTGATCGGCCGGTCGTATCTCGACGACGGCAAACCCTCGCTCGCCTCGATCGCCTTCTACGACAATTACAAGAAGATGCCCGATGGCGAACGCGCACCCGACAGCCTGTTCTATCTGGCCGACGCGCTCATCAAGCTGAAAAAGACCAAGGAAGCCTGCGACGTCTATGGCGAGCTGGGCGAGGTCTATGGCGACAAAATCTCGCCGCAGATGAAGGCCGATGTCGTGAAGGGTCGCGCGGCTGCCAAATGCGCTGCCTGATCCGGCCAGGCGGTTCGCACGCGATCTGATCGCGCTCGCCGCCGCGCCTGTCCCTGACCGGCCGCTGGCCATCGCCGTATCGGGTGGCCCCGATTCGATGGCGCTGCTCCGACTCGCGGCGGCCGCCTTTCCGGCCAGCGTCATCGCCGCGACCGTCGACCACCGGCTGCGCGCGGCGGCGGCGGACGAGGCGGCGATGGTCGCCGACTGGTGCCGGACGCAGGGCATCGCACACGCCACCCTCGCCCCCGCGACCCCGCCCGCCGGGGCCAGCATCCAGGCACAGGCACGCCACGTCCGCTATGCGCTGCTCGGGGACTGGGCGCTGACCGCCGGGGCATGCGCGCTCGCCACCGCGCACCATGCCGACGATCAGGCCGAAACCTTCCTGATGCGCGCCGCGCGTGGCTCCGGCCCCGCCGGCCTCGCCGGCATCCGCCCGCGCTGGGACTTCGCGCCCGATCGCTGGGCAGCCATGGCTCCACCCCGGCCGTACCCCCGCGCGGGCGGGGGTCTAGAGTCCGACAGACCGGACGTAAGCGCGATACGCCCTGGCCCCCCGCCTGCGCGGGGGTACGATCGTCCAATCCGCCTCCCCATCGTGCGTCCGCTGCTCGGCTGGCGCCGCGCCGAGCTGCGCACCATCGCCGCCGCGCTGCCGTTCGTCGACGATCCGTCGAACATCGATCCCCGCCACGACCGCACCGCCGCCCGCGCGCTGCTGGCGCAAGGCCATCTCGACCCGACCGCCCTCGCCGCCGCCGCCGCGCATTGCCGCGAGGTCGATGCCGCGCTCGGACAGACCGTCGACTGGCTCTGGCGCACCCGCCGCTTGCCCGCCGATCCGGGCGAAGTCCGCCTCGATCCCGCCGACCTGCCGCGCGAACTGTGCCGCCGCCTCGCCCGTCGCGCGATCGGCGCGGTTCGCGCCCATGCCGCCTGCGAGGGTCGCTGGTCCGATTCGGCCAATATCGAGCCGTTGCTCGATGCGCTGACCGCGCACAAACCAGCGACGCAGGCTGGCGTTTTCGCGGCCGTCCGGGGGCCGCACTGGCACTTCCGCCCCGCTCCGCCGCGACGATCAGTCTGATCGGCTTTGTTCCATTGCCATTAACTTGCGGCAGCCTATCTTGGTGGCACTGAGAGGTATCACTTCGGCATGAACGATAACGACAAGCAGAACGGCCCCGACGGTGGCGGTGGCGGCAATCCGTGGATGAAGAGCCTGCTGATCTGGGTCGGCATCCTCGTCTCGCTCGCCATGTTCGTGACGCTCTTCGACGGGCGATCGGCGCAGACCCAGGGACAGGTCGTTCCCTATTCGACCTTCCTCGACAAGGTTGACGAGGGTTCGGTGCGCGAGGTCAACATTGCGCCGAACACGATCACCGGCATCTACACCAATGACGAGAAGTTCCGCACCAACGCGCTGAACGATCCCAATCTGATCGAACGGCTGCGGACCAAGAACGTCACGATGAACGCGCGCCCCGAAGAGGGTCCGAACATCTGGCTCGTCATGCTGTACCAGTCGCTGCCGTTCCTGCTGTTCCTCGGCATCGCCTTCTTCGTCCTGCGCCAGATGCAGAAGGGCGGCGGCGGCGGCGGCGCGATGGGCTTCGGCAAGTCGCGCGCGCGCATGCTCACCCAGAAGGAAGGCAAGGTCACGTTCGACGATGTCGCCGGCATCGACGAGGCACGCGCCGAGCTGACCGAAATCGTCGACTTCCTCAAGGACCCGACCAAGTTCGCCCGGCTGGGCGGCAAGATTCCGAAGGGCGCACTGCTGGTGGGTTCGCCCGGCACCGGCAAGACGCTGCTCGCCCGCGCAATCGCGGGCGAGGCCGGTGTGCCGTTCTTCACCATCTCCGGCTCGGACTTCGTCGAGATGTTCGTCGGCGTCGGTGCCAGCCGCGTGCGCGACATGTTCGAACAGGCCAAGAAGTCGGCCCCCTGCATCGTGTTCATCGACGAAATCGACGCGGTCGGCCGTCATCGCGGCGCGGGTCTGGGCAATGGCAACGACGAGCGCGAACAGACGCTGAACCAGTTGCTGGTCGAGATGGACGGGTTCGAGGCGAACGAGGGCATCATCATCGTCGCGGCGACCAACCGTCCCGACGTGCTCGACCCCGCGCTGCTGCGTCCGGGCCGCTTCGACCGGCAGGTCGTGGTGCCGCGCCCCGACATCGAAGGCCGGATCAAGATCCTTCAGGTCCATATGAAGAAGGTGCCGCTGGCCCCCGACGTCGACCCGCGCGTCATCGCGCGCGGTACGCCCGGCTTCTCGGGCGCGGACCTTGCCAACCTCGTCAACGAAGCGGCGCTGACGGCGGCGCGCAAGGGCAAGCGCCTCGTCGCGAACCAGGAGTTCGAGGAGGCGAAGGACAAGGTCATGATGGGGGCCGAGCGGCGCTCGATGGTGATGACCGACGATGAAAAGCGGATGACCGCCTATCACGAAGCCGGCCATGCCATCGTCTCGCTGCACGAACCCGCGTCGGACCCGATCCACAAGGCGACGATCATCCCGCGCGGCCGTGCGCTCGGCATGGTGATGCGCCTGCCCGAACGCGATTCGTACAGCTATCACCGCGACAAGATGTACGCGAACCTGTCGGTCGCGATGGGCGGCCGCATCGCCGAGGAGATCATCTTCGGCTATGACAAGGTATCGTCGGGCGCCTCGGGCGACATCCAGCAGGCGACCGGCCTCGCGCGCGACATGGTGACGCGCTGGGGCATGTCCGACGCGGTCGGCCCGGTCGAATATGGCGAACCGCAGGGGGAGAGCTTCCTCGGCTATTCGGCATCGGCCCCGTCGCGCATGTCGAACAAGACCGCCGAACTGATCGACAGCGAGATCAAGCGCATCGTCGAAGGCGGCCTGTCGCGCGCACGCCAGTTGCTGACCGACCATGTCGACCAGCTCCACCTGCTGGCGGGCGCGCTGCTCGAATACGAAACCCTCTCGGGCGACGAGATCAAGCGCCTGATCGCGGGCGAAACCATCGACCGCGACATCGGCACGCCCACCACCCCGCTGTCGGCCGGCGGCACGTCGATCCCCAAGACCCGCCGCCCGCGCGGCCCCTTCGGATCGCCGACGCCTCAGGGGGCATAAGCCCTCACTGCTTCGGCTCGAACGGCGGCGTCGTACTCCTCGGGGGTACGGCGCCGCTGTCGTATTGCTTGACCGGCGCTTGACAACCACCCCGCCCCGCCGGACGATGTAACATCATCCCATCGCCGAACCTGGCGACCCGTGGAGCCTGTCCCGATGCGTCTACGCCCCCTCCTCCTCGCCTGCACCCTCGCGCTGGCCGCGCCCGCACTCACCGCGCAGACCGCGCCCGGCCCCGACATCTGGCCGCCCAATGGCGACATCCCGGCGAAATTCACGCCGCCGACCGACAAGTACAATTACGTCCGTCGCGAGGTGATGATCCCGATGCGCGACGGGGTGAAGCTGCACACCGTCATCATGATTCCGAAGGGCGCGGCGAACGCGCCGATCCTTCTCACCCGCACGCCCTACAACGCCTCGGGCCGGGTCGCGCGCAGCGACAGCACCGATTATGTCGCCGCGCTGCCGCAGGGCGACGAGGTGTTCACCCGCGCCGGCTATATCCGCGTGTTCCAGGACATTCGCGGCAAATACGGCTCGGAGGGCGAATATGTCGTCACCCGTCCGGTGCGTGGGGCCCTCAACCCGACGACGACCGATCACGTCACCGACGCCTATGACACGATCGACTGGCTGGTGAACAAGGCGAACCTGCCCGAGAGCAACGGCCGCGTCGGCATGCTGGGGTCGTCCTACGAGGGGTTCACCGTCGTCATGGCGTTGCTGAACCCGCATCCCGCCCTGAAGGTCGCCGCGCCCGAAAGCCCGATGATCGATGGCTGGATGGGCGACGACTGGTTCCACTACGGCGCGTTCCGCCTGGCGAACATCGGCTGGATCGGCAGCCAGACGGGATACAAGGGACCGGGCGAATCGCCACCGTCGACGACCTATGACGATTACGACCAGTTCCGCCGCGTCGGATCGGCCAACGACTGGGCAAAGGCGTCGGGCTATGCGCAACTGCCCTTCTGGCAGCGCTTCGTCGCCCATCCGGCCTATGACGCCTATTGGCAGGGACAGGCGCTCGACAAGCTGCTCGCCGCCAATCCGTCGAACGTGCCGACGATGTGGGAACAGGGGCTGTGGGATCAGGAGGACATGTACGGCGCGATCACCGCATGGGAAGCGCTGAAGGCCAGGGGCAAGGGTGGCAACAACTTCCTCGTCATGGGACCGTGGCGGCACAGCGGCGCGAACTATGACGGGTCGTCGCTGGGCGATCTGAAGTTCAACGGCGACACCGCGCTGCAATGGCGCGAGAAGTATCTGTTCCCGTTCTTCGACCAGTATCTGCGCAACGGCCGCCCGGCGTTCACCCCGCCGCAGGCGCTGATCTACAACACCGGCGAGAATCACTGGGACGAACTGGCGCAGTGGCCGCTCGCCTGTGACACGGGCTGCGCCGCGCCGATGAAGCCGATCTATCTGGGTGCCGATGGCGATCTCGGCTTTGCCCCCGCACCGGCGGGCGGTGACAGCTATGTCTCCGATCCGGCCAAGCCCGTCCCGCACCTGTCACGGCCGGTGAACTTCGACGATGGCCGGTGGAAGGCATGGCTGGTCAGCGACCAGCGCCATGTCGACGGCCGCACCGACGTGATGACCTATCAGACGCCGGTGTTGACGCAGGCCGTAAAGGTCGCGGGTGCGCCGATCGCCGATCTGTTCGCGAAGACCACCGGCACCGACGGCGATTTCGTGGTGAAGGTGATCGACGTGTACCCCGATGTGGTGCCGGGCGAACCGGCCAAGGGCGGCTATCAACTGCCGATCGCGCTCGACATCTTCCGTGGCCGCTACCGCAACGATGTCGCCAAGCCCTCGGCGATCCCGGCGAACAAGACGCAGCGCTACCGCTTCCGCCTGCCGACGGTGAACCATGTGTTCCAGCCGGGGCACCGCATCATGGTGCAGGTGCAGTCGTCGCTGTTCCCGCTCTATGATCGCAACCCGCAGACCTATGTCCCCAACATCTTCACCGCACCGAAATCGGCGTACAAAAAGGCGACGGTGACGATCGAACGCGGCGGCGCGACGCCGAGCGCGGTGTGGCTGCCGGTGGTGCCGACCAACTGACCTTCGCTTCCTGAACGGAAGCCGTCGGGGGCGGGTCGGGTTGCGATGGCCGCACCGCTCGCCCCGCCCCCGCCGTCACCCCGGACTGGTTCCGGGGGGACGAAGCGTGCGCGACGACCGTTCGGGACCCCCCAAACCCTTCTGTCCTACAGCCATTCGTTCCTGATACGTTCTCCACTCAACGAGGAGAACGACCATGACCATCGACCGACTGATCGACGAGGTGATCGACCGCGAGGGTGGCTATAGCGACCATCCCGCCGATCGCGGCGGTGCGACCCGCTATGGGATCACCGAGCGCATCGCCCGCGCCGAAGGCTATGCCGGCGACATGCGCCATTTCCCCCGCGCGCAGGCGGTCCAGCTCTACCGCCGCCGCTACTGGCTCGCACCCGGCTTCGACCAGGTGGCCAGACGTGCGCCGCTGCTCGCCGCCGAATTGTTCGATACCGGCGTCAACATGGGGCCGACGGTCGCGGCGGGCTTCCTGCAACGCACGCTGAACGCGCTCAACCGGGGTGCGCGCGACTGGGCGGACGTGACGCTCGACAGCACGATCGGCACGCGCACGCTCGCCGCGCTCGACGCGATGCTGGCCAGCCGTGGCCCGGCGGCCGAAGCGGTGCTGGTCAAGGCGATCAACGCCTTGCAGGGCGAACGCTATCTCCGCCTCGCCGAAACGCGGCCCGCCAACGAATCCTTTCTCTACGGCTGGCTGGCCCAGCGCATAGGCTGACAAGTGTAAACTTTGTAAACTTTGAACTCACAGGAGCCCATGATGCTGCCGACCCTGATCGCGCCGATCGCCAGCCTGCTCGACAAGCTGATCCCCGACCCACAGGCGCGCAACGCCGCCAAGCTCGAACTCCTTCGCCTCGAATCCACGCGCGATCTGGATGCGACCCGCGCCCAGCTTCAGGCGATCGTGGCGGAGGCGCAGTCGACCGACCGCTGGACCGCCCGCGCGCGGCCGGGCTTCCTCTATGTGATGTACGCGCTGCTGCTGTGGTCGATCCCGATGGGTCTGCTCGCCGCGATCGAGCCGCATCTGGCGGAGTCGGTCGCGCGCGGCATGACCGCCTATCTGCGCGGCATCCCGGAGGAACTCTACGCGCTCTTCGGCACCGGCTATCTCGGCTACACCGCCGCGCGGGCATGGGGGAAAGCCAAGGGCGTGGAGAAATGATCGCCCGCTGACCTCCGCAGGAGGGGGGAACTTGGCGAAGCCGCCCCCCCTCCCCATATCGCGCCTCATGAGCAAAGAGACGGTGTGGCACGGCACCACGATTGTATCCGTGCGTCGCGGCGGTCGTGTGGTGATCGCGGGGGATGGGCAGGTTTCGGCCGGACAGACGGTCATGAAACCCAATGCAAGGAAGGTCCGCCCGCTGGGCGACGGCAAGGTTATCGCCGGTTTCGCCGGGGCGACCGCCGATGCCTTTACCCTGTTCGAACGGCTGGAGGCCAAGCTGGAGCGCCATCAGGGCCAGTTGCTGCGCGCCGCGGTGGAACTGGCCAAGGACTGGCGGACCGACAAGTTCCTGCGCAACCTCGAAGCGATGCTGATCGTCGCCGACAAGGATGTGACGCTGGTGGTGACGGGCAACGGCGACGTGCTCGAACCCGAAGCGGGTATCGCCGCGATCGGCTCGGGCGGGAACTTCGCCCTGGCCGCCGCCCGCGCGCTGTCCGACTATGAAGGCGATGCGGAGAAGGTGGCGCGCAAGGCGCTCGCGATCGCCGCCGAACTGTGCGTCTACACCAACGACCGCGTGACTCTCGAAGCGCTCGACAGCGCCAACTGAACCGGACAGCCCATGAACGACCAGCTTACCCCCAAGGCGATCGTCGCCGCGCTCGACGCGCACATCATCGGACAGCATGATGCCAAGCGCGCGGTCGCCGTGGCGCTGCGCAACCGCTGGCGTCGCCAGCAGCTCTCGCCCGACCTGCGCGACGAGGTGTCCCCGAAGAACATCCTGATGATCGGACCCACCGGCTGCGGCAAGACCGAGATCAGCCGTCGCCTCGCCAAGCTGGCCGACGCGCCGTTCGTGAAGGTGGAAGCGACCAAGTTCACCGAGGTCGGCTATGTCGGTCGCGACGTCGAACAGATCGCGCGCGATCTGGTCGAGGAAGCAATCCGGCTGGAGCGCGAACGCCGCCGCGTGGCGGTGAAGGACAAGGCCGAGGAAGCGGCGATGGCCCGCCTGCTCGACGCGCTGACCGGCAAGGGCGCGAGCGAGGCGACCCGCGAGGCGTTCCGCCAGCGCTTCCGCGACGGGCATATGGACGACAAGGAGGTCGAGATCGAACTCGACGCCCAACCGCAGATGCCGTTCGAGGTGCCCGGTGCTGCGCCGCAGATGATCGACCTGTCGGCGATGATGGGCAAGGCGTTCGGCCAGGGCCAGCAGAAGCGCCGCAAGCTGACCGTGCGCGCCGCATGGGACAAGCTGGTCGAGGAAGAGGCCGACAAGCGGCTCGACCAGGACGAGGTCAGCCGCGTCGCGCTGGCCGATGCCGAGGCGAACGGCATCGTGTTCCTCGACGAGATCGACAAGATCGCGGTCAGCGACGGACGCGGCGGCGGATCGATCAGCCGCGAAGGCGTGCAGCGCGACCTGCTGCCGCTGATCGAGGGGACGACCGTCGCCACCAAATACGGCCCGATGAAGACCGACCATGTCCTCTTCATCGCATCGGGCGCGTTCCATGTGGCCAAGCCCAGCGACCTGCTGCCCGAACTTCAGGGGCGGCTGCCGATCCGGGTCGAGCTGAAGGGGTTGAACGAGGCCGATTTCATCGCGATCCTGTCGGACACCAAGGCATCGCTGCCCGCGCAATATCGCGCGCTGCTGGCGACCGAATCGGTCGACGTGACCTTTACCGACGACGGCATCGCCGCCGTCGCCCGCATCGCGGCGGAGGTGAATGCCGAGATCGAGAATATCGGCGCGCGCCGCTTGCAGACGGTGATGGAAAAGCTGCTGGAGGAAATCAGCTTCGATGCCGAGGACCGCAAGGGCGACGCGGTGACGATCGACGCCACCTATGTCGACAAGCAACTGGCGAGCATCGCGCGCAACACCGACCTCAGCCGCTACGTGTTGTAAGGCTGTCGACGGTCCGATCCACCCTCGAACGAACCGTCATCCCAGCGAAGGCTGGGATCTCCCGGTGACAGTGCGCGACAAGAGCCGCTTGAGACCCCAGCCTTCGCTGGGGTGACGTTTGGTTGAAGGGGGAGCGGACCTTGGGACCGATCGACATTCAGCCATACGGTGACTCATGCACCTCCCCTCCCTGACAAGAGTTTCGGGTCGGTCATGCTCCCAGCATGACCTGAACAGTGCGGGGCACTGTTCACCCGAAACTGGGTTGGGGGTGGGTAGGCTGGTTGTGGAGCGCTTACGTTTTCTCTCGGGCCAACCCACCCCCCGGCCCCTCCCTTGTCAGGGAGGGGAGCAGATCAGGAAGGCGTTTTGCTGACTGTCGATCCGGCTCAGCTCGCCTTGTCGTAGGGCACGAACATACCGAAGGTACAGTCGCCCGACGGAATCTGCGATCCCCGGTCGATCAGCCGGAAACGGTCGTTGCGACACACTTGCGTACCGTACAGGATCGACACGACGATCTGGTCGTCGCGCAGGAACGGGCACCGGTCGCGGACCTGCGTCCGCCACAGCCGCTTGCCGCTCTGGCGATAGACGAGCGAGTCGCCGATCACCTGCGGCCCGTCGATGAAGCCGGTCGGGATACAGTTCTGCGCCGCGCCGGGCGTCCGCCCCGCCAGCGCCTTGGCGAGCAGCCGGTCGCCGCGCGCCTGGGTTTCCGCCTGTTGCTGCGGGGTCGCGCACGCCCCCAGCATCAACGCCGCCGCCGTCCATGCCAATCGCTTCATGCCGCTTCTCCTGAACCCGCTGGAATCAAAACGCATCCTTGGCCGATCGGTGCCGGGCCAGTTCCCCGACCGTTTCCGCGCGCAGGAACGGGTTGGTCGCCCGTTCGGCGCCGATCGTCGTCGGCACCGTCGCCTCGCCCCGCTCGCGCATCGCCTGCACCGCCGCCAGCCGCTCGAGGATCGCGGCATTATCCGGCTCGGCCTGCGCGGCATAGCGCGCGTTCGACAGCGTATATTCGTGGCCGCAATACACCCGCGTGTCGGCGGGCAGGTCGGCATAGCGCGCCATGTTGCAGAACATCTCGGCCGCCGCCCCCTCGAACAACCGGCCGCATCCCATCGCGAACAGTGTGTCGCCGGTGAAGATCACGCCGTCATCGGCGAAGTGGAATGCGACATGCCCCGCGGTATGGCCGGGCACCGCCCACACCTGCGCCTGATGATCCCCGACGAACAGCATCGCGCCTTCGCCGACGCCGTCGTCCATGTCGGCGATCTTCGCCCGCTCCGCCTCCGGCCCGGTGATCCGCGCGCCCGTCGCCGCCTTCAGCGCGGCATTGCCGCCGACATGATCGGCGTGCCAGTGCGTGTTCCAGATCGCGGTGATCGTCCACCCCCGCGCCGCCGCCGCATCGATCAGCGGCTGCGCCTCGCCCGGATCGATCGCCACCGTAGCACCGCTCGCATCGTCATGGACCAGCCATGCGTAATTGTCGGAAAGGACGGGGACCGCGACGATCTCCATCACCACGTCCCCGTGTTCGGCATCGACGCCCATGGCTCGGCGGGCGGCAGCGCCCCATCCTGCAACAGCTCGATCGAGATGCCGTCGGGCGTCTTCACGAACGCCATGTGCCCGTCACGCGGCGGGCGGTTGATCGTGACGCCAGCCTCGGCCAGCCGCCGGCAGGTGGCGTAGATATCGTCGACGCGGAACGCCAGATGCCCGAAGTTGCGCCCGCCGGCATAGTCCTCCGCGTCCCAGTTATGCGTCAGCTCGACCTCCGCGACGCCCTCCTGCCCCGGCGCGGCGAGAAAGATCAGCGTGAAGCGGCCCTTCTCGCTCGTCGTGCGGCGTATTTCCTGCAAGCCCAGCAGGTCGAAGAAGGCGATGGTCGCGTCCGGGTCAGTCACGCGGATCATGGTGTGGAGATAACGGGTCATGGACGGCTCCGTTGCAGGTCGCGTCCGCATATCGGCACGATCAACCGCCCCCGCAACTCACGCCGATGGCAGCGTATCCAGCGCGGCATCGGCCGCCTTCGCCTGCGGACTGCCCGGCGCCAGCCGCGCCACCGCCTCGAACGCCGCGCGTGCCGCCTTGGTATCGCCCGACAGGCCGGCAATATTGCCCGCCTCCAACTGGACCGACGGATCGTCGCCCGACCGGCGCACCGCCTCGGCGATGTCGGTCCGCGCGCGCGGCAGGTCGTTCGTCCGCCGCGCCAGCGTCGCCGAGAGCAGCCACGCCAGCGGATCGGCCGGCGCGTCCTTCAACGCCCGGTCGAGATCGGCCCGCGCCCCGGCCATATCCCCCGCCGCGACCCGCACCCTGGCCCGGTCGAGCTGCGCCTCGCCGCGCGCCAGCCCGGTCAACGTGCCGGTCGCCAGCGCCGCGTCGAGCGCGCGGCCCGCCGCCATCGTATCATTGTCGGCCAGCCGGGCATTGCCCGCCTGCGCCCAATAATTGGCGGCGCGCGGGTCCTTGGCGACCTCCGCCTCCTTCGCCGCCTGCTCGAACGCTTCGGCCGCCGCGCTCCAGCGCTGCCGCGAGGCATAGCTCATGCCGAGACACTGGCGCGCAAGGAAGCCACCGCCGACCAGCCGCCATTGCCCGGCGATCCGCTCGCCCTCCTCCGGGTTGCCGGTCGCGGCATCGACGCAGGCGTCATAGCGCGCCTCGGGCGTCGGCGCGGCCGGGCGCGGCGGTCCGGCGGCGGTGGTGATCTGGGCGACGATCAGGGCGGCAAGCAGCAGGGTCAAAGCACATCCTCGATGGCGCGCAGGATCAGCGCGATGTCCGATTCGCGCGACAGGCGGTGGTCGCCATCCTTGACGAGCCAGGTCTGCACATTCGCTGAACGCAGCCGGCTGGCGAGATGCACCGTCCGCTCCCATGGCACATCGGCATCGCGCTGCCCCTGCACCAGTCGTACCGGGCCATCGATCGGCAGTTCGCCATGCATCACCCGATTGGCCTCGCCCGACGACCAGAAGGCGCGGGTAAAGACGGTGGGCGTATCGGCATAGGGCGACGGCCGCTCGATCCGTCCCTGCGTCAGCAGTGTCATCTTCTCCGCCTGGGTAAAGCCCCAGTCGGTGAAGTCGGGCGCGGGCGCGATGCCGACCAGTCCGGCGATCCGCTCGGGTCGCGCCCGCGCGGCGAGCAGCGCGATCCACCCGCCCATCGACGATCCGACCAGCACTACCGGCCCTGCGATCACCTCATCGATCATCGCCAGCGCATCGTCGCGCCAGCCGGCGAGCGTCTGGTCCTCGAACACGCCGGGGCTGTCGCCGCAACCGGCATAGTCGAAACGGAGAAACGCGCGGCCCTGCGCCATCGCCCATGCCTCGATCGCCAGCGCCTTGGTGCCGGTCATGTCGGAGGCATAGCCCGGCAGGAACAGGATCGTCCGACCGGTGCCGGGGGTGTGGCGATAGGCGAGCGGGCGGGAGTCGGTCATGGGACCGGGTCATGCCATGCGGGCTGGTGTGGGGGAAGGGTTGGCGGGCAGAAGCTCGCCGCCTGCGCTACCGTCACCCCGGATTTGTTCCGGGGTCCACCGGGCCGCTCACGATGCTGCTGGATCAGGAACGCTACCGCTTGTCAGGTAAGGCGTTCTGGGTCGGGTGGTTCGCTTTCCAAGGCGACGACGGCAAAGCCGCCGTCGGTCGGGGGCATCTGGCCCCCGCCGGCCGTGCCGGACGATCCGTGCCTTGCCGGGCTTTGCCCGACTTGGCGCGGACCGGCGGGGAAGCTTGCTTCCCCGCCTTCGTCCGTCAGTACATGTGCTGCCCGCCGTTGATGCTCAGCGTCGATCCAGTGACGAAGCCACCCTCTTCCGAACACAGGAACGCCACGCCGCGCGCGATTTCGCTCGCCTGACCCAGACGGCCGACCGGAATCTTGGCAACGATCTTTTCCAGCACATCGGCCGGCACCGCCGCCACCATGTCGGTGTCGATATAGCCCGGCGCGATCGCGTTCACGGTCACGCCGAACCGCGCGCCTTCCTGCGCCAGCGCCTTGGTGAAGCCGTGGATGCCCGACTTGGCGGCGGCATAGTTGACTTGGCCGTACTGGCCCGCCTGACCGTTGATCGAACCGATGTTGACGATCCGGCCCCATTTGCGGTCGCGCATGCCGGGGAACGTCGCCTTGGCGAGATTGAAGCACCCGCCGAGGTTGGTGCGGATCACGTCGTCCCACATCTCGTAGCTCATCTTGAGCAGCGTGCCGTCGCGGGTGATGCCGGCGTTGTTGACGACGATGTCGACCGGACCGAGCGCTTCCTCGATCGCCTTGACGCCCGCCTGCGTCGCTTCGAAATCGCCCACGTCGAACTTGAACGCGGCGATGCCGGTGCGCTCGGTGAACGCCTTCGCCTTTTCGTCGTTGCCCGCATAATTGGCGGCGACGGTGACGCCCATTTCCTGCAACGCAAGGCTGATCGCCTCGCCGATGCCGCGCGTGCCGCCGGTGACGATCGCTACCCGTGCCATGCATTCTCTCCCAAATGTTTCGTCCCTGCTAGGCGGGGTCGATCCATCCCGCAAGTTCGCGTGCGATGATGTTGCGCAACATTTTATTGCCGTGCGGCTCGGCATTCAGGCAAGGAAGATAGGCGAAATCCGTGCCGCCCGCTTCCACGAAGCTCTCGCGTCCACGGATCGCCAGTTCCTCCAGCGTCTCCAGACAGTCCGCCGAAAAGCCCGGCGCGAAGATCGCGACGCGGCGCTTGCCCGCCTTCGCCAGCTCGACCAGCGTCTCGTCGGTCGCCGGCCCCAGCCACTTGGCCGGACCGAACCGCGACTGGAACGCGATCGTCAGCGGCCGGCCCAGCGCCTCGGACACCAGCCGCGCGGTTTTCTGGCAATGACAATGATAGGGGTCGCCCAGTTGCAGCGTGCGCTTGGGCATCCCATGAAAGCTGGCGACGATCGTGTCCGGCTCGAAATCGAGCTTCGCCAGATCCTCGCGCAGCGTCGTGGCGAGCGCGTCGATATAGGCCGGATCGTCGTAATAGGGCGGCAGCGTGCGCACCGCCGGCTGCCAGCGCAGCTTTGCCAGATGCGCGAACGCCTTGTCGTTGGCGGTCGCGGTCGTCGCTGCGCAATATTGCGGGTAGAGCGGGGCCAGCAGGATGCGGTCGCATCCCTGCTCGCGCAGCGAATCGATCCGGCTGGCGATCGAGGGATTGCCGTAGCGCATCGCCCAGTCGATCACGACGCCCTCGCCGAACGCGCCCTGCATCGCCTCCGACTGCGCGCGGGTGATCGCGGCGAGCGGCGACCCCCGATCGCTCCACACCTGTTGATAGGCATGCGCCGACTTCTTCGGCCGGGTGTTCAGGATGATGCCGCGCAGGATCGGCTGCCACGCGATCGCCGGCAATTCGACGACGCGGCGATCGGACAGGAATTCGGCCAGATAACGCTTCACCGACCGTGGCGAAGGATCGTCGGGCGTACCGAGGTTCATCAACAGCACGCCGATGCGGCGGGGCGGGAATACGGGGTGATTCGTCGGACGGTCCATGGCGCGGTGTAACGCGCGAATGGCGGGGTTGGGGCAAGCGGTTTCGGTTTTCACGCGAAGGCGCGGAGACGCGAAGGATATAAAGAAGAAATTTTCGCGCAGAGGCGCAGAGGCGCGGAGGGGATGCGTTCGCGGGACGGTTAACCGCGAAGCGGCCGTCTCGCTTCTTGGAAGCGCGGGCAGGTGTCTACCGGTTGCGAGCGGTTTCCATAGCGCTCCCTCTCTGCGCCTCCGCGCCTCTGCGCGAACCCATTTCTTCTTCGCGTCTTCGCGTGAACCAGAACCGCAAACTACGCCAGCAACGGCAACGACCGATACCGCCGCCCCGTCGCCGCATACAGTGCGTTGGCGATCGCCGGGGCCACCACCGGCACCGCCAGTTCGCTGACCCCGCCCGGATCGGCATCCGATTCGACCAATTCGATCAGCATTTCCGGGCTGTCGGCGAGGCGCGGCAGGTTCAGCCCGCCGAAGCCGCGCACATCGGGCAGGTTCGCGGTGAAGCCGGTCGCGGCACCGGTCGCCATCGCCATGCCGAACAGCAGCCCGCCCTCGATCTGCTGGCGCACCAGATCGGGGTTCACGATCCGCCCGCAATCGACCGCCGCGACCAGCCGGTCGACCTTCACCCGCCCGCCCTCGATCCGCGCCTCGGCCAGACAGGCGATCGCCGATCCGCGCATCCGGTGGCAGGCGATGCCCTGCGCGCTGCCCGGCACCCCGCCCTGCCAGCCGCCCATCGTCGCGACGCTTGACAGGCAGCGGGCCAGCGCCACGTCGCCGCCGAGCATCGCGATGCGGAACGAATGCGCCTCGACCCCGGCGAACCCGGCAAGCTCGTCGAGGAAACATTCGGTGAAGAAGGCGGTGTAGCTATGCGCGCCCGATCGCCACCAGCCGGCGGGCAGGCCCAGTTCGGCGGGATGATGATCGACCGCGACATTGGCGATGCCATAGGGCGGCACCGCGCCATCGGTCGCCAGCGCGTCGCCATGGTCGCCGGGCAGCGCCATGGCGAGCGACGCGGCGACATCGCCGCCCAGCAACCGGCGGGCAAGGTCGCGTCCGGTGCGCGGCGCGGCGATCCGCGCCTGCCACCCGGCGATCCGCCCGCCACGCGCCAGCCGCGCCGTCATCCGTGCGGCGGCGGGCGTGCGATACTGGTCGGCAAGACAATCCTCGCCGCGCGACCACGTCAGTTGCACCGGTCGGTCGAGCCGCCGCGCCAGCACCGCCACCTGTTCGGCGACGCGGGTGTCGAGGTTCGCGCCGAACGATCCCCCGGCGATCGTTGGGTGCAGGATCACGCGGTTCTCGGCCACCCCGATCGCGCGGGCGGCGGCGGCACGGGCCAGCGTCGGCGCCTGCGTCGGGAGCCACAGGGTCAGCGTGCCGTCGCGCCATACCGCCGTGGCGCTGGTCGGCTCGATCGCGGCGTGGAGCGCGGCGCGCACCCGGTAGGTCGCGGTCTGCGTCCGGGCACCGGCGAAGGCAGCGTCGATGTCACCGCCGGCATGGACCCGCGCGCCCTCGACCGCCAGTGCCCCGTCGAGCGCGGCGGTGATCGAGGCGTCGTCGATCAGCCCATGCGTCTCGAACCGCGGGGCCATCGCGTCGAGTGCGCGATTGGCCGCCCACCATGTCGTCGCCACCGCCGCGACCCAGCCGGGGTTCTCGACCACCGCGACCATGCCGGGCAGGCGCTCCACGGCCGCCTTGTCGACAGCGATCCGCCGGGTATCACCGATCGGCCCCTGCCGGACCGAGGCGAAGACCATGCCCGCCAACCGAATATCGCCGCCAAAGGTCGCGCGCCCGTCTACCTTCGCCGGCGCGTCGAGCCGGGGGAGCGGCTGGCCGACCAGCCGTTTCTCCTCGCCGGTGCGAAACGGCAGTTCCCCGCCCGGCAGGCTTTCGCCTGCCGCCGCCTCGGCCAGCTTGCCGAAGCGCTCACGCTGCTCGCCCATCACGACGAAGCCGTCCGCCGTGCCGCAACTGCGCCAGTCGCCGCCCCAGCCGCGTGCCGCCGCCTTGCACAACAACACCCGCGCCGCCGCACCCGCTTCGCGCAGCGGCCCCTCGAACCGGCGGATCGAGGTCGACCCGCCGGTCAGCATCAGCGTGTTGCGCTCGGCATAGGCAGTGCGCGTCGCTTCGGGGAGCAGCGCCAGCGCGTCGCCGAACAGGATGCCGGCGGCCAGCGGATTGGCATAGAGCGGGTTGATCGGCGCCGCCTCCACCGCGACGGTGCGCCAGTCGGCGCCCAGTTCATCCGCGACGATCTGCGGCAGCGCGGTATAGACGCCCTGACCATGTTCGGCCTGCGGCACCGCCACCGTCACCTGTCCGTCCGCGCCGATCTTGAGGTACGGCCCGAACACCGTCTCCCCCTCGGCCGCCGCGAGATTCACGCCGTAACGGCGCGGCCACACCCCCCATGCCACGATCAGCCCGACCCCCGCCCCGCCACCGATCAGCAGCGTGCGGCGGGTAAGCTTGGGGTTGGGCGGCACCGACATGACCCCGGCCCTATCAGATCGTCCGGCGACCGGGGAGGGGTGAGTAACAATGGTTTCCTCCCGCATCCAACCCCGATACTACGCCTGCGACACAGCCGGAGCCTGCCCCTTGATCCTTTCCACCCTCGCCGCCGCCGCCGGCGACATCGGCATGGCCGCGGGCCATATTCGCTATGCCGACCTCGGCATCGGTCCGGTCGCGCTCGACCTCGGCTTCTTCCAGCTCAAATGGTATTCGCTGGCCTATATCGCCGGCATCCTCGTCGGTTGGTGGTATCTGCTCAAGCTGCTCGACCAGCCGGGCGCGCCGATGGCGAGGCGGCATGCCGACGATTTCGTGTTCTACGCGACGCTCGGCATCATTCTGGGCGGACGGCTGGGCTATGCGATCTTCTACGCGCCCGAGATGTTTCTCGATCCCGTCAAGATCCTGCGGCTGTGGGACGGCGGCATGTCGTTCCATGGCGGGGTCATCGGCACGATGATCGGCATCATCCTGCTGGCGCGCAAACATGGGCTGAACTGGCTGCGCGTGCATGATTACGTCGCCTGCTGCACGCCGTTCGGGCTGTTCTTCGGCCGGCTCGCCAATTTCGTGAACGGCGAATTGTGGGGCCGGCCGAGCGACGTGCCATGGGCAATCGTGTTCCCGCGCACCGTCGCCGGCGGGATCGATCCGGCGCGCCACCCCAGCCAGTTGTACGAGGCGGGGCTGGAGGGCCTCGTCCTGTTCGCGGTGCTGTGGTTCATGTTCTGGAAGACCGACGCGCGCTATCAGCCGGGCAAGCTCGTCGGCACGTTCCTGCTCGGCTACGGCCTGTCGCGCTTCTTCGTCGAATTCTGGCGCGAGCCCGACGCCCAGCTTACCGAATTCGCGCAGACGACCGGCCTGCACATGGGCCAGTGGCTGACGCTGCCGATGCTGGCGGGCGGCATCTATCTGATCGCCACCGCCAAGCGCCGCCGCGTCCGCGTCGAGCCGATCGCCGGGACGGAGAGCGTCGCTTGAGCGAGACCGACGGTGCGCTGCCCGATCGGCTGGCGCGGGCGATCACGTTGGCCGGGCCGGTCAGCCTCGCCCAGTTCATGGGTGCGGCCAACGCGCATTATTACGCGACGCGCGATCCGTTGGGCGCGAACGGCGATTTCACCACTGCGCCCGAAATCAGCCAGATGTTCGGCGAGCTGATCGGCCTGTCGCTCGCCGACCAGTGGGATCGCGCCGCCCGCCCGGCGGCGCACTATGTCGAGCTGGGGCCGGGACGCGGCACGCTTGCCGCCGATGCGCTGCGCGCGATGGCGGCGGCCGGTTGCAAGCCTCCGGTGCAGTTCGTCGAAACGTCGCCGACGCTGCGCGCCGAACAGGCGAAACGGGTGCCGCACGCCGAATGGGCGTTCGATTTGGTCGGCGTGGCCGACGACGGCGCGCTGCTGGTCGTCGCCAATGAATTCTTCGACGCGCTGCCGATCCGGCAACTGGTCAAAACGCCCGAGGGGTGGCGCGAGCGGCTGGTGGCGTGTCAGGATACGTTGTTCCTGCCGATCGTCGGCGCGCGCGGCTTCGACCCGATCATCCCGCCGCACCTGCGCGACGCCCCCATCGGATCGGTGCTCGAAACCGCCCCCGCCGCCGTCGCCATTATGCGCCAGTTGGCCAAGCGGATCGTCGCGCAGGGCGGCTGCGCGATCATCATCGACTATGGCTATAGCGGCCCGGCGATCGGCGACACGTTGCAGGCGGTGCGCGGCCACGGCTTCGTCAACCCCTATGACGATCCCGGCGAGCAGGACCTGACCGCGCATGTCGACTTCGCGACGCTGGCCGAAGCCGCGCGGGCCGAGGATGCCGTCGCCTATGGCCCGGCCGAACAGGGCGCGTTGCTCACCGCGCTCGGCATCGACGCGCGGGTGCAGGCGCTGTCGGCGAAATCGCCCGAACGCGCCGACGGCTTGCGCGCCGACCGCGACCGGCTGGTCGAAGGGGATCAGATGGGCAGTCTGTTCAAGGCGATCGCGATCACCTCGCCCGGCTGGCCAGTTCCGGCGGGGTTCGCATGACGCCGGTGCTGCGCCCCGCGACCATCGACGACGCCGATCGGCTGGCGGCGATCGGGCGCGACACCTTCGTCGAGACGTTCGGCACCCTCTATCGCCCCGACGACCTCGCCGCCTTCCTGACCAGCCACACGCCCGAAAGCTGGGTGGGCGAACTGGCCGACCCGCGCTTCCACATCCTGCTGGCGATGGCCGGAGACGATACGGCCGGCTATGCCAAGCTCGGGCCGCGCTCGTTGCCGTTCGAGCCGCGGGGAACGCCGATCGAACTGCGCCAATTCTATATCCGCCGCGAATGGCACGGCAGCGGCCTTGCCGCGCGGATGATGGAAGCGGTGCTGGCAACCGCGCGGGCGAGCGGTGCGGACGAGCTTTATCTCTCGGTCTTCGTCGACAACCACCGCGCGCGGCGCTTCTACGAACGCTATGGCTTCGTGCGGGTCGGGAGCTATGCCTTCATGGTCGGCACCCAGGCGGACGAGGATCATGTGATGCGGCTGGCGCTATGAACGACGTCGAGGTGATCCGCGCCCGAATGCTGGGGGGCGTGGCGCACGGCTTCCTCGGCCGGCGGGGCGGCGTGTCGCAGGGGCTGGTATCGGGGCTGAACGTGGGGCTGGGGTCGGCCGACGATCCGGCGGCGGTGGCGGCGAACCGCGCGCGGGCGGTCGACGCCGTGCTGCCCGGCGCGGCGCTGTGCGGGCTGTACCAGACCCATTCCGCCTCGGTCGTCCGCGTGCTGACCGCCTATGGCGACGAACAGCGGCCGGAAGGCGACGCGCTCGTCACCGACCGGCCGGACATCCTGCTCGGCATCGTCACCGCCGATTGCGCGCCGGTGCTGTTCGCCGATGTCGAGGCGGGCATCGTCGGCGCGGCGCATGCCGGGTGGAAGGGCGCGCTGAACGGCATCACCGACGCGACGATCGCGCAGATGGTGACGCTGGGCGCGCGGCCCGACCGGATCGTCGCCGCGATCGGCCCGTGCATCGCGCGGGCGAGCTACGAAGTCGACCTCGCCTTCGCCGAACGATTCTGCGCCACCGACCCGGCGAACGAACGTTTCTTCGCCGAGAACCGGCCGGGCCACGCCCGCTTCGATCTCGAAGCCTATGTCGCGCACCGGCTGGCGATGGCGGGCGTGCGCCGGGTCGAGGCGATGGGACTCGACACCTATGGCGATCCCGACCGCTTCTTCAGCTTCCGCCGCGCGACGCATCGCGGCGAGCCGGATTACGGGCGGCAATTGTCGGTGATCGGGCTTTCCGCCTGAACCGTCATTCCGGCGAAGGCCGGAATCCATTGTGTCGGGCGGCGGCGATCGGTCGCTATCGTCTCCCCATCCATGGATTCCGGCTTCCGCCGTAATGACGGATCGATCAGGCGGCCCAATTTGGTTTCCAACGAAACTACCGCTAGGCTCGCGTAAAAATACGGAGAGACTCGAAATGACCGACGAAACCGAAGCCGATCTGACCGGCGTACCGCCGCGCCGTCGTCCGAAGCCGACGGTCGACACGATCGGTGGCCGTCGCCTCAAACCCGCGACGCTGATGATGGGCCACGGCTATGATCCGGTACTGTCCGAAGGCTCGCTCAAACCGCCGATCTTCGCGACCTCGACCTATGTCTTTCCGAGTGCGGCGGCGGGCAAGCGCCATTTTGAGGGCGTGACCGGCAAGCGGCCCGGCGGGGCCGAGGGCCTCGTCTATTCGCGCTTCAACGGCCCCAATCAGGAAATCCTCGAAGACCGGCTGGGTGTGTGGGAAGCAGCCGAGGACGCGCTGGTGTTCTCCAGCGGCATGTCGGCGATCGCCACGCTGTTCCTGTCGATGGTCCAGCCGGGCGATACGATCATCCATTCGGGGCCGCTCTATGCCGCGACCGAGACGTTGATCGGCCGCGTGCTGGGCCGCTTCGGCGTCCGGTATCTCGACTTCCCGGCCGGCGCGACGCAGGACGAGATCGAGGGCGTGTTGCGCAAGGCCGACGGCCGCGTGCCGTTGATCTACCTCGAAAGCCCGGCCAACCCCACCAACGCGCTGGTCGATATTGAAGCAGTGGCCGCCGCCCGCGACGCGGTGTTCGGCGATCACGCCGCCGACACGCCGATCGCGATCGACAATACCTTCCTCGGGCCGCTGTGGCAGCAGCCGCTCCGCCACGGTGCCGATCTGGTCGTCTATTCGCTCACCAAATATGCCGGCGGCCACAGCGATCTGGTGGCGGGCGGCGTGCTCGGCTCCAAGGAGCACATCAACACCATCCGCTCGATGCGCAACACCATCGGCACGATCTGCGACCCCAATACCGCATGGATGCTGCTGCGCAGCCTAGAGACGCTGGAGCTGCGCATGAGCCGCGCGGGCGAGAATGCGGAAAAGGTCTGCGCCTTCCTGCGCGATCACCCGAAGGTCGAACGGGTCGGCTATCTCGGCTTCCTCAAGGACGCCAGGGGCATGGAACGACAGGCCGACATCTACGCGCGCCACTGCACCGGCGGCGGATCGACCTTCTCGCTGTATCTCAAGGGCGGCGAGCGGGAGGCGTTCGCCTTCCTCGACGCGCTGACCATCGCCAAGCTGGCGGTCAGTCTGGGCGGCACCGAAACGCTGGCGAGCCACCCGGCGGGCATGACCCACCTGTCGGTGCCCGACGCGCGCAAGGCGGCGCTCGGCATCACCGACAATCTGGTGCGCATCTCGATCGGCGTCGAGGATGCCGATGACCTGATCGCCGATTTCGAACAGGCGCTCGACGCAGTTTAGGCGGTGTCTGCATTTAGCGTAGCCAGATCATGGCGGATGCGAGGTGGACGAAGCCCATAAAGGGGGTGATGGTTTTCTCGCAGCGCAGGGCGATACGACGGAAGCGCTTGAGCTTGTTGAAGAAGCACTCGACCTGATGGCGTTCCTTGTAGATGGGCCAGTCGATGGCCGGCCTGGCGATTCGGTTGGGATGGGCCTTTATGTGTGCGCTCGCTCCGAGATCGTCGGCAATGAAGGCGCGTAGCGGATCGGCGTCATAGGCAGCGTCGGCGATGACGTGGCCGACGCCCTCCAAGCCGGCCAGCAACGCCTCGGCCTGGGGGCGATCGCCCCATTGCCCGGGTGTCGGATGAATACGGATCGGTAGACCGATGGCGTCGACGGCTGCATGCAGCTTGGTCGTCAGGCCACCACGCGACCGGCCGATCGCGGCAGCTTCAGCCCCCCTTTTGCCCCACTGGCATCGGCGTGGGCTTTCGAGATGGTACTGTCGATCAGGACGTATTCGAAGTCCGGCGTGTCGGCCAAGCTATGGAAAAGTCGTTCCCAAACGCCAGCATGCGACCATCTTCGGAACCGGGCATGCACCCCTGTCCACCTGCCAAACACCTCCGGCAAGTCACGCCAACGCGCCGCATTCCCCGCCATCCAAAGGATCGCATCCACGAACAGCCGGTTGTCCACACCGCTGCGTCCACGCGTCCCTTCGCGACCGGGAAGATACCCCGCAATCCGGTCCCATTGCTCGTCCGTCAGCGTACGTCTGCTCAAGGTCAGGCTCCTTCACCAACCTTGAATCAGAACTCGCGCCTTTTCGGAATCCTAAATGCAGACGCCGCCTAGTCGGTGTGGACAAATTTGAGCCAGTATCTGGCGGTCGCGATGTGGACCATGCCGAGGAAGCTGCTGGCGAGTTGGTCATAACGGGTGGCAATGGCACGGTTGATTTTGAGGTGGTCGAACATGTGCTCGATGCGATTGCGCTGCTTGTAGAGCGTCCGGTCATGCTCGATCTTCACCCGGCGGTTTAAGCGACCGGGAATAACGGGCTTGATATTCTGTTTGGCAAGGTCGGCACGGATGGCGTCGGCATCGTACCCCTTGTCGGCCAGCAGCGCATCTGGTGTGCGCTCCGGAAGGACGATCAGGGCGTCATACGCCTTGCGGTCTGCCGCCTCGCCGCCTGTCAGGTGGAAGGCGAGCGGCAGCCCGAGGGCATCAGCCAGGCAGTGAAGTTACTGGTGAACCCGCCCCGCGAGCGGCCAAGAGCGCGTCGATGAGCCCCCCTTTTCCGCCCGCTGCCGAGACGTGGGCGCGAACGGTGGTGCTGTCGATGCTGTAGTGGCCAGTCTCCGCCATGATCTCGGCCAGCGTCACCGCCACGATCTCCCAGACCCCTGCCTCGCTCCACCGCCGGAACCGGCGATAGATGGTGTTCCAGCTCCCGTATTTTGGCGGCACGTCGCGCCACGGCGCACCGCACCGAAGCCGCCAGAGTATGCCGTTGATGATCGAACGGTTCTGTTCGGGAGGTCTGCCCCGACCCCGGTTCTTGCGCTCGATCGGCAGCAAATCCTTCAGAATGCGCCACTCTGTGTCGGTAAGATCGCCCCGGCTCAAGCCTGCCTCCAAAAGGCAGCGTTGAATCAATCCTCTTTTGCTGGGTCAATCATCTTCGAGCTACGTGGTTCGCTCGTCCCCAGCAAAAAGCTCCCAACGCGACCGGGATGCCGAAGAACAGCGCATATACCAACCAATATTCAGCCACCATCGCTGGCAGCGTGGACGGCTCGAGCAGCGGAAGGAACAGCGGAAACAGCATGATGGGAGGCGTCAGCCAGAGCGCCACTGCCGCCCTTTTCCAGAGCTTGGCCGTTGTCGGCGGTGTTACGAACCAGCGCCATGCCCTTCGGATCAGGTTCTGCGATCCCACCATACGAGGATCATACACATCAACGCCTACCGGCAAACATCATTGTGTAGGAATTTGTCCACGCCGCCTAGGGTGCGTCATGGATCGGGGGTGACGCTCAACCTCCCCTGATCCCGTCGATCACCTTTCCGGTCCCACCACAATCGACGCACTCGCCGTCGTCGATCGTGTCGGCGGCGGCGGCGTCACCGGGATTGATCGGTTCGGCTATCGACTCTCTCCTTCTGGCGGCGCGACAATGGTCGACAGACGGCCAAGGCTCCGGCATGACGGCTCGCCTTATGGCCCCGCGTTTTGCTTTCACCGTCACCGCCACCTCGGGCCGCGCCCGCGCCGGCACCATCGCCATGCAGCGCGGGGACATCCGCACGCCCGCGTTCATGCCGGTCGGCACCGCCGCCACCGTCAAGGCGGTGAAGCCGCAGGACGTGCGCGCGAGCGGGGCCGACATCCTGCTCGGCAACACCTATCACCTGATGCTGCGCCCCAGCGCCGAACGGGTCGCGCGGCTGGGCGGCCTTCACGCCTTCATGGGCTGGGACCGGCCGATCCTGACCGACAGCGGCGGCTATCAGGTGATGAGCCTGTCCGAACTGACCAAACGGTCGGAGGACGGCGTCGAGTTCAAGAGCCACCTCGACGGCACCCGCCACCTGATGAGTCCCGAGCGATCGATGGAGATCCAGCGGCTGCTCGGCTCCGACATCGTCATGGCGTTCGACGAACTGGTCCCGACGACATCGACCCGCGAGGTGCAGGCCAAGGCGATGGAACGCTCAATGCGCTGGGCACGCCGCAGCCGCGCCGGTTTCGATGCGGGCGAAGCGCATGCCTCGCGCGCCGCCCTGTTCGGCATCCAGCAGGGCGCGCTCGACGAAGGCTTGCGGAAAGCTTCGGCCGACGCGCTGATCGACATCGGCTTCGACGGCTATGCGGTCGGCGGCCTTGCGGTCGGCGAGGGGCAGGAAGCGATGTTCGGCGTGCTCGACTATGCGCCGGGCCAGTTGCCGGTCGACAAGCCGCGTTATCTGATGGGCGTGGGCAAGCCCGACGACATCGTCGGCGCGGTCGAACGCGGCATCGACATGTTCGACTGCGTGCTCCCCACCCGCTCGGGCCGCACCGGACAGGCGTTCACCCGCGGCGGACCGATCAACATCCGCAACGCCAAGTTCGCCGAGGATACGGGACCGCTCGATCCAGCCTGCGCCTGCCCCACCTGCGGCAATTTCAGCCGTGCCTATCTCCATCATCTGGTGCGCGCGGGCGAGATTCTCGGTGCGATGCTGATGACCGAACATAATCTGTATTTCTATCAGGCGCTGATGGCCGATCTGCGCGCCGCGATCACGAACGACACGCTGGCCGCCTTCGCCACCGATTTCCGGGCACGCTACGCCGATCAGAAGCGTTGAGCCCCAAACCAGAGGGAGAGGACCCCATGACCGACAAGCCCGAACTGAACGAAATCGCCGCCGCCGCGCGCGATGCCAAGCGCGCGGCCGATGCCACCGCCAATGCCAAGACCCCGGCCCGCCCGTCGCACTGGCCGCTGGTGCCGATCGGTGTCGGGCTCGGCATCGGATCGGCGGCGCTGGCGGCAGCGCTGCTGTACGCCAATGCGGGGCGCAAGAAAGGCTGAGGGAACACCCCTCCCCGCCCGGTGGCGGCGGGGAGGCATAGTCGTTGACACCTCCCCACGCCGCGCGCCACACCCCGGGGCATCGTTTCCGCCCGGAGAATTGCCCCCATGCGTCTCGGCCTCGCGCTGCTGCTTTCGACCGCCTGTCTTGCCCCCGCCCATGCGCAGCAGGCCCCGGCCCTCGCAGCGGCGAGCGCCACCGTGCCGCCGATCGCCTATACCGAACGAACGCTGGCCAACGGGCTGCGCGTCTATGCCATCCGCGACACGTCCAGCGCCAATGTGTCGGTGCAGGTGTGGTATGATGTCGGCTCGAAGGACGATCCCGCCGGGCGCTCCGGTTTTGCGCATATGTTCGAACATCTTATGTTCAAGGCGACGCGCAATCTGGTGCCCGAGCAGCTCGACCGGCTGACCGAGGATGTCGGGGGGTACAACAACGCCTCGACCGCCGATGACTATACCAATTATTTCGAGGTGGTGCCGGCCAACCACCTGCAACGGCTGTTGTTCGCCGAGGCCGACCGGATGGCGACGCTGGTCGTCGATCCCAAGACCTTCGCATCGGAACGCGAGGTCGTGAAGGAGGAATTGCGCAGCCGCATCCTCGCCCAGCCCTATGGCAAGCTGTTCGGGCTATATTACCCGATGCTGTCGTACAGCCGGCACCCCTATGCGCGGCCCGGCATCGGATCGATCGCCGATCTGGATGCGGCGACGATCGACGACATCCGCGCGTTCCACGCGACCTATTACCGCCCCGACAATGCGGTGCTGGTGGTCGCCGGCAATTTCGATCCCGCGCAACTCGACCGCTGGGTCGACCAGTATTTTGGCCCCATCGCCAAACCCGCCCGCCCAATCCCGCGCGTGACCGTGGCCGAGCCGGTGCGCGAGCGGGCCGTCAGCAAGACCGTCTATGAAGCCAATACGCCGCTCCCCGCCGTCCTCATCAGCTATCCGATTCCGCCCGCCAGTCACCCCGATCAGGCGGCGCTGGCGGTGCTGACCACCATCCTGTCGGGCGGCGACAATTCGCGGCTGCACCAGAGCCTCGTCTACCGCGACCAGATCGCGCAGGACGTCGGCGTCTTTGCCGAGGACAAGCAGGGACCGGGCACGCTGGCACTCTATGCCATCCTCGCGGGCGGCAAGAAGGTCGAGGATGGCGAGGCGGCGCTGCGCCGCGAGATCGCCAAGCTCGTCGCCACGCCCCCCAGCGCTGCCGAACTGAGCGAAGCCAAGAACGAGATCACCACCGCCGCGCTGCTCGAACGCGAAACGGCGGAGGGCAAGGCATCGGCGCTGGCGCAGGGCGTGATCGTCGAGCGCGATCCGCAGGCGGCGGACAAGTCGCTTGCCGCCATCGCCCGCGTGACCCCGGCCGACGTCCAGCGCGTCGCCCGCACGTGGCTGGCCGACAACCGGTCGGCGGCGATCCGTTATCTGCCCGACAGCGCCAGGCCGGCGACCGCGACCAGCGATACGATCGCCATCGCCGACAGCGTCGTCACCGCGCCGCTGGCCGTGCCCGCCGGCATCGCCATCCATACCCCCGCGCCCGAAGGCCAGCGCGTCCAGCCGCCCGCCCCCGCCGCACCGGTCGCGGTCGCCATTCCGGTGCCGGTCGAACGGCGGCTGGCCAACGGTCTACGGGTCGTGGTGGTCGAGAAGCGCGGACTGCCGATCGTCACCGCCGCACTGGTGGCGCAAGGGGGGTCATCGAGTGACGGCGATACCAAGGCCGGCACCGCCGAACTCGCTGCCGGACTGCTGACGCAGGGCACCACCACCCGGTCGGCGACCGAGATCGCGCGCGCGATCGAATCGCTGGGCGGCAGTATTTCGAGCGGTGCCGGATGGGATTCGCAGAGCGTGACGCTGACCGTCGGGTCGGCGCAGGCCGCCCCCGCGCTCGGCATTCTCGCCGATGTCGCGCGCAACCCGGCGTTCGCGCAAGCCGAGATCGTGCGGCTGCGCACCCGCACGATCGATGGCGTCAGCGTCGCGCTGACCGATCCGGGGCAATTGTCCAGCCTGATCGCCGACCGCGTCACCTTCGCCTCGGGCTATGGCCATCCCGCCAGCGGCACGCCCGCGACGCTGAAGGCGATCACCCGTGCCGACGTGACCGCCGCCTATCGCGCGACATGGGTTCCGGGCCAAGCCACGCTGGTGCTGGTCGGCGAGTTGACCGCCGATCAGGGCGCGGCGCTGGCGCAGCAGTTGTTCGGCGACTGGCGCGGCGCGCCCGGCACCGCCACGCCGCCCGCGCCGCAAGCGGCCCCGCCCGCCCCGCGGGTGATCGTGGTCGACATGCCCGATGCCGGACAGGCGGGCGTCGTCGTCTCGCGGCCAGGGATCGCGCGCAGCGACGCCGCCTATTTCCCCGCCGCCGTCGCCAATGCGACGCTGGGCGTGGGTTTCTCGTCGCGGCTCAACCAGGAAATCCGCATCAAGCGCGGCCTTGCCTATGGTGCCCGCTCCGAACTCGACGCGCGCAAGCTGGGCGGGGCGGTGAGTGCCGCCACGCAGACCAAGAACCCGTCGGCCCCCGACGTGGTGAAGATCATCACCGACGAGATGCAGCGGCTGGGCGCCGAACCCGCGCCGGCAGCCGAACTGGCGACGCGCAAGGCGGTGCTGGCGGGTAATTTCGGCCGCACCGTCGAGCGGACCAGCGGCATCGCCGGCACCATCGCCACCTATGTCGCCGACGGCGTGCCGCTGGCGCGGATCGCGACCTTCCTCCCCTCGATCGAAGCGGTCGACCCGGCGGCGGTGCAACAGGTCGCGGGCCGGATCATGGACCCCACGGCGGCGAGCATCGTCGTGGTCGGCGACGCCAAGCAATTCCTCGCACCGCTGCGCGCCGCCTATCCGGGACTGGTGGTGATCCCGGCGGCGTCGGTCGATCTGGCCCGGCCCGATCTGGGAGTGAAGTAGGGAGCAGTGGGTCGTCCCGGCGCGGGCCGGGACGACATAGCCAAGGTGATACGCAATGGACCCGCATCTCTGGCTGGGTTTCGCCGCCGCCTCGTTCGTGATGGGCGTGATCCCCGGTCCCGGCGTCGCGAGCATCATCGGCTTCGCGTTCACGTCGGGGCGGGCGACCGCGCTGGCATCGGTCGCGGGCATGGCGGTCGGCAACCTGATCGCGATGAGCGTGTCGCTGGCCGGCGCGGGGGTGATCCTCGGCACGTCGGCGGTCGCCTTCACGATCCTCAAATGGATCGGGGCTGCCTATCTGATCGGCATCGGGCTGATCGCGATCCTGCGCAGCGGCGATGATGGCGACCCGGCCCGGCCGCCGCGCACCGTCACCCCGCGCGCGGCGTTCCTCACCAATGTCGCGGTCGGCACCTTTCATCCCAAGACGATCCTGTTCTTCGTCGCCTTCGCCGCGCAGTTCGTCCGCGCCGACCAGCCGTTCGTGCCGCAGGCGGCGATCCTGATCGCGACCTTCGTCGGGATCGCCGGGGCGACCGACAGTTGCTATGCGCTGGCGGCGTCGCACGCCTCGGGATTGGTCCGCCGTGCGGGTGTCCGTCGCTGGACCCGGCGGGCGGGCGGTGGCGCGGTGATGGGCGCGGGAGTGGCGATGGCGCTGTTGCAGCGGTGACGGCGAACGATGGTCGCTACCGCATCGGTGCGGTCGCCGGTGGCGACGCCCCCTCGATCATGAACCATGGCGTCGGGCCATTGTCATAGGGCGGCGCGGGGTAGAGCCAGCGCAGCGCTTCCTCGGCGGCACGGTGATAGACGGTGGCGTGCGTCGCATCGGTGCGGTGGTCGGCGTAGCGCAGCATGACCATGCCGGGCGGCAGCGGTGCCAGCGCGGCACGCAGCCGGTCGATGCCGTCCTGCATCGTCCCGCCTTCGTCGGCATGGGCAAGGAACAGGCGGACGTTCGCTGCCCGTGCCAGCCGCGTCGCCAGCGCCGGATCGCGCAGCGCCCGGCGATCGTCCCACCACAGGCTGGGGCTGACCGCGATATAATCGCCGAACAACGCCGGTTGGGTCAGCAGCGTGTCGACGACGAACAGCCCGGCAAGCGATTCCCCCATCAGCGCGCGCTTGCCGCTGGCGCGATAGCGTCGTTCGACGAAAGGTATCACCTCGCGTTCGAGGAAGCGGCGGAAACGCGGGGCGCCGCCACTTGCCGGAAAGGCCGACCGATAGCGCGGATCGACCGGCGGCGGGGTCAGTTCGGCGCGCCGATCGCGGGTCTGGATGCCGACGACGATGAACGGCCCGAACGTCCAGCTCAGCGAGGCAAGGCTGGCCAGCCCCGCGACATGGGGAAAGTCCTGATCGCGCGCACCATCGAGCAGATAGACCACCGGGTAGCGGGTAGCGGATGTGGCATAGCCTTCGGGCAGCCAGACGTTCAGCTCGCGCCGGTCGCCCAGCACGATCGAATCGATCCTGTGGCTGGTGCCGATCGCGATCGGCGTGCCTGCGGAGGTGGGTCGGGCCATGGCGATACCGGGCAGCAGGAGCAGGAGGGTCAGGATTGCCAGTATCGGTCGCATGGCGACGATCCTGTCAGCCAGCGCGGCGAATATAAGCCACGATCGTCCCATGACGGCACGGTGTGAAAGGCGGGGGAGCCTTGGGTCGCGCGATCGGTTACAGCGCGCACCATGGGTGTTCTGGCGAATCTTCCCCGGCGGACGAAGCTGATCGGCGGCATCGCCATGCTGCTGCTCGGCGGGGCGTTCACCGCGCGGGCGGGAATCGCGACGATCGAGCAGGCCGCCCCGCCCGCGCCGCCGCTGCCTGCGCCGACCGGCTATGAGGCGGATGCGCATTTTCCCGGCGCGGCGTTGCTGTTCGCCGATGCCCCGCCGCCGGTCCGGCCCATGCCCGGCGTGACCGGCACCGCGCCGCTCCCCGCGCTGCCGGTGAGCGAGCAGCAGGCGGCGGTCGACCTGGCCGACACCTCGATCAAGGCGGCGGCCCCGTTCCATGCGCGGGGAACCCCAAGCGACCGGGCGCGCGCGCTGCAATGCCTGACCACCGCGATCTATTACGAAGCGGCGAGCGAGCCCGATGCCGGGCAGCGCGCGGTGGCGCAGGTCGTGCTCAACCGGGTGCGCCATCCCGCCTTTCCCGCCAGCGTGTGCGGCGTGGTGTATCAGGGGTCGGACAAGCCGGTGTGCCAGTTCAGCTTCGCCTGCGACGGGGCGATGGCGCGCACCCCCGCCCCGGCCGCATGGGCACGGGCAAGGGCGGTGGCGAGGGACGCGCTGGCCGGTGCGGTATTCGCGCCGGTCGGCATGGCGACGCATTACCATACCTATGCGGTCACGCCGTCGTGGAACCGATCGCTGGTGATGACCGGGGTGTTCGGCGCGCATTTCTTTCACCGGTGGAAGGGGTGGTGGGGCACGCCCGCCGCGTTCCGCGACCGCTATGCCGGGGGCGAGCCATTGCCGGGACCGCTGCGGCCGGTCGCGCCGGCGGTGGCGGCGCTGGCCGTCGTCACTACGCCGGTGCCGCTGACGCCGTTGCCAGCGGTGCCGGTCGCGACGTCCGCGCCGGTGCGCCCGGTTGCGGCGGCGGTGCCGTTGCCGACGACCCTGCCGGCCGAATCGCAGGTGCTCGACCGGTGGAAGGATTCGGGCACGCCGCTGCGGTAGGTCGGTCGGTAGCGCCCTTCTGCTCCCCTCCCTGACAAGGGAGGGATCGGGGGTGGGTAGGTCCGGGGCGGGCCGAACCTGTCCTCGCAGGCCGACCCACCCCCAGCCCCTCCCTTGTCAGGGAGGGGAGTGGTCCGCCCTCAACACGAAACGTGACATTGCGCCCGCCCGCGCCTAGCTGAACCTCCAGTCCCAGTCGGAGTTGCCCCATGTCGCTGACCGTCGCCGTGCAGATGGACCCCATCGCCGGAATCAACATCGCGGGCGATTCCACCTTCGCGCTGATGCTGTCGGCGCAGGCGCGCGGCCACCGGCTGTTCCACTATGCGCCCGAGGACCTGAACCAGTCGGGCGACCATGTCTGGACCCACGCCCGCCCGGTCACGGTGCGCCGGGTCGAGGGCGATCACTTCACGCTGGGCGAGTCCGTCCGCCTCGACCTTGGCGACGAGGCCGATGTCGTGCTGATGCGGCAGGACCCGCCGTTCGACCTCGGCTATATCACCGCGACGCATCTGCTGGAGCGGATCGCCGGCCGGACGCTGGTGGTGAACGATCCCGCATCGGTCCGCAACGCGCCCGAAAAGCTGTTCGTGCTCGATTACCGCCACTTCATGCCGCCGACGCTCATTACCCGATCGGTCGAGGAAGCGCGTGCGTTCCTTGCCCAGCACGGATCGATCGTGGTGAAGCCGCTGCACGGCAACGGCGGCAAGGCGATCTTCAAGGTCGATGCCGATGCGCAGAACCTGTCGTCGCTGATCGAGGTGTTCAACACCGCCTACCGCGAACCGCATATGGTGCAGGCGTTCCTGCCGGCGGTGGCGAAGGGCGACAAGCGTATCGTGCTGGTCGATGGCGAGGTGGCGGGCGCGGTCAACCGCCTGCCGGGCGAGGGCGAGATCCGCTCGAACCTCGCGGTCGGCGGCACCGCGGCCAGGACCGAACTGACGGCGCGCGAGCGCGAAATCTGTGCCGAACTGGGGCCGGAGCTGAAGCGGCGCGGGCTGATCTTCGTCGGGATCGACGTGATCGGCGGCGAATGGCTGACCGAGATCAACGTGACGTCGCCGACCGGCATCGTCGCGATCGAACGCTTCGACGGGACCGACGTGGCGGGTATGATCTGGGACGCGATCGAGGCGCGGGTAAAGGGACGGTAGTCTGGTCCGCTAACGCGGATAGCGGTGCCGGCCCGCTCCCCCTCCCCGCCACCCACGCGAGTATCCTGATGGGTGGCGGGGAGGGGGAGCGGGCCGGCACCATCGCAATTCAGCCAGGCTGAATTGCCGAAACGGCACGAAACCCCGCCCCGGACGTTCCCGCCCGATGACCAGCTTTATCCTCGATGCCATCGCCTGGGGTGGATATTTCGGTATCTTCCTGTTGATGGCGCTCGAGAATGTCGTGCCGCCGGTGCCGTCCGAAGTCATCATGGGGCTGGGCGGCATGGCGGTCGCGCGGGGTGACATGGCGATGCTGCCGCTGCTGCTGTGGGGCACCGCTGGCACGACCGCCGGCAATTATTTCTGGTACGCGATCGGGCGCCGCTTCGGGTATCACGGCCTGAAACCCTTCGTCGATCGCTGGGGCCGGTGGCTGACGGTCGAATGGGAGGATGTCGAGAAGCTCCAGCGCTTCTTTCGCAAACATGGCGGCAAGACGGTGTTCGTCTTCCGCTTCATGCCGACGTTCCGCACGCTGATCTCGCTGCCCGCCGGCATGGCGTGCATGCCGCACTGGCGCTTCGTGCTGGCGACCTTTACCGGATCGATCCTCTGGAACGCGGTGCTGGCCTATGCCGGGCTGTGGCTGGGATCGAATTTTGAGCAGATCG
Source organism: Sphingomonas sp. Leaf4 (assembly GCF_920939515.1). Lineage (NCBI taxonomy): Bacteria > Pseudomonadati > Pseudomonadota > Alphaproteobacteria > Sphingomonadales > Sphingomonadaceae > Sphingomonas > Sphingomonas sp. Leaf4. Next base: position 149,284 of record NZ_CAKLBB010000001.1, on the reverse strand, counting down.
ACCGCTATGTCGGCCCGGCGGCGATCGCGCTGTCGGTGGCGATCGTCCTCGGCTATCTTTACCGCGTCGTCACCTGGAAGCCTCGCGCCCGGCGGTGACGGGGGTTCGCGCCCGCTTGGCGACATAGAGCGCGGCATCGGCGGCGTGGAGGAGGTCGCGGACGGTCGCCGTCTCCGGCGTGACCGCGGCATAGCCCAGCGTCGCCGAAACCGGCAGCGTCCGCCCGTCGCTGTCGGTCGGTCTGGACAGGTCGGCCGCCAGCCGGGCGGCCAGCGCATCGGCCCGGTTGCAGTCGCCATGCGTACGCAGGATCACCGCGAATTCGTCCCCGCCCATCCGCGCGGCAAAGGCGTTGTCGAGATACGGCGCGCACAGCCGCTGCGCGACCGCGCGCAGCACGTCGTCCCCTGCCAGATGGCCATGGGTGTCGTTGATCGTCTTGAAATGATCGAGATCGATCACGATCAGCCCGCACGTCCCGCCGCCGTCGACCGCAAAGGCGATGTCGCGCGCCAGTTCGGCATCGAACGCCGCACGGTTGGCGATACCGGTCAACGGATCGGTCGAGGCCGAGCGGCGAAGCTGCTGTTCGAGCAGATGCCGGTCGGTCACGTCCTGGAACACGCCGGTCAGCGCCACGACCGTACCGTTCGCATCGCACTCCGCCTCGCCGATCGAGCGCACGCGGCGGTGCCGCCCGGTCGCGGTCACGAAATCGGTTTCGAAATCGAACGGCCCGCCAAGCTCGATCGCATCGGCCAGCGAGGCGCCGACAACCTCCCGCGCGTGCGGCGGATAGAATTGCATCGCCTCGTCCAGCGGCAGCAGCGCGTCGGCGGGCAGTTCATGGATGCGGCGGATACCCTCCGACCAGTGGATGTCGTTGTCGGGCAGCCCCAGCCGCCACGACCCGATCATCGCCATCCGCTCGGCATGGCGGAACAGCCGCTCCTGTCGCGCCAGTTCGCGGGCGTGATCGTTGGCAACCGTCGCCAGTTCGACCGCGGTGCCGACCGACACCTGGGTCGCGATGACCGTCTCGGCGAGATCGGCGAGCGCGCGCAACGCATCCTGCTTTACCGGGTCGAGCGAGCGCGGACGCAGGTCGCCGACGCACATCGCGCCGATGGCATGGCGCTTGCCCGTCTGCGGATCGACGGCGTGGAGCGGCACCCCGGCATAGAAGCGCAGGCCCCCTTCGGTCACAAGGCCGAGGTCGGCGAAGCGATCGTCGAGCGTGCAGTCGTCGACGGTCAGCGGCCGATCGTCGAGCACCACCTGATGGCACAGCGATTCGGTGCATGGCATCTCCAGCCGATCGATGCCGATGGTCGCCTTCGACCACAGCCGTTCGCTTCCGATCATGTTGATCGCGGCGATCGGCGTGCCGATCAGTTCGCGGGCGATCAGGACCAACTGCTCGAACTGGCTGTCGGGGGCAGCCCTGAGCAGCGTCAGGACCCGGTCCACGGCGTCGTGCGGATCGACGGGGGCAAGGGATTCGGACATCATAAAAGCCTAATAGCACGCTATTACCGAAAGGTTGCCCCCGGGCGTGCGATAGGCGATGGCGCGACCCATCCCGTTCCCGATTCGATGGACCTGCCCGACATGAAATTCTTCGCCGACACCGCCGACATCGCCGACATCCGCGAACTGGCCAACACCGGCCTGCTCGACGGCGTGACCACCAACCCGTCGCTGATCCACAAGTCGGGCCGCGACTTCCTCGAGGTCGTCGCCGAAATCTGCACCGTCACGTCGGGGCCGGTATCGGCCGAGGTCGTGGCGCTCGACCACGTGGGCATGATGCGCGAGGCCGAAATCCTGCGCAGGATCGCCGACAATGTCGCGGTGAAGGTGCCGCTGACAATCGATGGCCTCAAGACCTGCAAGGCGCTGAGCGACGACGGGACGATGGTCAACGTGACGCTGTGCTTCTCGGCCAATCAGGCGCTGCTGGCGGCCAAGGCCGGCGCGACCTTCATCTCGCCGTTCGTCGGGCGGCACGACGACATCGGCTTCGACGGCATGGGCCTCATCAGCGACATCCGCCTGATCTACGACAACTATGACTTCGGCACCGAAATCCTCGTCGCCAGCGTCCGTCACCCGATCCACGTCCTTGAGGCGGCGAAGATCGGCGCCGATGTGATGACCGCGCCGCCCTCGGTCATCCGCGCGCTGGTGAAGCATCCGCTGACCGACAAGGGCATCGAAGGCTTCATGGCCGACTGGGCGAAATCGGGCCAGACGATCGGCTGAGCGTTCGCTGGGGAATTGGCGGGATAGCCAGTTTCAAGGCGGTTCCCGCCCGCTCCCCCTCCCGCCCGGCCACCCACAGCGTATCCTGAATGGGTGGCCGTGAGACGTGCCGGCACCGCAGGACGTGCATCGGCACGATTCGGGTCAGGACGGATCGACATTGAACAATCCGGGCGGCGTTTTCAGGCCCGATCCGTCGTCACCCCGGACGTGTTCCGGGGTCCACCGTTCCACCGGCAATGGCATCGCTCATCCAGCGGTGTCGATTGCGGCACGGTGGACCCCGGAACAGGTCCGGGGTGACGGGTTTGCCAATGGCATCGCCGAAGATTGATCCGCCCGGCTTCCAAGCCTGCGCCGCACCGGTTCCCTCTGCCGCCCTTCACCGCTACCCTGTCGCCCATGTCCCCGCCGCTTCCGCTCGCCTTCGCCACGTATCTGTCGCGCGACCGGCGGCGGTCGGCGCATACCGTGCGCGCCTATGCCGCCACCGCCGAGCGGCTGATCGCCTTTCTCCAAACGCATCACGGCGGCGCGGTCGACGGCCCGGTGCTGGCGGCCCTTACCCCGGCCGATCTGCGTGCGTTCCTCGCCCATCGTCGCGAGGCGGGCCTCACCAACGCTTCCGCCGCGCGCGAATTATCGGCGGTGCGGGCGTTCCTGACGTTCGTCGGCGGGAGCACCGCCGTCCCCCGGCTACGCGGCCCGAAAGTAGCGCGCGGCGTGCCCCGCCCGATCGCGCCCGACGAGGTCGTGTCGCTGGCGGAGGAAGTCGCCGACGCCGCCGCCGAACCATGGATCGGCGCGCGCGACTGGGCGGTGCTGCTGCTGCTCTATGGCGCGGGGCTGCGGATCGGCGAGGCACTGGCGATCACCGGCGCCGCATTGCCGCTCGGCGAAACGCTCAGCGTCACCGGCAAGCGCGACAAGACGCGAATCGTGCCGTTGCTGCCGCCGGTACGCGCCGCGGTCGACGCCTATGCGGCCCAGCAACCGTGGGGCACCGCGCGCGACGCGCCGCTGTTCCGGGGAGCGAAGGGCGGGCCGCTCGACGCCGGGGTGGTGCGCCGTTCGGTGCGCACCGCGCGGCGCGCGCTGGGGCTGGGCGACCGCACCAGTCCGCATGCGCTGCGCCACAGCTTCGCGACGCACCTGCTCGGGCGCGGCGCGGACCTGCGGTCGTTGCAGGCGCTGCTCGGCCATGCCAGCCTGTCGTCGACGCAGATCTACACCGCCGTCGATGCGGCCCATCTGCTCGACGTCTATCGCAGCGCGCATCCGCACGGATAAGGGCCGCGAACATCAAACACTCGCGGACAGGCGCTCAGGCCAAGCCGATACCATCGGCATCGACCAGATCGGCGTCGACCAGCGTGCCGACCACGCGGACACGCTTCTCGACCTCGTCCACCGGGGTACGGTGGAGTTCGAGCCGATAGCGCCCGCCCCTGTCACGGCGAAGGTAGAAGGCACCGCCGTCGCGCACCGGCGTACCCGTCTCGTCGATCCGGGTGCCGATGGTCGTCACGGGGCGGCGGCGCCGTCGCGATCAGCGATCGCGTTCTGCGCGCTTGCGCTCGGCCTTACGGGCGCGGCCGATCGCGGCCGCACGCTCGCGGGCGCGCTTCTCGGACGGCTTCTCGTAGTGGCGGCGCAACTTCATCTCACGATAGACGCCTTCGCGCTGCAGCTTCTTCTTGAGTGCGCGGAGGGCCTGGTCGACGTTGTTGTCGCGGACGATAATCTGCATGACGGGTCTGGCTTCGCTTTCGATACGATATGAACAAGGCGAGAATCACGATCGAGTCGTGTCCCGCAAGTGGCCCTGCCTATGCCGATCGACCCCGTCTTGGCAATAACCGATCGACGTTTCGGGGGCCGGGACCTCGATTCGGACGATAGTTTTGCGCGATTTTCCGGGTATCGGGGCGGCCGGCCGGATGGGAGCAAGGCCGCAATGGCCCGCAGGATACCCCTCAATCGTCGACACTTTCGGGGCGAAGATCGTCGTCGGACGGGTCGTAGCCGAGAATATCGCCGGGTTCGCAGTCGAGGAAGCGGCAGATCGCGGCCAGCGTCGAGAAGCGCACGCCCTTCACCTTGCCCGACTTCAGCAGCGACAGGTTGGATTCGCTGATCCCGACCGCCTCGGCCAGTTGCTTCGAGCGGACCTTGCGCCGTGCCAGCATCACGTCGAGGTTGACGATCACCGGCATCAGATGAACTCGGCCAGATCGCGTTGCGCCCGCACGGCGGCCTCCAGCGCCCAGACGGCGGCATAGGCGGCGAACGCGAGGAGCAAGGCGGTGCCGATCATGCCGAAGCCGATCGAGAGGACGATCATCGCTCCGTCGGGCGTGCCCGGCGACAGGAGGGTTTCGAGCAGCGATTCATACACCGGCTGCGCCAGCGACCAGGCGATCGCGGCAATCGCCGCACGGCGCAGCCAGCGCAGCGCCTGCGGCAACGCATCGCGCCCCGCCCCGCCCAGCCGGCGCAGCGCCAGCCCGACACTGAGTATCAGCAAGGCGAACGGCACGGTATCGACCGCATCGATCAGTGCGAGACCGATCCGCACGTCGCCGCGCGCGGCATAGGCGTCGAACCGGCGCTGCGTCACCGGGGACGCTGCGACCTCGATCCGGGTTTCCTCCGCCAGCAGCACGCCGGGCTGCGCCTTCCACACGCACCCGTCGCCGGTGTCGCAATAGGGCGAGGCGCCCGGCGTAACCCCGGCGGTCACGATGACGAACGGCATCGCCAGCGCCGACAACAGGAACACCGCGCCGGCAAGACGACACAGCTTCGCCTTGGCAGGGGGCAGCAGCGTCGCGTCCGGCATGATGCTTCTTTCTGTTTTACGGAAATATCTTGCGCTTCTACAGGGCATCGGCGGCACAACGGAAGCCGTCGCGCATCGACGCGGCAACGAAACCGGCCGGAGCGGGACGTTCGCGTCGCGGAGAATGGGGCAAGCAAGGGCGATCCGCCCGCCGCCAATTCCCAACGCCGCCCGCACGCCCTATCTATCGCGGCGATGTCCCGTGCCCGTGTCCTCCTGCTCAACGCCGCGCTCGGTCCGCTCGACTACCGGGTGCCGCACGGCATGACCGTCGAGGCGGGATCGATCGTCACCGCCCCGCTCGGGCCACGCCAACTGGTCGGCGTGGTGTGGGATGCCGATCGCCTCGCGACCGAGGAAGTCGGCGACAATCGCCTCCGCCCGCTACTGGCCGTCGCCGACGTGCCGCCGATCGCCGCTCCCCTGCGGCGGCTGGTCGAATGGACGGCGGGCTATTATCTGGCGGCGCCGGCGTCGGTGCTGCGGATGTGCCTCGCCTCCAATTCGGCGCTGGAGGGGGCGAAGCTCGCCATCGAATATCGCGCGACCGGCGTGGTGCCCGATCGCATGACGCCACAACGCGAACAGGCTTTGGAGCGGATCGGTGAGCGGCGCGGGCTGGTGCGCGAGTTGGCCGGTATCGCCGACGTGTCCGACGCGGTCATCCGCGGGCTGGTGAAGCAGGGCGCGATCGAGGCGGTGTCGGTCGACATCGACCAGGCCTATCCCGAACCCGATCCCGACCATGATGTGCCCGCACTCTCGGCCGATCAGGCGGCGGCGGCCGATGCGCTGACCCAAGCGGTCGAGGCGGATGCTTTCCACCCCTTCCTGCTCGACGGCGTCACCGGATCGGGCAAGACCGAGGTGTATTTCGAGGCCGTGGCGGCGGCGATCCGCGCCGGGCGACAGGTGCTGGTGCTACTGCCCGAGATCGCGCTGACCGAACCGTTCCTCAAGCGGTTCACCGCGCGCTTCGGTTGCGAGCCGGTGCCGTGGCACAGCGACCTGCGCTCGACGCAGCGCCGCCGGGCATGGCGGGCGATCGCGAGCGGACAGGCGAAGGTGGTGGTCGGCGCACGATCGGCGCTGTTCCTGCCCTATGCCGATCTCGGGCTGATCGTCGTCGACGAGGCGCACGAGACGAGCTTCAAACAGGAGGAAGGCGTCCATTATCACGCGCGCGACGTGAGCGTGATGCGCGGCCTGTTCGAACAGTGTCCGGTGATCCTCGCCAGCGCGACGCCGGCGATCGAGACGCGGCAACAGGTGGCGCAGGGACGCTATACCGAACTCAAGCTCCCCGGCCGTTACGGCAAGGCGCAGTTGCCGACGATCGAGCCGATCGACCTGATCGACCAGCCGCCCGAGCGCGGCCGCTGGATCGCCGCCCCGCTGGTCAAGGCGATTGACGAGGCGCTCGGCCGCAAGGAACAGGCGCTGCTGTTCCTCAACCGGCGCGGCTATGCGCCACTGACGCTGTGCCGGTCGTGCGGGCATCGCTTCCAATGCCCCAACTGCACCGCATGGATGGTCGAGCATCGCCTGATCCACCGGCTGTCATGCCATCATTGCGGCCATATGATCCCGACGCCGCGCGCCTGCCCCGAATGCAAGGCGGAGGACAGCCTCGTCGCCTGTGGCCCCGGCGTCGAGCGCATCGCCGACGAGGCGGCGGCGCTGTGGCCGACGGCGAAGATCGCCATCGTCACCTCCGACACCATCTGGTCGCCGGCCAAGGCGGCGGAGTTCGTCGGCCGGATGGAGGCGGGCGACATCGACATCGTGGTGGGCACGCAACTGGTGACGAAGGGCTATCATTTCCCCAACCTCACCTGCGTCGGGGTGATCGACGCCGATCTGGGGTTGCAGGGCGGCGACCTGCGCGCCGCCGAGCGCACCTTTCAACAGATCGCGCAGGTGGCGGGACGCGCCGGGCGCGGGTCGAAGCCCGGCCATGTCTATATCCAGACCACGCAGCCCTCCGCCCCGGTGATGCAGGCGCTGATCTCAGGCGATGCCGACAGCTTCTATGCCGCCGAAACCGAAGCGCGCGAGGAAGCCGCCGTGCCCCCGTTCGGCCGCTATGCCGCGATCATCGTATCGTCGGAGGACAAGAGCGCCGCCGAAGCCACCGCGCGCGCGATCGGTCGGGCGCAACCGCAGGTCGAGGGGTGCCACGTCTATGGCCCCGCCCCCGCCTCGCTCGCGATGCTGCGCGGCCGTCACCGCTTCCGCCTGCTGATCCACGCGACCCGTAGCCTCGACGTTCAGGACGTGATCCGCGACTGGCTCGCCTCGGTCGAATGGGGCGCGAAGGTCCGTGTCGCGGTGGATGTCGACCCGTACAGCTTCCTGTAAACCGGATCGACATTCAACGAATTGGCTTCCCGATCTGCTCCCCTCCCTGACAAGGGAGGGGCTGGGGGTGGGTCGGCCCGAGAGGAAACGGTAGCGCTCCACAACCGGCCCACCCGCCCCCAACCCCTCCCTGGTCAGGGAGGGGGGATGCACGAGCCGCTGTTTGACTGAATGTCGATCGGTCCTAAACCTACGGTACGCCCGCGCCCGCTTGGCGAAGCATGCTGCGCAGCATAGCATTGCGTCCGGGGAAAACGGGGGAGCGATACGATCATGATTCGCGCACTGGCGACGGCGCTGCTGACGCTCTGGCCGGTCGCGGCGCAGGCCGAATGGCAGGAGGCGTCGTCGGACCATTTCACGGTCTATTCGGACGACAAGCCCGCCAATGTCGCGCGCTTCGCCGAACGGCTCGAACGCTTCGACAAGACGTTGCGGATGCTGACCAGCATTCCCGCGACGCCGGTATCGCCGGCCAACCGCGTTACCGTCTATGTCGTCAACGACACCTCGACGGTCGCGAAGCTGTCGGGATCGGCCAATGTCGCGGGCTTCTATATTCCGCGCGCGGGCGGATCGCTCGCCATCGTGCCCAAGAGCGCGGGCCAGAGTGCGGACGATCTGAGCGAGGAACAGGTGCTGTTCCACGAATATACCCATCATTTCATGCTGTCGAACTGGGCCGATGGCGCGTTCCCGGCGTGGTTCGTCGAGGGGTTCGCCGAATTCTTCGCCCCCACCCGCATCCGCGCCAATGATTCGATCGAGGTCGCCCGGCCGCCGATGTATCGCGGCTATGCCTTTGCCAACGGCCTGCCCGTCACCGCCGAGGCGCTGCTGACCGGCGACCCGAAAAAGATGTTCGTCGAGGCGATCTATGCCGAGGGCTGGCTGCTGACCCATCTGCTGCTGACCGACCCGAAGCGGCGCGGACAGCTTGATGGCTATATGGCGGCGATCAACGCGGGCAAGACCGGCGCGCAGGCCGCCGCCGCGTTCGGCGATCTGACGGTGCTGAGCCGCGATCTGCGTACTCACCTGACCTCCGGCCTGAAATACCGGATCATCCCGCCCGGCACGATCCCGCAGGCGAAGGTGGCGGTGCGCGCGCTGGGGCCGGGCGAGGCGGCGACGATGAAGGCGCGCATCCGCTCGAAACGCGGCGTCGATGCGAAGGAGGCACAGGTGGTGCTGGCGCTCGCCCAGCGGGCCGCCGCCTATTACCCCAATGACCCGGCGGCGCAGGTGGTGCTGGCCGAGGCGGAATATGACGCCGGCAACCATGGTGCCGCCGAAGCCGCCGCACGCCGCGCGGTCGCCGCCGATCCGAAATCGGTCGACGGCCATGTCTATATCGGCATGGCGCGGATGGCGGCGGCGCAGGTTGCCAGCTCGCAGGACGCGGCGCAGTGGCGCGACATCCGCCGGTCGTTCCTTGCCGCCAACACGATCGAGAACGACGATCCCGAACCGCTGATGCTGTTCTATCGCAGCTTCGCCGCCGCCGGCCGCGAACCGAGCGCGAACGCCCGCGAGGCGCTGGCACGCGCGCAATCGCTCGCGCCGCAGGACCGGTCGCTGCGCATGGAAACCGCGATGATGCTGCTGGAGACGAACAAGCCGGTCGAGGCGAAGCGGATGCTGGGACCGGTCGCCTATTCGCCGCATGGCGGCGAGATGGCGACGCTGGCGGCCACCGTCATCAAGGCGATCGACGACACCGGGGCCACGGGCGCACTCGCCACGTGGCGCGCGGCCGAAACGAAGCCGGAGAAACCCGCCGGCTGAACGCCCGTCGATCGCACCCGCCCGCAGCCGACTTGGCGGCGTCATGCCGCGCCGCTAATCCTTTCGGACGAGAAAACGGAGCGACGTTGATGATTCGCATGGGGTTGGCGGTATTGCTGGCGCTGTGGCCGGTGGCGGCACGGGCCGAATGGCATGAGGCGCGATCGGACCATTTCATCGTCTATGCCGACGATCCCGCAGCCGATGTCGCGCGCTATGCCGAGCGGCTCGAACGGTTCGACAAGGTGCTGCGGCAACTGACCAAGATGCCGTCCGAACCGATCGCGGTGCCGAACCGGGTGAACGTCTACGTCACCGGCGACCTGTCGACGATCAGCAAGCTTGTCGGACAGCGCAATGTCGCGGGCTTCTACATTCCGCGCGCGGCCGGATCGGTCGCGTTCGTGCCCGAACATGGCGGAAACGGCGGCACGAACGGCATCGATTCGCAACAGGTCCTGTTCCACGAATACACCCACCACTTCATGCTCTCGAACTGGGCCGAGGCCGCGTTTCCTGTGTGGTTCGTCGAAGGATTCGCCGAGTTCTTCGCCCCCACCCGCCTGCGCGACGACGGATCGGTCGAGGTGGCGCGCCCGCCGATGTACCGCGCGCGCCAGTTCCAGACCGGCATGCCGGTGTCCGCCACCATGCTCCTGACCGGCGATACGACCACGATCGACCGCGGCGCGCTGTACGCCGGCGGCTGGGCGCTGACGCATATGTTGCTGCTCGATCCGACGCGACGCGGACAGCTCGACCGGTTCATGCGCGCGATCGTGTCGGGGCAGAGCGCGGCGAAGGCGGCGGAGAGTTTCGGCGACCTGAAACAGCTCGACCGCGATCTGTCGCGCTATGTCCGTTCGGGGCTGCGCTATTCGATCATGCCGGCGGGCGCGGTGCCCAAGGCCGACGTCAGCGTCCGCGCGCTGACCCCGGCCGAAGCGGCGATGATGCCGGTGCGCATCCGGTCGAAGCGCGGCACCGACCGGACGCAGGCGCTGGCGCTGCTGCCGCTGGCCCGGCGCGCCGCCGCTCCCTATCCGAACGACGCAGCGGCGCAGGCGTTGCTCGCCGAGGTCGAGTTCCACGCCGGCAACTTCCCCATCGCCGAGGCGGCGGCGGCCCGTGCGATCGCCGCCGACCCCAAATCGATCGACGGCCACATCCTGCTCGGCCGCGCACGGATGGTGCAGGCGCGCGCCGCGAGGGACGCCGCGCCCGAACGCTGGCGCAGCATCCGCCGGTCGTTCCTCGCGGCAAACACGATCGAGAACGACGATCCCGAACCGCTGCTGCTCTATTACCAGACCTATCAGGTGCCGGGGCAGACTCCGACCGCCAACGCCCGCGACGCTCTGCTGCGCGCGCATCTGCTCGCGCCGCAGGACCGGGGATTGCGGATGCAGGCGGCGCGCGTCCTGCTCGAAACCGATCGCGCCGACGAGGCGCGCCGCGTGCTGGGACCAGTAGCCTATTCGCCGCATGGCGGGCGCAGCGGCGTCCTTGCCCAGCAACTGATCGCGGCGATCGACGCGGGCGGGGCGAAGGCGGCGCTGGCGCGCTGGCGTGGCACGCCCGCGCCCGCCGCCGCCGACAGCGAGGATGACGACGACAAGGACGCCAGGACCGGCTGACCCTTGCACCGATGGCCGCTTTGCCCGAAACGGCGGCGCGAAACAGCGTTTGGGGAATGACGATGGTTCGGTGGCTGCTCGCATGGGCGCTGATGCTGGGCTTGGGCGCCGTACTGGCCCCGGCGGCGCGTGCCGACGACGTGTCGGCGGCGGCGCGCGGCGTGGTGCGTGTGCTGGCGATCGCGACGGTCGACGGCGAGATGGTCGACATCGAACACGGCACCGGCTTCGCCGTCGCGCCGAACCGGATCGTCACCAATGCCCATGTCGTCGAACTGCTCGAACGCTATCCGGGCGAGGCGGTGCTGGCGATCGTGCCGTCGGAGGGCGAGCGGTCGTATGAAGGCCGGCTACTGCGGGTCGACACCGCGCGCGACCTCGCGCTGATCGAGGTGCGCGAGGTGCGCCTGCCGCCGCTCACCCTCTACACCGGGGCATTGGGCGAGGGCGATGCGTCGATCGCGCTCGGCTATCCCGGCAACGTCGATCTGGCGACCGCGCGCTCGGCCGACGATTTCGTGACGCCGACCGCGCCGGTCCGCTCGCAGGGCGTGCTGTCGGGCAATCGCAGGCTGGAGGGGACGGCGGTGCTGGTCCATACCGCCAGCATCGCGCGCGGCAATTCGGGCGGGCCGCTGCTCGACCGGTGCGGCCGGGTGCTCGGCGTCAATTCGGCGCTGACCCGCGGCGAGGAGGGAGACGCCAGCTTCGCCTTCGCCATCGCCGATAACGAACTCGTCGCCTTCCTGCGCGACGCCGGGCAACCGGTCGCGACGATCGCCACCCCCTGCGTCACCCTCGCCGATGCCGATGCGCGCGACCGGGCCGATGCCGAACGCCAGTCGGTCGAGGACCGCGAACGCGCCCGCGCCGCCGCCGAGCGCGCGCGTGAGGACCGGCTGGCCGCACTCGACACCGCGCGTGCCGACAATGCCGAGACACGCGAGAACATGATCGCGCTGGCGGCGCTGCTGCTGGCGTTGTCGGTGCTGGCGGCCGGGGGTGCTGGCCTGTTGGCCAGCCGCGGCGACCCGCGCCGGGCGAGATGGTCGGCGGGCGGCGGGGCCGTGCTGCTCGCCGGCGCGATCATCGTGTTCGTGCTGCGTCCCGATTTCGATCCCGCCTCGGTCAAGGGTGGCGACGCCGCCACCGCCGCGACCCGCGCGACGCCGCTGGCCGGCGTGCTGCAATGCACGCTGGTGCCCGAACGCAGCCGGATCATCGTCTCGCCGGTCGAAACCGTCCGCTTCGACTGGCGCGCCGATGGCTGCATGAACCGCCGCACCCAATATGCCGAAGCGCCGGGCGGCGGCTGGGAGCGTATCCTTGTGCCCGGCGAGGATGCGACCGTCTCGGTCCTGCGCTTCGATCCGGTCAGCGGGAGCTACACCAACAGCCGCTATCTCCTGTCGGCCGAGGCGATGGAGCGCGCGCGGACCTTGCGCGGTCAGGTGCAGCAAAAGGCGTGCGAGAGCGGTACCGGCGCCCGCGCCGCGCTGGCGACGCAGCAATCGGCGATCCGCACCGCGCTGCCGGCACAGGCCAACGAGCGGCTGGTCTATCGCTGCACCAAGGCGGGGTGATACCGGCCTCCGCTCAGGAAGAACGATCAATCTCTGACACGTCCATCCAACCGGCGCTTCCGGAGTTGGCGTCGAACAGCTCGAGCGTCCGCGCCCGCGCCAGGGCCGCGCTCCCGGCGTCATAATCCTTGCGCCGGTCCGAATTGAAGCCGTGTCCCGCGTCGTAGAGATGGATGGCGGCATTCGCTGGCGGGTGCTTCGCCAGTGCCTCGACCTTCTTGACCGGAATCCCCGCATCATGTCGGCCGAAATGGGCGATCGTCGGCACGCGCGGCACGTCGGCGCTGTCGGGGATCATGCTACCGTAATAGGCCGATGCCGCCGCGATCCCGTCCACCCGCGCCGCCACCGCCCACGCGACCGACCCGCCATAGCAATAGCCGACGACGAACACCGGCTGGACCCCCTCCAGCATCTCGACGCAGGTCGCGACATCCGCCACCGACTGGTCGAAGGGGTGGATCCTGCGCGCCAGTTCGATCGCACGGTCGAAGTCGGGGCCGTCATACCCGGCCTGAAACCCCGGCTGCTCGCGATCGAACAGCGCGGGGGCCAGCACGAGATAGCCTTCCGCCGCATAACTGTCCGCCACCTCGCGGATATGGTCGGTCAAGCCGAAAATTTCCTGCACCACCACCACGCTGCCGCGCGGAAACCCGGCCGGTTCGGCGCGATAGACGTCGATCCCGGCACCGTCGGCCATCGTCATGCGCTGGATGTCGCCCATATCCCGTCCCCTCATCTCCGGTTCAGCTTCGGCCTACGGACGAGTCACCCGGCGGTTCCGCAAAGCTTGCGAAATGATGACACCGATGCTAGCGGGCGCACGACCCATCGGGGGCGCACGGGCCGATTCCAGCAGCCGCGAGACAGACTCGCGCCGCCGGACAAGGGGAGTGCCGCCCCCTTTCACGCATGGGACGACATCGTTGATCCCTCAACCCAAGGACGCGCGCGTGGAGACATCCAGCGGAATGACTGGCAACGTTACCGGCGGCGCTACCACGATTCAGGCGAGTCTGAGCGGCCGTTACGCCACCGCGCTGTTCGGTCTGGCGCAGGATCACGGCCAAGTGCAGGCGGTCGAGGCGAGCCTGAAGTCGCTTCAGGCGGGAATTGCCGAATCGGATGATCTCGCCGCGCTCCTCAAGAGCCCGCTGATCGGCCGCGACGATGCCGCGCGCACCATCGCCGCGCTGGGCCCGGTGCTCGGCCTCGATCCCCTGACCGGCAATTTCCTTGGCGTGCTGGCGCAGAACCGCCGTCTGGGCGACCTGCCCGCGATCATCCGCGCCTTTCGCGATCTTGCCGCGCGCCAGCGTGGCGAGACGAACGCCGAAGTCACTTCGGCCCATCCGCTTGACGACGGGCAGGTCGATGCGCTGAAACAGCAGCTTCGCCACCGCGTCGGCCGCGAGGTCGCGATCGACCTCAAGGTGGACCCCTCGCTCTTGGGCGGCCTGATCGTGAAGATCGGCAGCCAGATGATCGACAGCTCGATCAAGACCCGTCTGAACACGCTCGCGCACGCGATGAAAGGTTAAGTCATGGATATCCGCGCCGCAGAAATCTCGAAGGTCATCCGTGACCAGATCGCCAACTTCGGCACCGAAGCACAGGTGTCCGAAGTCGGCCAGGTGCTGTCGGTCGGCGACGGCATCGCCCGCATCCACGGGCTCGACAACGTCCAGGCGGGCGAGATGGTCGAGTTCGGCGGCGGCATCCAGGGCATGGCGCTGAACCTCGAGGCCGACAACGTCGGCGTCGTGATCTTCGGGTCCGATTCGTCGATCAAGGAAGGCGACACCGTCAAGCGCACCGGCACCATCGTCGACGTGCCGGTCGGCAAGGGCCTGCTCGGCCGCGTGGTCGACGGTCTGGGCAACCCGATCGACGGCAAGGGCCCGATCGTGTCGGATCAGCGCAGCCGCGTCGACGTGAAGGCGCCGGGCATCATCCCGCGCACCTCGGTCCACGAACCGATGCAGTCGGGGCTGAAGGCGATCGACGCACTCGTGCCGGTCGGCCGTGGCCAGCGCGAACTCATCATCGGCGATCGCCAGACCGGCAAGTCGGCGGTTGCGATCGACACCTTCATCAACCAGAAGGCGGCCAACGCCGGCACCGACGAGAAGAAGAAGCTCTACTGCGTCTATGTCGCGGTCGGCCAGAAGCGCTCGACCGTCGCGCAGCTCGTTCGCACGCTCGAGGAAAACGGCGCGATGGAATATTCCATCGTCATCGCCGCCACCGCGTCGGACCCCGCGCCGCTCCAGTATCTGGCGCCCTACACCGGCACCGCGATGGGCGAGTATTTCCGCGACAACGGCATGCACGCGCTGATCGTGTTCGACGATCTGTCGAAGCAGGCCGTCGCCTATCGCCAGATGTCGCTGCTGCTGCGCCGTCCGCCGGGCCGTGAAGCCTATCCGGGCGACGTGTTCTATCTCCACAGCCGCCTGCTCGAGCGCGCCGCCAAGATGTCGGATGCGAACGGCGGCGGGTCGCTCACCGCGCTGCCGATCATCGAGACGCAGGCGGGCGACGTGTCGGCGTACATCCCGACCAACGTGATCTCGATCACCGACGGCCAGATCTTCCTTGAAACCGACCTGTTCTTCGCCGGCATCCGCCCCGCGATCAACGTCGGCCTCTCGGTCAGCCGCGTCGGTTCGGCCGCGCAGACCAAGGCGATGAAGAAGGTCGCAGGCAGCATCAAGCTGGAGCTGGCGCAGTATCGTGAAATGGCGGCGTTCGCGCAGTTCGGTTCGGACCTCGACGCCTCGACCCAGAAGCTGCTGAACCGCGGCGCGCGGCTGACCGAACTGCTCAAGCAAGCGCAGTTCAGCCCGATGCCGTTCGAGGAGCAGGTCGCGTCGATCTTCGCGGGTACGCAGGGCTATCTCGACAAGGTGCCGGTGAACGACGTCACCCGCTATGAACAGGCGATGTTGTCGGACCTGCGCGCGAACCATGCGGGCGTCCTCACCAAGATTCGCGATACCAAGGATCTGGGCGACGAAGCCAAGTCGGGGCTGAAGGCGGCGCTCGACCAGTTCGCGAAGACCTTCGCGTAAATCCACTGTAGCCCTCTCTCCTTCAGGGGAGAGGGTTGGGAGAGGGGAAGTGCGGGCCGCTCGGTAACGAGAGGCCCCCTCTCCCCGACCCTCTCCCCGCACGGCGGAGAGAGGGAGCAGGAAGAAGAATATGGCGTCGCTCAAGGCTCTCAAACTGCGGATCAACTCGGTCAAATCGACCCAGAAGATCACCAAGGCGATGAAGATGGTCGCCGCCGCGAAGCTGCGCCGCGCGCAGGAAGCGGCCGAGGCCGGCCGCCCCTATGCCAGCCGGGTCGAGCAGGTCGTCGCCAGCCTGGCGAGCACCGCGCAGATCACCGAGGGCAGCTCGCCGCTGCTCGCCGGCACCGGCCGTGACCAGGTCCACCTGTTCGTCGTCGCGACGTCGGACAAAGGTCTGGCCGGCGCGTTCAATTCGAACATCGCCCGCATGGCCCGCCGCCGCGCGCTGGAGCTGCAGGAGCAGGGCAAGACCGTCAAGTTCCTGACGATCGGCCGCAAGGGCCGCGCGGTGCTGGCGCGTCAGTTCCGCGACGGCTTCATCCATGCGGTCGAGCCGGGCGATCTGGGCAAGCTGACCTTCGCCGATGCCAAGGGCTATGCCGACGATCTGATCCGCCGTTACGAAGCGGGCGAGTTCGACGTCGCCCACCTGTTCTATGCCACGTTCAAGACGGTGCTGACGCAGGAGCCGACCGAGCAGCAACTGATCCCGGTCAAGATCCCGGCGCAAACCGGCGCGCCGGCCGCCGACGCGGTCGTCGAGTACGAGCCGAGCGAGGAAGCGATCCTCGACAGCCTGCTGCCGACCAACATCGCGGTCCAGATCTATCGTGCGATGAAAGAAAACGCCGCGTCGGAGCAGGGCTCGAAGATGACGGCGATGGACAATGCCACGCGCAACGCGGGCGATCTCATCAACCGGCTGACCATCGAGTACAACCGCACCCGTCAGGCGGCGATCACGACCGAGCTGGTCGAGATCATCTCGGGCGCCGAAGCGCTGTGACGAAGGCAGCCGTCCTGCTGGCGCTCGTCGCCATGCTGGCCGGCTGCGGCCAGCCGTCGCGCGAGGCCGAAAAGCCCCGCCCGACGCCGTCGCCGTTCGTCAGCGGTGGCTGGGCGACGGTGTTCGGCGATGCGCCCAAGGCGATCGAGTTGCTGAATTCGATGGGTTTCCGCCTGTCGGACTATGCCCCTACGCCAGCGGGCGGCCATGTCGCCGAAGCAATGACGACGCCGATGGGCGACCCGTCGGTCAAGCCGGTCAACACCGCGCATCTGACGGTGAACGGCGATGCGCAGCGGATCGAGCGGATGGTTTTCTCGCTCGACATCGTGAACCGTGACGCGAGCCCGTTCGCGAAAGAACAATTCTCGCGCTGGGTCGACCGGCCGCTCGCCAGTCTCGGCCTTCCCGGCCGTGACGAGGTGAAGCGCGGCATCATGACCGAGAGCCCGGCGACGGGCACGCTTCCTGGTGCCGGCTATCAGATCACCCGCGAGAAGATCGATGGCGGTCGCCGGCTGGTCGTGACCTTTACCCGCTCCGTACCAGCGGAGCGCCGCTGATGGGTGCCTGGGGCGTCCAGTTCGACGAGTGCGACAGCACGCTCGATTTTCTCGGCGTGGTCGCGGACAGCCGCGACTGGAACGATGTCCGGTATCGTCTGCGTGACTATGTCGACAATGGCGGATATGACGAGGCGGAAGAGGCGATCGCCGCTCTCGAACTCGTCGCGGCGGCGCTGGGTCGGCCCGCCCCGCGGTTGAAGCCGGAACTGGCGGCATGGGCCGCCGGTCACGGCGATACAGCCGCAGCCGATCGGACGCTGGCGTCGAGTGCGCTGGATCTGGTCGAGAATGCCAGCGAATTGAACGAACTCTGGGCGGAGACGGACGAATACGCGGCATGGCAGGCAACGCTTGCCGACCTTCGTATGCGACTTCGGGCCTGAACAGTTGAGACTAGATAGGAAAGCATGATGGCAACCGCCGCAGACACCTACGCGCCCCAGGGCAGCACCAACCATACCGGCCGGATCAGCCAGGTCATCGGCGCGGTCGTCGACGTTTCGTTCGACGGCGAGCTGCCCGCGATCCTCTCCGCGCTGGAAACCGACAACAACGGCAACCGGCTCGTTCTCGAAGTCGCACAGCATCTGGGCGAGAGCACCGTCCGCACGATCGCGATGGACGCGACCGAGGGTCTGACCCGCGGTCAGGCGGTGCGCGACACCGGATCGCAGATCCGCGTGCCGGTCGGCCCCAAGACGCTCGGCCGCATCCTGAACGTCATCGGTGAACCGATAGACGAGCGTGGCCCGGTCGGCGCGGAAACCACCGCCCCGATCCACGCATCGGCGCCGCTGTTCGTCGACCAGTCGACCGATTCGTCGATCCTCGTCACCGGCATCAAGGTCATCGATCTGCTGGCCCCCTATGCAAAGGGCGGCAAGATCGGCCTGTTCGGCGGCGCGGGCGTCGGCAAGACGGTGCTCATTCAGGAACTTATCAACAACATCGCCAAGGGGCACGGCGGCACGTCGGTGTTCGCGGGCGTCGGTGAGCGTACCCGCGAGGGCAACGACCTCTATCACGAATTCCTCGACGCGGGCGTCATCGCCAAGGATGCCGACGGCAATCCGACCAGCGAGGGATCGAAGGTCGCGCTGGTCTATGGCCAGATGAACGAGCCGCCGGGCGCGCGCGCGCGCGTCGCGCTGTCGGGCCTGACGATCGCCGAATATTTCCGCGACGTCGAGGGCCAGGACGTGCTGTTCTTCGTCGACAACATCTTCCGTTTCACTCAGGCGGGGTCGGAAGTGTCGGCGCTGCTCGGCCGTATTCCGTCGGCGGTGGGCTATCAGCCGACGCTGTCGACCGACATGGGCGCGTTGCAGGAGCGGATCACCTCGACCAACAAGGGGTCGATCACCTCGGTGCAGGCAATCTACGTGCCCGCCGACGATCTGACCGATCCGGCGCCGGCCACCTCGTTTGCCCACCTCGACGCCACGACCGTGCTGAACCGCGCGATCTCCGAACTCGGCATCTATCCGGCGGTCGATCCGCTCGATTCGACCAGCCGCGTGCTGGAACCGCGCACGGTGGGTCAGGAGCATTACGACACGGCGCGCGCGGTGCAGTCGCTGCTCCAGCGCTACAAGTCGTTGCAGGACATCATCGCCATCCTCGGCATGGACGAGCTGAGCGAAGAGGATAAGGTCACGGTCGCCCGCGCCCGCAAGATCCAGAAGTTCCTCAGCCAGCCGTTCCACGTCGCCGAAGTCTTCACCGGCATCAGCGGCAAGTTCGTCGCGCTGGAAGACACGGTGAAGTCGTTCAAGGCGGTAGTCGAGGGCGAATACGATCACCTGCCCGAAAGCGCCTTCTACATGGTCGGCGGCATCGACGAAGCCGTCGCCAAGGCGCAGAAGATGGCGCAGGAAGCGTAAAGCGCTGTTCCCTCTCCCCTTCAGGGGAGAGGGTTAGGGAGAGGGGCATGACGACACCTCTCCGGACAGCCCCTCTCCCCGGCCCTCTCCCCTGAAGGGGAGAGGGAGTAAGGTGTTAGAAATGCTCCACTTTGAACTCGTGACCCCCGAAAAACTGGTGCGGTCGGAATCGGTCTACATGGTCACCGTTCCCGGCACCGAGGGCGACTTCGGCGTGCTGGAAGGCCATGCACCGTTCATGTCGACGATCCGCGACGGCGACCTGCTGGTCCAGCGCACCGAAAAGGGCGATGCCGAACGCATCGCGGTGCGCGGCGGCTTCGCCGAAGTCACGCCCAAGGGGCTGACGGTGCTGGCCGAACAGGCCGGCTGACCCGGCCTTTCCCTTGGGGCCGATCGCCCCTAGCGGACGCAGGATGCCGCGTCGGTCCACCCGGACCGGCGCGGCGTTTGCGTGAAAACGCAGGAACAGTGGTTAGGCAAACGTAAATCCTTGGGTCGTACCCTCGTCGGTGAGAATCGATGGGGTAGGCCAGCGTGAACGCATTCGGGCGACGGAACGGAGTAGGCGGAGGCTCAGGCGGCGGGCGGCCATCGTTCGGTGTCGCCCGGCCGATGCACGGCCCCGGCCCGGCCCGGCCGAGCGACCTCGACAATGGCGGCCAGTTTCCGCCAGTGCCGCTGCCCGGTGGGTCGGCCGATCCGATGCCCGGCGAAAGCGCCGGCGCGATGCCGCAGGGCGACGCGATGCAGCGCCTCGCCGACCGGCAGGCCTTGTCGGGCGAGGCGAGCACCAGCCGGGTCGAGGGGTTCGAAACCTCGATCCACCGCATCAAGGAACAGGTGCTCCCCCGCCTGCTCGAACGGGTCGATCCCGAAGCCGCCTCGACGCTCGGCAAGGACGAACTGGCCGAGGAATTCCGCCCGATCGTCGGCGAGGTGCTGGCCGAACTGAAACTGACGCTCAACCGGCGCGAACAATTTGCGCTGGAAAAAGTGCTGGTCGACGAACTGCTGGGACTGGGGCCGCTGGAGGAACTGCTCGCCGATCCGGCGATCAGCGACATCATGGTCAACGGCCCCGAACAGACCTTCGTCGAACGCAAGGGCAAGCTCGAACTCGCCAACATCAATTTCCGCGACGAGGAGCATCTGTTCCAGATCGCGCAGCGCATCTGCAATTCGGTCGGCCGCCGCGTCGACCAGACCACGCCGCTGGCCGACGCCCGGCTGAAGGACGGCAGCCGCGTCAACGTCATCGTGCCGCCGCTGAGCCTCAAGGGCACGGCGATCTCGATCCGCAAATTCTCCGCCAAGCCGATCACGATCGACATGATGGCCGGCTTCGGATCGATGAGTACGCAGATGGCGACCGCGCTGAAAATCGCGGGTGCCTGCCGGTTCAACATCGTTATTTCGGGCGGCACCGGCTCGGGCAAGACCACCATGCTCAACGCCCTGTCGAAGATGATCGACCCCGGCGAGCGCGTGCTGACGATCGAGGACGCCGCCGAACTGCGGCTGCAACAGCCGCACTGGCTGCCGCTCGAAACCCGGCCGGCGAACCTTGAGGGGCAGGGCGAGATCACCATTCGCGATCTGGTGAAGAACGCGCTGCGCATGCGGCCCGACCGGATCATCCTCGGCGAAATCCGTGGCAGCGAGTGTTTCGATCTGCTGGCGGCAATGAACACCGGCCACGACGGATCGATGGCGACGCTCCACTCCAACTCCCCGCGCGAATGCCTCGCGCGGATGGAGAACATGGTGATGATGTCGGACATCAAGGTGCCCAAGGAGGCGATCAGCCGCCAGATCGCCGATTCGGTCGACCTCATCATCCAGGTGAAGCGCCTGCGCGACGGCAGCCGCCGCGTGACCAACATCACCGAGGTGATCGGGATGGAAGGCCCGGTGATCGTGACGCAGGAACTGTTCAAGTTCGAATATCTCGACGAGAGCGCCGACGGCAAGATTCTCGGCGAGTATCGCTCGATGGGCCTGCGCCCCTATACGCTCGACAAGGCCAAGCAGTTCGGCTTCGACCATGCGCTGCTGGAGGCGTGCCTGTAGCGGCGGCCGTTCGTCCGTCCTACATTGCCGGGTGTGATCGCCCGCCTTGCCCTTGCGCTGCTGCTGCTTGCCGCCGCCCCCGCCCATGCCCAGTCCCGCCTCGCCGCCGATGCGGAGGCGCGCTGGGTGCCCTTCACCCTCACCACCGCCAACCACCTGCGCTTCGAGGCGAGCGTGAACGGCGTGCCGGCGGTAGCGCTGCTCGATACCGGGCTCAACCATTCGGCGGTCAGCGGCGATTTCGCGAAGCGCGCCAAACTGGCGATGGACGCCAAGGGGCCGGCGCAGGGCGTGGCACTCGGCGGATCGGTATCGGTCGAATGGGCGTCGACCACCGGCGTCGCCTTTGGCGCGCTGACCCGGGGCAGCGGGCGGGTGGCGGTGATCGACCTGCCGCGGCTGCTCGCCGGGGCGACCGGCAATGTCGACATGCTGGTCGGCACCGACCTGATCGCCGCCCATGCGCTCGACATCGATTTCAAGGGCCGCCGCTTCCGCCTGCTGCCGAGCGGTCGCAAGCCGTTCACCGGCGCCAGCGTGCCGCTGTCGATCCAGGGCACCAGTGGCCTGTATCTCACCCAGGTGACGCTGAATGGCCGCCGCATCCGGCCGATGCTGCTCGACACCGGCGACGGCGGATCGATGAGCGTCGCGCAGGCCCAGTGGCGCGCAGCGAAGCCGGTGGTGAAGGGCGTGACCAGCACGATCGCGTTCGGCGCTGGCGGGGTGGTCGACGCCGGCCTTGCCGTCACCGACGCGGTGACGCTGGGCGGGCTGAAGACCGGGGCGATCGAGGTGCGGATCGAGGGCGACGGCGGCTTCACCAAACAGGTCGGCGTCGCCGGGCGGATCGGCACCGGGCTGCTCCAGCGCTACCGCGTGCTGCTCGATCCGAAGGCGGGACAGATGCTGCTGGCCGCCGTCGGCGACCCCCCGCCGCCGCCGCCGCGATCGACCAGCGGGTTGCTGCTCGGCTATGATCGTGCCCGGCTGCGCGTGCTGCACGTCATGGCCGGCGGTCCTGCGGCCAGGGCCGGATGGAAGGCCGATGAGCTGATCTGCGCGGTCGACGGCAAGCCGGTCGCGCTGACCCCCGAAGGCGGGGTCGACGTCAAATGGGGAACCGACAAACCCGGCCGCGTCGTCGCCCTCACGATCTGTGACGGGGCCGAACGCAAGCTGACGCTGGCCAATTTCTATTGAGCTACCAGACCAGCGACAGCGGATAGAGCGCGATCAGCCAGCACAGGCAGGCGAGCACCACCGGCCGCCGTCGCCAGAACAGGATCGCCGCCAGACTGACCGGAAAGAACGACCAGGCGACGATCACGGTGCGCCACGTCAGCGGCAGCGCCCCGAACAGCGCGATGGTCGTGGCGAGCAGCGCGACGTTGCAGAGCATCACCCCGAACAGCACCTTGCGCCCGTGCTTGTCGAAATGCGTGTCGAGATCGTCCCACGCTTCGGGCTCGTCGGGAAAGATTAGCGCGGTCGCGACATAATAGACGCCGGTGACGACGAAACCGCCGAACAGCACCGGCCAGTTGACCGGCAGCACGTTGCGCAGTGTCCAGCCGTACATCCAGAACGTCACGACATCGCACGACACGAAGATTCCCAGCAGCGCGGTCGAATAGCCGATCCGCACCTTGTGGCTCGCCTTGATCGCGCGCGACAGCCCGCCCAGTCCCTCGGCAAGCGCCAGCCCGAGCAGCAGCCCGAACAGCGAGAACATGAAATTGAAGCCGTCCATGCGATGATCCCCCATCATCCGCGCGCGTCCTGTGAAGCTATCGCATGGTCAGCGCCAGCGCGACCGCGAATACCGTCACCAGGATCGCCACCAGTTGCACCATCGTCCACGGCATCCAGCCGACGCGGTCGGGATCGTGGCGCTTGCTGCGGCGATGCTCGGCGAGCACGGCGACCGCGAAGACGGTCGCGCTGGCCGCCGCGATGCTCCATAGCCATTGCCGACCGTCCACATACCCCTCCCGACTGGAGTACCCCCCATGCGTCGAACCGCCCTTGCCGTGCCAGTGCTTTGTGCCGCTGCCCTCGTCGTTTCGCCACTGCTGGCGCAGGCACCCTCGCAGCCGGTGAAGGCGGCGGTCGCCTCGACCAAGCGCACGCCGGCCAATGCCGCGCGCGACCGCTATCGCCATCCGGCCGAGACGCTCGCCTTCTTCGGGGTGAAGCCGACCGATACCGTGGTCGAGATCTGGCCGGCCGGCGGCTGGTACACCGAAATCCTTGCCCCCATGCTGGCGGAACGCGGCACCTATTATGCCGCCGCGCCCTTGCCGCGCGGGGCGGAGGCAATCGAGGCGATCAAGGCGCGCGACCCGGCGTTCGCAAAGATCCGCCTCGCTGCCTTCCCCGCTGCCGCCGGCCAGCCGGTGGTCCCCGCCGGCACCGCCGACAAGGTGCTGACGTTCCGCAACGTCCACAACTGGCGCTTCGGCGGCGCGGACAAGGCGCAGGCGGCGTTCAACGCGATGTTCGCGATGCTCAAGCCCGGCGGCACGCTCGGCATCGTCGAGCATCGCCTGCCCGAGCAGCGCGACGCAGGCGCGGAAGAAAAGTCGGGTTATATGAAGGAAAGCTCGGTCATCGCCTTCGCGACGAAGGCGGGGTTCCGCCTTGCCGGCCGGTCGCAGGTCAACGCCAACCCGAAGGATACCGCCGACTGGCCCGCCGGCGTCTGGACGCTGCCGCCGACCTATCGGTTGAAGGATGTCGACCGCGCGAAATATGCCGCGATCGGCGAGAGCGACCGGATGACGCTGAAGTTCGTCAAGCCGAAGTAACGAGCGGGTTCAACCGAAGGCGCAAGAGGGCGCGACGGGCGGTCGCGCCCGAAGCGCCCCCCCCGCCCGCGCGATCAGCCCAGCTTGTCCATCTTGTCCTGCAACCGCGACAATTCGGCCCGCAGCGCCGCCATCTCGTCGGTCTTGGACGCAGCAGGAGCCGGTGCCGTCGCCGGGGCCGCCGTTTCGGTGCCCGGAGCACCGGGCTTGAACGCATGCGCCGCCGCCTCGAACATCGCCAGATTGCGCTTGGCGATCTCGGCGAACGGCGAATGGGCGAACGCCCCCTCGACGGCGGTCTTGAACTGCTCCTGGTTGCGACGGAAGCTGTCCATCGATGCTTCCAGATAGCCCGGCACCATCGCCTGCATCGAATCGCCGTACAGGGTGATGAGCTGACGCAGGAAGCTGACCGGCAACAGCGTCTGGCCGCGGCTTTCCTCTTCCATGATGATCTGGGTCAGGACATTGTGGGTGATGTCGTCGTCGGTCTTGGCGTCGACGACCTTGAAGTCGCGATGCTCGCGGGTCATCTGCGCCAGGTGTTCGAGCGTGATGTAGGACGACGTCTCGGTGTTGTAGAGCCGGCGGTTGGCGTATTTCTTGATGATGACGGGGCTGCCGTCGGCCACTGGCTTCTTCATGCGAAGTCCTTGCGCGAAAGAGTTTTCAGATGGGTACACCTCTTGATACCGCGCCGCAACACAGCCCACGACCGCTGCCGCTGTTTCTGTCGATGCTGCGCAGCGAAACCGCGAACGAACCCGATCGTCGCGCCCGTGCGCTGGCCGGTCTTCGCGCCTATCAGGACGCAGCCCGCACCCCCCGCCCCGCCCCGCCGGCAGCAATCGCCAGCGACGGGCGGGTGACGCTGCGCGACTATGGCGGGCACGGACCGGACGTCGTCGTCATCCCATCGCTCATCAATCCGCCGTTCGTACTCGACCTCGCGCCCGACAATTCGCTGCTGCGCTGGCTGACCGGCCGGGGATTGCGCGTTCTCCTGATCGACTGGGGCACGCCCACGCCCGACGACCGGGCGATGGACCTTGGCGCGCATGTTCAGGCGGCGGCGCGACTGTGTGCCACGCTGGAGGCGCCGCCGCTGCTGGTCGGCTATTGCCTCGGCGGCACGCTGGCGCTCGGCGTCGCGGCGTTCGCGGCCGTGGCCGGGATCGCGCTGGTCGCGACGCCATGGCATTTCGGCGGCTTCGGCGATCCCGCCCGCGCCGCCATCGCCGACCTGTGGACCATGGCGGAGCCGACCGCGGCGCATCTCGGCCTTGTCCCGATCGAGGTGTTGCAGAGCGCCTTCTGGCAACTCGATCCCGCGCGCACCGTCGACAAGTTCGCGCAGTTCGCCGGCCTTGCACCCGACAGCGACGCCGCGCGGGCGTTCGTCGCGCTGGAGGATTGGGCCAATGCCGGCGCGCCGTTGCCCTATGCAACGGGACGCGAGATGTTCGACGACCTGTTCGACGCCGACCTGCCCGGCACCGGCCGCTGGCACATCGCCGGGCGGACCGTTTCCCCCCGTCCCGACGTGCCGCTGGTCGAATTCGTCGCCGAAAACGACCGCATCGTGCCCGCCGCCAGCGCGATCGGCCTGCCCGACCGGCGAATCGTCGCGGCGGGGCATGTCGGCATGATCGTCGGCCGGCGGGGTCGCCCGTTGCTATGGGAGCCGCTTGCGCGCTGGCTAAGCGAGGGTTCGCATACTAAATAGCCGCAAAACCCGTTGGAGAAGGATTTTCGAATGTCCGATGTCGTCATCGTCGCCGCCAAGCGCACCCCCGTGGGCAGCTTCCTCGGCGCGTTCGCCGCCGTTCCCGCACATGAGCTTGGCCGGCAGGCGATCGGTGCCGCGCTGACCCAGGCCGGCATCGCGCCGGAGGATGTGTCGGAAGTGATTCTGGGCCAGGTGCTGACCGCCGGTCACGGCCAGAACCCGGCGCGTCAGGCGTCGATGGCAGCGGGCGTGCCGAAGGAAGTCCCGGCATGGGGCATCAACCAGGTCTGCGGATCGGGCCTGCGCGCGGTCGCGCTGGCGGCACAGGCGATCCAGACCGGCGATGCGACGATCGTCGTCGCCGGCGGACAGGAAAGCATGTCGCTCGCCGCCCATGCGGTGCAACTGCGCAGCCCGACCAAGATGGGCGACGCACCGATGGTCGACACGATGATAAAGGACGGCCTGACCGACGTCTTCAACGGCTATCACATGGGCATCACCGCCGAAAATCTGGCGGAGCAATATCAGGTGACGCGCGCCGAGCAGGATGAATTCGCCGTCCGCTCGCAGAACCGCGCTGAGGCCGCCCGCAGCGAAGGCCGCTTCGTCGAAGAGATCGCCCCGGTCACGATCAAGGGCCGCAAGGGCGACACCGTGGTCGACCAGGACGAATATATCCGCGCCGGCGCGACCGTCGACGGCGTGTCGGGCCTGCGCCCGGCGTTCAAGAAGGACGGATCGGTCACGGCCGCCAACGCATCGGGCCTGAACGACGGTGCCGCGGCACTCGTCGTGATGTCGGCCGACGAAGCTGCCAAGCGCGGGCTTGAACCGCTGGTCACGATCAGGAGCTGGGCGACCGCCGGCGTCGATCCTTCGGTCATGGGCATCGGCCCGGTGCCGGCATCGCGCCGCGCGCTGGAAAAGGCCGGCTGGAGCGTCGACGACCTCGACCTCGTCGAAGCCAACGAAGCCTTTGCCGCGCAGGCGCTGGCCGTCGGCAAGGACATGGGCTGGACGTCGGACAAGGTGAACGTGAACGGCGGCGCGATCGCGATCGGCCATCCGATCGGCGCATCGGGCGCGCGCGTGCTGACCACGCTGATCTACGAAATGAAGCGCCGCGACGCGAAAAAGGGACTCGCGACGCTGTGCATCGGTGGCGGCATGGGCATCGCCATGTGCGTCGAACGGTAATCGGGCTCATGTGACGAAAGGTTGCTGCGCAGCATTATTAGGTTTTGCGCAGCAACCGAAGCATTATCGAATACGCCGTGTACGCTGCCGTTCCGTTAATGTTGCATTCATGCAACAGGAGTGTATTGAAATTGAAATATCGCGCCGTGGCTGCTTGTCAGCCCGGCGCGTTTGTCATTTCCTGCCCCCACACCGGGTCAACCGGGTTGTAAAACGGGGCACACCATCATGAATTTTTACCGCTTGCTGAGCGCGTCCGCGCTCGCCAGCGCGGCATTGCTGCCGCATGCCGCTTTTGCGCAGACCTCGACCTTGAACACGGGCGGGGAACGCGTTCAGTTTGCCAGCGAGCCTTCGCGGGATTGCGTGCCGAACGACGTCCGCCCGGAATGTCGTACCGAAAACCCGGACGAGGTCATTACCGTCACCGGGTCGCGCATCGCGCGTCCGAACCTTGATTCGGCATCGCCGGTGACGTCGGTATCGGCCGAACTGCTGACCAACACCGCCGATACGTCGCTCGGTGACGCGCTCAACCAGTTGCCCGCGCTGCGCTCGACCTTCAGCCAGGCGAACTCGACCCGGTTCATCGGCACCGCCGGCGTCAACTATCTCGATCTGCGCGGCCTCGGCACCGAACGCACGCTGGTGCTGGTCAACAACCGCCGCCACGTCACCTCGTCGCCCGGCTCGTACGAAGTCGACATCAACACGATCCCGAACGCCCTGCTCGAGCGCGTCGACGTTCTGACCGGCGGCCAGTCGGCTGTGTACGGTTCGGACGCGATCGCGGGTGTCGTCAACTTCGTGCTGAAGCGCGATTTCGAAGGTCTTGATGCGCGGGTGCAGGCAGGCGTGACCGATCGCGGCGATCGCGGCTCGTACATCGCGTCGATCGTCGGCGGCAAGAACTTCAACGACAATCGCGGCAACATCGCGATCTCGGCCGAATACGCCCGCTCGCAACCCGTCTATTTCACCGACCGTGACTATCAGACCGGTGCCTATTCGGGCACGCCGACTTTCGGCACGTCCGAATACACGCTCGACGAAGTGGGTCTGCCCAACGGCAGCGACGGCATTTCGGACACGACGTTCTTCGCGCGTCCCGGTTCGCGCTTCTCGAACCGTTCGATCGGCGGCACCGTCCTGACGAGCTGCCCGGCGAACACCGCCGCCAACGCAACCCGGCGGGGGCTGGTCTGCAGCGGCGGTCGCGGGGCGCTTGCTCCGAACCCTGCGAACCCGGCGGCGGCCTTCGGTCCCGGCACCGGTGCCGAACTGTCCGACGTCTATCTGTTCAACGGTGCGGGCACGCTGGTGCGCAACCGCTTCGACATCGACAACCGTCCGATCGGCGGCAGCATCTATGGCGGACAGACGGCGACCGGCTTGGAAGGCGCGATGCTCCTGCCCGGGCTGGACCGCATCAACACCAACCTGCTGTTCAACTATGAGTTCTCGCCAGCCGTACAGGCCTTCGTCGAGGCGAAATATGTTCACGTCACCGCGAACCAGACGTCGACCCAGCCGACGTTCAACGGCAGCCTGCTGACCAACGTCTTCTTCCTCGACAACCCGTATCTTTCGGCGGAAAATGTCGCGACGCTGCGCAGCATCCTCGCCCCCGGCGCGACGTCGTTCACGCTGAACCGTTTCAATAACGACATCGGCACCCGCGCCGAAGACCACACCCGCGACACCTATCGCGTGGTCGCCGGCCTGCGCGGTTCGCTCAGCACCACCGGCAACCTCACCTACGAAATCTCCGGCAATTACGGCCGCACCGATACCTATTACGAAACCGGCGGCAACGTTGACGTCGCGAAGTT
This sequence comes from Sphingomonas sp. Leaf4, assembly GCF_920939515.1. Lineage (NCBI taxonomy): Bacteria > Pseudomonadati > Pseudomonadota > Alphaproteobacteria > Sphingomonadales > Sphingomonadaceae > Sphingomonas > Sphingomonas sp. Leaf4. The sequence continues at coordinate 120,629 of NZ_CAKLBB010000001.1, read as the reverse complement.
CAATGCGGCCAGCCGTGCCGTCCGCAACGCTTCGGGCCAGATCGTCTGCGCGGTCAACAACGACACTGTCACCACCAACGACATGCCGGGTTGCGTTCCGCTCAACCTGTTCGGCATCGGTCAGTCGTCGCAGGCCGCGCTCGACTATGTTCTGTTCACCTCGTCGCGCAAGCAGTGGGCGGAACAGATCAATGCGGTCGGTTTCATCTCCGGCGATACGAGCGGTCTTTTCACCCTGCCGGGTGGCAACATCGGCTTCTCGCTCGGTGGCGAATATCGTCGTGAAGACGCTTTCTCGGACTATGACGATTTCACCCAGTCGGGTGCGACGTTCCTGAACTCGATCTCGGCGTTCGATCCCAAGGCGGTCGAAGTGTACGAAGGCTTCGGCGAACTTCGCGTTCCGCTGCTCAAGGACCAGTTCATCCACGAACTGACGATCGAAGGCGCCGGGCGTTATTCGAAGTATTCGACGGCAGATAAAGGTGTCTGGGCCTATAACGTCGGTGGTATCTTTGCCCCGGTTCGCGACGTCCGCGTACGCCTGACCTACGCCCGCGCCGTTCGCGCGCCGAACCTGGGCGATCTGTACGCTACCCGGTCGGAAACCTTCGCCAACGGTTTCGTCGATCCGTGCGGCGTCAGCCAGCGTGGCGTGAACCCCAACCGTGCGCGCAACTGCGCCGCAGCCGGGGTGCCGACGCAGATCACCTACACGCAGGACAATGGTCAGACCGTGACCGTGCCGTGGGAGAATACCGCAGGCAGCGGCCTGTCCGGCTTCAATCAGGGTAACCTGAACCTGTCGCCCGAAACCAGCAACAGCTTCACGCTGGGCGCGGTGTTCGAGCCGCGGTTCCTGCCGGGTCTCGCGCTCACCGTCGATTATTACGACATCGAAGTGAAGAACGTGATCTCCGGGCTGAGCGGTCAGGCGATCATCGATCGTTGCTATGACGACCCGGTCGGTATCGACAACCCGTTCTGCGCCGCGACCTTCCGTCGCACGACCACCAATCCGCTGACCAACGGCACGCTCGCCGGCCAGGCCGACCGTGTGTTCCAGGGGGTCGCTACGCCGGTGAACCTCGGCCGCGTCGGTCCGTCGTTCCTGAACCAGCCGTTCAACTATGCCGCCCTCAAGACCTCGGGTATCGACGTCGACCTGTCCTATCGTCGCAAGATCGGCGACCTGACGGTGGTCGCACGCGCTATCGTGAGCTGGCTGGATGAACGCGAACAGTTCATCTACATCACCGCACCGGACCAGTCGTTGCGCGTGAACGGCGTGCTGGGCGATCCCGAATGGCGCGGCCGGTTCAACCTGAGCGCGGCGACCAGCGCGTTCGACGTCAGCTATGATCTGAACTGGACCGGATCGCAGGCGATCACGTCGTGGGAAGTCCAGCACACCCATCAGGGCCGTGGTCCGACCAACCTCGATGCGTTCCCGTTCAAGGACTATCCCGATCAGTTCACCCACGACATCCAGATCGGCCTGCGCGCGAACGACAAGTTCCGCTTCTACTTCGGCGTCGACAACATGCTCGACACGCTTCCGCCCTATGGCCTCACCGGCACCGGTGCCGGCAGCGGCATCTACGGGGTGCAGGGACGTACCTTCTACGGCGGCACGCGCTTCTCGTTCTGAAGTCCGTATCGTCCAATATCGAAAGGGGTCGCCGGCTTCGGCGGCCCCTTTTCATTTGACGGCTTGCCGATCCCGGCCGAACGAGCGTGTCACGTATCGGGAGACGGCGGACATGGACGATCGGGATTTGGCGACGGAATTTGCGACGATGGCAGCCATGGCGCGCTCGGTCGCGCCAGCGCTCGCCACATTGCCGACCGCCACCAAAACCGCCGCGCTCCACCACGCCGCCGCCGCGATCCGCGACGACCGCGACGCGATCCTCGCCGCCAACGCACAGGACGTCGCCGCCGCTGAGACGAACGGCCTGTCAGGCGCGATGCTCGATCGGTTGCGGCTCGACCCCGCGCGGCTGGAGGCGATGGCTGCCGGCGTGGAGGCGGTGGCGGGGTTGCCCGATCCAGTCGGCGCGGTGATTGATCGCAGCGAGCGGCCCAACGGCCTCGTGCTCACCCGGGTGCGCGTGCCGATCGGCGTGATCGGCATTATCTACGAAAGCCGGCCGAACGTCACCGCCGACGCCGCCGTGCTGGCGGTGATGGCCGGCAATGCCGCGATCCTGCGCGGCGGGAGCGAGGCGATCCGCAGCAACCGGGCGATTCATGCCGCGATCGAACGCGGCCTGACCGCCGGCGGCCTACCCGAAGGGGCGGTGCAACTGGTGCAGACGACCGACCGGGCGGCGGTGGGCGAAATGCTGCGCGCCGAAGGGCTGATCGACCTGATCGTGCCGCGCGGCGGCAAGAACCTCGTCGCGCGGGTGCAGGCGGAGGCGCGCGTTCCCGTGCTGGCGCATCTCGACGGGCTGAACCACAGCTATGTCGATCGCGCCGCCGATCCGGTGATGGCGCGCGACATCGTCGTCAACGCGAAGCTGCGCCGGACCGGGGTGTGCGGGTCGACCGAGACGTTGCTTATCGACCGGGCGTTCGCCGATCCGCTGCCGATCCTGACCGGGCTGCTCGACGCCGGGTGCGAGTTGCGCGGCGATGCCGACATCCGCGCGCTCCATCCCGATATTCTCGAAGCGAACGACGACGACTGGAACACCGAATATCTCGATGCGATCCTGTCGGTGAAGCTGGTCGATGGCGTGGACGCGGCGATCGCGCATATCGCGGCGCACGGCTCGCACCATACCGATGCGATCATTACCGGCGACGCCGCGACTGCCGAACGCTTCATCGCCCGGGTCGATTCGGCGATCGTGATGTGGAACGCATCGACCCAGTTCGCCGATGGCGGCGAATTCGGGCTGGGTGCGGAAATCGGCATCGCCACCGGGCGGCTCCACGCGCGTGGGCCGGTCGCACTCGAAGGGCTGACGACGTATAAATGGGTGGTGCGCGGGACCGGCCAGATCCGGCCATGAGCCGCATCGGCCTGCTCGGCGGATCGTTCAATCCGGCGCATCGCGGGCACCGCAGCATCTCGCTCGCCGCCAAACATGCGCTCGAACTGGACGAGGTTTGGTGGCTGGTGTCGCCCGGCAATCCGCTGAAACCGGTGGAGGGCATGGCCCCGCTGGCGGCGCGGTTGCGCTCGGCACAGCGGATCGCGCGGCACGCCCCGATCCGGCCGATGGCGATCGAGACGCGGCTCGGCACGCGCTATACCGCCGATACGCTGCGCAAACTGGTGCGGCTGTACCCGCAGCATGACTTCGTCTGGCTGATGGGTGCGGACAATCTGGCGCAGTTCCACCGCTGGCGCGACTGGCGCGGGATTGCCCGGACGGTGGCGATTGCGGTAATCGCGCGTCCGGGCTATGAGGGGCAGGCCCTCGCTAGTCCTGCGATGGGCTGGTTGCGGCGCCATGCGCGGCCCGCAGGCCAGGCGAGACGATGGACGATGTGGAGTTTGCCGGCACTGGTCCGTTTGCGCTTCCGCCCCGATCCGACTTCGGCGACCGCGATTCGCGCCGCCGATCCCGCCTGGCACCGCGTGGGCGATGGTGCCCGCAACGTCCGGCGCACAGGCATCTGAAAGCGACAATCCCCTTGCCCACCTCCCCTGACACGACCGACGCCGGCATGAACGAAACCGAGGCGCTGCACCGCATGGTGCTGGCCAGCCTTGACGACGATCAGGCGGTGGAAACGGTGTCGATCCCGCTCGCCGGCAAGTCGAGCATCGCCGATTACATGGTCATCGCCAGCGGCCGGTCGAGCCGGCAGGTCGCGTCGATGGCGCAGAAGCTGGCCGAGCGGGTGAAGGCCGAATTCGGCCGTCCGTCACGCATCGAAGGCCTGCCGACCGCCGACTGGGTGCTGATCGACACCGGCGACGTGATCGTCCACCTGTTCCGGCCCGAAGTGCGCACCTTCTACAATCTGGAACGGATGTGGGCGTTCGGCGACACGCTCAACCCGACCGCGCACGCCTGACCCCGGCCCACCCGTGCTGCTGCATATCGTCGCGCGCGGGCGGATTGGGCGCAGTCCCGAAGCCGAACTGATCGACCGCTATCTCAAGCGGGTGAACTGGCCGGTGAAGATCACCGAACTGCCCGACACCGGCGGCAAGATGCCGCCGGTCGAGGGGGCAACGCGAATCGTCCTGCTCGACGAGAAAGGCCGCGACCTGCCGTCGATGGCGTTCGCGACCCAGCTCGGCCGCTGGCGTGACGATGGCGTGCGCGAGACGCGGTTCCTGCTGGGCGCCGCCGACGGCTTCGACGATGCGGCGCGGGGGCAGGCCGACCTGCTGCTCGCCTTCGGGCGGGCGACGTGGCCGCATCTGATGGCGCGGGCGATGCTCGCCGAACAATTGTGGCGCGCGACGAGCATCCTCGCCGGCCACCCCTATCACCGCGAGGGATGAAACGCCGGATCGCCCTTGCGGTGCTGCTCGCGGCACTGGGCGGGGCCGCAGCATGGGCGCAGGACGATCCCGTCGCAGCAGGGCAGGCGCGACTGCGCACCGCCCGGAGCGCGGCCGGGGCCGCCGCGACTCGCGCCAGGGCATTGGAAAGCGCCGCCGCCTCCGCCCGCACCGCCGCCGAACGTACCCGTGCGGCGCAGGCGGCGATCGGCGCGCGCATCGCGGCGGCCGAGGCGGATCGACAGGCGGCACAGGCGCGGGTCGCGCTGATCGGCGAGTTGCTCGCCCGTCGCCAGTCGGCGCTGGGCGACCGGCGCGGACCGATCGCGCGGCTTGTCGGCGCGCTGCAATCGCTTGCCAGCCGTCCGGCATGGATGGCGCTCGCCCAGCCGGGATCGACCGACGATCTGGTCCATGTCCGTGCCGTCCTCGGCACCGTCGTGCCGGTGATGCGGCAACGCACCGCCACGCTGCGCGCCGATGTCGCGCAGGCGGCACGGCTGCGCGATCAGGCCGGGATCGCGCTTGCCGCATTGGCGCAGAGCAACCGCGCACTGGAGGCGCAGCGGCTGGCGCTGGTGCAGGCCGAAGCGGCGCAGCGGGCGCGGTCGCGGCAACTCGCGCGCGGGGCGATGGTCGAATCGGACCGGGCGATCGCGCTCGGCGAACAGGCACGCGACATCGTCGACCAGTTGCAGTCGCTCGACAATGCGCGCGATACCGAGGCCGGGCTCCGCGCGCTGTCCGGCCCGCTGCCCCGCCCCGGCGCGGACGACATGCCGCCCGCCTTCGCCTATGCCTATCGCCTGCCGCTCGGCGATGGCGGCCGGCTGGCGACGGGGTTCGGCGAGGTGAGCGACAGCGGGGTGCGCGCGCGGGGCCTCACCTTTACGGTCGCCTCCGGGTCGGACGTCGTTGCCCCCGCGCCCGGCAAGATCGCGTATAGTGGGCGGTTTCGCGGCTATGGCCGGATCGTGATCCTCGACCATGGCAATGGGTGGACCACGCTCGTCACCGGCCTGTCGGCCAGCGTCGGCCCGGTCGGCGGGCGGGTGGTCGCCGGCACCCCGATCGGCCGGGCCGGCACCGGCGACATGCCGCAGGTGACGATCGAACTGCGCCGGCAGGGCGTGCCGGTCGACCTCGCGGCGATGCTTTAGGACCGATCGACACTCAGCCGGAACGCCAGAACTCTTGCTCCCCTCCCTGAGAAGGAAGGGGCTGGGGGTGGGTAGGTCCGTGAGGGACGGTACGTTTTCCACAACCGGCCGACCCACCCCCGCTCCCTCCCTTCCAGGGAGGGGAGAAGCCGGACGTTCTGTCGAAGGTCGATCCGGCCTACGGCAGCGGCCGCACACCCTCCACCCGCACCCGCCAGCCTTGCTTCGGGAAGCCCGGCATCGGCCCGACCGATCCGTCCCAGCCCGCCGCCATCATCCCCACCGCCAGCAGCAGCGATCCGTTCGACGGCACGTACAGCGCCGCCACCCGCTTCGTGTCCATGCCGTCCGGCCCGCGCTCGCCCGGCGCCAGTTCAACGCGCGGGGTCAGCCCGGTCGGCCCCCACCGGTTGTTCGCCTGCGGACTGAACAGCCAGTCGATCGCCCCCGCCCGGTCGCCCAGCCGCGCGGCGGTCATCGCGATCATCGGATAGTCCCAGCCCCATGTCTGGCGCAGGTCCCAATGGTCGCGCACCCCCGCCAGCGTCGCGCGCATCACTTGCTGGTCGACCCCGCCGCCGCCGATCAGCCCATGCGCCATCAGGAACGAGGGGTGGTCGCGGTTGAGGCAGTCCGGCCCCATCGCATGGCCGCTGCACGCCGCACTCGCCGCCGTGCGCCAGAAGCCCGGCGCGGTCGCGACCGGCAGGTAGCGCCCGTCCGCCTGCGGCAACGGCGGCAGCGCGGCGATCGCCCGGTCCCAGTCCGCCCGCCGGGCAATGCCCCGCCGCACCCGCCACGCCTGCGCGGTTTCCAGCCCCCAGCGGAAATAGGCGATCTCGAACGTCGGATCGGTGGTAGCGAGCGGCGGGTGATTTTCCTGCACCGGTACGATCGGCGGCCCCAGCACCAGCCGGTCGCCGACCCGCCGTGGCCAGCTCGCCAGCAGCGCGGCGGTGCGATCGACCAGCGCGCCATAACGGTCGAGCGCCGCCCGCCCGCCCCCGGCGCGATAGAGCATCTCCGCCAGATAGATCGGATGCGGCTGCTGCCACATGATGAACGGGTTGATCGGGCTCGGGCTTTCCTCGCCGTCGGGGCCGGTCATCTTCGGCCACCAAGCCCCCTCGACTCCGTGCGCCTTCGCCCGTGCCTCCGCCTGGGGCAGATGCGCGAGATACCAGCCCATGCTGCGCTCGAGCAGCGCCGGGCGGCCCCATGCGGCGAAATGGGCCGCATGCCATGGGTGCATCTCCAGATGGAATTTGCCGTTCCAGCTATTGCTGAACAGCCCGTCCTCCTGCGGCAAGAACGTGCCCGCCGAATTGATCGCGGCGAGATATTGCGACAGCACGACGCGCCGTTCGAGTTCGCCGGCACGCGGGTCGGTGCTGCCCGAAAAGTCGATTACCCCGCCGCGCTGCCAAAAATGCCGCCAGTGATCGGCGACCGCCCGCGCGGTCGCGGTGGCGTCGAGTTGGGGCAGCGGTCGCTCCTGCGCCTCGAACCCCGCCTGCGCGATCAGTTCGCCCTGCCCCGGTGCCGCCGCGCGAAAGCCATGCGCTCCGATTCGCGTCACGGTGCCGCCCGCGACCTGCAGGCTCGCCTGATAGCGGGTGGCATCGATCGTTCGCCGCAGCCGGACCATGCCGGGTGCCTGTTCGATCACCTCGGTCCGGTGGGCGTCGTCATGCCCCCAGTCCTGCGGATCGGGGTTCAGGCTGGTGCCGACACCCGGATAGCGTGTGTCGAGCGCGATCCGCCCGCTGGCGACCAGCGGCGAACGAATCCGCACCGCGACGATGTCGCGCGCCGGATCGACCCGCGTCTCCACGCGCACCACCGCCCCGTCGAACATGAAACGGCTGGTAAGCGTTCCCGTCCACAGATCGAGCCGCTGGTCGATCGCGGTCAGCGCGCTGACCGGCGCCTGCCGTCCGTCGCGCGTGGCGAGGCGCAGCGACAGCCGCCCGAGCGCGAAGCGGTGCGGGTTCTCGCGCAGCCAGCCAAGCGCCGGCCGTTTCGCGACCTCGGCGAAGTCGGCGATATAGGCATAGGGCTGCACGCCGCGCCCCGGCACCGGTACGCCGACCATCCCGTCGGCCGGGCGATAGCCCTTGGGATTGGGCGTACGGTGCCACGCCCATTGCGCCATCGTCAGCAACGGCACCGGCTTGGCATAGGCTTGCGGATAGGTCTGAAGCCCCGTGACATCGGCGGTGAAGCCAAGCGAGCCGTTGCCCAGCATCACCGGCGTCCATGGATCGATCGCGGTCAGCCGCACCGCATGACGCGCCACCAGCGCGGCACGATCGATCGGTGGCGCGGCCGCCGCGCCGGTCGCCAGCAGAATTGCCGCCAATGCAGCGGATCGAATGAGTCGCATAGCACCTCTCCCGGTGTATTTTCGCTCCGAATGTCCTATTGCTACCGCTGGCACAAGAGAGGATGGCCGATGCGATACGGGGCGATGGCGGGCGTGGCGCTCGCATGGATGGCACTGGCCGGGGCTGCGCCGAGCGGCGACTATGCCAATTATGCCAATCCGGTGCTGTTCGCCGACTATTCCGATCCGGACGTCATCCGCGTCGGTCGCGACTATTATCTGGTGTCGTCCAGCTTCCACCTGTCGCCCGGTATTCCGGTGCTACACTCGCGCGATCTGGTGCATTGGCGGATCATCGGCCATGTCCTGCCGCGCCTGCCCTTCGCGCCCGAATATGACATGCCGGGGCCGCACACGCTGACCGACCGGATTTCCAAGCCGGTCGGCGGCACGCGCTATGCCGGCGGGGTCTGGGCACCGTCGATCCGCCATCATGCCGGAAAATACTATGTCTATTGGGCGACCCCCGACGAAGGGGTGTTCATGGCCAGCGCCACGAACCCCGCCGGGCCGTGGAGCGCGCCGGTCCACGTCATCGCGCAAAAGGGGCTGGAGGACCCCTGCCCCTTCTGGGACGACGACGGCAGCGCGTGGCTGGTCCATTCGCGCGTGGGGGCGGGGCCGCTGATCCTCCACCGCATGCGCCCCGACGGGACGGGGGTGCTCGACGCGGGCAAGGTGATCGTCGAGGACAAGACGGCGCTGCCGGTGCTGGAAGGACCGAAGCTCTACAAGCGCGACGGCTGGTATCAGATCTGGGCACCGATCGGCGGGGTCGAGACGGGATCGCAGGTCGTGTTGCGTTCGCGATCGATCGAGGGGCCGTACGACCACCGCGTCGTCCTCGAACCCGGCAACACGAACGTGCAGGGACCGCACCAGGGCGGCTGGGTGGAGACACCCGACGGCAAGGGCTGGTTCGTCCATTTCAACAGCACCGGCGCGTTCGGGCGGATTACCCATCTGCAGCCGGTGGCGTGGGGGCCGGACGGCTGGCCGGTGGTCGGCGATCCGATACCGGGCAAGACCTCGGGCCAGCCGGTCGCCAGCCACCGCCTGCCGGTCGCCGGGCAACCGCGCTGGACGCCGCAGACCGGCGACGGGTTCGACACGCCGAAGCTCGGACTGCAATGGCAATGGAACCACAATCCCGACGATCGCCGCTGGAGCCTGACGCAGCGCCCCGGATGGCTGCGGCTGACGGCGGGCCATGCCGAACATCTGGTCGGTGCTCGCAACATTTTGACGCAGATGCTGACCGGCCCGGCGATGCGGACGACGGTGCGGATTGATCCCCATGCGATGCGTGACGGGCAGCGCGCCGGGCTGACGCTGTTCGGGGTACGGCCGAGCTGGGTCGGGCTGGTGAAGGACGGCGGCGCGACGCGGATCACGCTGGCGATCGAGGGGGTCGAGACACCCGGCGTGGTGGTGCCCGCCCGGCCATTGCTGCTGCGCGCGGCGGTCGGCCCCGATCAGCAGGTGCGCTATGCCTACAGCATCGATGGCCGCCGCTTCACCGCGCTGGGCGGCGCGATCCCGCTCGCGCGTTTCTCGTGGTGGCGGGGCAGCCGGCCGGGGCTGTTCACCTTCACCCGCGATGCGGAGGCGACGGGCGGCTCGGTCGATTTCGACTGGGTGCGAGTCGATCCGACCGAGGCGCTCGGCAGTTCCGGCTGATTAGGGCGTGGTCGTCCGCGCGGCCTGACCATCGCCCTGCGGTGCGGCGACGATGTCGCGGGTCGTCGCGCCCTTGTCGACGACGTTGGTGCCCGGATCGGCGACGCCCGAGCGGATGCCGGCATCGGCCTGGGCATTGCCCGCCTGCTCCAGCGTCAGCCGCTCGGTCGCGCTGCGCGGGGCCGGGCCGCCGAACAGCGTCTGCATCGCCTGGGTCGATGCCGACGTGTCCTGCGGACGCGGTGCGCCCGGCTGCGGCGGCACCAGCGAATAATCGGGCGGGATCACCAGCGGCGCCTGACGCGCGACGGCGAACTCGTCGGGACGCGCCCGGTTGAGGCCACCGCCCTGACAGGCGGCAAGGAGCAGGCCGAGGCTGCTGACGACGATAAGGTTACGCATTGGCCTTCTCCACAGGAACGTCGCGCTTCGCATCCTTGGCAAACAATGCCCGGGCGAGCAGGATGATGACGCCGATCGTAATCGCCGCATCGGCGATGTTGAATACCAGAAACGGGCTGAACCCGCCGAAATGCAGATCGGCATAGTCAACGACATAGCCGAAGCGCGCCCGGTCGATGATGTTGCCGAGCGCGCCGCCCAGCACCAGCCCCAGCGCGGTCAGCTCCGCGCGACCGGTTTCGCGCCGCATCCATACCGCGACGCCGGTGGCGATCGCGGCGGTCATCGCGACGAGCGCCCAGCGCGCCGTCTCGCTGCCAGCCTGCAACAGCCCCAGCGACACGCCGAAATTCTGGACGAAGCGCAGGGTAAAGATCGGCAGCAACTCGCGCTCGGCCCCCGGATAATCGATTCCCAGCGGCCCGGTGACGAGATATTTGACGAGCTGGTCGATCGCCAGCACGGCGACCGCCAGCACGACGGCGACCTTGCGCGCGCGGATCATGCCACCACCTTTTCGCAGCGACCGCACAGTGCCCCGTCCTCGACCACATCGGGCAGATGCCGCCAGCACCGCCCGCACTTGGCATAGCCGGTCCGCTCCACGCCGATCGCATCGTCATCGCCCTGCGTGACTTTCGCCACGATGAACAGTTCGGCCAGTTCGTCCGCCGGCAACGGCAATGCCGGCACGACCACCTCGGCTTCGAGACTGGAACGCACCGTCTTGGCGCGGCGCAGCGGTTCGATCGCCTCGGTCGCCTGCTGGCGCAGCGCACGCACCTCGGCCCATTCGGTGCCGAGCGGCAGGTCGGCGGGCAGATGCGGCAGCTCGGGCCATTCGAGCAGATGGACCGACCCATCCTCGCTGGGGAAGCGTGCCTGCCACACTTCCTCGGCAGTGAAGGCGAGGATCGGCGCGGCATAGCGCACCAGTGCATGGAACAGCGTGTCGAGCACGGTGCGATAGGCGCGCCGCTTGGGATCACCCGCCGCATCGCAATACAGCGAATCCTTGCGAATATCGAAGAAGAACGCCGACATGTCCTCGTTGGCGAAATCGATCAGCGCGCGGGCATAGCGGTTGAATTCATAGGCTTCGGCGGCAGCGCGCAGTTCGGTGTCGAGCTGGCCGAGCAGGTGCAGGACATAGCGCTCCAGCCCCGGCATGTCGGCCACCGCGACCCGTTCGGCCTCGTCGAAGCCGTCGAGCGCGCCCAGCAGATAGCGGAAGGTGTTGCGCAGCTTGCGATAGGCATCGCCGGTCCCGGCGAGCACTTCCTTGCCGATGCGCACATCCTCGAAATAATCGGTCTGCGCGACCCACAGGCGCAGGATGTCCGCACCCGATTCGCCGATCACCTTCAGCGGATCGACGACGTTGCCGAGCGACTTCGACATCTTGCGGCCGTTGCCGTCGAGCGCGAAGCCATGAGTCAGCACCGCCTTATACGGCGCATGGCCGCGTGTGCCGCACCCTTCGAGCAGCGACGACTGGAACCAGCCGCGATGCTGGTCCGACCCTTCGAGATACAGGTCGGCGCGGGTGCCCTTGCCGAAGCGTGCCTCGATCGTGAACACATGGGTGCAACCCGAATCGAACCACACGTCGAGGATGTCGGTGACGACCTCATACTCGGCCAGATCGTAGCGGTCGCCGAGCAGCGCCTGATGATCGGCGGCATACCATGCGTCCGCGCCACTCTCGCGGAAAGCGGCGAGGATGCGCTCGTTGACCGCTTCGTCGCGCAGATAGTCGCCGGTCTGGCGGTTCACATACAGCGCGATCGGCACGCCCCATGCGCGCTGGCGGCTGATGACCCAGTCGGGACGGCCCGACACCATCGCGCCGATGCGGTTGCGGCCCTTTTCTGGCACGAAACGGGTGCGCTCGATCGCGTCGAGCGCCAGTTCACGCAAGGTCGGCCCGTTGCCGACCGGCAAAGGCATGAGGTTGGTCAGGCCGAGCAACGGATCGGTCGCGGGCATCGCGGCGGCGGCGATCGCCAGCGCGTCGACGTTGGCGCTGCGGTCCATCGGGATGAACCATTGCGGCGTCGCGCGGAAGATCACCTTGGCCTTCGAGCGCCAGCTATGCGGATAGCTGTGCGCGAAATCATCCGATGCGGCGAGCAGCGCGCCCGCTTCGCGCAGGTCCGAACAGATCGGGCCGTCGCTGGCGGTAAACTTCTTGTTGATGACGCTGCCCTGCCCGCCGAGCCATGCCCAGTCGGCGCGGTAGCTGCCGTCGCCCTGCACCGCGAACACGGGATCGATGCCGTTCGCCTTGCACAGCTCGAAATCGTCCTCGCCGTGGTCGGGGGCCATATGGACGAGGCCGGTGCCGGCATCGGTGGTGACGAAGTCGCCGGGCAGGAACGGGCGCGGACGCGCGAAGAAGGGGCCGAGCGCGTGCATCGGGTGGCGGGCGGTGGCACCGGCGAGTTGCGAGCCTTTGCCACGCCAAAGTATTTCCGGGTGAGCAAGTAGCCCAAGACGCTTCGATACGATTGGCAGTAGCGCTTCGGCGACAACGATGCCGTGACCGTAAACGACTTCCGCAGACTTCTCATCGAGCGGGCCAAAAACCGAGGATACTGCTGTACCTTCGCAACGGAACAGAACGTACTCGACCTCCGGCCCATAGGCCAACGCCTGGTTCACCGGGATCGTCCACGGCGTCGTCGTCCAGATCACCGCATGCGCGCCGACCAGTTCGGGCGCGTTGGGCGCGTCGACGATCTCGAACGCCACGTCGATCTGCGTCGACACGACGTCCTCATATTCGACCTCGGCCTCGGCGAGCGCGGTCTTTTCGACCGGCGACCACATCACCGGCTTGGCCCCGCGATAGAGCTGGCCGCTCATCGCGAACTTGAGCAGTTCCTCGGCAATCGTCGCCTCGGCGTCAAACTTCATCGTGAGGTACGGATCGGCCCAGTCGCCCATCACGCCCAGCCGCTGGAACTGCGCCTTCTGCACATCGACCCATTTGGCGGCATAGGCGCGGCATTCGGCGCGGAACTCAGGCGCGGGCACCTCGTCCTTGTTGCGCTTCTTGGCGCGGTAGGCTTCCTCGATCTTCCATTCGATCGGCAGGCCGTGACAGTCCCAGCCGGGGATGTACGGCGCATCCTTGCCCATCAGCGACTGGGTGCGGACGACGATGTCCTTGAGCACCTTGTTCATCGCATGGCCCATGTGGATGTCGCCATTGGCGTAGGGCGGGCCGTCGTGCAGCAGGAACCGCTCGCGCCCGGCACGTTCGGCGCGGAGGCGATCGTACAGGCCGATCTTCGCCCAGCGATCGAGAATCGCCGGCTCCTTGGCGGCAAGCCCCGCCTTCATAGGAAAGTCGGTCTTCGGCAGGAAGACGGTGTCGCGCCAGTCGCGTGCGGTATCGGGCGTGTCAGTCATAGGAATGTGCGCGATTAGCCGATGCGAGGGCGCGCGCCTAGGACGGAATCTTTGGGGGGGGTGTTCGTGGGCGGAAGAAGGTTGGTTCGCGCGGAGGCGCGGAGAGAAGGAACGTGCGCGGCAGCGCACCCGCCCCCTGTCGAACGTAGCGATGAAAAGGCGGCAGTTGCCGCCGGGCAGACCCACTCCGCGCCTCCGCGCCTCTGCGCCTCTGCGCGAACCAACTACTTCTACTCGACGAACCGCGCCGTCACTTCCGCGGGCACCCGCAGCAAGCGGCCGCTGGCCCGGTCGATCAGCGCCCATGTCGTCCGGGCATCGACCTTCACCCGCCCGTCGGCCCCGGTAAAGCGCATGATCCGGTCGAAGCGGGCACCACGCGGACCTTCAGGAATCCACGTCTCGCCAAGCACCGTCTCGCCGACGCTCACATTGCCGCGATAATCGATCTCGTGCCGGGTCACGACCCACAGATACGCCGCCTGCTGTTCGGGCGTGGCGACCGCGCACCAGTGGGCGACCGCCACGTCCTGAATCCAGCGGACCCAGACCGCGTTGTTGACATGGCCCAGTTCGTCGATCGCCTCCGGCCCGGCGGTGATCGACAGCGAGAAGCGCGGCGTCGGGCTCACCGCGCGGCGTCGCCCGTCGGTCGCGGCTTGAGCGCGCTGGCCGAAATCCGCCACGATCGCTGCTCGGCGGTCGCGCCATCGATGTCGCCGGTACGATGCAGCGTCACCGGCCCTTCGAGGACCACCGGCGTCCCGTCGCGCAGCCGGCCGGTCACGCGCACCGGAATGTCGATGTAGCGCTGCCCTGCCCCGGCATCGATCCGGCCGGGCGTACCGATCGTCGCGCGATATTCGGCATATTTTGCGAAGCTGTCGGCGAACGCTTGGCGGGTCATGCCCGCCGCCTCGCCGCGCCCATTCCACAGGCGATACGCCTCGGCATAGCGCCCGCCCGACAGCGCGGCGAAATAGTCGCGCAGCACCGTGACCGCCGCATCGGCACCGGCTTCGGGCTGGACCGGCAGATCGGGCACTGGTGCCGGCCCCGGCGTCTCAGCCGGTGGCGGCGCGGAGACGCCGGGAATCCCCTCACCCGCCGGCAACGGCGTCGAGGGCGTCAGCGCACCGGCGACCGGGGTCGACCCGACCAACGCGGCATTGTCCGCCGCCGCGCCGTTGTCGTCCCTATCGTCACCGCCGCCGCATGCGCTCAGCAACAGCGCGGCGGCGACCCCGGGCAGCAGCCTCACGGCTCGATCGCGTCGCGATCGGCATCGTCGAGGTCGTCGTCCTCGGCGAGATTGTCCTCGTCGAAATCTTCCTGCAACTCGTCCTCGGTCTGGTTGCCCTTGCCGGTAACGGTCACGTTGTCATCCTCTTCGGCGAGATCGTCGTCCGCCATCTCCAGCTCGTCCTCATCCTCGTCATCGGATAGCCCGAGATCGGGTTCGAGGTCGGTCAGGATCGTGCCGTCGCTCGGGCCATCGCGCGTGGCTTCGAGGATTTCGGCGCGCTGGCTTTCGTCATAGCCGTCCTCGTCATAGCCGTCGTCGCCCGTGCCCTGTCCGTTCACCTGATGACCGCCCATCGCCTGACTCCTTGAAAGGTCGTTGAACAGGATCAAACCCGCCGATCGGGGCTGCGGTTCCTAGCGCATGATCCGCTCATGCGGACACGGCACCGGCCCTGATCCTGCTTGGCAGGATCAGCCATCAACCACGCTGGAACAGCCGGCCGTGTTCGGTGCGATGGACGACGACGAGCGCGATCAGCCCGAGGATCAGGAACCCGCCGTAGAGCGGCACCGTCGTCCCGTCGAACGACTGGCCGATTGCCGCGCCCAGCAGCGCGCCGACGAGCATCGAGACGAACCCCTGCAACGACGAGGCGGTGCCGGCGATCGACCCCATATTCTCCATCGCCATCGCCGAAAAGTTGGAGGTGGCGAGCCCGAAACAGGCCATCATGATCGCCTGCAACACGATGAAGCTGGCGAGCGATTCGACTCCGAGCAGCGTAACCGCCAGATGGACGCCTGCGACCACGACGAGGCCGGTGAGCGCGGCATGCGAGATCAGCCGCGTGCCGAAGCGCATGACGATCCGCGAATTGAAGAAGGACCCCGCCGCCATCGTCCCCGCGACACAGGCAAAGACGATGGTGAGGAGCTGCGGCGCGCGGAACGTCACTTCCATGATCTGCTGGATCGATCCGACGAAGCCGAACAGCCCTCCCGACAGCAACGCGGCGGCGACGGTATAGCCGACCGCATAGCGATCACGCAGGACGATGCCATAGCCTTGCAGGATGCGCCGGAGATCGAGCGAATGACGGTCACCGACCGCCAGCGTCTCGGGCATGCGCGCGACGAACCATGCGAAAATCACCACGGTGACGATGGTGATCCCGCCGAAGATCCAGCGCCATGATCCGAACGCCAGCACCGCCTGCCCGAACGACGGGGCGAGGACGGGGGCGGCCATGAAGAAGATGAAGGCAAGGCTCATCACCCGCGCCATCGCCCGGCCCGAATAACAGTCGCGCACCAGCGCCACCGTCACCACCCGCGCGCCCGCCACCGCCGCGCCCGACGCGAAGCGCGCGAGTAGCAACAGGGTGAAGCTGCCGGCGACCGCCGCGACCAGATTGGTCAGCGCACTGGCGACCAGCGCGAAGATCAGCACCGGCCGCCGGCCATAGCGATCGGCGAGCGGGCCATAGGCGAGCTGCGCGACCGAGAAGCCGAGCAGGAACGCGGTGACGACGAACTGGCGGCTGTTCGGTTCGGCGACGCCGAGCGCCTCGCCGATCGCGGGTAGTGCCGGCAGCATCGAATCGATGCCGAGCGCGGTCAGCGCCATCAGCGCGGCGATCAGCGTGACGAACTCGCCGAACGGCAGCGGCGCGCGGTCGGCCGATGCGGTCGGTTGCGCGGACGCCAGGTCGGCGGCGGCGTCGACGCCGGTATCGGGACGGGCGAGCGGGGCGGTATCACGGCGATCGAGCATAGCAATATCCCCATGACGGATGTCGTCGTCGGCGTCACGCAAAGGATGGGCCTGTTCGCGGCCCTCGCCACGGTCTATCGTCATCGCTTGTGAATTCCGTGTGTTTGGGAATGGATATGGTCGACACGCCGCTTGCAGAAGTTCCGCTCGTCTCGATGGCGCAGGCCGAAGCGGACCCCGATGGTTTCGCACAGGCGTTCGGGCAGTCGTTCCAACGCTTCGGTTTCGCCATGGTATCCGATCATGGCGTCGACAGCCACGTGATCGATCGCGCCTGGGCGATGACCAAGGCGTTCTTCGACCTGCCCGAAGCGGAAAAGCGCGGCTATTTCGTCGAGGGCGGCGGTGGTGCGCGCGGCTATACCCCGTTCAAGACCGAGATCGCCAAGGGCGCCCGCCATGTCGATCTGAAGGAATTCTGGCACGTCGGGCGCGAACTGGCCGCCGGGCATCGCTATGGCGATGTCATGCCCGCCAACGTCTGGCCGACACGGCCGGAAGGATTCCGCGAGGCGTTCCTCGACCTGTTCGCCGCGCTCGATGCCGCCGGCGACCGGTTGCTGTCCGCCATTGCCCGCTATCTCGAACTGGCACCCGACTGGTTCGATACGGCGGTGAAGGACGGCAATTCGGTGCTGCGCCTGCTCCATTATCCGCCGGTCGCGGCGGATGCGCCCGAGGTGCGAGCCGGGGCGCATGAGGATATCAACCTCATCACCCTGTTGCTCGGCGCCGAGGAAGCCGGGCTCGAACTGCTCGACCGCGACGGGCGCTGGCTGCCGGTCGCCCCGCCGCCGGGCGCGATGGTGGTGAACGTCGGCGACATGCTCCAGCGGCTGACCAATCATGTGCTGCCCTCCACCACCCACCGCGTCGTCAACCCGCCGGCCGAGCGGCGCAGCCATTCGCGCTATTCGATGCCGTTCTTCCTGCACCCGGCACCCGACTTCCTGATCGAGACGCTGCCGGGCTGTGTGTCGGAGACGAACCCCGACCGTTATCCCGAACCGATCACCGCGCACGACTATCTGTACGAGCGGCTGGTCGAGATCGGGCTCATCAAGAAGTAAGCATTCGTCATTCCCGCGCAGGCGGGAATCCATAGCCGCTGTCCTTTCGCCTCCTGCATGAGCGTCAGCGTATAAGGATCCCCGCCTGCGCGGGGATGACGAAGGTCGGCGGGGAACGCCCTTCCCCTCCGCTTCCCCAGCGACTAGAAACACGAAACCGGCCGGGGCGATGCTCCGGCCGCAATTTTGTTACGTCTGTAATAAGAGGAAGTTATGACCGAACCGCTCCGCATCGCCATCGCCGGTCTTGGAACCGTGGGTGCGGGTGTCATTCGGCTGATCGAAACCAATGGCGAGTTGATCGCGCGGCGTGCCGGGCGAAGGATCGAGGTCGTCGCGGTATCGGCACGCGATCGCAGCCGCGATCGTGGCGTCGACCTGTCGCGCTACCAATGGGTCGACGATACCGCCGCGCTGGTGACGACGGGCGATGCCGATGTAGTCGTCGAGCTGATCGGCGGATCAGACGGCCCGGCGCTCACGCTGGCGCGATCGGCGCTGGCGGCGGGCAAGGGCTTCGTCACCGCGAACAAGGCGATGATCGCGCATCACGGCCTCGAACTGGCTGAGGCCGCCGAGGCCCGCGGCGTCGCGCTGAAGTTCGAGGCGGCGGTGGCGGGCGGCGTGCCGGTCATCAAGGGGCTGCGCGAGGGAGCCGCCGCCAACGAGCTGTCGCAGGTGTACGGCATCCTCAACGGCACCTGCAATTTCATCCTGTCGAAGATGGAGGCCGAGGGCCGCGACTTCGCCGGGGTGCTGGCCGAGGCGCAGGCGCTGGGTTTTGCCGAGGCCGACCCGAGCTTCGACATCGACGGGGTCGATGCCGCGCACAAGCTGTCGATCCTCGCCAGCGTCGCGTTCGGCACGCGCCCGGCGTTCGACGAGGTGGCGATCACCGGCATCCGCCATGTGCTGGCCGCCGACATCGCCGAGGCGGCGGCGCTCGGCTATCGCATCCGGCTGGTGGGCATGGCCGAGGCGGGGCCGCGCGGGCAGTTCCAGCGGGTGCATCCGCATCTGGTGCCGCTCGACCATCCGCTGGCGCACGTGACGGGCTCGCTGAACGCGGTGGTTGCCGAGGGTAATTTCGTCGGCCGCCTCTTCTTCCAGGGGCGCGGTGCCGGCGATGGCCCGACCGCGAGCGCGGTGGTCGCCGACCTGATCGACATCGCGCGCGGCGAATATGGCGTACCCTATGCCATGCCCGCCGCTGACCTCACCGCCCCCAGCCCCGAAGCGCCGGGCGAACGACGCGGCCGCGCCTATGTCCGCCTGACCGTGGCGGACAAGGTCGGCGTGCTGGCCGAGATCGCGGCGGCGATGCGCGATGCCGGCGTGTCGATCGAAAGCCTGATCCAGCGCGGGGCCAATCCCGGCGGCGACGTGCTGGTCGCGATCGTGACGCATGAAGGGCCGGAACGTTGCGTCGCGCAGGCACTCGACAAGCTGGGCGGATCGCCGAGCGTGATCGGCCAGCCGATGTGGATGCACGTGCTGTAAGGCGCGCCGGGCAAGGGGTAGCAACGCTACGCCGAGCCTCAAGGCGCGCCCGGCCGGCGGCGCTGGCAGCGCCGACCGACGCCACGGGCTTTGCCCGTGGCGGGTCCAAAGTTTACAAAGTTTACACTAACAGCGCAGTTGTTGCGACTGAATCGCAACGATCGGCATGGCTTCTCCCATCGTCGCGGACAGCACCATTTGCGGAGGGCGGACCGCACAACAAAGCCGAAGTTATGAGAACGGGCGAGCGGATCGGGCATGATCCCCGAAGCCTATCCCGCACCCTGCGCTGTAGGACAGCCTCGTGGCAGCGGAATGTCCGCCCTGGCTATGCCAGCGCTATGCGTATGTAGCGTCTTCACCCAGGAATTTGTCAGGCGCTTCCGGCTATCACTCGCTATGTGTGGGACACGCGGCGAATGGGGGCTGCATACAATGGGGCTGGTGAAACGTGAGCGAACGCGGAAGATCGGATGTCATCGCACCGTTGCAATTTCTTCGTGGTATCGCTGCCTGCGGGGTCGTCGTCGAGCATCTGCTGGCACGCTATGAGCGACGTGATGTGCCGCTGTCGGTACTACCCGACCTCATGCGACAATTAGGTCAGACGGGTGTTTTGACTTTCTTCGCGATCAGCGGTTTCATCATGGTGCATATCCTGTTGCGCAAGGCGGCAGGTACAGATCGGACGGCCGCAGGCTGGCGATTCGCTCGTGATCGCTTTACCCGTATCGCGCCGCTCTACTATCTTACCACCGTTCTGAACGTACTGTTCGCTTATGCCACGTTGGGTTTCAGTACGAATTCGAGCTTTCAGTTTCCGGCGGTTGCGGAATGGATCCACTCTTTGTTGTTTATTCCGTACCGTAAAGCCGACGGCCTGATTCAACCGGTCTATGGGCTAGGCTGGACTTTGGAATATGAGATTTTTTTCTACGCGCTGTTCGCGATCGGCATGGTACTCGGCGTTCGGCGGGGACTTCCATTTGTCTTCCTGACGTTACTGGCATTGGCGGCGGCAGGTTCGTGGATTAACGCGCCGCAGCAAGCGTTCGGATTGTCGGTATTTGCCTATTTCTACACCCGACCGGTTCTGCTGTACTTCGCGATCGGAATGGCGATTTCGTTGATCCGGCAGAATCTGGAACTCCGGTTGCCGGTCGTTTCCGCTCCACTGTCCGGCAGCGTTGCGCTGGCGCTGGTTCTGGTTGCCGCGATGAAGTTGTTTCCAGGCATGCAGATGATCGCGATCACTGCCGCGCTGGCCGTCGTAACGTTGGTTCGGCCAACACCGGGTGCCGCGCCGACATTCGAACGTTCGGCACTAGCGCTCGGCAACGCATCTTATGCCATTTATCTGACGCACAGTTTCTTTCTGGGCGCGCTCGCCACAGCAACGGCATCGCTTGTTGGGGGTCGCGACGTACTGATCTATCCAGTAACACTGCTGGCATGCGCGGGATGCGCGATTGCCGGCTGGCTGGTATGGCGCTTCGTCGAATATCCGCTGACGGTCCGGCTGCGCGGCCGCCCGCTGGCGGCACCGATGACCGTCGCGCCCTGATACCCCCTTACGGCAGCGGGATGTTCGTCTCGGCATCGCGGCGGGCGCGGCGTTCGGCGCGGGCGGCGTTGGCGCGCTGGACGAAGCAACCGGTCTGGCCGCCGGGGCCGACGGTCGAGCAGCTTCCGGTGCCGGTCGCGCCGACATTCTGGTTCGCTTCGGCACGCATCGCCCAGCTTTCGTTCTCGGGCGTCACTTCCAGCTCGCGCAGCTCCTTCGGGATACGGAAGCGTTCCTGTTCGCTGCGGCGGACGCAGACGACAATTTCCTCGCCATTGGTGTTGGTCGGGCATTTGTCGTTGCCGTAGATGACCAGCGTGCCGTTCTGCACCTGCGCGGCGGCAGGCGTGCTGAAAACGGGCATGGCGAAGGCGGTGATCGCGGCGACACCGGCGAGAAGATAGCGGGTCATCATACGCTCCTGTTCAAAGCCGACAACGCACCGTCGGTCAAATCCGTTTCGATACTTCGATGGCGATGCGACACCCCGCGCGGATCGCCCCCGACAACAGCGGATAGGCGGGCGCGCGTTCCGCCCCATGCGCCAGCGCCGCTTCCTTATGCTCCAGTTCCTCGGCCTGGAATTTGGCGATCGCCGCGCCCAGTTCGGGATCGTCGTCGCCCAGCTCGATCAACTGGTCCTCGTAATGCTTGTCGATCTCGGTTTCGACCGCGGCGGTGCAGGCCATCGCCGCCTCCGGCCCGATCGCCGCCGTCACCGCGCCCAGTGCGAAGCCCGCCACGTCCCAGATCGGCTGGATGATCGTCGGGCGCACGCCGCGTTCGGCCATCAGCGCGTCGAAATAGGCGCGGTGCTCAACCTCCTGCGCCGCCATGCCCTGAATCGCCGCCGACATCGGGCTGCGATCGCCCATCACCGCCAGTTGCCCGGCATAGATGCGGGTCGCGCCATATTCGCCCGCCTGATCCACCCGGATCATCGAGCGGATGCCGCCCGGTTTCCGGTCGCCCGGCCGCCATTTGCTCATGTCCGCCTCCGCGTCGCCAGCCACAGGATCATGAACGCGCCAACGAGCGAAAAGATCGCGTTGAATCCGGCCAGCGAGATGCCGAGGAACGACCATTGCGCCACGTCGCAGCGGATGACCGGCTGCGCGACGATCGCCGCCAGCAGGTCGCCGCCGCCGGCGCGCAGCGTGTTGGTGCAGGCGGTGACGCCCTGCCACCAGTGATATTCGACGCCGGCGTGGAACACGCCGATGACGCCACTGATCGCGACCGACGCCCCGGCGAGCATCACCAGCGCGCGCTTGGCATGGGTGCGCGGCACCACGAACGACAGCGCGGCGAAGGCGATGGCGGCATAGTGCGGCCAGCGCTGCCAGTGGCACATCTCACACGGAACCAGCCCGCCCAGATATTGCGAGGCAAGCGCCCCCGCGATCAGCGTCAGCGGCAGCAGCAGCGCGATCAGGCGCGCGAGCGGAAGGTCGTTGGCCCGCATGGATCAGCGCCGGGCCGTCTTGGGCGCGGCGGTGGCCGCCATGCGGGTCGCGGGACCGGTGCGGCCCATCGTCTGGAGCGCGTAATAGAGCTGGAAATCGTCGACCCCGCGCTTCTTCAAGGATTCGGCGCTCTCGGCGAAGCGCGGATCGTCCTTGGTATCCTCGGTCAGCGTCTTGTCGTCGACGCCGGCTTCGTTGACGAGGTGGCGGCGCAGATCGGCCTCGCGATAGACCGGGCGATCCTTGTAATCGGGATCGGAGATTTGCGGCACCTTCAGGTCGGGGTCAATGCCGCCTTCCTGCACCGACCGGCCCGACGGCGTGTGATAGCGCGCGGTGGTCAGGCGCACGGCGGTGTTCTTCGAGAGATCAAAGATCGACTGGACCGATCCCTTGCCGAAGCTGCGCTCGCCCATCACGATCGCGCGGTGGTGATCCTGCAATGCGCCGGCGACGATCTCGGAGGCGGACGCGGTGCCGGGGTTGGTCAGGACGATGATCGGCAGCCCCTGCGCCAGATCGCCCGGCACCATCTCCTCGGCGAAATAGCGTTCGGTGTCGGCCTTGTCGCGGCCGCGCTGCGAGACGATCTCGCCGCGCGCGAGGAAGGTGTCGGACACCTCGATCGCCTGCGTCAGCAGCCCGCCGCCATTGTCGCGCAGGTCGATGATATAGCCCTTGGGCTTGTGGCCCAGTTGCCGGTCGATCGCGGCGATCGCGGCGCGGGTGTCGGCCCCGGTCGATTCGCTGAAGGTGTTGATGTTGATGACGCCGATGTCGTCCTTCACCTCCCACTTGACCGGCTTCTGCACGATCGTGCCGCGCACCAGCGTCAGTTCGATCGGCTTGTCGCGGCCGGGGCGGACGAGGGTCAGCGAGACCTTCGACCCCGTCGGCCCGCGCATCTGCGCGACCGCTTCGTCGAGCGTGCCGCCGACGATCAGCTTGCCATCGACATGGGTGATGTAATCGCCCGACTTGATGCCGGCGCGCGCGGCGGGCGTATCCTCGGTCGGGGTGATGACCTTGACCGCGCCGTCCTCCATCGTGACCGACAGGCCGAGGCCCGAATAATTGCCCGAGGTGGCGATGCGCAGATTCTCGAAATCCTTGGCGTCGAGATAGCTCGAATGCGGGTCGAGTGCTGCGAGCATGCCGCGCATCGCGCCTTCCATCAGCGTCTTGTCGTCGACCTTGTCGACATAGCTCGCCTTCACCCGGTTATAGACGTCCATGAAGGTATCGAGTTCGCGGAAGCTGCCCGCATCGGCCTGCGCCATCGCCCCCGTGGCGACGGGAACCAGTGCCAGCGCGCCGAGAATGGCGGCGGCGTGGGAGTACGAACGGGACATGACCATAGGAGCTTTCAACTGCGGCACCGGCGCAACACTAGCGGGAAAAGTCCGTACGATCAAAGAACAGAGTGGATGAACGGGAGATGGATGGGGTGCGGGCGTGCCCGGGGCATCCGTCACCCCGGGCAAGGGCTTTTCTCAGTAGCGCGCGTCGAGCGGGCCGGCGAGCTGACGGTCCGCCGTCCAGCGGTTGCCGGTGAGCGACAGGTCGCGCACGTCCCGCGTCACCAGCGCGCCGGCCCCGGCGGGCACGCGGATGCGGTGGAGATCGGCGCCCACCACATCCTCCAGCCGCAGCGCCGGGCGAGGATCGGGCGTGGCGACGGCGATCTCGACGTCGCGCAGTTCCAGCCCCCGCACATGGCGCACGAACAGCCCGGTCGCGGGCAGATCGCCGAACATCGTCGCTTCAGGATAGCCCAGTTCGTTCTCCGGCGGCACCAGCGCCGCCATCGCCGGGGCCGCGCCGCCGACATGATGGAGATAGAGGCCCGAGATGGTCAGATCCTCGATCGGACGGTCGGCCAGCCCGGCGATGACCGATGGGAGCGGCGTCGCGTCCGAACTGGTGACGTTCTGGATCAGGATACGCTTCATCGTGCCGATCGGCCGCCCGGCGGGGCCGCGCATCCGCTTGCCCAGCCGCAGGAACAGCGGGCCGTTGACGGTGCCGCGCATCGTCACGTTGCTGACGGTGATGTCCTCCACCACGCCGCCGTCGACGGTCTGGAAGGCGAGGCCCCGGCTCTGGTCGAAGATGCAGTTGGTGATGGCGATGTTGCGGAAACCGCCGTTGCTCTCGGTCCCGAACTTGATCCGGCCATGGATCAGCGGGGCGAACTCGGGTGGCATCCGCTTGAAGGTGCCATCGAGGACCGATCCGACCTGATAATTGCCCATCACCAGACAATTGGCGATAGTGACGTTCTCGGTCACGCGCGCCTCGCCCAGCGCGAAGCTGCTCTTGGGGCAGATCGCGTCGTCATAGGGCGAGTTGACGGTGCAGTTGCTCACCCGGACGTTGCGGCAGCAATCGATGTCGAAGCCATCGCGGTTGGTGTCGCACAGCACGTTGTCGATCACCAGATTGTCGACGCCGGTCGCGAGCAAGGCGAACCAGCCGCCCTCCAGCATGCGGAAATCCTGCAAGGTGACGTTGCGGCAGTTTTTCAGCGCGATCGCCTTGTTGCCGGTGCCCGGACCATTGGGGTCCTTCAGCCAGTCGTCCTTGCCGTCGCCGCGCCCCAGCCCTTTACCCCAGATCAGGCCGTGCCCCTCGATCGCGATGTCGTGGAGCCCTTCGCCCCAGATCAGACTGTTGCGCCAGTGGCTGTGGCCGTAATCCTGGTACATGTCCCATGAATTGGGTTCGGCGATGTCGTAGCCGGTGGTGCCGACGGGTGCCGCGGCCAGAATGACCGCGCCATTGTCGAGGTGCAGCGTCACCCGGCTTTTCAGGCGGATGGTGTAGCAGGCATAGGTGCCCGCCGGAAAATACACGGTGCCGCCGCCGCGCGCCGCGACATGATCGATCGCCTTGTTAACGGCATGGCTGTCGATGCGGATGCCGTCGCCCTTCGCGCCGAAGCGGCGGACGTCGACCATGCCGCCACCGCGCAGGGGCCGGGCCAGCGCACGGGCGGGATGCGCACCAAGGGTCGCGGCGGCGAGCAGCCCCGCCCCGCCCAGCATGACATGACGACGATCGAGCATCGGCCAACCTCAAAAGAAAAAGGGGCCGCGCAGGGGATTGCGCGGCCCCAGGGAGGGATCAGAATTTCAGCGTCGCGCCAAGGAAGAATTCCGCACCGATCACGTCGTAGGTGGCGGAGAAGGTATTGGCGTTCGGCCCCTGCGTCGTCACCGGCGGATCGCGATCGAAGATGTTGTTCACACCGCCGAACAGCTCGATCTTGCGCGTCGCGTCATAGTTGAACGACAGGTCGAAATAATTCTGCGCGGGCAGGCGCGGATAGACCAGCGTGGCACGGTCCGGCACCACCGCCGCGCCTTGGCGCAGCGGCACCAGATAACGGTCGGTATAGACCGGGCCGATGTAGCGATGGCGCAGCGAGAGGCTGAGGCCATCGTTGTTCCACGTCAGCCGGGTGTTGCCGCGCCAGCGCGGCAGCGGCTGGCCGCAGGTGGTGCCGAACGCGCCGACGCATTCGTTGCGCAGGTTGGGGAGTGCTGCGACCGGCGTCGAGGTGAACTCGTTCAGCCACGTATAGCTGGTGGCGATGTCGAGCGAGCTGTCGCTCGCCACACCGGGGAAGCCGAAGCCCAAGGGCACGCGGTAGCGCAGCGCGAAGTCCAGCCCCGAGGTCTTGAGCAGGCCGCTGTTGGCGTTGCGCACCTGTACCGCGAACGGCTCGTTGATTTCGCCGTTCAGCGGGTTGCGCTGCACCGCGCGGCAGAACTCGCTGTTGATGTCCTGGATGGTGTAATAACACAGGTTCAGCGTGTTCTGGAGCCCGCCGCCCAGTTGCGCCACGGCCCCTTCGAGCGAGATGTTGAAATAATCGACGCTGGCGGTCAGGCGCGGGGCGAAGCGCGGCGTGAACACGACGCCCAGCGTATAGGTATCCGACACTTCTTCGCGAAGGTTCGGATTGCCGCCCAAGTCGGACGAGAAGAACGCATTGGGCTGCACGCCGCCGCCGAACACGTTGGCGGCGGGAACGCCGGTCGCCACGCACAGGGCGCGGACGGCGGCGGTCTGCTGCGCCGCCGCCGACCGGCCGGAGCAGGGATCGGTCGCGGTCGCGATCTGCCGGCTGGTGCCGCCGAACAGTTCGGCGACGCTCGGCGCGCGGATCGCGCGCTGATACTGGCCGCGCAACGTCACGTCGCGGTTGATCCGCCAGTCGAGCCCGCCGAGGTAGGTCCACACCCCGCCGATGCCGTTCAGGTCATAGTTGGAATAGCGGAACGCGCCGTTGGCGACGAGGCTGTCGATGAACGGCGTGTTGTGGATCAGCGGCACGCGGACTTCGCCGAACACTTCCTTCACGCCCACCTTGCCGGCGGTCGGCAGGCCGGGATTGAAGCCGACGACATCGCCCGAGGCGAGGAAGGTGTCGGGGGTGAAGCGCGCGCTCGATTCGCGCCATTCATAGCCATAGGAGAAGCCGACCGGCCCGGCGGGCAGGCGGAACAGATTGCCGGTGACGCTGGCCTGCGCGACCTGCTGCGTCGCCATCGTCGTGTTGGTAGCACCAATCGACACCGCGCTGACGCAGGCCGCCGACACGTTGGCGCCGAAGATGTTGCAGACCGGCGCGGCGCCGTTCTGCGACAGGAGCGCCGTCTGCAAGCGGCTGCGCGAGATGGCGTTGCGCAGTTGCAACGTGTCCTCGCTGCGGGCGTAGGTGTAATAGACGTCGAACTTCAGGTCGGTCAGGAAATTCTCGGTCGCATCGCCGATCGTGCCGCGCAGGCCCCATGCGCCGCGGAACACGTTGCGCCGTTCGCTGGCGAAGCGCGCGCCATTCTCGACATACCGCCGCCCGGCGGTCAGCACCGCCAGCCCGTCGCCGGCGACGGTCGTGCGCCGCGCCGATCCGCTGGTGACGGTGATCGTCCCCGTCTCCGCCTGGTCGAGCAGGCGCAGCACGTTCTGGAGCTGCGGCGTCAGGAAAGGATTGTTGACGTCGAGCAGCGTCGAGGTGCCGACGTTGACCGGCGCAAGCTGCGCATCGACCGTGTTGTTGCTGTAGTGCAGCTCCATATAGGCGGTGATGTTGTCGTTCAGGTCGTAATGACCGAAGCTGTTAATCATCCAGCGCTCCTGCGGCTGGATGAGATAGTTGAACGGCCCGAGGTTGAAATCGTCCTGCGGGGTGAGCGCGGGCCGCGCGGCGGTGCCGCCGTTGTTGAAGGTGAAGCCGCGCGAGCCAAGCCCGGTGAGGCCGGCGGCACCATAGGCCGCCTGCAACGCGGGGCTGGCGTTGGCGAAGGCAGGAATGCCGGAGAAACGGCCGTTGGGAATGTCGCCGCTGCCGCCCGCCACGAAGCCCAGTTCGCCACCGTTCGCGGCGCAGTTGGTCGTCGAGCTGTTGCTGAACGGGGTGCCGGCACGGTTCGGGCTGGCGGTGCCGGGCACGACGCAACCGTCGACCAGCGTGTCGAACGCATAGCCGCCGCGCTGCCCGCGCGTGATCGACCCGCGCTTGAGGTAGTTGCCCGACACGACGACATTGCCGCGATCCTCGGCGAAGTTGCCGCCGAGCGTCACGTCGAAGTTGTAGACCGGGGTGGTGGTATGCGCGTCGAGGTTGACTTGGGCGCGTGCCTCCAGCCCCTCGAAATCGTCGCGCATGATGAAGTTGATGACGCCGGTGATCGCATCCGATCCATAGACCGCCGACGATCCGCCGGTCACGACCTCGGTCCGGGCGATCAGCGTCGAGGGGATGGTATTGAGATCGGTCACCTGCTCCGGCCCAAAGATCGCGAAGCGGCGGCCGTTGACCAGCACCAGATTGCGCTGCGACCCGAAGCCGCGCAGGTTCACGTCGGCATAGCCGCCGGGCACGGTGTTCGCGGTCGCGCTGCCGAGCGCCGAGCCGACCGCCTGCGGGATCTGCGCCAGCGTCTTTTCGACGTTGACGTTGCCCGACAGCTTGATGTCCTCCTGCCCCACGACGTTCACCGGGGTCGATGCGTCGAACCCGGTGCGGGCGATGCGCGATCCGGTGACGACGATCTCGGCGGCGGCATCCGGTTCGACGGCGGGAGTCGCCTCGCCCTGCGGCGCGGCCTGTTGCGCGAACGACGGCGACGCCAGCATTGCCAGCGGTAGCAACGCGACGGAGCAAAGATGGCGAGTGGCCCGGTGCTGATTCATATGTCCTCCCCTAGTCCCTCCCGTCGCCGCGACTGCGACACGGGTTTCCGCCGCCGATCCTTCGGCTGGCGGAAAGGAATGATAGCGCTACCAGTTTTGGACCGCTGTATCCCTGAGCGAACTGCTACGATTGCCAGCGCTGGCAGTCAATCGGCAAAATGATGGAAATTATGCCCGCGCCGATCGAGCAGCGCGTCGCCGGGATGATGGAGGTGCATCCGCTGCCACCACCGGGCGATCGCGGGGCGATGGGTCGCCGCCCCGCCTGCCGCGCCGGCGATGGCGACCGACATGATGGCCGACAGGACGAGGCGGCGGGTCCGGGTCATCGATCGATCACGTGGGGCCGATGCAGCCGCGTCAGCCAAGGTCGGGCAGCGCGCCCCGGCCGAACGAATCGAGCCAGCCGTCGAGCGCGTTCGCGAGCGTTGGCAGCATCACGATCAGGATGCTGCGCGCGTCGGTCGGATCGGGCCGCCGTTCGACATAGCCGCGCGCCTCGAAATTCTCGATCAGGCGCAGCGCGGTGGTGGTCGACGCGCCGCTCGCCGCGCAGAGTTTCAGGACGTTGGTCCGCTGCCCCTCGGCGGTGGCGACATAGAGCGCGAGGATCATGTCCCACGCCGGTTCGACGAAGCGCAGCCCCGCGAAGGCGGCACCGCGCGCGCGGCGGCCGGCGAGCATCGCGCTCGCCTGTTCCAGCCGGCGGGCGGCGGGATCGACCGGGTCGGGCCGGGCGGTGCCGACGAACTGCAGGACGGTGGCGCGCGGCAGGCGCACCAACACGTCGATCATTTCGGTTGCGGTGGCATCCATGACGATCGGAATCCGTTACGAAGGACCGGCCCGGCGTCGCGGGGCAATTGCATCGTGCCGAGCGCCAGCGCCGCGAAGGCGAGATAGGCGTAGAGACCGAGGCCGGTGTGATAGACGAAGGGCGCGACCGCCGGCAGCAGCGCGGCGGCGATGCTGACCAGCAGGTTCGCCAGCGTGAAGCCGAACGCCCAGACCGGCCAGAAGCGCGTCGTGCGCACCGCCAGCCAGAAGAAGCCCGCCGCCACCGCGAAGTCGATCGTCAAGACCGACAACGCGGCGGGCAGCCATGCCGAGGCCGACAGCAGCCGGACGACCAGCGTCGCGATGCAGCCGACGACGTTGATCGCCGCGCCGATCCGTTCGGGCCGGCCGCCGCGCCACGCGGCATAGCCGTTGACGCCGAGGAAGACGGCCCAGAACAGCAGCGCGAAAAGGACGTTCGTCGCCATCGGGAAGCTTCGGCCGCCGGATCAGGCCATGACGGGCACGGGCGCGTCGGCGCTGCCCGACGGCTTGGGCAGCAATTCGCCCCAGCTCGTCTCGGTCAGGCCGAGTTGCCGTCCGGTCCGCTCGATCGCGACATGCGCGCGCATCGCCATCTGCGACTGGCTCTCGACCAGCGAGCCGAGCGCGCCGACCGTCGCCTTGACCGTGCCATGGGTCATCGCCGCCGACAGGCCGTGCGCCGAGGTGGCGTCGAGCGTGGTCATCAGGAACTGCGCGGTATCGCGCATCGCGACGTTGATCGAATGTTCGGCGCGACGCAGATCGTCGGCGACGGTGAGGCTGGTGGCGGTGAGGTGCTGCATGGTCGTTCCCCTCGGCATCTGCATGCCGGCTATGATGCGGTCTGGCCGAACAGCAGCCCCAGCGCCACGATGACCATCGCCGCCACGGTCAACCCGACCGGGGTGGCGATCGCGATGATTGCCCCCCACAGGGCGACCTGTTGCCAGCTCATCATGTTCCTGCGGCCGGTGCTGTCCGGCAACGGCATGGGAAGCGGCCAGAGCGGCGGCGGGGAAGATGGAGAAGATACAGGGTGTATCGATTCCACCCCCGATTCATGCGCCGCGAACCGCCGCGCGGCATCAAACCGGCTGGTCGCGCCGAGGATATTCTTGGCGTCGATCAATTGGTTATCGACATAGCGCGCGCTCAGGCCCAGCAGATGCGCGATCTCGGCCGATTTGCGATGTTCATGCACCAGCCGCAGCAATTCGCGCTGGCGCGGGGTCAGTTTCGCGAATCGGTCGTCGGCGGGATGCTCCATCACGCGATCATTAACGTCATTTTCAGCGAGATCGACCGGGCGTACGCGGCGGCGAAACCACATTGCTGCCGGGTATATTCTTGGCTACGCATTCATCAGACAAATCAAGGCGGGCCGGAAGCGGCAGCCGCCACGTCAGGAGAGACGAACGATGCTGATTTCCCGTCGCGAGGCGATTGCCGCAGGCGCGCTGGCCGGAGCGGTCGCGCTGCCGGGACTGGGATCGGCGCATGCCGGCGTGCCGGGCGATGCCCCTGCCCCGGCGTATATCGGTCCCCGGCGGGTCGAACGGCTGGCCGACTGGCGCTTCCACCTCGGCCATGCCGCCGACGTCGAACAGGACTTCGGCTTCGGACGGTATCAGCGGACCTATGCCAAGGCGGGCGTCACCGCCGACGCCTCCAGCCCGGCGTTCGACGACAAGGGCTGGCAGGCGGTGATGGTGCCGCACGACTGGGCGGTGGCGCTGCCGTTCGCCAGACCGGCCGCGCCGGCGACGAAGGAAACCGAGGACGCCGCCGCCGCGCATGGCTTCAAGGCGATCGGCCGCGACTTTCCCGGGAACAGCGTCGGCTGGTATCGCACCCCGATCGCCATCGACGCCGCCGACCGCGACCGCGCGCTCTGGATCGAGTTCGACGGCGTGTTCCGCGACTGCATCGTGTTCGTGAACGGCTATGTCGCCGGCCGTAACGAAAGCGGCTATGCGCCGTTCGCGGTGCCGATCGGCGACTTCCTCGATTACGAGGGCGGGCCGAACGTCATCGCGCTGCGGGTCGATGCGTCGCTTGGCGAAGGCTGGTTCTACGAAGGGGCTGGGATCTACCGCCATGTCGATCTGGTGCGCGCCAATCGCGTCTATGTGCCGCAATGGGGCAGCGTGGTGCGCAGCACCGTCGGCAGCGATGGCGCGATCGTCAGCGCGGCGCTGGACATCCGCAACGACGGCCCCGCCCCGGTCGCGGCGGTGGTGCGCCAGCGGATCGTCGGCGCAAACGGACAGGCGGTGGCGGCGCTGCCCGAGACGTCGCTGACGGTTGCCCCGCACACCACCGCGACCGCGACCGGCAGCGCGCGGATCGCCGCGCCGCAGCTCTGGTCGGTCGAGACGCCGTATCGCTACCGGCTGCACAGCGAGGTGGTGGTCGACGGCATCATGGTCGACACCTATGTCACCCCGTTCGGCATCCGCACGGTCCGCTTCGACGGCGCGCGCGGCTTCCTGCTCAACGAACGGCCGGTCAAGCTGCTGGGAAGCTGCAACCATCAGGACCATGCCGGGGTCGGCACCGGCATCCCCGACGCGCTCCACGCATGGCGGATCGCGCAGTTGCAGGAGATGGGATCGAACGCCTGGCGCAGCGCGCACAATCCCCCCGCCGCCGCGATGCTCGACCTGTGCGACGCGATGGGCATGCTGATGATCGTCGAGGCGCGGCGCAACAGCAGCGATCCCGCGGCGATGGACGAACTGTCGCGCATCGTCCGGCGCGACCGCAACCATCCCAGCGTCATAAGCTGGTCGCTCGGCAACGAGGAACCGCAGCAGGGATCGCCGCGCGGCGCGCGGGTCACGCAGGCGATGCAGGATCTGGTGCGCGAGCTTGACCCGACCCGGCCCACGACCTTTGCGTTCGACAATAGCTGGGACAAGGGAGCCGCCAGGATCGTCGACACGGTCGGCTTCAACTATCGCACCGACAGGATGCCCGCGTTCAAGGCGGCCCATCCCGGCGTACCGGTCTATGGATCGGAAACCGGCAGCACGGTCGCGACGCGCGGCGCCTATGCCAACGACGCCGCGCGGCAGATCGTGCGCGCCTATGACACCGAACATCCGTGGTGGGCATCGACCGCCGAGGAATGGTGGACGATCGTCGCCGACCGGCGCGACATCGCCGGCGGGTTCATCTGGACCGGGTTCGACTATCGCGGCGAACCGACGCCCTATCCGGCGTTTCCCAGCATCTCGAGCTATTTCGGGGTGCTCGACACCTGCGGCTTCCCCAAGGACAATTTCTATTATTACCGCGCATGGTGGCGGCCCGACCAGCCGCTGGTCCATCTGCTGCCGCACTGGAACTGGCCGGGCAAGGACGGCCAGCCGATCGAGGTGTGGGTGCATGGCAATTGCGCCGAGGTCGAACTGCTGCTCAACGGCCGCTCGCTCGGGCGCAAGCCGATGCCGCGCAACCGGCACCTGCGCTGGGACGTGCCCTATGCCCCCGGCCGGATCGAGGCGCGCGGGTTTGACAAGGGCCGCCGCACCGCGCGCGACGTGCGCGAGACGGCCGGGGCCGCCGCCGGCGTCGTGCTGACCGCCGATCGCCGTCGGCCGCTGGCCAGCGGGCAGGACGTGGTGATGGTCCGCGCCGAAGTGGTCGATGCGAAGGGGCGCATCGTGCCGGATGCCGCCGATCTGCTGCGCTTCGCGGTGGCGGGCGATGCGACGATCATCGGCGTCGGCAATGGCAACCCGACCAGTCTCGAGGCCGATCAGGCCGACCGGCGCCGCGCATTCGCCGGGCTGGCGCAGGCGATCGTCCGCATCGGGCGCGGCACCGGCCCGGTCAGGATCACCGCCACCGGCGATGAGCTGACGCCGGGGCGGTTGCTGTTGCTGCCACAGCCGGTGTGATGCTCGGCCGGTTCCCCGCCCGAATCCGATCCATCTGAACGGAAGCGTCGCCCCAGCGAAGGCTGGGGCCTCCCGCGGCTCCTGCCCCGCATCAGCCCCGGGAGATCCCAGCCTGCGCTGGGATGACGCCTGTTTCGAAGGTGGATGGATCAACCCCTACCCGGGCAGGCCACCGGTCTGGCGCAGCGCCTCGCCCAGTGCCAGCGCGGCGGAGGTGGCGAGGTTCATCGATCGCACCGCGTCCTTCATCGGCAGGCGGACGAGTGCGTCGCACGCATCGGCCACGGCTTGCGGCACGCCCGCGCTCTCCTTGCCGAACAGCAGCACGTCGCCCGGCGCATAGGCGAAGCGATAGGCCGACTCGGTCGCCTTGGTGGAGAACAGCACCAGCCGGCCGCCGTCCAGCGTGGCGCGAAACGCAGCGAAATCGGCGTGGCGGGTGACGGTGACGTGATCGATATAGTCCATCGCCGCGCGGCGCACCCGCCGGTCGTCCCATGCGAAGCCCAGCGGCTCGATCAGGTCGACCGTGGCGCCCACACAGGCGCACAGGCGCAACACGGCACCGACGTTACCGGCGATCTCGGGCTCGAACAGGGCGATACGCATCGCCGCCGCTTGGCGTGGGCGCACGCGCTTGGCAAGCGGGGCGATCAAGGCCGCTGCCGCCACGCCGGCTTGCCACCGGGGGACGCTCTCCTTATGTACCGGCCGTTATGGAATCGCTTGCAACTCCCTCGCCCAAGGGTCGGCCCCGCGAATTCTGCGTCGATGCAGCACTCGCCAAGGCGCTCGGCGTGTTCTGGGCAAAGGGCTATGACGGCGCGTCGATGGCCGATCTGACCGACGCGATGGGCATCACCAAGCCCAGCCTCTATGCCGCGTTCGGCAACAAGGAAGCGTTGTTCCACAAGGCGCTCGACCTCTACGAAGCCGAGAAGATGGCCTATACCCGCGAGGCGCTGAACCAGCCGACCGCGCGCGCCGTCGCCGAATATTTCATGCGCGGCGCGATCGATGCGCAGACCGACAGCGGTGGCCCCAAGGGGTGTCTCGGGGTCATCAGCACCACCGCGTGCGGCGCGGACGCCGGATCGATCAAGGCCGACATGATCCAGCGGCGCGCCTGCGCGCAGGCGGCACTGGTCGAACGATTCGAACGCGCCAAGCGCGACGGCGACCTGCCCGACCATGTCGATGTCGCCGGTTTGACCGGCTATCTCTACGCCGTGTTGCAGGGGATGGCGGTGCAGGCCGGATCGGGGGCGACCCGCGCCGATCTGGAACGGGTGGTGGCCACCAGCCTGATGATGTGGCCGGGGCGATAAAAAGCTACCGGTCGGTATAAAAGGCGTTGACGACCGCTTCTCCGCTTAATATACCGACCAGTATAGAAGAGGGCATCGCAGCGGTGCCTCGATGGTATCCGCAAAGGCTGCACCATGCCCGACCCTGTGTGTTCGCGGTGATCGCCCGGTAACGTCGGCGACGCCGCAGTCCAATGCTTCGATTTCGGCACGTCCGCCGGCCCGATGATCGGGCGGATGGCGGAGGTGCATCTGCACGTCGGCACCATCATGGGGCCGCGACCGCCCGGTCGCGCCTCGATCAAGCCACCGTGCGCCATCCAAAGGGAGGATCCGTTCATGGCCTATGTCGATTTCACCGGTGATCCGATGCTTGCGGTGCAGGCAGGCAGCGTCGAGACCGCCGCTGTGCCGCGTACCGGGCTGAGCGCGCTCGAATGGTCGGTCGTCGCCTTGGCGCAGCATGACCGCCTGTCGTCGCTGCGCGAGCCGGGGCGGGTATCGGTCGCGCTCGGCCGGGTGTTCGGTACGCGACGCGGCAGCCCGCACCTCGCCGATCCGCAACTGGAAGCGCTGCGCCGCATGGCGGTGCTGAGCTGGCATCGCGGGTTCGCGGTGCCGGTGCATGAACTCAAGACGTTCCTGCGCGCGGGCTTTTCGACCGACCAGTATGAAACCATAGTCGCCAGCATCGGCACGGCGCGCAGCCGGAACCACGCCCGCGGCTGAGAGGCTGTTGGAAAACGCGCGATTGCCGCGTTTTGCGGTTCCGGCCCGCTCCCCCTCCCGTCCACCTACAGGGTACACTCAATGGGTGGACGGGAGAGGGTAGCCCAGCAAAGTATTACTTTGCTGGGACCCGAGGGGGAGCGGGCCGGAACCGCCTCGAAACTCGCTCTCCCGCGAATTTTCAAACGGACTCCGACACACCGGGGGTGCAGCGATGGCCGGGGTCGTGCGTTCGCCCCGCCATGGCCACACACCACGATCGTTATCCCTATCGCAGCATCGTCGATCGCCCGGTCTATGACTGGCCGGGCGGCAAGCGCCTCGCGCTCTATCTCGGCGTCAATTACGAGGTGTTCGACTTCGGCGGCGGGCTGGGCGCCGAACTGGCGCCGTCGCAGACCGACCCCGATGTGATGAACTATGCGTGGCGCGATTACGGCAACCGCGTCGGGGCATGGCGGCTGTTCGACCTGTTCGACCGGCTGGAGCTGCGCACCACCGCGCTGCTCAACGCCGATGTCCTCGACCGCTGCCCCGGCCTTGCCGAAGCCTGCCGCGACCGGGGCGACGAGATCGCGGCGCATGGTGGCGGCAACGCGCGGGCGCAGGGCGACATGACGCCCGGCCGCGAAGCACGTCTGATCGCGGACGTGACCGAACGCCTCGCCGCGCTCGGCACGCGGCCGACCGGGTGGCTCGGCCCATGGATTTCGGAAAGCCACGACACGCCCGACCTGCTGGCGCAAGCGGGCTATCGCTACGTCCTCGACTGGGCGCACGACGACCAGCCGACCCGGCTGTCGACCAGACACGGCGGCATGCTATCGGTGCCCTATTCGCAGGAGATCAACGACATCCCGTCGATCATCCAGCGCCGGCAGGAGGCGGAGACGTTCGCGGCCATGATCCGCTCCGCCGTCGATCAGCTCCTGTCGGAATGTGACCGCCGCCCGGTCGTGCTGGGCATCGCGCTCCACCCCTATATCATGGGGCAGGCGCACCGCGTTCCCGCGCTCGCCCGGGTGTTGAGCGACCTGCGCGGGGCGGACGATCCGCGCATCTGGTGGACGACCGCCGGCGAGATCGCCGCCCATGTCGAGGCGAACGGGCTGGCGGTGTAGGATCGACATTCGCCGGACTCCGGCAAGTTGCCCCCCTCCCTGACAAGGGAGGGGCTGGGGGTGGGTGGGTCGGAGAGGAAACGTAAGCTTCCTACAACCGGCCGACCCACCCCCGCCCCCTCCCTTGTCAGGGAGGGGAGACGTCGAACGCCTTGTTCAATCCCGGTCCGTCCCACGTCGCGCATGCAGGGCACGGACCTCGTCGGCGAATTGCTCGACGGGTCCCGCGACCTCGATACCGGGGACGACATCGGTGACGCGCAGCGGCGCGATGCCGAGCGACGGCCTGCCCAGTTCGGCCAGCCATTGCCCCAGTTGCGGCGTCGACGTCGCATAGACGATCCGCCCCAGCCCGACGAGGCCGTGCGCCGCCGCGCACATCGCGCAATGTTCGCCCGAGGTATAGACGGTCGCGCCGCGGCGTTCCTCCGGCGACAGATGCTCCGCCGCGAAGCGGACGATCGCGAATTCGGGATGCCGCGTCGGATCGCCGCCGCCTGTCCGGTTGCGATCCTCGAACAGCACCGTGCCATCGGCGGACACCAGCAGCGACCCGAACGGTTCGTCCCCCGCCGACACCGCTTTGCCGGCCAGATCGACGCAGCGACGGAGACAGGCAATATCGGTTGCGTTCATGACGGGCCTCGATGGAAGTCGTGTGACCGGTCCGCCGCTGCGGCCGGCCCATCGAAAAATCCGATCGGACACATTGGTTCAAATCGTTGGAATACGTGTCCCCGGTCGGTCATCTCACGCGGAATAGTCATGGAGAGAGTTGCGATGGACGCCATCCCCGAAAACAGCCCGATCAACGATCCCAAGAAGCAACCCGCCGCGATGCGCCGCCTGCTGGGCCAGACCGCGCGCGACTGGTGGCCCGAGGCGCTGTCGATCGACATCCTCCACCAGAAGGGCGTGAGCGGCAATCCGTTCGGCAACGACTTCGACTATCGCGCCGAATTCGCAGGCATCGATTATGATGCGCTCAAGGCCGATCTGACCGCGCTGATGACCGACAGCCAGCCATGGTGGCCGGCCGATTACGGCCATTACGGCCCGTTCTTCATCCGCATGGCGTGGCATTCGGCCGGCACCTATCGCACCGGCGACGGGCGCGGTGGATCGTCGGCGGGGCAGCAGCGCTTCGCCCCGCTCAACTCGTGGCCGGACAACGGCAATCTCGACAAGGCGCGCCGCCTGCTGTGGCCGATCAAGCAGAAGTACGGCCGCCAGTTGAGCTGGGCCGACCTGTTCATCCTCGCCGGCAATGTCGCGATCGAATCGATGGGCGGGCCGACCTTCGGCTTCGGCGGCGGTCGCGAGGACGTGTTCGAGCCCGAAAAGGACGTGTACTGGGGCACCGAGGAAGAATGGCTCGGCCAGACCCGGATCGACGAGGAAGCCGGCCTCGCGCTCGAAAGCCCGCTCGCCGCGATCCAGCACGGGCTGATCTATGTGAACCCCGAAGGTCCGGGCGGCTGCCCGATGCCCAAGGGCTCGGCGCGCGACATGCGCGAGACGTTCGCGCGGATGGGCATGAACGACGAGGAGACGGTGGCGCTGACCGCCGGTGGCCATACTTTCGGCAAGGCGCATGGCGCGGGCGATCCCGCCCATGTCGGCACCGAACCCGAAGGCGCGGACATCGCCGCGCAGGGTCTGGGCTGGGCATCGACGCATGAGAGCGGCATGGGCGATCACACGATCACCTCGGGCCTCGAAGGGGCATGGACGCCGACGCCGACGACGTGGGACATGACCTATTTCGACATGCTGTTCGACCATGAATATGAACTGGTGAAGAGCCCGGCGGGCGCGCACCAGTGGCAGCCGGTCGGCAATCCCGAGGATACGCTGGCCCCGGCGGCGCATACCCCGGAGAAGAAGGTGCCGACGATGATGTCGACCGCCGACATGGCGTTGAAGGTCGACCCCGCCTATAACGCGGTCTGCCAGAAATTCCGCGCCGATCCGGCCTATTTCGCCGATGTCTGGGCGCGCGCGTGGTTCAAGCTGACCCACCGCGACATGGGGCCGAACATCCGCCTGCTCGGCCCGGAAGTGCCCAAGGAAGACCTGATCTGGCAGGACCCGGTCCCCAAGGCGACCGGCGAGCCGATCGGAGATGCCGAGGTCGCGACGCTCAAGCAGGCAATCGCCGCGTCAGGCCTGTCGATCGCCGAACTGGTGACGACCGCATGGGCCTCGGCCTCGACCTATCGCGGGTCGGACAAGCGCGGCGGTGCCAATGGCGGGCGCATCCGCCTCGCCCCGCAAAAGGACTGGGAGGTCAACGAGCCGGAGCAACTGGCGAAGGTGCTGGCGGTCTATGACGGGATCAAGGCCGGTTTCGACGCCAAGGGTGGCAAGAGCGTGTCGATCGCCGACCTGATCGTGCTGGGCGGAGTCGTCGGTGTCGAACAGGCGATCGCGCCGACCGGTCACGCCGTTGCGGTGCCGTTCGTCGGCGGCCGGACCGACGCGACGCAGGACTGGACCGATGTGGAGAGCTTCGCGGTGCTGGAGCCGAAGGCCGATGCGTTCCGCAACTATCTCCAGGTACAGTTCAACGTGCCGACCGAGGAGCTGATGATCGACCGGGCGCAATTGCTCGGCCTGTCGGCGCCCGAAATGGCGGTGCTGGTCGCGGGGCTGCGCGTGCTGGGGGCGAACCATGGCAAGGCGAAGGACCACGGCGTGTTCACCACCCGGCCGGGGCAGCTCACCAACGACTTCTTCGTGAACCTGCTCGACATGGCCACCGCATGGAAGCAGGTCAGCGACGACAGCGATCAGGAGTTCGTCGGCACCGATCGCCACACCCACGAGCGCAAGTGGACCGCGTCGCGCACCGATCTGGTCTATGGCTCCAACTCGCAGTTGCGCGCGATTGCGGAAGTCTATGCCTGCGACGACGCCGGCGAGAAGTTCGCCAAGGACTTCGTGGCGGCATGGACCAAGGTGATGATGGCCGACCGGTTCGATCTCGGACAGGCATGATCGCGCTCTGATCCACGCTTCGGCGTGACGGGGGTGTCCGGGCAGAGCGTCCGGGCACCCCTTTTCATGGGCGTCGATCGTACCGCTTGACGCTTAACTCTACATATGTTGTTATTGGTTTATGGCCCGGACCCGTCGCCCTTCGCCACAGATGCTGACGCTGATCGAAGCACTGGCGGCGCGCGCGCCCGAATGGTGGCACGGCTATGAACTGATGAAGGCCACCGGGCTGATGTCGGGGACGATCTATCCGTTGCTGATGCGCATGACCGATCAGCGACTGGTCGAGGCGGAATGGTGCGCGCCCGAGCACCCCGGCCGGCCGCCGCGCCACGCCTATCGATTGACCGCCGCCGGGCTGCAACTGGCGCGGGACCTCGCCACCGATCGCCCCGCGCCCGACGGCGTGCCGTTTCCGGCATGAGCGCGCCGTTCGTCCGGCTGCTCCTCGCGCTCGCGGTCCGCAGCCTCGGCACGCGCCATGCGGCATGGGGTGCGGCGATGCTCGCCGAACAGCCCGCCGCCGCCGCCGATGGACGGTCGCTCCGCTTCGCGCTGGGCTGTCTGATCGGGGCATGGCGCATGCTGCCACGGCATGGCGAGGGCCGCCGGTTGCTGGCCGGCTATGCGCTGGCGTTGGGGCTGCTGTTGCCGGTGGCGGCGATGCTGGTGGTCGCGACGCTGTTCGGCTTTCCCTTCGTCGCGGCGAGCGACGGCCTCGGCGGCTTCCTGACCGGCAGCGGCACGCACGTCTCGCTGCTGAACGCGGGCACGCGGTCGACCGGCCCGGTGCTGGCGGTGCTGTTGCTGGCGCTGGCGGGTTGCCACCTGCCGCTGGCGTGGTGGGTGCTCGACCGGAACTGGGCACGGGTCGCGACCGCGATGCGCTTCGGCGCGGCGACGATCACGACGCTCGCGCTCCTGACGGCGTGCGCGATGCTGGACGTGACCACGCTGCTGCTGCCGGTCGCGGCGGTGGTGGCCGAACTGGCGGCGGTGTCGATCTTCGCGTGGTGGCACCACGCGGCACGGGAGGACTTCGGGACGGCATCCTG
The DNA here is from genome assembly GCF_920939515.1 of Sphingomonas sp. Leaf4. Lineage (NCBI taxonomy): Bacteria > Pseudomonadati > Pseudomonadota > Alphaproteobacteria > Sphingomonadales > Sphingomonadaceae > Sphingomonas > Sphingomonas sp. Leaf4. The sequence goes on along the minus strand of NZ_CAKLBB010000001.1, from coordinate 80,348 downwards.
ACCGGCCCGATCCAGCGGGAGAGGAAGAATGACCGGCGCGTTGAACCTGATGCGGCTGGCGGCGGGGCTGTGCCCGGCGCTGATGCTGGGCGGATGGTTGCCACCGGCCGGCGATGTCCGGCCGGCACGAATCACCGAACGCCCGACAGGCATGGCGACCGAGGTGCGGATCGCGTCCGAACCGGGCGTCACCCTGGCCGGCACGCTGCATCTGCCGGCTGCAGCGCCCGGCACACGGGTTCCGCTGGCGGTGCTGGTCCAGGGCCATGGTCGCAACGGGCGCGGTGGCTATGGCGACCTCATCCGGCGGCTGAACGCCGACGGCATCGCCGCGCTCGAATATGACAAGCGCGGCGTCGGCCAGTCGAGCGGCACGTACCAAGAGGATCTGACGCTTCTGACCGCCGATGCGGCGGCCGCCGTCGCGGCGATGCGCGCGCGCGGCGACATCGACGGGTGGCGCATCGCGGTGGTCGGGCACAGCCAGGGCGGGGTCGTCGCCCCGGCGGTCGCGGCCGCCGATCCGGGGATCGCGGCGGTCGTGACGCTGGCCGGATCGGTCGGCGACGGCCTGCCCTATCTCACCCGCGCGATCCGCCATCAGATGATCGCCGCCGGCCGCGCGCCGGCGGTGGTCGACCCCGCGATCGACGCGATCACCGCGCTGCTTCAGGCGCGGATCGACCGGCGGGACATGGCCGCGATCACGCCGCTGCGCATCGCGGCGATCGCGCGGTTCGAGGATGCCGGCTTCTCGCCCGCGCAGGCGCAGGGCGCACTGGCGATGATCGATACCGAGGAAGCGTGGCAGGCCGACCGGCTACGCTCCGCCTCCGACCTGAAGGCGCTGCACGTTCCGGTCCTTGCGGTGTTCGGCGAGAAGGACCCGCTGATCTCCGCCGCCGAAGAATCCGCCGCCGCGCGGGCAGCGTTGCGCGACAACCCGCGCGGCAAGGTGGTCGTACTCGCCGGCCTCAGCCACTGGTTTCAGGACGGTGCCGTGACCGGTGGCGAGGACGAGGTGGCAAGGCTCGGCCCCAATTTCGGCTCGCCGCGCGCCGTCGCGCTGGTCGGCGACTGGCTGGACGATGCGCTGTCGGTGAAACGATAGCCGGGTCGGCGTTGGCGGCGTAACTGATATAACATCTCATTGACGATGGTGTAACGTGCCGCCAATAGGCGCGCTCCTGTCGCCGGTCCTGCCCGCGCGGTCTGGCCAATAACGGGGGTTGATATGCTGCGCCACGCTTCGCGCGCGAGTTTGATGATGCGCCTCGCCGGTTCGGCACTGCTGGCGGCGGCACCGGCGGCGGCGCACGAGCCGGGGGACGATGCCGCGCCGGCCGATCAGGAAATCACCGTCACCGGCGTGCGGCAGGCGTATCGCGGCGACTTCACCCTTGCCGAAATCCCGCAGTCGATCGCGCAGATCGACGAGGAAACGCTCAAGGAAAACAATTTCCTGCGGCTGGGCGACGCGCTCGATCTCAACGCCTCGGTCTCGCGCCAGAACACGCTCGGCGGCCTGTTCGACAGTTTCGCGGTGCGCGGCTTCGCCGGCGACGAGAACATTCCGACCGGCTATCTCGTCAACGGCTTCAACGGCGGGCGCGGTTTCGGCGGCCCGCGCGACGTCGCCGGGATCGAACGGGTCGAGGTGTTGAAAGGCCCGGCGGCGGCGCTGCTGGGACGCGGCGAGCCCGGCGGCACCGTCAACCTCGTCACCAAACAGGCGGAGATCGGCCGCACCTTCGGCAGCACGTCGCTGCAACTCGGCAGCTTCGACCGGCTGCGCAGCGAAGCCGACGTCAATCTGGCGCTTACCGACACGCTCACCGCCCGGTTGATCGGCTATGCCGAGGACGGCGACACGTTCCGCGACAGCGTCGACCTCCACCGCCGGGGCTTCCTCCCCTCGGTCGGGCTGGCGATCGGGTCGAGAACGCGGCTGACCTATGATTTCGAATGGACGCGGGTCGAAACGCCGTTCGATCGCGGCATCGTCGTGCTGAACGGTGATTTCGCCACCGTGCCGCGCACGCGCTTCCTCGGCGAGCCGGGCGACGGCGATACCGTCGCGCGCGCGACCGGCCACCAGCTTCGCGTCCAGCATGATCTGAGCGGCGACTGGAGCCTGCTCGTCGGGGCCAGCCTGCGCGACACGCTGCTCACCGGCTTCTCGTCGGATGCCGAACTGGTGCCGGCCCGCCAGAAGCTGTTTCGCGACGGCCGCTCGCTGTCGCGCCAGCGCCGCTCGCGGCGGTATGATTCGCGCCAGTGGGTCGTGCGCGCCGAACTGTCGGGCGCGTTCGATACGGGCACGCTTGGCCACCGCGTCCTGATCGGTGCCGATCTCGACCGGTTCGAGAACGACCAGCAGTTCGGCCGCTTCCGCCCCGCCGTCGTCGGCGCGACAACCACCGACCGCGCGGGCTATGTCCTCGACATTGCCGATCCGGTCTATGGCCGCTTCCCCTTGCCGACGCCGGGACCGCAGAACGATCGCCTCGACGTGCAGGAATCGGGCGGCGCGTTCGTGCAGGACCAGATCGCGCTGACCGACCGGCTGCAACTGCGCGTCGGCGGGCGGTATGATTCGGTCCGCCTGCGCACGCTCAACCGGTTGACCGGAATCGACAGCGACCGCAGCGTCGGCCGCTTCAGCCCGCAGGCCGGGCTCGTCTATCGGTTGAGCGACCCGCTCACCCTCTATGCCGCCTATGGCGAGGGGTTTCGCGCCAACATCGGCACCGACGTGACCGGCGCGATCTTCGATCCCGAGATCAGCCGGTCGAAGGAAGTCGGCATCAAGCTGGCCCTGCCCGGCGGCCGGTGGAACGCCACGCTGGCGGCGTTCGAACTGACCAAGTCGAACGTGCTGGCCAGCGACACCGGCAATCCCGGCTTTTCGGTCGCGATCGGCAAGGCGCGCAGTCGCGGTGTCGAACTCGACCTGACCGGCCGCCTGCCGGGCGATGTCGAGGTGCTGTTCAGCTATGCCTATCTCGATGCCGAGGCGCGATCGACGTTGCTCGAACCCAATTTCAACTTCCAGATCCGCCCCGGCGACCGGCTCGTCAACATTCCCGACCACAGTCTGAACGTGCAGCTTGCCAGGGACTTAACCCTCGCCGGCCGCAAGGCGCGCGCCGGGGGCGGCATGCACCATGTCGGCGATCGATCGGGCGAAACCGGCACCGCCTTCACCCTGCCCTCGCACACGCTTGCCCGCATCTTCGGCGAGGTCGAGCCGGTCGACGGCGTCACGCTGTTCGCGGCGGTGCAGAATCTGTTCGACGCGCGGTGGTACGCCAACAGCTATTCGCCGCTGTGGGTCCAGCCCGGTGCCCCGCGCACCGCCGCGATCGGGCTGCGCACGAGTTTTTGAGGAGGAGGAAACCGGCCCCCCTCCACCGCGACACCGGCTGGCCACCGCAAGACCGGGCGGAGCGGATGCTACGGCTGTTCGTCGTTCCCGCGCAGGCGGGAACCCATAGACGCAACGGGCTCGGTTCGATCACCAGCGTCGGCGTGTATGGATTCCCGCCTGCGCGGGGATGACGCGGAGGGGGGCAAGGGCAGATTTCCCCCTGCCAAAGCTGAATGTCGATCCGCCCTAAAACCCGAGCTTCGCCTTCAGGCGCAGGTTCTGGACCGTCGTCGTCCTGCCCCATTCCGCGCGATAGCCGGCATCGACCGAGAAACGGTCGGCGCGCACCAGCGTCAGGTCGACGCCCGCCGCCCATCCGGTCCGGTCGAAGCCCGAGCGGATCGTGGCCGGATCGGCGCTGGCGTCCGCGCCGAGCAAACGGAACGGCGCGGCATAGCTCGACTTGTCGTGCAGCACCGCCGCACCATTGGCCGAGAGTTGCACCCCGTCGCTCAGCTTCACGCCCAGCGTCACGCCCGGCGACGCCGTGGCGATCCAGTCGCGATGGCGCACTGCCTGCACACCAAGGCCGAGCAGGCCCTTCTCCGCGAACTCGCCCTGACCCAGCCCGACATAGGACAGGTTCAGTTCGGGCCGTGCGAACACCCGGCCCGCCGTCAGCGTGTAGGCGGCGTTGGCGTTGAACGCGACATAGTCGTTGCGGACGCGCGACTGGCCGACCGCATCGACGAACACCGTCTGGCGCCGGTCGATGTCGCCGCGTTGCAGGCCACCCGCGACACCCAGCGACACCGCGCCCTGCGCGTCGCCGCCGATCGCGCGGCGGACCGCCAGACCGGCATGGACGGCGTTCCAGTCGCCGTGCGCGCGACCGCCGCCGACGTCCAGCCGCCCGCTGTCGTCATAGCCGACCGCCCCGGCCAGCGCCCAGGCTTCCGCAAAGGGCAGTTCGAACCCGGCGCGCAGATGCGCATTGTCGTCCTGCGCGATCGTGGAATCGCCGGCCTTGTCGTTGCGGTCGTACTGGTTCCGCTCGACCCGGCCCCAGACGCACCGCGTGCCCATGGCGAGCGCGTCGCAGCCGGACAGATGGCCGGCGAAGGTACGCGCCGCCGCGAACTGGACCAGCCCCGGTGCCAGCAGCGGTTCGGGGTCGAGTTCGGCCATGATCCGCTGATAGGTCGCCTCCTGCCCGGCCCCCAGATTGCCGAGCAGCGCCATCAGCCGGCCGATGCCGGCCGCATTGCCGACGGTCAGCGCGGAATCGAGCGACCGCCCGATCGCCTGCTGGTTGGCGGTCAGGAACGACAGGCCGAAATTGCTGGTGAGGCCGAGCTTGATGCCCTGCGCATCGGCGATCGTGCGATAATCGATCGCCAGCGTGTCGGGGATCGACAGGCCGTTGTCGACCCCGCCGCCCGCCGCCGCCCACAGCAGCACCGGCGCGCTGTTCTCCAGCCAGGTGAGCGTGATGCCGGCGGTGCCGTTCACGCTCGCCCGCCCGGTCACGTCGAACCGGTCCGACGCATAGGGGCCGAACGCGACGTCGAACGTCGTGTTGCCCGTCTTCGTCTGGACGAAATCGCCGTCGAGCGCGACCTGGCTGATGACCCGCGTACCGTTCAGCAGGTCGGTCCTGGCATCGGCCACCGTCCGCACCGGCTGGGTCGCCCCGGCGAGCAGGTCGATGGGATAGGCGCTGGCCGACAAGCCAAGGCTGAGCTGCCCCGCGTTGGTAAAGGTGCCGCTGCTGCCGGCCCCGTCGCGCAGGTCGATCGTGTCGAGCGTGACCAGCGTCGCGCCGGCCGCATTCTCCAGCGCGTTGGTGCCGCCGCCGAGCGTGAAATTGCCGACCGCCAGCACGGTGTTGACGACCCGGTCGTTGCCGGCACCGCCGACGACCGCGAGGCCCGAAACCGCCGACAGCGTTCCCGCGCTGCGCACGACATTGTTCGCACCGCCCGCAAGGCGGATCGCCGCGCCCGCGCCGCTGCCGCCGCGAACGTTGCCGGAGGTCGTGACGGCGATGTCGCCCGCCCCCTGCGACCCCATGCTCTGCGCGACGATCGCGGTCGAATCGACGCCCATCGCCATCACCGATCCCTGCACGTCGAGCGTGACCGCGCCGGCCGAGCCGACCCCGCCCGCCGACCCGGCGAAGCCGTCGCCGATCAGGCCGCCGCCGCCGCCGAGGCTCTGCGCGACGATACCGAACGCGCGGTCGCCCCCGACGATCACGTCGCCCTTCTGCGTCACGGCGATCATGCCGCCATTGCCGCTGTTGGCCGCCGACAGCGTCGCCGCCGTGCGCGCGAAGGCGCCCGAGACGATGCCGCCGCCGCCGCCGATCGACTGCACGACCATGCCGTGCGCGCCGGTGCCCTGCGCCGTGACGGCACCGGTGTTGGCGACGCGGATCGTACCACCCGAACCGCTGGCCCCGTTGACGCCGCCGACGATCAGCGATGTCGGCTGCAACCCGTCGAGCGACACCGATCCGCCGCCGGCACCGATCGACTGGACGATCAGGCCATGGGCCTGCGCGCCCTGCGTCGCGAAGCCGCCGTTGAACGTCACGTCGACCGCGCCGCCGTCGTTGCGCGCGCCGCCATTCGCGCCGAGCGAGACGATCGCAGCGGCGATCGGCGTCGAGGTCACGGCTGCCGCCGCCCCGCTGGCCGGCGTCATCGCCACCCGCCCGATCGCGGAACCGCCGCCGCCGCCGATCGACTGGATCAGCGCGCCATGCGACAGCGCCTGCGTCGTCGCGACGATGCCGTTCTGCGTCCGGGTAATGGCCCCGCCCGACGATCCCGACGTGCCGACGCCGCCCAGCCCGAAGCGGACGCTGTCGATCAGCGTCGCATCCTCGGTCGTGACGTTGACCAGCGCCGATCCGCCGCCGCCGCCGATCGTCTGCACCATGATGCCGGGCGTCGCCGCGCCGGTGGTCACGACGTCGCCGGTCTGCGTCGACACGATGTCCGCACCCGACCCGTCGGTGCTGTTCTTCGCCCCCAGCCCGATCGCGTAGATCATCTGCGCGCTGAACGTCTCGGGCGTGGCGGCCGCGAGCCGCGCCAGCGCGTCACCGGGGGCGGAGGCGGTTGCCGTGGCGGCGAGCGGCACGACCGCCTTGACCAGATTGCCCTCGATGGTCAGCGCACCGCCGCCGCTCCCCACGGAGACTTCGCTGATGCCCGCACCGTAATCGCCGGCGGTGCGGACCGTGCCGGTATTGCTGACCGTCACCTTGCCCGCGTTCATCGACGCGACCCCGTCGGCACCGAGGCGCGTGGCGACGATGACCGGCGTGACCTTCCGGTTGACCGGTTCGCCCGCGACCAGATTGGGAATGCCGTCGAGTTCGCCGAGCGGCGGAATGGCGACGCCCGGAATCGCGACGCCGACACTCGGCAGTTGCAGGTCGGCGAGCGAGAAATGCGTGCCGCCGCCGCCGCCGTTGATGCTTTGCGCGACGATCGCCTTCGCGCCCGCGCCGGTGACGGTGATGTCGCCGCTGTTCTCGACGAACACCTCGCCGCCCTTGCCCGACCCGCCGCCGCCGACCGCGCCGACCGTCAAGGCCAGCAGGTTGGAGGCGACCAGCGTGCGGACCTCTCCGGTCAGGCCGACCGCGAGGCCGGCATTGCCGCCGCCACCGCCGATCGACTGGGCGACGATGCCGTCGGCGCGCGCGCCGGTGGTGAAAATCTGCCCGGTGTTGACGACGCGGACCGTGCCGCCGTCGTTGCCGGTGCCGCCGATCCCGCCGAGCGCGAGGATCGGTGCCCGTTTGGTCGCGCCGCCCCAGAAGCCGTTGGTCGCCACGGTGACGCCGCCGTTGCCGCCGCCGCCGCCGATCGACTGGGCAAGGATGCCATGCGATTCGACACCGTCGGTATAGATCCGCCCGCTGTTCTCGACGGTAACGCTGCCACCGAGGTTGCCGTCGCCGCCCGCGCCGCCAAGGCTGAGCCCCGCCGAAACGCTGTCGGCGCCGGCCGAACCGAACAGCAGCGACAGGACCGACGATCCGTTGCCGCCGCCGCCGCCCAGACTCTGCGCGAAGATGCCGTGCGCCTTGGCACCGCTGGTGGTGATCGTACCTTCGTTGATCGTCGCGCCGGCGATATTGGCGACGCGCACCGTGCCGCCCGAACCGCCCGAGCCGCCCGAACCGCCGATCGCCACCTGGACGACGGTCGCGTCGCCGCTGCCGGCGCCGATCTTGGTGATGTTGCCGACCGACCCGGCATTGCCGCCGCCGCCGCCGATCGAATTGGCGCCGATACCGTGCGACCCTTCGCCGGCGGTGCGGATCAGGCCGTAATTGGTCACGTCGACCCGACCCGCCGCATTACCCGCCCCGCCGCTGCCGCCCAGCATCAGGCTGAACGACTTCAGTTCGGTGCCCGACGCCTTCTGTACCATGTACGCGGCACCTCCCGACCCGCCACCGCCACCGATCGACTGGGCGCGAATGCCCAGGCTGTCGTCGAGGCTGGTCGACAATTGCCCGAAATTGTCCACCTGTACATCGCCCGCGACCGCGCCGGACCCGCCGCTGCCGCCGACGGTCACGCCCACCGTCGCAAAGGTCTTGCCGGCAGGCGCCTCGCCCTGCCGCAACGTCGCGGCGGCCCCGGCGATACCGCCGCCGCCGCCGATCGACTGGGCGAAGATCGCATCGCTGCTCACCCCCGTCGTCACGATCGTGCCGAGATTGCGGACCGACACCTTCTGACCGCGCGAACCGCCGCCACCGCCGCCGCCCAGCGCCAGCGAGACGCTCTGCGCCTGTCCCCGGCCCAGCACCGACGCGCTGCCGCCGACGCCGCCGTCGCCACCGATCGATTGCGCGAGGATACCGCGCGCGTTCCGGCCGCTGGTGACGATGTCCGCACGATTGTCGACATCGACCGTGCCGGCCAGGCCGCCCGCGCCGCCCTCCAGCCCGACCGACAGCGCGAAGCCCTGCTTGATCGCGGTATCGCCCGATCCATCCTTCGCCTCGCCGCCGACCACCGACGTACCGCTCAGGCCGCCCGCGCCACCGATCGACTGGGCGACGATGCCGTTGCTGTCGTTCCCGTCGACGACCAGCAGCCCGCTGGCCGTGACCGCGACATTGCCCGCGCGACCGCCCCGGCCGCCCTGACGGCCGATGCCGATCGACAGCAGGTTGTCGGCACCCACGACCGCACCGGTATTGAGCGCGACGTTCCCGCCGCCGCCCGCCATCGACTGCGCGACGATCGCGCTCGAACTGTTGCCTTTCGTCTGGATCGTGCCGTCATGGCGGACGGTCACGGTGTTCGATGTTCCGGCGTCGCCCGCCGCCCCGCCGACGGCAACGGCAAGGCCGTTGATCGTCGACGACTTGCCCGAATCGGGGGCACCCTTCGCCGCCTTCACGACGAGGATGCCCAGATTGACCGCGGCGTTGCCGCCGCCCTTGCCGATCGACTGGGCGAGGATGCCTTCGCTGGCCGCGCCGTTGGTCTGGATCGACCCGACATGGACGACGTTCACCCGCCCGGCATCGCCCGACGTGGCGCCGTCCCCGCCGACCTGGAACAGGCCGCCGAACGACGTGCGCTCGGCGGGCGTCTGCGCGAAGCCGAGCGACAGGTTGGTCGCGGCGCTGCCGCCACCGCCGCCGATCGACTGGGCGACGAGCCCGGTCGAGGCGATGCCGAAGGTGTTGATGAGCGACCGGCTGATCGATCCGTCCTCGCGCAGCCCGCGGATGACGGTGACATCGCCCGCGTCGCCGCCGACATCGCCGCTGCCCCCCACCGCGACGACCAGCGGGCTGTTCTTGAAGGCGACCGTGCCGACGAAGTTGAAGCCGCCGTTGCCGCCGCCGCCGCCGATCGACTGCGCCTTGATGCCGGTCGACATGCCCTGCTCGGACCCGGCCGACAGCACGGCATTATCCTTGTCGTCCATCGTGACGACGGTGTTCATCAGGATGTCGCCGGTGCTTTCCACCCGGACGTCGCCCGCCTTGCTGCCGCGCCCGCCGCTGCCGCCGACGCCGATCGCGGCGGTGAAGGAATCGGACTGGCTGTTCCCGCCCTGAAGGCTGATCGCCGAGACGAAGCTCATGCCGCCGTTGCCGCCGCCGCCGGCGATGCTCTGCGCCAGCACGCCGGTGGAATTGAAGCCGTTCACTACGACCTGGCCGTGCTGATACGCCGTTACGTTGCCCGACGAATTGCCGACGCCGCCATCGCCGCCCATGCCGAACACGATGACCGGCTCGCGCCGGAGCGTCTTCAGGCCGCCCGAGATGTTGATGCCGCCATTGCCGCCGCCGCCGCCCAGCGACTGCACCGCCAGCCCGCTCGACTGATAGCCGGTGGCGAACAGATCGGCATCGACCCGGGCGACGACCGCACGGCCGAAACCGCCGCCGCCGCCGCTGCCGCCGATCCCGGCGACCACTTGCCCCTCGGTCGTGATTCCGCCCGAGACGTTCAGCGCGCCGTCACCGCCGCCGCCGCCGATCGATGCGACATAGACCGCCGATTTCTGGTCGCCCGTGCCCTGCACCTGGATGCGCGGACCCGATGCTGCGCCGATGGTCGCGGTCACGTCGCCGGCATCGCCGCCTGCCCCACCGAACCCGCCGATGCCCAGCACCAGCGCGCTGGCGTTGCCGTCACCCTTGCTCGGGGCCAGCGCGATGCCGCCGCTGATGTTGATGCCGCCCGAACCGCCACCACCGCCGAGCGACTTGACGACGATCCCGCTCGATCCGTTGCGCAAACTGGTCCTGGCACCGAAATCAACCACTTGGTCATCGGCCAGCGCCAGATCCTCGGGGTAGAAGGGCGTCGCCGCGTCGCTGCCCGCCGCCCACACGCTGTCGCGAATGGTTGCGTCGACCTTGCCGGCATTACCGCCCGCACCACCAAAGCCACCCACGCCGATCACGACGCTGGTGCCTTCGCCGTCGAGCGTGCCCGAAATACCGCCCGACACGTTCATGCCGCCCCGGCCGCCACCGCCGCCGATCGACTGCGCGACCACGCCGTCGGACGATGCCTTTTGCGTCACCGTCTGTCCGGTGCGGGTCAGCGTCACGTCGCCCGACGTGCCGCCGTCGCCACCGAAGCCGCCCACGCCCATCACGACGCTGGTGCCCGCCCCCTTCGACGAGATCGCCAGCGTGCCGGACACGTTGATGCCGCCGTCACCACCACCGCCACCCAGACTGGTGGCGACCACGCCGGCCGCGCCGACGCCATCGGTCCGGTAGAGGCCGTCGACGCTCGCCGTTACCCGCTTCGCATCGCCGCCGCCGCCGCCGAAGCCGCCGACGCCGATCCCGACCGAGGTGGAGCTGGAATCGCCCACCGAAACGCTGACGCCGCCGGTGACGTTCATCGCCCCGACCCCGCCGGCCCCGCCAAGGCTGAGGAACAGCGCGCCGTACGCGCCGGCCCCGCTGGTCGACACCGGCCCGCGCGTCGTCGCATCGACCGTTCCGGCATAGCCGCCGGTGCCGCCGAAGCCGCCCACGCCGATGCCGATATTGCCCGTGCCGCCCTTGCCGATGGCGACGCCGCCGGTGATGTTCATCCCGCCGGCACCGCCGCCGCCGCCCTGCGACTGGACGAGCAGGCCGTGCGCCTGCGCGCCGCTGGTCGTGATGCTGCCCAGCATCCGCGCGACCACGTTGCCGGCATCGCCGCCGCCGCCGCCGAACCCGCCGAAGCCAAGGCCGAACGTGCCCGCCGCCGATGTGCCCATCGTCAGGCTGACGCCGCCGGTGACGTTGAAGCCGCCGATGCCGCCCGCGCCGCCGATGCTCTGGATCGCCGCGCCATAGGCATTGTTCCCGGTCGTGACGATGTCGCTGACCAGCGCCGCGTCGACCGTGCCGGCGTTGCCGCCCGCGCCGCCGAAGCCGCCGACACCGATCATGATATTGCCCGCGCCACCGCTCTTGGTGGCCGCCAGTCCGCCCGATACGTTGAAGCCGCCATTGCCGCCACCGCCGCCGACCGACTGGATCAGCGCGCCGCCGGCATCGATGCCGCCGGTCGCGATGTCGCCGTGGATGCGCGCCTTCACCGCACCGCCCACACCGGCGATACCGCCCGATCCACCCATGCCGAAGCCGAGGTTGCCGGCATCGTCCTTGGCGATCGCGACGCCGGCCGACACGTTGAAGCTGCCGTTGCCACCGCCGCCGCCCAGCGATTGCGCGACGATCGCGGTCGATCCGTCGCCCGCCGTCGCCGCCGCGACCAGCGCGTTGGTCGGGTCGCTGCTGTGCTGGTTCACGTCCAGCGTCACGCTGCCCGCATCGCCGCCGCTGCCGCCCGATCCGCCGACGCCGATCGTGACGTTGCCCGCGCCGCTCTTGGCGAGCGCGATGCTGCCCGCCACGTTGAAGCTGCCGTTGCCGCCGCCGCCGCCGACCGACTGGGCGAGGATGCCGATGCTGCCGGCCCCCGCCGTGGTCGTCCGACCGGTGATGTCGCCGAGGACGCTGCCGGCATCGCCGCCGCCGCCACCCGATCCGCCGATACCGATCGCGAGGCCCCCCGCGCCGGTCGCCGCGCCGCTGATCTGCCCGCTGATATTGAAGGCGCCGTCGCCGCCGCCGCCGCCCAGCGACTGGACGACGATGCCGCGCGATCCCGCGCCGGTCGTGCTGGCCGCGAACAGGTCCAGTCCGGGGACGATCACCCCCGAATTGACGCGCACCGCGGCATCGCCACCCTTGCCGCCGCCGCCACCCGATCCGCCGACGCCCATCACGCCCGCGCCAGCACCCTTGCCGGCGAACGACAGCGCGCCCGACACGTTGAAGCCGCCATTGCCGCCGCCGCCGCCGACCGACTGCACGACGATCGCATCGCTGTCCGCGCCGCGCGTGATCGTCTGTCCGGTGATCGATGCGGTCGCGAGGCCGCCGTCGCTCGCCTTGCCGCCCGATCCGCCCACGCCGAACGCGACGCCACCCGCGCCGGTGCCGGCGATCTGCACGATGCCGCTGATGTTGAACGCGCCATTGCCGCCGCCGCCGCCCATCGACTGCACCACGACGCCGCGCGCCTGATCGCCCGAGGTCAGCGCCGCGACCAGATCGCGCCGGCTGTCGCGGACCGTGGCGTTGATGATCGCCGATGCCGCCCCCGCCGCACCGCCGTCACCGCCCGACCCGCCGACGCCGATCGCCACCGTGCCGGCCCCCTTGCCGGCCAGCGAGATGCCGCCCGCCACGTTGAACGCGCCGTCACCGCCGCCGCCGCCGATCGATTGCGCCAGTACCGCGTCGCTCTTGAAGCCCTGCGTCAGCGTCGCGCCCTGCACGACCAGCGTCGCCCGGTCGCCCTTGCCGCCGCCGCCGCCCGAACCGCCGACCCCGATCGCGAGGCCGCCTGCACCCTGGCCCGCCGCATTGAGCTGCCCGGTGACGTTGAAGCCGCCGGTGCCGCCGCCGCCGCCCAGCGACTGCGCGACGATGCCGCGCGATTCGCTGCCCTGCGTCGATGCCGCGATCAGGCCGTCGGCGGGATCGACGATCCCGTAGTTGACCAGCAGGTCGACGGTGCTGCCATCGCCGCCCCCGCCACCACTGCCGCCCATGCCGAAGCCGAAATTGCCGGCCCCCTGTTTGGCGATGGCGATGCCGCCGGTGATGTTCATCGCCCCCGACCCGCCGCCGCCGCCGACCGATTGCGCCAGCACCGCGTCGCTCGCCTTGCCGCTCGTCGCCGTCCGGCCGCTGATCGCCGCCGCCACCGCGCCGCCGCTGCCGCCGCCGCCGCCCGATCCGCCGATGCCGATGCCGATCGCCGCCGCACCCTGTCCGGCAAGGCTCAGCCCGCCGGTGACGTTGAAGCCGCCGGTGCCGCCGCCGCCGCCGATCGATTGGGCCAGCACGCCGCCCGAACGATCGCCGCCGGTAACGGCCGCCGCCACGTCGGTGTTGATGACGATCCCGGTGTTCAGCCGCAGGTCTACCGCGCCGGCATTGCCGCCGCCGCCGCCCGATCCGCCGATGCCGACGCCGATCGCCGCCGATCCGCCCCCTGCCAACGCGATGCTGCCCGCGACGTTGAACCCGCCGCTGCCGCCACCGCCGCCGACCGACTGCGCCACCACGCCATGGCTGTCGGCCCCCAGCGTCTGCGTCATTCCCTGTATCGACAGGTCGACCGCCTTGCCGTCGCCGCCATCACCACCGGCACCGCCGATGCCGACCGCCACCGCCACGCCCAGCGCCGACGCGCCCGACAGCGCACCGGACACGTTGAAGCCGCCATTGCCACCACCGCCGCCCAGCGACTGCGCGACGATCCCGCGCGATCCTTCGCGCTCGGTCGATGCCGCAACCAGCGTATCGGCGGGCACGGCCACGCCCTGATTGACGCCCAGCCGGACCACGCCGGCATCGCCACCGCCGCCGCCCGATCCGCCGATGCCGATCGCGACCGATCCCGATCCCCCTGCCGACAACGCCACGCCGGCCGCGACGTTGAAACCGCCCGAACCGCCACCGCCACCAATCGATTGCGCAACCAGCGCGTCGCTGCCCGCGCCGGCCGTCGCGCTCCGCCCGGTCACGGTCGCGTCGATCCGCGCGCCGTCCCCGCCGCCGCCGCCCGATCCGCCGATCCCGAACGAGGCCGCCCCGGCCCCGCCCGAACCGATCGCGATCCCGCCGCTGACGTTGAACGCACCGCCGCCGCCGCCGCCGCCCAGAGACTGGATGACGACGCCGCGCGATCCCGATGCCTGCGTCGTCGCGGCGAACAGCGCCGCATCGCTCGCATCGGCCCCGTCGTTCAATCGCAGGCGGACCGCGCCCGCCTGACCGCCCTTGCCGCCCGACCCACCGATCCCGACGCTGCCGGTGCCGCCCACGCCGCCCGCGCCGATCGCCAGCGCGCCCGACACGTTGAAATCGCCGTTGCCGCCGCCGCCGCCCAGCGACTGGATGACCACCGCGTCGCTGTTGACGCCGGTGGTCAGCGTCCGCCCCCGGATGGTGGCGTCGACCGAATAATCCTGATCGCGCAGCGCCGTGCCCGGCACCTCCGCGCCCGCCTTGCCGGCATTGCCGCCGTCGCCGCCCGATCCGCCGATGCCCACGCTGACCGCACCGGCCCCACCGCCGCTCAGGCTGACGGCCGCACTGACGTTGAAGCCGCCGTTACCGCCACCGCCGCCCAGCGATTGCGCGACGATCCCGCGCGATCCTTCGCCGGCGGTCGCCGCCGCGATCAACGTCGTCGCGGGGTTTGCCGCCGCCGCGTTGACGGCCAGCGTGACGCTCTCGCCCGAACCGCCCTTGCCGCCCGCCCCGCCGACGCCGACGCTGACCGCCGCGTCCCCGCCGCCGGCCAGCGCCAGCGTGCCCGAGATGTTGAACGCACCATTGCCGCCGCCGCCGCCGACCGACTGCGCGATCACCGCATCGCTCTTGGCCCCTTGCGTCGTCGTCCGGCCGCTGACCTTGGCGACGACCGCGCCCGATCCGGCACCATCGCCGCCGATGCCGCCGACCCCGACCGCGATCGTCGCGCCGCCCGCGCCCGACAGCGTCGCGCCGCCGGTCACGTTGAAGCCGCCGTTGCCGCCGCCACCGCCGACCGATTGCGCGACGATCCCGCGCGACCCGTCGCCAACGGTCGTTGCGGCGACCAGCGCCGGATCGCCCGCCGCCGCACCTTCGTTGACCTCCAGCGTGACCGCACCGCCGGCCCCGCCGCCGCCGCCCGCACCGCCGATGCCGACGCCGATCGCTATCCCGGTCGTGCCGCCGGCCGCGATGCCGCCGGTGACGTTGAACGCACCATTGCCGCCACCGCCGCCCAGCGACTGCGCGACGATACCGTCGCTGTTCTTGCCGCCGGTCACGGCGTCGCCGCTCACGCGCAGCGTCGTCGCCGCCGCGCCGCCACCGCCGCCGCCCGATCCGCCGAGGCCGAAGTTGAACGCGCCCGCGCCCATGCCGCCCGCTGCCAGCCCGCCCGCGATGTTGAACCCGCCGACACCACCGCCACCGCCGACCGATTGCGCGATGACCGCATGCGACATATCGCGCTTGGTCGATACGCTGCCGATCACCGTCGCATCGACGACACCCCCGGCACCGCCGCCGCCGCCCGACCCGCCAAGGCCGACGCCGACCGCCGCGCTCTGCCCCACGCCGATCGCGATCCCTGCGCCGATGTTGATCCCGCCGGTGCCGCCCGCCCCGCCGACCGACTGGGCGACGAACCCACTGGATTTCAGCCCCGCGGTTGTCACCGAATGGCCGACCGCGGTAACGCTGCCACCGTCGCCGCCACCACCGCCCGCGCCGCCGAAGCCGATCCCGATGCCGATGCCCGCCGTACCCGTCAGCGCCACGGCCGCCGCGACGTTCAGGCCGCCGGCCCCGCCGCCGCCGCCGGTCGACTGGACCAGCACGCCGGTGGAATTGTCGCCCTGCGTCGTCACGGTCCGGTCGGCATAGCCCTCGACCTTACCGCCCTTGCCGCCCTTGCCGCCCGATCCGCCGAAGCCGAGCGAGAAACCGCCGCCGATCGCCGCGCTCGCGGTAATTCCGGCCGCGACGTTCAGCGCGCCGTTGCCGCCGCCGCCACCGACGCTCTGCACCACCAGCCCCGACGAATCGGCATTGTAGGTCGCGATCGTCCCGCTGCTGCGGCCGGTCACGATGCCGCCGTCGCCGCCCAGCCCGCCCGCACCGCCGAAGCCGATCGACGCACCGCCCGCCAGCGTGCCCGCCGCCGTCAGGTTGCCGCTGATGTTATAGCCGCCATTGCCGCCGCCGCCGCCGGCCGACTGGACCAGCACGCCGGTTGATCGCTCACCGCGCGTCACCACGCCGCCGCCAACCGTGCCCTTGACCTCGCCGCCGCTGCCGCCCCCGGCCCCGGCGCCGCCCAGACCGATCGCCACGCCGATCGCGACGCGCCCGCCGCCGGCGATCGCGCCCGAGGTATTGGCCCCGCCGTTGCCGCCGCCGCCGCCGACCGACTGGATGACGGCACCCGCCGAATCGCTGCCCGACCCGTCGATGTTTCCGGTGGCGATCGACCCGTCGTACACGACGTCGACATCGCCGCCCGCGCCGCCGCCAGCACCGGTGCCGCCCATGCCGAACGCGACGCCCAGCGCCGCGATCGATCCTGCGGCAACCGCGCTGGAGATGTTGTAGCCGCCGTTGCCGCCGCCGCCGCCGACCGACTGCGCCAGCAGCCCGGTCGAGAACATCCCCTGCGTGACGATCGATCCGCCGGTGGTCAGCTTGACGAAGCCGCCATCGCCGCCGCCGGCCCCCGATCCGCCGATGCCGACCGCGATCGCCGCGCCGTCGGCGGGCGTGACCGCGGTCGCGATCGAATAGCCGCCCGCCCCGCCGCCGCCGCCGACCGACTGCGCGTAAAAGCCTTCGCTGTTCGCGCCGGCGGTGAAGATGCGGACGTCGCCGGTGCCGCGCACCTCGCCGCCCTTGCCGCCGCCCGATCCCGATCCGCCCAGCGCGACGCTGACCGCGCCGATGATTCCGCCGGTCGCCTGTACCGCGAAGCCGCCCGAACCACCGCCACCGCCGACCGATTGCAGGAACACGCCGCGCGACCGCTCGCCCGCCGTCGTGATCGTCGGGTCGAGCAGCGTGGCGACGCCGCCGACATCGATCGACTGTTGCGCGAAGTTGAGCGTGGCGGTGCCGCCATCGCCGGCACCCGCGCCCGATCCGCCGATCGCGACCCCGGCGAACAGGCTGAGCGAGGTGCTCGACCCGCCGTTGCCGCCGCCACCGCCGACCGACTGGGCGAACAGGCCGTGCGAATCATCGCCCCGGGTGACGATGCTGCCCGAACTGTCGACCGTGACGATGCCGCCACTGCCGCCACCGCCGCCCGACCCACCGATCGCCAGCAACATCGCGAAGCCGGTATCGCCGTCGATGCCGGTCGTCCCACCCTCGCCACCGCCGCCGCCGATCGATTGCGCCAGAATGCCGTGCGAACGGTTCCGGTTGGTCGTGATCGCGCCGCTGTTGCCGACGGTGACGTCGCCGCCCTGGCTCGCCTTGCTGCCGCTGCCGCCGATCGCGGCCAGCCCCGATCCGTCGCCGCCGGTGCCGCCGCCGCCACCGACCGACTGGGCGAGGATGCCGCGCGACAATTGTCCCCATGTCTGGATCTCGCCGGCATTGCGGACCGACACCGCACCGCCGATGCCGCCGCCGCCGCCCGATCCGCCCATCGCCACGACGCCGCCCGACGACGCGCCCGCGCCGCCGCCACCGCCGACCGACTGGGCGAAGATGCCGTCCGCGCCCAGTCCGCGCGTCGTGACGCTGCTCGCCTTCGTCGTCTCGACCCGGACCGTCTGGCCGTCGCCGGCGATCCCGCCGCTGCCGCCGAGCGCTACGACGCCGCCCGATGCCAACGCGTTGCCGCCGCCACCGCCGACCGACTGGGCGAAGATGCCGCGCGCGTCGGTGCCGTCGCCATCCTTGCCGGTGACGATCGTCGCGCCCGACACGACGTCGACCATGCCGCCATTGCCGCCGACGCCGCCGGTCCCGCCCATGGTGAACACGCCGCCGGTCCCGAAGGCGGTGCCGCCCATCCCGCCGACCGACTGGGCAAAGACGCCGTACGCGCCTTCGCCACTGGTTTCGACATAGGCCCCGTCGTCCAGCGAGACCTTGGCCGTGCCGCCCGATCCGGCGGTGCCGCCGCTCGCGCCGAAGGAGACGATGCCCCCGGCGATCGCACCGAGGCCGCCGCCGCCGCCGATCGACTGGCTCGACATGCCGAACGCGAAGTCGCCCGTCGTCACGATGACGCTGCCGGCCCCCGCACTCGCCTCGGCCGTGCCGCCGTTGCCCGCACCGCCGCCATCGCCGCCGAACGCGACCAGCCCGCCGCCCGCGCCGGCATTGCCGCCGACGCCGCCGACCGACTGCGCCAGCACACCGTGCGCGGCTTCGCCGGCGGTCCGAATCCGCCCTTCGTTGCGGGCATAGGCGTTGCCGCCGTTACCGCCGACGCCGCCCTTGCCGCCGATCCCGACGATGCCGTAGCTTTCGCCGCCGGTCCCGGCGCTGCCGCCCATGCTCTGCACGACCATGCCGGCCGCGCCCTTGCCATAGGTGAAGATGTCGCCGTAGTTGTACCCCGACGCGACGCCGCCACTGGCCGCCGTCCCGCCGCCGCCGCCGGTGCAGCCGATATAGCAGCCGCCGCCCGACCCCGCCCGGCCCGCCGTGCTCTGGACCAACATGCCATGGCTGTTCTCGCCATTGGTGACGACGTTGACGTAATTGTTGCCGCGAACCGTACCGCCCGCGCCCGCAGCACCGCCCTGCGCCGCCGGGATGGTGCCATAGGCGGTGCCGCCCTCGCCGCCATTGCCGCCGGTGCTGACGATCGCGATGCCCGGACGCTTGTTGGCGATGGTGGTGACATCGCCATTGGTCGCATCGACCGTGGCGACGAACGTCGGGCCCGCCGCGCCGGCACCGCCGGGCTTGGGATCATAGGCGATGCGCGCGCAGCCGAGCGCCCCGAAGCACACCTCGACGCCGCCGCCGTCGCGACCGTTGCCGCCGTTGCCGCCCTGCCGGATGTCGGAGAACTGGCCGCGCTCACCCGTCGCCCTGGGCAATGTGAAACTGGTGGCGGAACCCTGGCCACCGCCCGCCGCGGGCGGCGTGTAGTTGACCGGTTTGACGACGGCGGTCGTCGACACCACGTCCGCCGCATCCTTGAGCGTGACGCCGGTGACTCGGCCGTCGGTCAGCGACACGGCAGTCACGGTGTATGTCACCGTCTTGGTGCCCGTCGGCGTCGTGCTGGTATCGGGCACCGTCGCGGTAAAGACGTCGCCGACCGCCTGTGCCAGCAGGATGACGTTGTTCTTGTCGGTGCGGACCGAATGGTCGCCGATCAGCTCGATCACCGTTTCGGTGGTGCCCGTCTCCGGGTTGACGACCGAATCGCCCAATACCGGGGCGGCATAGGCGAATGCGGGCGCCGCACCGACGGTTGCCGCCGCCACGCCGCCCAGCGTCAGCGGCGCCAGTTGGCGCAGCAGCCGCTGCAATCGCCTGGCCTGCGTGGCGTTGCCGGAACGGACGTGACCCTGCCGGACGGGACCGGGCGTTCCCAACGCCTGATCCAGCCGTTCCAGCGCGGCCGCAAGCCGTCCGTCATCGTCCGCCAGCGACGGGCGGAGCAGGACGAGTTCGCGGCGGGCCAGCGACCGTTCGGCCGCCGTCAGTTTCGCGAAATCGAACTGGTCCATGAAGCGTTCGAGAACAACGGCGACTGCCGCCCGCGACACGGTGCGTTCCGAAATCATACTCTACCCCCGATACCCCGGCAGGATGATCGCCGTCGAACGAAACCCGTCATTCGCGAAGCAACATCGCCCTAATCCATCACCCATATCCGGTAGGGGCAAATTGACAATCGGCGTCGTCTTCCAAAAAATCGTTACGTCAGAGCATTTTGGAACAGTTGGGACGGCCGGCAATTCCATACGGGATTCTGTGTCGAACCATATCGGACACAATCGCCGGCATCATTTGCCAGGAACCCGCAAATCCCGATTTTTGCGCGCCGCAACATTGGCTTCCGAAGTAAAAGCCGTGGCACGGATAGCTTGCCCGGACCGGTTACTCGACCGATGACACGCGACGCGCAACAATACCGGGTCCGCAATGCACGACGATTCTCACGCCACGATCCCGAAGATCGCCATGGATTCCTCGGTTCTGCCGGAGGCCGAGCAATTCGCCTATTGGGCGGCGCACTCGCGCGGCGCACGGTTGCGACCGCTTGCGCCGGGACCGTTTCTGGCGCGCGGTGATCTGTGGGACCTCGGCGGGTTGCAGATCACGCTGGTCGAGGTCGATCCGTTCGTGGCGATCCGCGATCAGATGCTCGTCAACGCGGTCGATGCCGATTATCTGCAACTCGTCCAGTTGCTCGAAGGCTCGATCACCTTCGAATCCGATGGCGAGACGACGCTCTTGGAAGCGCCCGTCTCCTTCCTGCGCGACTATGGCCGGCCCAGCACCGCGACCTCGACCCGTATCCGCTGCCTGATCCTGTATTTCGCGCGCGATTTCCTAGAGGAAACGGTCGGGCCGATCGACTTTCAGGGTGCGCTCGCCCCCGTTCCCGACCTGATGTTGCTTCAGACCATCGCGACCCGGATGATCCGGTTCTTTCCGGCGGCATCGGCCGACAGCGCGCCGCTCTATGCGACGATCCTGCGCGATCTTGCCGCCGCCGCGCTGCTGCGCGCCGGCATCCACCGGCGCACCGACCAGTTGTCGCTGCTCGCCATGGCGAAAAACTATGTCGCGGCGCAACCGCCCGGCACCTTGTCGGTCGCGGGCATCACCGCCGCGCTCGGCATCTCGCGCTCGGTCGTCTATCGGTTGTTCGAGCGGGACGGCGGACTGCTCGCCTATGACCGGATGCGCCGCCTGCGGGCGGTCCACCGGGCGATGTCCAATCCGCTGAACGGCAGCACCCTGGTCGAGCTGGCCGCACGCTACGGCTTTCGCGATCAGGCAGCACTTTCCCGAAGCTTTCGCAAGGCGTTCGGATCGGCACCAAGCGACCTGGGCCACGGCCACGCCGCGATCCTGTCGTCGACGGCCAGTGCCGTACCCGACCGGATCCGACACGCGCTCGACAGTATCGATTAGCGGGGTTCAGCCATGCGACCGCATCGGCAGCAACCCCGCCGGCGTGTTATTTGCGGGCCTTGCGCGCGGCATAGCGGGCGTCGCGTGCCGCCTTCAGCTCGGCTGCGGTAGGCACCTTCGGACGCTTCGCCTTGATGGCTTCCGCTTCGGCGAGGGCAGCGGCTTCGGCCTCCGCTGCGGCTTGTGCAGCTTGCGCCTTGGCCAGTTCGATCGCCGCCTGCTTCGCGGCCTGGCGCTCGGCCTGCGCGGCCTCCCGCGCCTGACGCGCGGCCTGGCGTGCAGCTACATCGGCGGGGTCCGGCTCGGGCCGTTCGCGATATTGCTTCAACGCCTGTAGTTTGGCCGCTCGGGCAGCAGCAGTGCGCTCATTGAAATCAGGGGTTTTGAATGCCGGCATCAATACGTTCCATTGCAGGGGCGACTCTGCCCCCGGGCCGTATATAAGGCGCAACGGCGTCGACGAAAGAGACAACCGAACACAGGCCTGCTTCGGCGACAGTATATGCCGCGGTCATCCAACACTTGCGGCGGCACGCCGCGATGCTGCGTTCCGCGCGCTGACGACTTCGCGCTCCGCCTGAAAAAATCCGTATTCGGGGACGGTTTCGCCGTTCCGGTCGCGAACCTCGTCCCAGCGTTCGATCAATCGATCGGCCGCATGGGGGCCGTCACCGATATAGACGCCATCGGTGAGGGTGACGTTGGCGACGGCGAAATGTCCGCCGCCCGCGCACAGGATCGCGCGCGTCGGTGCGGCATCGCCGGTCAGCGCCAGCAGGGCGTTGCTGACCAGTGCCGGGTCGAGCCGGGCAAGGCTGTCGTCGGGCAGCACGCCATGCGTCATCTGCGTCGCGGCGGTCGGGGCCAGCGCGTTGACGCGGATGTCGTATTTCGCGCCCTCGATCGCCAGCGTCTGCATCAGCCCGACCAGCGCCATCTTGGCGGCGCCGTAGTTCGCCTGCCCGAAATTGCCGTACAGCCCGGACGACGACGTCGTCATGACGATCCGGCCATGGCGCTGTTCGCGCATCGGGTCCCACACCGCCTTCGAACAGATCGCCGCGCCCATCAGGTGGACGTCGATCACGGTCCGGAAATCGGCCATCGTCATCTTGGCGAAGCTCTTGTCGCGCAGGATGCCGGCGTTGTTGACGAGGATGTCGACCCGCCCCCACCGCGCCAGCACCGCGCCCACCCCCTCGCCGATCGCCCCCTCGTCGCTCACCGATCCGGCCAGCGCCATCGCCGCCCCGCCGCCATCGCGGATTTCCTGCGCGACCGCTTCGGCCTGCTGCGGCGACACGTCGTTGACCACGATCCGCGCACCCTGCCGCGCGAGGAACAGCGCATGCGTCCGGCCCAGCCCGCCGCCGGCACCGGTAACGATCGCGACCCGATCCTGAAGCTGCATCCTGTCATCCTTTTCGAAGTTCATTGGCCATGCTCGGCACGCAGCCGCAGCTTGTCGATCTTGCCGGTCGCGGCCAGCGGCATGGCGGGCAGGCGTACGACCGCGTCGGGAATCCACCATGGCGCCACCCGCCCGCGCAGCGTCGCCAGCAGCGCCTCGTCGCGGATGTCCTCCCCGTCGCGCAGTTCGACGACCAGGATCGGCCGTTCGCCCCATTTGACGTCGCTGCGCCCGATCACCGCCGCCATCGACACCTGCGGCAACGCGCCGACCACGCCCTCGATCTCGGCCGGGTTGATCCATTCGCCGCCCGATTTGATGAGATCCTTGGCGCGA
The DNA here is from genome assembly GCF_920939515.1 of Sphingomonas sp. Leaf4. NCBI lineage: Bacteria > Pseudomonadati > Pseudomonadota > Alphaproteobacteria > Sphingomonadales > Sphingomonadaceae > Sphingomonas > Sphingomonas sp. Leaf4. Next base: position 57,491 of record NZ_CAKLBB010000001.1, on the reverse strand, counting down.
CCGGTGATGAACAGGCTGCCGTCCCGGCCGATCCGCGCCAGATCGCCGGTCGCGAACCAGCCCGCCGCATCGGTCGCCGGCGCCGCATGGCCGAAATAACGGTCGACCACCGCCGCGCCGCGCACCTGCAAATGCCCTTCCACCTCGCGCTGTTCGGGCAGGGCAACGCCATCGGCATCGGTCAGCAACAGGTCGATCCCGATCGCCGGCCGGCCGGACGATGCCGCCTGCCGGTCGGTGTCGCCGGGCGGGGCGAAGGTGCCGGCGGGCGACAGCTCGGTCATGCCCCAGCTCGTCTGCACGGTCACGCCCAGCCGCCGTTCGAGCCGCTCCATCAGCGCAGGGGGCATCGGTGCGCCGCCGACGATGATCCGCTTCAGGCTCGGCACCTCGCCACCGACGCTGTCGAGATGCTCGACCAGCCCCAGCCACACCGTCGGCACCCCGACCGCGATCGTCACCCCTTCGACGGCGATCAGCCGGGCGAGGCTCGCGCCATCGGTCGTCCGCCCCGGCAGCACCAGCGTCGCGCCGACCGCCGGCACCGCGAACGGCAGCCCCCAGGCATTGGCATGGAACATCGGCACCGCCGCCAGCACCCGGTCGGCGGCGGTGATCGCCATCACATCGGCCTGCAAACTGCGCAACGTATGCAGAAAACAGGCGCGATGGGTATAGGTCACGCCCTTGGGCCGCCCGGTCGTGCCCGAGGTGAAGCACAGCCCCGACGGCATCCGCTCGTCGAACCCGCCCCATATCGCCGACGCCCCCGGCTCGACCAGCGTGTCGAGCGCGTCGACCGCCGCCGGCCCGTCGATCGCCAGCAATGCCGGCGGGTGGTCGAGCAACGCCGCCGCCGCCTGCGCCAACGCGACCAGGTCGGCGCTCGCCACCACGATCCTCGCCTGCGACTGGCCTAGCATGTCGGCCAGTTGCGCGGGCGTCAGCCGGGGGTTGAGCGTGTGGCACACAGCGCCGATCCCCATGATCGCATACCACGTTTCGACATGCGCCCGGCTGTTCCATGCCAGCGTGGCGACATGGTCGCCAAGGCCGATCCCCTTGGCGATCAGCGCCGCCGAAATCGCCCGCGACCGCCGCTCCAGTTCGGCATAGCCGATGCGCTGCACCGACCCGTCGGGCGTGGCGGCGACCACTTCGGCATGGGGGTGCCATTTGCCGGCATGGGTCAGGAAGCGGTCGAGCGTCAGCGGGAAATCCTGCATCGCCCCCGGCATCACCTCGGCGGTCATCGGCATGCCTCCGTCCTGGCGAGCACCGGCGACGCCACGCCGACATTCCAGTTCCACGGCTGATCGCCCGCCGCGCGGCGACGACAGGTCGCGGCTTCGTGCAACGCGTACATGTTGGGGAACAGGTACGCGCCCGGGCGCGGCTGGCCCGCGAACGCCATGAACCGCGCGCCTTCGCCATATGCCGGCCATGCCGGCGCATCCTTGGCCCGCGGAACGCCGGTCTTGGCGAACGATGTCCAATAGCCGATCATCGCCGCCGACAGCGCCCGCTCGCGCGGGGTGTCGGGCACCACCGGCCACGCCGGCGGCATGTCGCGCGCGGTGCCGAACACATAGGGGATTTCGGCGGCGTGAAAGGCGTGCAGCCCGTTGTCGTCGGCCGCCGGATAACCATGGTCGAAATAATAGAGATAGGCGTCCTGCCCAGCCGCCGTCTGGCGCAGCGCGAGCCGGGTGGAGGTCCAGCCGTACATCGCGTCGCGCGTCGTCGCCAGCATCGACTCCGCCATCGTCGCGGCGGGATACAGCTTCAGGAACGGCGCGGCGAGATCGCCATAGCGCGCACCGATCGTCGCGACATAGGCTTGCGCGTCGGCCGGGGCCGGCGGCAACAGGAACCGCAGCGAGCGGATTTCGCCGGCGTTGAACCCGGTCAGGATCGGCACCTTCGCCTGTTCGCCGCGATCGAACGTCTCGACCAGTTGCCGCCGCAGCCACACGCCATCGACGCTGCCCCACGGAATATAGCCCGACGCCGCCGCCTTCTGCACCAGCGTCGCCGCCGGCATCGCGCGCAGCGCGGCAAGGTCGCCCGCCCCGACCGCCGCCGCGACGCGCACGCCCTCGGCCTCCGCCGATGGCGTGCCGTGCGCGGTCGCGCGCAGTTCGGGGGTCGAGATCATATAGGCACTTTGCGCGATCGCCTTGTGGAATAGGCCGCGTGCCGCCGGCGACGCCATCAGATACAGGGTGCTGAGCGCCCCCGCCGACTCGCCCGCCAGCGTGACATTGGCGGGATCGCCGCCGAAACCGGCGATATTGCGCTGGACCCAGCGCAGCGCCGCGACCTGATCCATCAGCCCGTAATTGCCCGACAGGCGCTGTTCGTTTTCCGCGCTGAGCGCCGGATGCGCGAGATAGCCAAGCACGCCGAGGCGATAGTTGATCGACACGACCACCAGCCCCTGTTCGGCGAGCTTTCCTCCGTCGAACATCGCCTCATGACCATAGCCCGCGATCAGCGATCCGCCATGCACCCACACGAACACCGGATGGTTGCCCGGCCTGCGCGGTCGCCAGACGTTGAGCGCGAGGCAATCCTCGCTCATCCGGCGCGGCGGATCGGCATAGATGCTGCCCATGCGCGGTGCAGGCTGGACACAGGCATCGGCGAACTCGGTCGCCTTGCGGATGTCGCTCCACTCGGCCGCCGGCACCGGTGCGCGCCAGCGCAGCTCGCCGACCGGTGCCTTGGCGAAGGGGATGCCGCGAAACACATCGGTTTCGCCAAGGCGGACCCCCTCGACCCTGCCCGCCGGCAAGGTGGCGACCGGGCCGGCGGCGACCGCCGCACCGGTCGTCAGCAATGCGGCGATCGCCGCGCCGAATGCGAAAGCGCGCGTCATGCGACCGCTCCGGCAAGCGTCTCGCGACCGATCGCCCGGGCGAGCGCGAGGAACAGCAGCACCGCCACCGCATAGAAGGGGAGCAGCGTGTAGAACGCCATCTGCAACGGCCTGGCATGCCCCGCGCTCGCGAACCAGTCGCTCGCCGCGCCGAGATAGGTGGGGCCAAGGCCGAGGCCGATCAGGTTCATGACCAGCAGCAGCAGCGCGCCGGCCATCACCCGCTGCGCGGGCGGCACCGATTCCTGCACGAACGCGACGGCGGGCGAGAGGTAGAAATAATTGAGCCCCATCGGCAGCACCAGCAGCACCATCGCCAACTGCCACCCCGGCGCGGCGATGAATCCGGCGAAGAACGGCGCGGCGACGACCAGCGCGACGGCGGGGATATAGGCATAGGCCCGCCGGTCGCGCGGCACGAAGCGATCGACCATCCGCCCGGCGAGGAAGATGCCGCCGCCCATCGAAACCAGCACCAGCAGCGCGTACCACACCGCGACCTCGTTCAGCGTCATCCCCTTTTCTTCCATCAGGAACAGGGTGATGAAATTGGCGGCGGCATAGGTGATGAACTGGTTAGCACCGGTGGCGAGCGCGGTGAGCAGCAGCACGCGACGGGTGAAGAACATGCGACAGGTCGGCCAGAACGGCGCGCGTTCGGTGGCGATGCCGCTCGCTCCGTCCAGTCCGCCGCGCTTGGGCTCGCGGACCGTCAGGAATACGACGATCGCGGTCGCGACGCCGACGATGCCCAGCGCCATGAAGGCGTCGCGCCAGCTATAGGCGGCGGCGATCGACGCGCCGAACGCCACGCCCAGCGCGTTGCCGATCGGCGGCCCCAGATTATAGAGGCCAAGCGCGGTGCCGCGCGTGCCGGGGCGGAAATAGTCGGAGATGATCGCATAGGACGGCGGCACGCCTCCCGCTTCGCCGACCCCGACCATCATCCGCGCGCCCGCCAACTGGCCGTAGTTGCCGGCAAGACCACAGGCGGCGGTCGCCGCGCTCCACAATGCGCAGGCAAGCGCCACGACCCGCACCCGGTTACTGCGATCGGCGAACCACGCCACCGGAATCGACAACACGCAATAGAACAGCGCGAAATACAGTCCGCTTATCAGCCCGATCTGGCCATGCGTCAGGCCCAGTTCGTCGCGGATCGGCTTGGCGAGGATCGCCAGCAACTGCCGGTCGAGGAAATTCAGCACATAGACGAAGCACAGGATGGCAAGCACGAACCACGCGCGGCGGTTCGCGGGCGGCACGGCGGCACCGGCCGCAGCGATCGTCGCCACCGCTCAGAGGCCCTTTGCCAGACGGATGCCGATCGTGCGCGGGCGCAGCGTTCCGAACCGGCTCGCGAAAAAGGCTTCCGGGTGGATGTACGTCACCGAATGGTCGTCGGTGAGGTTCTCGACATAAAGCTGCCCGAACCAGTCGCCATGGCGCAGCCCGGCGGCAAGGTTCAGGTTCAGATATTCGTCGGTTTCGCCAAAGGTCGGCAGGCGCGCGCGCGGATTGCCCGGCACGTTCGGGAACGAGCTGTTGTACGACCCGACATATTGCGCGTTGACCGCGACGCTGGCATTCCAGTCGGGCGCCACGTCGAAGCCGTAGGTGATCGACGACGACCCCTGCAACCGCGGGGCCGACAGCCGGTGGCCGAGCACCGCGCCCGAAATCGCCGCCTCCGCCGCCGTGAGTTGGGTGATCTTCGCATCGTTGTAGGCGACGTTGAGGCCGAGGAGGAAGCCGGTGGCCGGGATCACGCCCATCTCGACCTCGAACCCCTTGCTGCGCGCCGCGCCGACATTGGCGGCAAACTGTACCGAATCCGAAATGCGATTGGCCTGGACCTGGATGTTGCTCCAGTCGATGACATAGGCGGCGGCGTTGATCGTCACCCGTCCGTCGAGCCACCGTCCCTTGGCGCCGACCTCGTAACTCTTCAGGTCGTCCGACGACGCCCCGTCGGGGATCACCAGATCGCTCGGATTGACCGTGCTGACCCGTCCGGCGAACGCATTGACCACCGGCCCGCGATACCCGGTCGCGAACGTCGCATAGGTCGTGATGTGGTCGACCGGCTTGAAGCTCGCGCTCGCCTTGTACGACGGCTTCGATCCCCGCGCCTCGCGTCCGGTCGCCGCGGCGTACGGCGTCAGCGTCAACGGCCCGCGCCGCCCGGTCAGCGCGGCGACGAAATAATTGCTGTTGTACCCGCCCGCTTCGGTAAACGCCTGCGCGGTGATCCGGCCATAGCGCATGCCCCCGGTCAGCCAGAATCGGGGCGAGAAGCGATAGGTCACTTCGCCGAAACCGGCCAGTTCGCGGTTGTTCTGATAGGTATATTGCTTCTGGTAATATTGATCGGGCAGCCCGGTGATCCCGCGCGCCTGCAGGAACGGCAGCGACGAGCGGTAGAAGAAATCGACGTCGCGACGACGATCGAGATAGAAGCCGCCGAGCACGAATTGCAGCGGCCCGTCGAAGCTGGAGGCAAGCCGCGTTTCCTGCACGAACACCTTGTCATAGGCATTGGCGTCGAGGCCGAACGCGATCGCGCCGCCGAAGGTATTGGCGAGGTCGGCGTAGAATTTCTGGTCGAAATCCGAATAGGTGCTCGAACTGGTCAGCCGCGCGAAATCGAAGTCATAGTCGATCGTCGCATTCAGGATCGTCTGAACGCCGGTGAAGCGATCGGGCTGATCCGACACGCGCTTTTCGCGACCCAGCGACGGACTGGTCAGCGACGAATCCTTGGGATCGCTGTTCTCGTAGGAGGCGAGCAGGCGGACCGACAGCCGGTCGGTCGGCTTGGCGAGCAGGATGACGCGACCGCCATAGTCGATCAGCGTGTTCGAATTCTTCACCCCGGTCCCGACATTGTCGAGATAGCCTTCCTCGTCGCGGTAGAAACCGACCGCGCGCACCGCCAGCCTGTCCTCGACGATCGGCACGTTGACCATCGCGTTGTAGCGCTGGCGGAAACTGTCCTTGCCGGTCAGGCCCAGATCGACCACCGCCGCGGTATCGACGTCGTTGAGGTCGGGGCTTTTGGTCAAGATGCGCATCGCGCCCGACAGCGATCCCGATCCGAACAGCGTGCCCTGCGGTCCGCGCAGGAATTCGACGCGCTCGACATCGAACAGATTGGGGTCGACCACGGTCGTGTTGCCGATCGTCGAGACCGGCAGTTCGTCGATATACACCGCGACCGTGCTTTGCAGATTCGCGCCATAGCCGTTGGTGGCGATGCCGCGCACCGTGAAATTGTTGAAATTCTGGGTCGGGCGATTGAGCACCACGCCCGGCGTTTCGCGGGCGATCCCTTCGAACCCGACGATGCCCTTGCGGGTCATCTCGCCCTGTCCAAACGCGGTGACGCTGATCGGCACGTCCTGGATACGTTCCTCGCGGCGGGTCGCGGTGACGACGATCTCGGCGGCGGGATCGTCGATGTCCGCCGGGGCACGACCGGTGCGTGCCGTCTGGCCCGACGGGTCGGACGTCCGTTCGCCCGGCGGCGGGGCACTGTCCTGCGCATGGGCCGACGACACCGACATGACGGCAAGGGCGCCGGCGCATGCCGACGCATACAGGGAAACCCGCATGCTCACTCTCCTGAGCGAAGCCGGCTGTTCGCGCCGGTCCTCGATCAGCCGATCATCGCAGGTCCGGCGGCAATGTCAACGTTCACTATCGCGACCGTTAGTATTATTGCAGCGCCCGTCGCCATGAGGATACTTACCGCTCTACAACGACTTGGGACCATCGCAGATCGCGCGGAAACCGGCGGCCATGAAGCGCGCCATGCGCTGTTTCACCGAGATGAAATCCTCCGACCGGCACAGCCCGCCCGATAATTTGTCGATTCGCCCGGTCCGGGCCAGCGTCAGCATCAGCGAGCCGGTCACGAAGTGATAGCCCCAGAAAATATCGGTCCGGCTGCAATGCGGCATCGCGCGCTGGAGAATGTCGATCAGCCGCAGGACCACCGGATCGAAATAATCGTCCATCAGCTCCGCGCCCCACTCGGGCGTGTTGGCGACCTGCGCGCCCAGCGCCGCATAGTTGCGCCACCCCGCCCCGCCCTGGATATACAGGTCGAGATCGGTATCGAGGAACGCCTGCAACACGCCCTCCACGGTCGGGGCATCGCCCGCGGCGCGTTCATAATCGTCCAGCGCGCGCATCCGCGTCTCGCTGGTGACGACCGCGCGACGGGCGAACACCCGGTCGAACAGCTCTTTCTTGTCGCGGAAATAATAGCTCAGCAGCGTGCGATGCACGCCGACCTGCTGCGCCACATCGGCCAGCGTTACCCCGTACAGGCCGTGTTTCGAAAACAGCGCCTCGGCCACGTCGAGGATCTGTTCGATCATATCGGCACGTTGTTCGGCCTTGCGCGAGGCGCGTTGGGTCGGTTTGGCGGTCGTCACGCCCCTGTCCTGTCAGTACCGCCGATCCGTCGTCAAGCGGCGCTGGCCATCCGCGCCGCCCGGCCCCCGCTTCGGCGACACCATCCCACACCTTGTCCAACGCTGCCACCCCGCCGCCGTCGGTTCGAAAATATCGAACGTATCTTTCGATCTTATTCGTCTGTTTCGATCGAAGGAATTGGCCCATTTCGGTCCTGCACCGACGGCCAGCCCGACTGGCGGAAAGGGACTTTCCTCATGGCGTTTCTCGATCTCGCACGCGATCTTCCCCGTTCCGCCCTTGCGGACGTCGCGATCCTGCCGCGTCCCGCGACCGTGCCGCTCGTCGCCCCGATCGAGCGCCAGGTGATCCTGGCCGCGAGGGGCGACAGCCGCCGGAGCCTGCGCGCGCCGGGCCGGATCGACCGGGCACTGGGGTGGCTGTTCGGCTGGAAGCCGGCCAACCGCCTTGCCGATCCGCGGCTGGAAGCGCTGCGGCGGTATGTCGTGATGGCCCGTCTGCGCGGCGACCGGTTGCCGATCGAGGAAACCGCCCGCCTGATCGCCGCCGGCTTCGTGCGCGGCGCGATCGACGAAATCCGCCGGATGGTCCCGGTTCGCAGCGCCTGCTGATACCCGCGTCGAGGAGCGAGACAATGCGTGCAATTCCCGTTCAGGCTACGCCACGACATCGCCATCGGCCGGGCGACATCGACCCCGTTTCGTTGATCGCCAATGTCCTTTGCCTCGTCGCCGCGCTGGGCGCCGCCATCGGCATCTATCGCTGGATGCTGGACGTCCTTGGCGATCCGATACCGGCAGCGATCGTCACGCTCATCGTTGCGATGGCAATGCTTGTCCTCACGAACGGGAAGGCGCGGCGGCGGTGACATTGGCCGCTCCCTGCGATGGTGCCCGGCATCAAAGCGACGCAAGGCGACCGTGGCCGGACGCGATCGATCAGCCGGGCGCGGCGTGCCCGTACAGGCGATCCTGATCGTGAAGCCCGCCCGAAACCGCGCCGGCGCGCGTTTCCAGACGGCCTATCCCGTCGATACCGCGTCCGGCCTCTGCGTCCTGAGCCGCTCGATCAGCCACGCCGCGGCAGGACCGGGCAGGGTGTCGCTGCGGTGGATCGCGTGCATCGCATAATCGCCGGACGGCGCGTCGGGCATGTCGAGCAGCACCAGCCGCCCCGCCGCCAGGTCGTCGCGCACCATCGGTTCGGGCATATAGCCCCAGCCGATCCCGGCGGCGAGCAGCATATGCTTCGACGCCACGTCCGCCAGCCGCCACGTCCGGCTGCTCATCACCGCGAAATCGCGCCCCTCGGTCAGCGGCGACCGGTCGGTCAGCACGAGCTGGATATGCGCGCGCCCGGCCCCGGGCGGATTGCGCCCGGCCAGCGCCAGCGGATGCGTCGCCGCCGCGACCGGCACCAGCCGCACCGCGCCGATCGCGATCCGTTCGATCCCGTCCATCGTATCCAGCGGCCCGCTGACGCCGATGCTCGCGCGGCGGCTCATCACCAGTTGCGTCACCGCGCCCAGCGTCTCGATCGACAGGTGCAGCGAAACCGTGGGAAAGGTCGCGAAGAACGCGGTCAGCGCATCGACCACCCGCTCCTTGGGCAAAAACGTGTCGAGGACGACGTGAAGTTCGGATTCCAGCCCCTGCAACAGTCCCTTCGTCTTGGCGCGCAGCGCGTCGATGCCGCTCCCCACCAGCCGCGCCTCGCCCAGCACCATCCGCCCGGCGTCGGTCAGTTGCGGCTTGCGCGTCGATTCGCGGTCGAACAGCCGCACGCCCAGTTGCGCCTCCAGATTGGCGATCGTGTAGCTGATGACCGAGGTCGCGCGGTTCAGCTTGCGCGCCGCGCCCGCGAAGCTGCCGACGTCGACCACCGTCACCAGCACGCGCAACTGATCCAGCGTCGGGATGCCGGGTTCCGAACTCATGGTGCCTCCATCCTGTACTGCGCTTGCGGCAGGTCGGATTAGGCGATCGGCCCCACGCCGCCAAGTGCGGCCACGCCAGACATGTCGATTTCATCGAACGAACCGATCGAAACTTGGCCGGTTTTTGCGAACGCCATGCCGGCGTATCTCGGGGTCAACGCAACGCACCACACCGGATCGTCCCATGCCCCGCCAGCCCGACCTGCCGCCCCTGACCACCACCGAATGGTCCACCGTCGCCGCCGCGCTGGCGCTGGACGAAGATGCGCCGGTGCCGTTGTTCGCCACGGTTACGCGGATGGTGCGCACGGTCCTCACCGGCAAGGCGCCGGCGGCATCGCCGGTCGATCCGCGCACCGCCGCGATCCGCGCCTTTCTGCAGGACACGCGGCGTTTCCGCCGCCCGGCCGATGCGATCGCGCCGACGCTGATCGCGCACGGCTTCAACCCGCATCAGGTCGCCGCGCTGGCGGCGCTGTCGATCCACTGATCCCCGATCCTTTCCACCGGAGACCCCCGATGACCTTCGCCTCCCAGACCGGTCCGGTCGAACAGATCATCCTGCCCGCCACGCGCGACCTTGGCGACTTCTCGGTCCGCCGCGCGCTGCCGTCGGCGAAGCGGCGGATGGTCGGGCCGTTCGTGTTTCTCGATGCGTTCGGCCCGGTCGTGCTCGGCCCCGGCCAGGGCGCCGACACCCGCCCGCACCCGCATATCGGGCTGAGCACGCTGACCTATCTGATCGCGGGCGAGAGCGAGCATCGCGACAGCGCGGGCTATGCGCAGACGATCCGCCCCGGCGAGGTCAATCTAATGACCGCGGGTCGCGGCATCGTCCATTCCGAACGCAGCGGACCCGAAACCCGGGCGCGGACCGAAACGATGTTCGGGTTTCAGGCGTGGCTCGGCCTGCCGCAAGCGCTGGAGGAAACCGATCCCGGTTTCCAGCATGTCGCGGCGGGCGACGTTCCGGTGCTGAGCGATACCGGCCTCGAACTGCGTCTGCTCGCGGGCAGCTTCGGCGGGCGGACCGCCCCGACCCGGCTGTTCTCCGACACGCTCTATGCCGATGTCGTATTACAGGCGGGGCGGCGGTTCGCGGTCGACAGCCGCCACATCGAACGCGCGGTCTATGTCGTCGAGGGCCGGATCGCGGTTCAGGGCCAGACCGGCAGCTTCGGCAAGGACGAACTGGTCGTGTTCCGCCCCGGTGCGGAGATCGTCCTCCACGCCGACGGCCCCACCCGGCTGATGCTGATGGGCGGCGAGCCGCTCGACGGGCCGCGCCACATCTTCTGGAACTTCGTCTCCAGCCGGCAGGACCGCATCGACCAGGCGGCCGACGACTGGCGCCACCGCCGCTTCCCCGGCGTGCCCGGTGACGAGGTCGACTTCATTCCCCTCCCCGAAACGCCGCTGCGCCGCGCCGCCTGATCCACCTTCTTCAAAGGACCCACGCCATGAACATCCTGCACATCGATTCGAGCATCCTCGGCGCCTATTCGGCCAGCCGCCAGTTGTCCGCCGCCACGGTGGCGCAACTGACCGCCGGCCGCGACGACCTGCACGTCACCTATCGCGATGTCGCCGCCGACCCGATCCCGCATCTGTCGGGTGGCTATCTGGCGGCGCTGCGAAGCGCGGAGGCGGATCACACGCCCGAGGTGCAGGCCGATATTGCGCTGGGCGCGGCGGTACTGGAGGAATTTCTTGCCGCCGACATCGTCGTGATCGGTGCCGGCCTCTACAATTTCGGGATGCCCAGCCAGTTGAAGGCGTGGATCGACCGTATCCTCGTCGCCGGCAAGACGTTCAACTATATCGACGGCAAGCCGGTCGGGCTGGTGCCGGGCAAGCGCATCCTCCTGACGATCGCGCGCGGCGGCGTCTACAGCGGCGAATCGCCGATCGCGTCGTTCGAACATACCGAGACGCATCTGAAGACCGCGTTCGGCTTCATCGGCCTGACCGCCGAGGCGATCGTCGCCGAAGGGCTGTCGGTCGGCCCGGACCAGCGCGCGGCCGGGATGGCGCAGGCCGAGGCGGCGATCGCCGCGCTGACCGCCTGATCGGGAGGGACACATCATGGAAATCGGCATCGACAGTTTCGCCGCCACCTCCGCCGCGCTGGGGGAGGAGCCGCCGATCTCGGACGCGGACCGCATGGCGTTCCTGCTCGATGAGATCGTCGCGGCGGATCGCGCCGGGCTGGACGTGTTCGGCGTCGGCGAACACCACCGCGCCGACTATCTCGACAGCGCGACCGCAGTGATCCTCGCCGCCGCGGCGGCGCGGACGCAGACGATCCGGCTGACCAGCGCGGTCACCGTGCTGAGCGCCGCCGATCCGGTGCGCGTGTTCCAGGAGTTCGCGACGCTCGACCTGATCTCGCGCGGCCGGGCCGAAATGGTGGTCGGGCGCGGATCGTCGGTCGAGGCCTATCCGCTGTTTGGGTTCGACCTGAACGATTACGATGCCCTGTTCGCCGAGAAGCTCGACCTGCTGCTCAGGGTCCGCGAGCGCGCCGGCATCCACTGGTCGGGCAAATTCCGTGCGTCGCTCGGCGGACAGGGCATCTATCCGCGCCCGCAGCAGCCGGTGCTGCCGGTCTGGCTGGGCGTCGGCGGCACGCCGCAGTCGTTCGTGCGCGCCGGCACGCTCGGCCTGCCGTTGATGATCGCGATCATCGGCGGGGAGATCGCGCGCTTCCGCCCGCTGGTCGACCTGTATCGCCGCGCCGGGGGGGCGGCGGGGCACGCGCCGGAGACGCTGAAGGTCGGGGTCCACGCATTGGGCTTCGTCGCCGACAGCGATGGCGCGGCGCGCGACGCCTTCTTCCCCGGCTGGCAATATATGTTCACCAAGGTCGGCGCGGAGCGCGGCTGGCCGCCGGCGACCCGCGCGCAATACGACCAGATGACCGGGCCGCGCGGTGCCTTCCTGATCGGCAGCCCCGACACGGTGGTCGCTCAGTTGCAACAGGCCGACCGCGATCTGGGCGGCATCGACCGGGTGACGTTCCAGATGAGTTCGGCCGCGCGCGACCAGCCGGCGATGCTGCGCTCGATCGAGCTGCTCGGGCAGGCGGTGCGACCACGGCTGCACGGTTAGCGCGTTTTCCGATCGCTTCGACCGTTCCGAACGATCGCCCCTCGCCTTGAAGGAACAGGATGATGAAACCAAGCCACGAAGGTCGCGTCGCCATCGTCACCGGTGCCGCGCGCGGCATCGGCCAGGCGATCGCCATCCAGCTCGCCGAGCGCGGCGCCAGGCTCGTCCTGCTGGATAGGGAAGCGGCGCACGAAACCGCCGCGCTAATCAGCAGCGAAACGCTGATCGCCACCGCAGACGTGTCGTCGCCAGCGGACTGGGAACGCATCGACCAGCAGGTCCGTGCCAGGTTCGGCCGGACCGACATCGTCGTCAACAACGCGGGCATCGGCGCGCCCAAGGCGATCGACGATCTCGACTATGCGACGTGGCAGCGGATGTTCCGCATCAATCTCGACTCCCATTTCTTCAGCGCGAAGCAGTTCGTGCCACAGATGCGCTCGAACGGCTGGGGCCGTTTCGTCAACATATCGTCCAACTCGATCGGCCTCGCGATCACGGGCATGAGCCATTACATGGCGTCCAAGATGGGGGTAATCGGCTTCGTGCGCGGGCTGGCCAACGACGTCGCCGATTCGGGCATCACCGTGAACGCGATCCTGCCAGCGATCACGAACACCCGGTTGACGCAGGACATGCCCGAGGAAGCCAAACGCCAGACCTGGCAGCATCAGGCCATCAAGCGCTTCGCCGAGCCGTCCGACATCGCGGGATCGGTTTGCTTCCTGACCAGCGACGATGCCGCCTTCATCACCGGACAGGCGCTTCCGGTCGATGGCGGGCAGTACAAGATTTCCTGAGCCCTTGCCGCCCGGCCGGCGTCAGCGCCGCCGTTCGCGCTCCGCGAGGATGTCGAGGAAGGCGGTGACGCGCGCGGGGCGGAAGCGCGTCCCCGGCATCACCGCATGGACGCCGCCGCGATCGAGCTGCCAGCCGGGCAGCAGCCGCACCAGCCGCCCGCTCGCCAGATCGTCCGCCACCGCGAAATCGGGCAGGATCGCGAGCCCGGCCCCGTCGCACGCCGCCTGCAGCACGCCGATCGTCGCGCTGATCGCCAGCGTCGTCGCGAAGCGTACCGCCTGCGCCGCGCCACTATCCGACCGGAACGTCCAGCCGAGCGGATCACCGAGGTTGCCGTTGGCGACGAACGGCAGCGCGGCGACGTCCGCGGGCGTCGCGTCCGGCGCGACCCCATGGTCCGGGCTGGCGACCAGCACCTGCCCGAACGTCCCGATCCGCCGCGCGCGAAGCGCGCTGTCGGTCAGCCAGCCGACCCGGATCGCGAGTTCGATGTCGCTGCCGACCGGATCGAGCGTCGCATCGCTCAGCACCAGATCGACGGTACAGGCCGGGAAGCGTTCGCGGAATACGGCGATCGCCGGCACCACCATCGCGACGCCGTAATCGAGCGGCGCGGTCAGCCGCAACAACCCGGTCGGCGCGCCGTCCCCCGCCGCCAGCCCGTCGAACGCCGCCTGCGCTTCCGACAGGATCCGGGCGCAGCGTTCGTAGAAGATCCGCCCTTCCTCGGTCGGCCGGACGCTGCGGGTCGTGCGGACCAGCAGCGTGGTTTCGAACGCCTGTTCCAGCCGGGCGACCTGGCTGCTGACCACCGCCTTGGTGATTCCCAGCCGCGCGGCCGCAGCGGTGAACGACCCGGTTTCGACCACCTCGGCGAAATAGGCGAGGCGTTTCAGGTTGTTGATACCGTGGCCGGCGACGACACGGGGATTGTATGCTGTAGGCATACGACATGGGGTATATTGTCGATCTAGCGCCGGCAATCGGTTGCGCGCATATCTCCACCAGCATGGAGAACCGTCACATGACGACCCGTTTCCTTTACCTCTTCGACCCGATGTGCGGCTGGTGCTACGGCGCGTCGGATGCCATCGCGACGCTGGCCGCGCAGCCCGGCGCGGCGGTCGAGCCGCTGCCCACCGGCCTGTTCGCCGGTGCGGGCGCACGGACGCTCGACCGGGGCATGGCGACCCACATCCTGACCAGCGACCGTGCGATCGGCGCCGCCACCGGCGCGACGTTCGGCGACGCCTATCGCGCGCGCATCACCGGCGGCGACGACGTGCGGCTCGACAGTGGCCCCGCGACGCTGGCGCTGACCGCGGTCGCGCGCACCGCGCCCGACCGCGAACTGGCGCTGCTCGACCTGATCCAGCGCGCGCGCTATCGCGATGGGCGGGATATTGCCGACACCGGCGTGCTGGCGGACCTGCTGCGCGCCGCCGGGCTGGAGCCGGCGGCGGTCGCACTGGTCGCGGACGCGCCAGACCTGCGCGCCGCCACCCGCCAGCGGCTGGAGCGTGCCGGGTCGATCCTGCGCACGCACGGCCTGCGCGGCGTCCCCGCGCTGTTGCGGATCGACGGCGACACGCTGACCCCGATCGACACGAACCTTCTGTACCGCGACCCGTTGTCGCTTCTCGCCGCCTGATCCGCTTTCACATCCTCACCGGAGACAGACCATGACCGACACCCTCCATTGGCAATCCTTCCCCGCCGGCGAGCACGGCTTCTTCCGCGCCCCGGTGCTGCTGTGGGGCGCGACCGAGGCGGTGCTGGTCGATGGCGGCTTCACCCTGCCCGACGGACGCGCACTGGCCGAGGCGATCGCCGCGACGGGGCGGACGCTGACCACCATCTATATCAGCCAGAGCGACCCCGATTATTACTTCAGCCTGGCGCCGATCACGGCGGCGTTCCCCGACGCGCGCGTGCTGGCCGCGCCCGAGACGATCGCCGCGATCGAGGCGAACGTCGAGAAGAAGCTCGCGACCTGGGGGCCGCAGCTCGGCGACAACGGGCCGAAGACGCTGGACGACGTGGTCATGCCGACGCCGTTCGCCGACACCGTGCTGACCGTCGATGGCGAGCGGGTCGAGATCGTCGCCGCCGACGGCCTCGCCAACCGCCGTTATTTGTGGGTGCCGTCGCTGGCGGCGATCGTCGGCGGGGTGCTGGTGTTCTCGGGCGTCCATGTCTGGACCGCCGACACCAACAGCGCGGCGGGGCGCGCCGCATGGATCGCGCAGCTCGACGCGATGCTGGCGCGGGATCCCGCGGTCGTGGTGCCGGGGCACATGACCCCCGACGCGCCGACCGGGGCGGCCGCGCTGACCTATACCCGCGATTACCTGCGCGCGTTCGAGGAGGAACTGGCCAAGCAGCCCGACAGCGCGGCGCTGATCGCGGCGATGACCGCGCGCTATCCCGATGCCGGAATGGGCGTGGCGTTACAGGTCGGCGCGAAGGTCGCGACCGGCGAAATGGCGTGGGGCTGAACCATGGCGAGCAACAAGGACATCATCCGCGCCACCTATGAAGGCTCATCCGAGCAGAACGGCGCGAACCTGAAGGCCGCGCTGGCGCCGCACGCGACCTGGACCGAGGCGGCGGGGTTCCCCTATGCCGGCACCTATGTCGGCTACGACGCGATCGTTGCGGGCGTGTTCCACCGGCTCGGCACCGAGTGGGAGGGGTACAAGGCCGAGGTCCACACCTATCTGGAGGATGGCGATCGCGTTGCGGCGTTCGGCGTCTATTCGGGGACGTACCGCGCCACCGGCAAGGCGATGACCGCGACCTTCGCGCACCTCTATCGGCTGGAGGGCGGCAGGATCGTGACGATGGAGCAATATGTCGACAGCGCGACGGTGATGGCGGCGCTGTCGCCGGATCGCTGAGGGGCGGACCGGCGGCCGCGATGCCGCCGGTCGCCGGTCGTATCGGCCGCCCGTTCAATACCCGACCGTAAAGCGCTGCCGGACATGCGCGGGGCGTTCGATCTCGTCGACCAGCGCGATGGCGTAATCCTCGAACGAGATGCTCGAACCCCCGTCGTTCGTAAGCAGCGTGTCCTTGCCCAGCCGGAACACGCCGGTCCGCTCGCCCGCGACGAACATCGCGGAGGGGGACAGGAACGTCCACTCCAGCTCCGTCTCGCCGCGCAGCAGGTCGAGGAAGGCCGCGCCCGCGCTCGCCTCCGCCCTGTACGCCTCGGGGAAGTCGGGCGAGTCGATCAGGCGGACGCCGGGCGCGACCTCCAGGCTGCCGGCGCCGCCGACCACCAGATAGCGCTGCACCCCCGACGCGCGGACCGCGCCGATCAGCGCGGCGGGATCGGTGACGGAGAAATGCACCGAGCTGACCACCGCGTCATGCCCACGCAACAGCGCCGCCAGCGCGCCGCCATCGGCCACGTCGCCGCGCTGCGCGGTGACGTTCGGCAGCGCCGCGATCTTGTCCGGGTGGCGCGCGATCGCGGTGACGTGATGCCCGCGGTCGGACAATTCCTGCAGGATGCGCGAGCCGGCCTGTCCCGATGCGCCGATGAGTGCGACCTTCGTCATGATGTCAGTCCTTGTGGTTGAAAATCAGTGCGCCGCGCCGTTCAGCCGCTCCAGCGTCGCCGCGAACCGGTCGTCGCGCTCGGCGAAGCGCAGGGGGTGGACGCGCTGGACGAGGATCTCGGCCGGGGTCGGGTCCTGCGCGAACAGCGCCAGCACCTCGTCGGCGAAGTCGTCGAGCGGCTGATAGCCTTCGCGGGTCGACTGGCCGGGGGTGAGTTCGGTCTGCACCGCGGGCGGCGCCAGTTCGATCACCTCGACCTTCCCCGCCAGCGCATGGCGCAGCGATACGGTATAGGAGTGCATCGCCGCCTTGGTCGCCGAATAGGTCGGCGTCGTCACCAGCGGCACGAACGCCAGCCCCGAGGTGACGTTGACCACCACCCCGTCGCCGCGCGCGACCAGATGGTCGATCAGCGCGTCGGTCATGCGGATCGGGCCGAGCAGGTTGGTGGCGATCGTCGCCGCCGCATCGGTCAGGTCGCGCGCGGTGTCGAGCGGCTCGACACGCATGATGCCGGCATTGTTGATAAGGACGTTCAGCGCGGGGAAGCGCGCGGTCAGGTCCCGCGCGAACGTCGCGATCGCGGCGGGATCGTCCGCATCGAGCGTCATCGTGTGGATATTCCCGCGCCCTGCCGCCGCGTCGTCGAGCGCGGCCTGTCGTCGCCCGGCGATGATGACGGTGTCGCCACGGTCGTGGAACCGATGCGCCAGCGCCGCGCCGATGCCCGATCCCCCGCCGGTGATGAGGATGGTGTTGCCGCTCTGCTTCATGACCAGGTCCTTACCCTGCCTTGCGGGCATGGATCGCGATGTTGATCTTCACGTTCGCCGCGACCGAATCCGGGCTGGCGAACTGTCCCTGCCCGACGCCGAACCACCGCCGGTCGATCGTCAGGGTGCCCCGCATCTGCGCGACATTGCCGGCGATGACGAGCTGGAACGGCAGCACCACCGGCCGCGCGACGCCGCGGATCGTCAGCGTGCCCGCCGCCTGGTAGCGGTTGCCGCCGAGGTTCTTGAACGCCTTCGATGCGAAGGTCGCGCGCGGGAACGCCTTGACGTTGAACCAGTCGGGGGTCGGCAGCGATTGATCGCGCGAGGCGTCGCCGGTGGTGGCCGACGCGGTGTCGATCACCGCGGTCACGCTCGATCCGGGCAGGTTGGCGGGATCGAACGCGATCCGCGCGTCGAAGCGTTTGAAGCTGCCGTTGATCGCCTGCCCGCCCATGCTGGCGACGAAGCCGACCTGCGATCGGGTCTTGTCGATCGTCCACGACGGGGCGGGCGCGGCGACCGCCGGGGCGGCGATCAGGGCGATGGCGGCAAGGGGAAGGTAACGCATGGGAAGGACTCCTTCAGAGCGAATGGGGCGTGCTGCGCAGGCCCGGCACCATCCGGCCAAGGACCCCGTCGCGCGCGATGAACTGATGCTTGAGCGCGGCGGCGACGTGCAGCGCGATCAGCGCCGCGCCGCCCAGCGCGAGGTACAGGTGGATATTGCCGCCGACCGCCTCGACCCGCGCCTTGCCGGCGGCGTCCATCGCATGGAGGAAGCCGATATGCGGCCACGGGATAGTTTTCCACAACAGGGTCGGGATGTTGTACGGGCTGACCGACACCATCGCCCACCCGGTCAGCGGCATGCCGATCATCAGCGTATAGAAAAACCAGTGGGTGGCACTCGCGACCCGGTGCTCCCACGGCTTCATCGGTGCGACCGACGGCGGCGGCGGGTTGAGCAGCCGCCACGCCAGCCGCACGACGCTGAGCACCAGCACGGTGATGCCGATCGACTTGTGCAGTTGGAACATCGCGAACTGGTCCATGCCGGTCAGATACCCCATCTGCCAGCCGAGCAGCAGATTGGCGAGGATCAGCACGGCGATCACCCAGTGAAGCAGGATGGCGACGATGGAGTAGCGGGTGCGCATGGCGAGGCTTTCGAGCTGGCCCACCCCGACCGGCCGCGCCGGACGGGGTGGGGTTGAACGGGAAATCAGGATTTCAGTTCGAACGCGGCGCTGACCGTCAACGTCGTCTCGTCACTGACGAGGGGAGCGTATTTGCTGACGCCGAACTCGGTGCGCTTGATGACGCCGGTTGCCTTGAAACCCAGCGTATAGGCCTTGCTCATCGGGTTGGTGGCCGCGGCGTTGAACGTCGCCTTCAGCACGACCGGCCTGGTCACGCCGTGCAGCGTCAACTTGCCCGCGACGTTGGCGGTCGCAGGGCCGGTCCGCGTCACCCCGGTCGACACGAAGCGCATGGTCGGAAATTTCGCCGCGTCGAGCCAGTCGGCGCTCACCAGTTCCTTGTCGAGCGTCGCGTTGGTGGTCGATACCGTCGCCACCGGCACGGTCACGTCGAGCTTCGTGGTCGCGAGGTTCTTCGGATCGATCGTCAGCGTGCCCGTCGCACCGGGGAAGGTGCCGAAGAATTCGTTGATGCCGAAGTGGTTCACACCGAACCGGACCAGCGTGTGATAGGTTTCGACGGTGTAGGTGCCCGCCTTCACCGTGGCGGGGGCGGCGGCAGGCGCGGTCTGCGCGATGGTAGCCGACGCGGCGGCGAGCGCAACCATCGACAGCGCTGCGGTGATGACATGCTTCATGGCTATTCCCCTTCATCCGGCCCGCCGTCCGATCGCGGAACCGTTGCTGCGCCTCAAATGATCGTTCGGCTGCGTCCCGACCACCCGATTAGTTTCGACCGATAGGTTCGATATAATCGAATGGTGTCGGCATCCGCCGGTGCCGGCGTGTTCGGGGACGGGCCAGCCGATGACCGAGGCCATGCGGCGCCGGGTGAACGGCACCCGTCAGATATGGCGCTGCAAACGCCCGATCATCGGCGCTATGTCAGCGCAATGTCGCTGGAAGACGTCGAACGCCTCGGCCATCGCGACGGCGTGACGGGCCACCTCGCTTTCCTTGTCCTGGCTTTCATCGATGAGGAAATCGAGCGTGATCGCCAGCCGGGTCATCAGATCGTGCAGTTGGAACCGAAGCTCGTCGTCGCCGACCTCGAACATCGCCTCCCGGTTGCGCTCGTATAATTCGACCTCGCGGCGCGCGGACCGGATCAGGCGCATCGTCAGCCGCCCGAACGGATCGCCCCGATCATGGACGTCGTTGAGCAGGACGACGACATGCTGCAGCGAGGCGAGCACCTCGCGCCCGATCGTCGCCGCGAACCGCGCGCGGCGACGTTGCTCGACCTTTGCTGCCAACCGGCCGGAAATGAACCCGCCGGTGGTAGCGAGGATCGCGCCGACCGTGACGCTGAGGAGTGGCAGATACGGGGTCATCGCGTCGCGACCGGCGTGCGCATCACTGCATGAACCATCCGTGGCTGACCACGATCGACTGGCCGGTCAGCGCGTTCGTCGGGAAACCGGCGAGGAATACCGCCGTTTCCGCGACATCGTCGACGGTCGTGAACTCGCCATCGACCGTTTCCTTCAGCATCACGTCGCGGATCACCGCGTCCTCGCTGATGCCCAGTGCCCTGGCCTGTTCCGGAATCTGCTTTTCCACCAGCGGGGTGCGGACGAAGCCGGGGCAGATGACGTTGGCGCGGACACCATGTTCGGCACCCTCTTTGGCGACGACCTTGGCCAGTCCGATCAGCCCGTGCTTGGCGGTCACATAGGGGCCTTTCAGCTTCGATGCCTCCTTCGAATGGACCGACCCCATGTAGAGGATGCTGCCGCCGCGCCCCTGCGCATACATGTGGCGCAGACAGGCGCGCGTCGTCAGGAAAGCACCGTCGAGGTGGATGGCAAGCAGCTTCTTCCAGTCGGCGAAGGCGAACTGGTCGATCGGCGCGACGATCTGGATACCCGCGTTCGACACCAGCACGTCGATTCCACCGAACCGGGCGGCGACCGCCTCGATACCGGCGTCGACCTGCGCTTCGTCGGTGACGTTCATCGCGACGCCCATCGCACGGGTGCCATCGGGATCGAACTCCAGCGCGGTGGCATTTGCCGCGTCGATGTTCAGGTCGGCGATCGCGACCTTCGCGCCCGCCTCGAGGAAGCGCTTGGCAATATCCTTGCCGATGCCGCTGGCGGCGCCAGTGATGACGGCGACCTTGTCCTGAAGAGTCATGTCGGATCTTTCGCTGTTGCGGAACGGGGCTGCGCCCCGCCCCGGGGGGTCAGGAAATCATGGACCGCGACGCCGGGCGGCTCGGTCGGCGGCACGAATATTTCGGGATGCGCGAGCGTCGTCAGCGCATTCTCGTATCCGGTGCGCCAATGATCCTCCATCGTCTGGCGCGAGAATTCATAATCCTTCGAATCACCCTCGTACGTGGGTGAACGATAGACGAGCTGGACGATGCTGTACGCGGCCGGGTCCGATGCCCCAGCCAGCAACTGCGCCTCGGGACTGTTCTTCAGCGCGTCCGGCAGATGGTTGAACAGCGTGTTGAACGCCGCGCGATAGGTCTGCAGCTCGCGGAACGTGTCGGTCGCGGCCCGCGTGCGACTGGAAAACTGGATTTCCTTCATCCGCACCGCGACCGAGGCGAGATCGCGCGGCACGAGACCCGCCGCGCTCCATAGGTCGACCTGAAAGATCAGCGTGTCGAGATCGGAGGGCGCGGACAGCACCCAGTCGAGCGGCGTGTTGGACACCATGCCGCCGTCCCAATATTGCTCGCCGTCGATCTCCACCGCCGGAAACCCCGGCGGCAGCGCGCCCGACGCCATGACATGGTCGGCGCGGATCGTGTCGGTGGCATTGTCGAAATAGGCGAAGTTGGCGGTGCGGACGTTCACCGCGCCGACGCTGAAGCGCATGTCGCGCGAATTGATCCGGTCGAAATCGATCAGCCGCTCCAGCGTCGAACGCAGGGCGCTGGTATCGTACCAACTGGTCGCGCCAGCGGTGCCGGCGGTCTGAAACGGCGGCGGGGGAAAGCGCGGCGCGAAGAAGCCGGGCACGCCGTTCATCACCGTTCCGCCCGCCGCGATCTGGTTCACCCAGCCGCGAACATGATGGTCATGGACCAGATGCGGCATCCAGTCCGCCCAGCCGCTCGACCCGCCCGACACCCCTTCCCAGAAGGCGCGCAATCGATCGATCCGGTGTTCGCGGGCGTTGCCGGCGATGATCGCGCTGTTGATCGCGCCGATCGAGATGCCCGCGACCCAGGTCGGTTCGATCCCGTGTTCCGACAACGCCTGATAGACGCCGGCCTGATAGGCACCGAGCGCACCGCCCCCCTGCAACAGCAGCGCGATGCTCGGGAACGGCGTCGCCGTGGCGCAGGCGGTGGCGGCCGGCGCGCGCGTCCCGTGCCGCATACCCCTACTCACGTTCGGGCACCGGGACATTGAAGCCGTTGAGCGTCGTCGAGACGAGGCTGTACAACCCGACGAGATAGATCAGCTCGCTGGTGCCATGCTGGCCGAAGGTCTGCACCGCCAGGCGGTAGAGCGGTTCGGGCAGGACGCCGCCACGGACGAGCGCATAGGCGAAATCATACGCGATGCTTTCGTCGGGCGCGAAGTCGGTCGGCTTCACGCCGGCGACCAGCGTGGCGAGCCGTTCGAGCGTCATGCCGTCGCGCTCCGCGACCGCGATATGCGCATAGATTTCGTACGCGGCATCGAAGCGCGCCCCGACGACGAGAATGGCGACCTGCCGGACATTGTCGGGCAGGCTGGCCTCGGCGGTCATCGCCAGCGTCAGGTCCCAGATCGCCTTGCCGATCCGCGGTTCGTGAAGCCAGGGATTCCACGGACCCATCAACGCCCCGTCGTCGCGTTCGACCAGGAAAGCATTGAAGTTGCCGGCAATCCCCTTTCGCATATCGTCATAGAGCGGCCGCTGTTCGGACGTCAGGTCGCTCGGCGGGATCAGGGGAAGTCGCATGAAACGGATCCTTTCACAAACACCCCGACCATCGCCGATGCCGCGTTGGCGCAGCGTGACCCGGGCGTGAAGCTTCGGTCATCATCGGCACCGGCGACGACGCATCGCGCCGCCGCCGGTGCTGTCGCGATCAGCCGCCGAAGCTGGCGCCGCTCATCGCCGTCATGAACGCCTGCGGATTCCAATATTCCCGATAGCTGACGATCCGTCCATCGCGGAACGTGACGAAGGTCGCATAGCGCATCTCGTACGGATTGCCGTTCGACAGAACCTTGCCCGAGGCGCTCCATTCGGCGATCGCGACGTCGGGATCGTCGGTGGTGTAGATCTTGAGCGTCGGCAGCGATTTGATGTCGATCGCGTCGGGATAGCCGCGCAGATATTCATACAGCGCCGCCTTGCCCTCGATCCGCGCAGGCGAACCGTCGGGCGCGAACGGGAATTCGGCGACGACGTCGTCGGCGCACAGGTCGGACCAGCCCTTCATGTCGTGGGCGAGGAAGGTGTCGAGGCTCTTGCGAAGCAGTTGGGCGGCGGTCGTGGTCATGGGGACTATCCTTGCGGGGTACGGGGGGCGCCCATCGTCATGCCGCCGCGCTGCGACGACGCGATGACGACGGGCAAGGCCGGTCAGATGCGGACGAAGTTGTGCGTGGCAAGCGGCCCGAACGGCAGCGAGGCGAGCGGGCCGCCGACATCGAGCGTCCCCAGATCGACCGGCAGGAAACCGGTCGCCTCTAGGATCGCGCGGACCTGCGCCTTGGCGTCCGCATCGTCGCCCGAATAGAACAGCACGCGCTGGCCGCCGGCGGCTTCGGGATGCGGCAGGACGTTGACGTCGAGATGGTTGAACGCCTTTACCAGCCGCGCACCGGGCACCAGATCGGCGACGATCGCGCTCGAATGGCGATCACCGATGTCGACCGCCTTGATGCCATAGGCGGCCAGCGGATTGCCCGGATCGTTCGCCTCGGGCGACGCCGGATCGAGGAACAGGACGGGATTGGTGCCGTCGATGACGATGCGGTTGTTCCAGTCGGGCAGACCGGCCAGCACGTCCTCCAGCGCGACCCACGGCATCGCCAGCACGACGATGTCGGCGGCGGCGGCCTCGGCGACCGTGCCGGCGGTGATCGTGCCGCCGAGGTCGGCGACGAGATCCCGGAGCGATTCCGGGCCGCGCTTGTTCGCGATGATCGCCGACTGCCCCTTGTTGGCAAGGGCGCGCGCGACGTTGGAACCCAGAGCGCCCGAACCGATGATACCGATGGTCATGATGAAATCCTTCTTGTCACCGGGGTTGCATGGAATGACGGAACGATGCCCCGGCACCGGCCCGTCAGCGTGCCGGTGCCGGCACGCACATTATGTCGATATGTCACTGATACTATGACATATCAGGCAAAAACCGATGTCACCACCGCAGCGGAATGGTGAACTTGCCGAGCCGTGCGACCTCGGCGGCGACCTGTTCGATCGTCACTTCGGCCAACACGTCCTCCATCGCCTGGCGCGCCTTGTCGAGCGTGGGGCGCAGCGCCTCCTGGATATTCCCGCCGACCGAACAGCCGGCAAGCGGCGGCAGGCGATGGAACGTGAACAATTCCGTATCCTCGACAGCGCGGTACACATCCAGAAGCCGGATCTGTGCTGCTGGCTTGGCCAGCAACGCGCCGCCGCCCGATCCCATTTGCGAGGACGTCAACCCGGCCTGTCCCAGTCGCGACAGCAGGCCCCGGATCACGACCGCGCCGGTATTGGCGGAATGCGCCAGATCTTCCGACCGCATCGGCGCATCATCGCCCACCGCAAGCGCGGCGAGAACATGGACGGCGACGACGAAACGACTGCTGGTTGGCATAGGCTGAACCCTCTGTGTGTCACCGTCACTATGACATATAATCCGGGTCGTCAACGGCTTTTTTGCGATCGGGGCTCCCGTCGTCGCGGTTCCGGTTGCAACCGGACCAGAAACCCTTCCGCCGCCGGTGCCGGACCATTCCAGACCGGGGCGAATCGGGCGCGTGCAACGCCGTTTCATCCAGATACGCCATATCGTTCAGTGCCTTAACCGCCCGAGGTCGAACATCGACCATAAGGCCGTCGACAAGGTCCATGCCCGGGATCAACACTGGGAGCACAGTCGACGGCCGAGGGTGTCGACGGATGGAGCGCAAGGCCGATGGGCAACAGGTCCGCGGCCGCTTCCGCCATGCCCTCGTCGCGTCCAACGACATATATTCACGGGGGGATACTGTGCTCGACAAGGCGAAACAAACGCGGTCCGTTCACGGATTGAGGCAGACGGTGAGCGGCACCGCGCTGGCGATCACCCTGTTGATGGCCGGGGTCGCCCATGCGCAGACGGTCGCGCCGCCGGCCGTGGACCAGCCGGCGACCGACCAGACCGACGCCGACACCCCCGCCGCCGATATTGTCGTCACCGGATCGCGCATCACCGCGAGCGGCTTCACCGCGCCGACCCCGACGCAGGTGATCGGCGAGGCCGATATTGCCCGTTCGGCCCAGCCCAATATCTTCAACGCCATTACCCAGTTGCCGTCGCTGATGGGCAGCACCGGCCGCGCGGTCGGCGTGGCCACCACGTCGAGCGGGACGCAGGGGCTGAGCTCGTTCTCGCTGCGCGGCCTGGGCGCGATCCGCACGCTGACGCTGCTCGACGGCCAGCGCTTCGTCGGCGCCAACGTCACCGGCGTGCCCGACGTCAGCCAGTTCCCGCAACTGCTGGTCCAGCGGGTGGACGTGGTGAACGGTGGTGCATCCGCTTCCTACGGATCGGACGCGATCGGCGGCGTCATCAATTTCGTCACCGACAAGCGGTTCACCGGGTTCAAGGCCAATCTCGAAGGCGGCGTCACCACCTATGGCGACGATGCCAGCGTCACCGCGCAGGCGGCATGGGGCGGCAGCTTCCTCGAAGACCGGCTGCATGTCGTCGTCAGCGGCGAATATGGCCGCGAGGGCGGGGTGCCCAATCCCGGCTTCGGCATCACCGGCGCCAACGGCCGCGACTGGTATGTATCGCCCGCGTTTCAGGTCCGCAGCATCGCGGGCACGCCCGCCGGCCAGCCCCAGATTTCGGTCATCCAGAACGCGCAGCAGTTCCAATATGCCAAATACGGCCTGATTACCTCGGGTCCGTTGCAGGGCACCGCGTTCGGCCTCAACGGCGCGCCGTTCGCGTTCCAGTACGGATCGAACGGCACGCCGACCGGCACCGGTGCCGTGACCAACTGCATCACGCCGTTCTGCGTGGGCGGCGACACCAGCGGCGTGGTCGGCGCGGGTACGACGCTGGCGTCGAAGCTGGAACGCCTCGTCGGCTATACCCGGATCGGCTACGACGTCGCGGCGGACAACGAGATCTATGCCACGTTCAACGCCGCGCAGGTCCGTTCGGAAAATTCGCCGAACGCTGGTGCGGCCAAGAACGCCAATCTGACGATCCAGTGTTCCAATCCGTTCGTGCCCGCATCGATCCAGGCAGCCTGCGTCACGAACAACATCACCAGTTTCCAGTTCGGCACCAGCCTCGCCAACTTCCCCGATTTCATCTCGGTCAAGCCCAAGCGGACCAATCTGCGCGGCGTGATCGGCGCGACCGGCAAGTTTCCCGCGCTCGGCACCCGGTGGAGCTATGACGCCTATTACGAATATGGCCACAACTACACCGATCTGCACGTCTCCAACATCTCGCTGAACCCGCGTTTCAACGCCGCGATCCAGGCCGTCCGCGCGGCCGACGGCTCGATCGTGTGCGCCAGCGCGGCGGCGCGCGCGTCGGGTTGCGTACCGTTCAACGTCATCGGCAACGTAACCAACAGCCAGGCCGCGCTCGATTACATCATCCCCAAGGTCGGGCCGTTCCAGCACACCTGGTCGAGCCAGCACGCCGCCAGCGCCAGCATCAACGGCCAGCCCGCATCGACCTGGGCCGGCCCGATCTCGCTGGCGTTCGGCTACGAATATCGTCGCGAATGGTACAAGGTCCGCTCGGACCCCTATGGCAACGGCATCTATCCCGAATCGCCCAACAGCGCCGACTATCCGGCCGATCCGCTGATGAACACCGTGTCGGGCAACAACTGGTATGCCGGCAACTATCATTCGGGCGGCGGCAAGTACGACGTGCATGAAGGGTTCGCCGAAGTCGATGTGCCGGTGCTCGATTCGGACGATCTGGGCCGGGCGAACCTGAACGCCGCGATCCGCGAGACGCATTACAGCACGTCGGGCTGGATCGCGAGCTGGAAGGTGGGCGGCACGTGGGAGACGCCGGTCGAGGGCGTGCGGCTGCGCGCCGTCACCTCGCGCGACGTGCGCGCGCCCAACCTGTCGGAGCTGTTCGCCGCCCCCGCGATCACCAACAACGTCGTCAACGATCCGCGCGTCGCCGGCGGCCGCACGGTGACGGTGACGCAGACCAACCTCGGCAACCCCGGCCTGCGTCCCGAAGTCGGCCGCAACACCACCGGCGGCATCGTCGTGTCGGGCAGCAACTGGCTGCCCGGCTTCAACGCCTCGATCGATTATTACAGCATCAAGGTGAAGAACGTCGTCTCCGCCTTCGCCGGGCAGCAGCAGGTCGACCTGTGCCTGGTCAGCAGGATCCAGCAGTTCTGCAACTCGATCTTCCTCGACAGCAACCAGCCGAACGGCAATTTCGTCAACGTGCAGGCGTTCAACCTCGCATCGATCTATACCAACGGCTTCGATATGGAGGCGAGCTATCGCCGGCCGCTCGGCGGCATCGGCCTGCCCGGCACCTTCACGCTGCGCGCGCTGGCGACGCATGTGATCCATTATCGCAGCACATCGGGCATTCCCGGCACGATCTCGACCGAACTGGCGGGCGTGAACCAGGGATCGATCCCCGACTGGAAGATCCTTGGCGTGCAAAGCTGGGATACCGACCAGTTCAGCCTGTCGCTCACCGAACGCTGGTTCAGCGACGGCGTGTACAGCAACGAATTCGTCGAATGCCGGTCGAACTGCCCGCTGCCGACGGCCAATCATCCGACGATCGACACCAACCACATGGCCGGCGCCTTCTATCTCGATGCGGGCGGGTCGTACAATGTGACCAGCCGGTTCACCGCCTATTTCAAGATCGACAACCTGCTGAACCGGTCGCCCGAACCGTCGCCGCAGACCAACGTCACCTATGGCTTCAATCCGCTGCTGTACGACGTCCTTGGCCGTACCTTCCGCGCCGGGTTGCGCTATGGCTTCTGATGCGGAACGGACCGCGGGGGATGCCATGATGAACGGACCGACGACATGACGCTGCTGACGATCGCGGCGGTCATCGCCCTGCTGGTGGTGCTGGTGGTGGCGGTGCGCATCCCCCCGTTCGTGGCGTTCATCGTCACCGCGCTGGTCGCCGCGATCCTGCTTGGCATACCCCTGGCGGCGATCCCGGCGACGATCGAGAAGGGCATCGGCGACATGCTGGGGCCGCTCGCGGCGATCGTGGTGCTGGGCGCGGTGTTCGGCAAGCTGGTCGCCGACAGCGGCGCGGCGCAGCGGATCGCCGAAACGCTGGTCGCATTGCTCGGCGAAAAACGGTTGCCGCTGGCGATGGCGGCGACCGGGTTCGTCGTCGGCATCCCGTTGTTCTACAACGTCGGCTTCGTCCTGATGGTGCCGCTGATCTTCTCGGTCGTGCGGCGGACGGGGTTGCCCGCGGTCTATGTCGGCATTCCGCTGCTGGCGGGCATGTCGATCGCGCACGGCTTCCTGCCGCCGCACCCCTCGCCCGCCGCGCTGGTGCCGCTGTTCGGGGCCGATATAGGGCTGACGCTTATCTACGGCCTGATCGTCGGCGTTCCGACGCTCGCCATCGCCGGGCCGCTGTTCGCGCGGACGCTGCGACATATCCGCGCGGTGCCGGCCCCGCTGTTCGCGACACCGGCGGGCGACGACCTGCCGCTGCCCGGTGCCGGGCGCAGCATCGCCTGCGCGCTGCTGCCGGTGGTACTTATTGCCGGCGCGACCGGGCTGGCCCATCTGTCGCTGCCCCCCGGAGCGCATGCCGTCGTCACCTTCACCGGCAGTCCGCTCGTCGTGCTGCTGCTCTCGATCGTCGTCGCGCTGCTCGCGCTGCGATCGGCCCGGGGAATATCGCTTGCGCAGGGCATGGAAGGATTCGTCGTCGCGATCCGCGACATCGCGCCGATCCTGCTCATCATCGCAGGCGCGGGCGCCTTGAAACAGGTATTGATCGCCAGCGGGGCCGATGTCGCGCTGACCGGTGGCCTGTCGGGCCTGCCGGTGCCGCCGCTCGTCACCGGCTGGCTGGTCGCCTGCATCATCCGCATCGCGCTGGGATCGGCGACGGTCGCCGGGCTGACCGCCGCCAGCCTCGTCCATCCGCTGGCGACAGCGGCGGGGACCGATCCCAATCTGATGGTGCTGGCGATCGGCGCGGGCAGCCTGATGTGCAGCCACGTCAATGATTCGGGTTTCTGGATGTTCAAGGAATATTTCGGGCTGTCGCTGCGCGACACGTTCCGGTCGTGGTCGCTGATGGAAACGCTGGTCGGCGTCTTTGGCCTCGTGTTCGTCCTGCTGCTCGACATGGCGCTCAGGGGGATTGCGTGATGAAGACGATGGGGAGCGCGATCCTGCTGTCGCTGCTGGCGGGGACGGCGGCGGCGCAACAGGTCGACTGGCCCTCGCCGCGCCTCGCCCGGCCGAAGATGGACGTGATCGGACCCTATGACGCGGTGTTCATTGCCGGGGCCGATACGATCGCCCGCCCGGCGCAGGGCTATGCCGAGGGCGAGACGCTGCCCGCCAGCCCGCAATGGACGCTGAGCGCATGGATCAGGCCCGCGCGTATCGCCGCCGGTCGCGCGATCGTCGGCGGTGTCGGCCCTGCCGCCGGGCCGCGCTCGCGTGCGCTGGCGCTGGTCGACGGGCGGGCCGCGCTGCTGGTCGGCGACACGCTCGTCCGGGGCGGGCCGGTGCTGGCCGCCGGTCGCTGGCATCACCTGATCGCCATCGGCGACGGCGATCGCATCCGCCTGCTGCTCGACGGTCGCGAGGTCGCGGCCGGGCGGGCGGCGATCGAGCCGGCACCCGCGCTCGTCACGATCGGGCCGCGCCTGCCCGGCCTGCCGTTCTTCACCGGCCATGTCGCCGCGCTGACCTTCGCACCGCAGGCGCCAACTCCCGCCGAAATCGCCACGGCGGCGCGTGCCGTTCCAGACGAGGCGCTGATCCGGTTCGAGGATGCCAGCCCCACTTGGCCGCTGACCGTGCGCAACCAATATGGCGAGGCGGTGCCGCAACGCGCGTGGACGCTTCCCAAGGGCAACGCGCCCTTTTCGCCGCCACGGGCGATCCCCGTTCCATCCGCCGCCGCGCTCGTCCCGGCGGGCGGCGGGCGATTTACCGTCAACGGATGGCGCATGGCCGAAGGACCCACGGTCGCCGCCGGTGGCCCCGCGCTGTCGACCCCCGGTTTCGACGCCGCGCGCTGGCACGTCGCGACCGTGCCGGGCACCGCGCTCACCACGCTGGTCGATCGCGGCGTCTATCCCGATCCGGGCATCGGGCTGAACAACATGGCGATCCCCGAACGCCTCGCGCGGCAGGATTATTGGTATCGCACCGAATTCGTGCCGCCCGCCGATCTGGCGGGCAAGCGGCTGACGCTGCGCTTCGACGGCATCAACTATGCCGCCGAGATTTGGGTCAACGGCACGGCGGCCGGGACGATCAAGGGCGCCTTCATCCGCGGCGCGTTCGACGTGACCGACATGCTGGTGCCGGGACGCAGCAACGCCGTCGCGGTGCGCGTCTCGCCGCCGCCGCATCCGGGCATCCCGCACGAACAGTCGATGACCGCCGGTCGCGGCGAGAACGGCGGCGCGATGATGATCGACGGGCCGACCTTCACCGCATCCGAAGGCTGGGACTGGATTCCGGCCGTCCGCGACCGCAACACCGGATTGTGGCAGGGTGTTGAACTGGTCGCCACCGGCACCCTGACGCTGGGTGATCCGCAGGTCGTGACGACGCTGCCGAACGGCGACACCAGCGTCGCCGATGTCGCGATCACCGTGCCGATCACGAACCACGGGCCGGTGCCGCTCGACACGACCATCCGCGCCACGTTCGACGACGTCACCGTGACCCGGGCGGTGCGCGTTCCCCCGGCGGCGACGGTGACGGTCGCGCTGACGCCCGCGAGCCACCCCGCGCTTCGCGTCGCCAATCCGCGGCTGTGGTGGCCGAACGGCTATGGCGATCCGACGCTGCACGACCTGCATCTGGGCATTACCGGTCCGAACGGCCTGTCGGACGAGGCGCGGGTGCGCTTTGGGATGCGGCAGGTAACGTACGAACTGTCGTCGCTCGACAGCCACGGCGATCTGCGCCGGATCGAGGTCGACCTCGCCCGTGCCCGCCACCTGGGTACGCCGGTCATCGACGAACGCCATGCCGGGCTGCGCAAGGTGCCCGGCGGCTGGGCCAATTCGCTGTTCCCCGGTGCCGAACGATCGCCGGCGGTACGGACCATCACCGGCGACGAGGGCCTGTCGCCGCACCTCGCGCTGCGGGTCAACGGTGTCCGCATCGCCGGGCGCGGCGGCAACTGGGGCATGGACGACATGCTCAAACGGGTCGGGCACGACCGGCTGGACCCCTATTTCCGGCTGCACCGCGATGCGGGAATGAACATCATCCGCAACTGGATGGGGCAGAGCACCGAAGCCAGCTTCTACGACCTTGCCGATCGCTACGGCATCATGATCCTGAACGATTTCTGGGAATCGACGCAGGACAACAACGCCGAGGCGGAGGACGTGCCGCTGTTCCTCGCCAATGCGCGCGACACGGTGCGGCGGTTCCGCAACCACCCCTCGATCGTGATGTGGATCGGCCGCAACGAAGGCGTGCCGCAACCGATCCTGCAGACCGCGTTGCAGGACATGGTGTGGGCCGAGGACGGCACCCGCATGTACAAGGGCAATTCGCGGATCATCAATTTCGCCGGGTCCGGCCCGTACAACTGGCGCGAGCCCGCCGGGTATTTCACCGATTTCGCCAGGGGTTTCGCGGTGGAGGTCGGCACCTACAGCTTTCCCACGCTGGAGGCATGGCAGCGGGCGGTGCCCGCTGCGGACCGGTGGCCGATCAACGACACCTGGGCCTATCACGACTGGCATCAGGAGCGTGCCGTCGCCGTGACCAGCTTCATGGACGCGATGGCGACCCGTTTCGGCCCCGCCACCGATCTCGCCGATTTCGAGCGCAAGGCGCAGATGCTGAACTATGAATCGCACCGCGCGATCTTCGAGGGGATGAACGCCGGCCTGTGGAAGACCAACAGCGCGCGGATGCTGTGGATGTCGCACCCGGCGTGGCCGTCGACCGACTTCCAGATTTATTCCTCCGACTATGACACGCATGGCTCGTTCTACGGCACCAGAAAGGGTGCGGAGCCGGTCCATGTGCAGATGAACCTGCCCGACCGCCGGGTCGTGATGGTCAATACGACCCGCACACCGCTGACCGGGGTTCTGGTGCGCGCGCGGATCGTTGGCCTCGACAATCGGGAATGGTCGGTGAAGGAGCGACGGATCGACGTGCCCGCCAACGGCATCGTCGATGCGTTCCTCCTCGATCCGGCGGCGGCCGGCGCGGCGCCGGTCCTTGTCCGGCTGGAGGCGGAACGCACCGATGGAACGCGGCTGTCCGACAATTTCTATTGGGATGCCGCCAGCCCCGCCGCGCTGCGCGCGCTCGTCGCGATGCCGGCGGGCATGGTCACGGCACGGGCGACGCCGGGGATGGCGGGGGACGAACGCAGCATCACGATCGATCTGGCCAACACCGGCCGGGTTCCGGTGCTGCAGACCAAGCTGACCCTGTTCGATACCGCCGGACAACAGATACTGCCGGCCTATTTCACCGACAATTATGTGTCGCTGCTGCCCGGCGAGACGCGGCAGGTGAGCGTTCGATATTCCGCAGCGCGCGGCCCGGCACGGGTGCGCCTGCGCGGCTGGAACCTCGCGCCCGCCGACGTGCCGTGATCGGCGTCGCCCATGGGTTCGCCCGACAGGGGTATCGCGACGACGATGGGCGTTCAGTCGTACAGGCGCGCGGGGGACGCGGCGATCGCCCGTGCCGCCTGCGCGACCTGCGCGCGGTTGCTGACCTGAAGCCGGCGCATCAGTTGCGTCATATGCGCTTTGACGGTTGATTCGGCGATACCCAGATCATAGGCGATCTGCTTGTTGAGGAGGCCCGAATGCACGCCCTGCATGATCCTGACCTGCCGCGGCGTCAGCGGCGGAGCGGGCGTGACGCGGTATTTTTTCGCGATGGCGGCCATATGGTTCGGACGTACCGGCACGGCGTCTCTCCTCCTCCGAAAACTGCCGATGGTGTGACGGCATCCGGTGCCGCCCCCATCGATCCTGTCATGCCAATCCGGGCAACCAGTGACCGTCTGTCTGACAGATTTCGGTATACTGCCAGTTGTCTTGACCAATCAAGAGGGATTCAGGCGGCCATGTCGCGATTTTGGTCAGACAGATTTCACGGTGTCCGATTGCGGCATTCCGTACCATGAGCGACAGCCGGCTTACCGATCGCGCCTATGCCGCGATCGTCGGGATCATCATCGACAGCGACCTTCAGGTCGGCGACCGGTTGCCGTCCGAAAACCAGCTGGGCGAGCAGTTCGGCATGTCGCGGCCGATCGTGCGCGAGGCGCTGGTACGGCTCGGGTCGGACGGCATCACCCTGTCGCGGCGCGGGGCCGGTTCCTATGTCAAGCGGCGGCCGTCGCCCCGGCTGGGCGCGCACATCCCGCTGGCCGGGCTGGCGGCGACGCTCGGCACGTACGAAGTGCGCCTGGTGCTCGAAGCCGAGGCGGCACGCCTTGCGGCGCAGCGGCGGTCGGACGAATCGATGGTCATTCTGGAAGAACGGTTGCGCGCGCTGCGTGCGGCGCTGCTGTCCGACGGCCCGGCGCATGACGAGGACTGGCAGTTGCACCGCGCCATCATCGAGGCGACGGGCAATACCGCTTTCCTGTCGGTGTTCGACCATCTGTACGACGACGTGTCGCGCATTCTGAAGGCCGGTGTCGACATCTCCCGCACGCGCCCGCCCCGCGCGATCGAGGCGATGATGGCCGAGCATGAGGCGATCGTCGAGGCGATCCGGGCGCAGGACCCCGACGACGCCGCGCTCGCCATGCGCTGGCATCTGAGCCAAGGGCGCAAGCGATTGATGCCATGACATAAAATACCTTGTCGATAGCGCGGGCTGACGCTGGTGCCGCCGCCGCCGGACCACGGCGGCGGCACCAGCGGACGTCACCCGTCGCCGGTCACCAGACCCGACTGGCGCAGATCCTTCAGGGCCACGCCGCTCCCGCCACGCCGCCGCGCCTCGCGCAGCAGCCAGACGATCGTGTCGCGGGCGTCGGCATGGGACAGGCCGTGCGGCGGGCGGATGTTCGACACGCAATTGCGTTCGCTGTCGCGCCGGCCGACCATTGGTGCCCAGGTGAGATAGGCACCGAGGCTGTCGGGCGAGCTGAGGCCCGGCCGCTCGCCGATCAGAACGAGGACCATCGCCGCGTCCAGCGCCGCGCCGATCGCATCGCCCAGCGCCACCCGCCCCTGTCGGGCAATCACCGGCACGGCGATCCGCCAGTCGGCCAGCGCGGCCATGACCAGCGTCGCCACCGCCGCGCCATGCGCGTGCAGCGCCGCGGCCGACAGCCCGTCGGCGAGCACGATCGCCAGATCGCATCCCCCCTGCCGCTGCGCCGCCAACGCGGCCGCCGACGCCGGGGCGAGGCAGCGCCCCAGATCGGGGCGGGTCAGATAGGCGGCACGATCGGCCGCGCCGCTGTCCACCACCACCGCCGATCCACCGAGCGCGGCGGTGACGGCGGCGACGTCGAGCGGGGTGTGGACCGCGTCCCTCGCGCGGGCATGATCGAGCTGGAACGCCAGCATCGCCGCCGTCGGCATCCCGCGTCCGGCGCGACCAAGGCCGATCCGCGCCTGCGTCGACCGGGGGCCATGCGCGACCGGATCACGGGCGGCATCGTCGCTCACGGTCGGCCCGCGCGATCGGGATCGGACAGCAGCGGCAGCCGCGCCGCGCCATCGGCCAGCGTGGCGCAGACCGGCGCGCCCGCCGCATCGACCAACCCCATCGACCGCAGCCACCCGGCGAATTCGGGGGCCGGCCCCTGCCCCAGCAGATGGCGGGCATAGAGCGCGTCGTGAAAGCTAGTCGATTGATAGTTCAGCATGACATCGTCCGATCCGGGCACGCCCATCACGAAATTGACGCCGGCGACACCCAGCAGCGTCAACAACATGTCCATGTCGTCCTGATCCGCCTCGGCATGGTTGGTGTAGCAGATGTCCACCCCCATCGGCAGGCCCAGCAGCTTGCCGCAGAAATGATCCTCCAGCCCGGCGCGGACGATCTGCTTGCCGTCGTAGAGATATTCCGGCCCGATGAAGCCCACCACGCTGTTGACCAGAAACGGGTCGAACGCGCGGGCGACGGCATAGGCGCGGGCCTCCATCGTCTGTTGATCGACGCCGTGATGCGCCTCGGCCGACAGCGCCGATCCCTGCCCCGTCTCGAAATACATCACCTGCGAACCGATCGTGCCCCGGTTCAGCGCGCGCGCGGCATCCAGCCCTTCGGCGAGCAGGGCAAGGGTGATGCCGAACCCGGTGTTCGCCGCCTGCGATCCGGCGATCGACTGGAACAGCAGGTCGACCGGCGCGCCGCGTTCGATGGCGGCGATGCCGGTGGTGATGTGCGCCAGCACGCAGCTTTGGGTCGGGATCGCATAGCGGTCGCGCACGCCGTCGATCAGGTGCAGCAGCTCGATCATCGCCGCCGGATCGTCGCGCGCCGGATTGATGCCGATCATCGCATCGCCACAGCCCATCAACAGCCCGTCGAGCATCGCCGCCGCGATGCCGGCGGGGTCGTCGGTCGGGTGGTTGGGCTGCAACCGCACGCCCAGCGTGCCCGACTGTCCCATGGTATTGCGGAACCGGGTGACGACGCGGATCTTCGCGGCGATCGCGATCAGATCCTGATTGCGGCACAGTTTCGACACCGCCGCCGCCATTTCGGGGGTGATCCCGGCCGCGACGGCGGCGATCGTCGCGCCATCGGTTTCGTCGGCCAGCAGCCAATCGCGAAACCCGCCGACGCTCAGATGCGCGACCGGCGCGAACGCGGCGGCATCGTGCCGGTCGACGATCAGCCGCGTGACCTCATCGACCTCGTACGGCACCACCGCATCGGTCAGGAACGCGGTGAGCGGCAGGTCGGCCAGCACATGCCGCGCCGCGACCCGTTCGGTGGCGTCGCGCGCGGCGACGCCGGCCAGTACGTCGCCCGAGCGATGGGGAGAGGCGGCGGCCAGCAACGCGGCCAGACCATCGAATCGATAGCGCGTGCCGCCAAGGTCCACCGCCAGCATCACCGCGCGCGCGCCACCGACGTCAGGAAATCGATCAGCACCGCGAAATACGCCTCGGGTTCCTCATAGAAGGGCATGTGCGAGCTGTTGGGAAACACATGGATGCGCGAATCGGGCAGCGCGCGATGCATCCGTTCCGAACACGCCGGGGTCAGTTCGTCATGCACCCCGGTCAGCACCAGCGCGGGGGCGGCGATGGCGCCCATCGCCGGTATCCGGTTCCAGTCGGTCATGTTGCCGGTGAAGGTGAACTCGTTCGGCCCCTGCATCGTGTGATAGGGGCCGGTGTTCCAGTCGGCGAGCGCGGTGACGAGCGGTTCGGGCCATGTCTTCAACCGGCAGACATGGCGATAGTTCAGGATGGTCATCGCCGCCTGATATTCGGGATGGTCCATCGTCCCCGCCGCTTCGTGCGCGGCCATCATCGTCACCGTTTCGGTGCCCAGCCCCAGCTTCAGCCGCTTGAGTTCGGCCACCAGATGCGGGATGTCGCACGCCCCGTTGGCCAGGATCAGGCTGGCGATCCGGTCGGGATGGGTCAGGGCATATTCGGTGCCGAGCCATGTCCCCCAGCTATGGCCGAGGAAATGGACCCTCTCGACGCCGAACGCCGCGCGAACCTCCTCCGCCTCCGCGACATAGCGTGCCAGCGTCCACAGCGCGGGATCGGTCGGGCGGTCGGATGCGCCGCACCCCAGTTGGTCCCAGGTGACGACGCGAAATCCCGCCGCCACCAGCCGGGCGTGCGGCGCGCGCAGATACAGGCCGGGCAGGCCGGGGCCGCCATTGGCGAGCATCACCGTTTCGGCCCCCTCGCCGTAGCTATAGCCGGTAACGCGGTGGCCGTCCGACAGGGGAATGTCGACGATAACAGGCTCGAAGGTCATCGGCGGAGACTCCGGCGAAGGGACGGGCAAGGGTGCGCGCGCATCATCGCGCGGGCAAGGGGGTGATCGCGGTGGCCCGCCGCCGCGCGCGCCAGACCAGCACGACCGGCAGCAGCAACAGGCACGCCAGCAGCGACGCCCCGGCATCGGTCGTCAGCATCGCGTGCAGCCCGCCGCGGTCATAGGCCTGCCCGTCGAGCGCCTGCATATAGGCGATCGGCAGGCAGGTCGCCGCCTGGAGGAATGCGAACTGGGTGGCGGCCAGCGGATTATCCTCGCCGATGCTGCGGAACACGATGGTGCTCTCGACCGCGAACGCCGCCGCCTGAAAGATGTTCTGCCCGATCAGCGCCAGCGCAAACACCGCCGGGGTATGCGGCAGCGCGGAGAGCGACAGGGTGAAACACGCGCCGGTCGCGCCGATCGCGAGATAGATGAACAGCGGTTCGATGCGCCGGACCAGCGCCGGCACGAACAGCGTGCCGAGGATCGCCGAGGCGGTGACGCCGATGCCGGCGACGACCGACACGAAGCGTTCCGACGCGCCGAATTCGCCGCCCAGCCCGCCAAGGCTGTTGGTCAGTGCGAAGGAGGCGGCGGGCAGGCAGAACAGGAACAGCGTGCGCCGGACGACGGGGCGACGGATCAGCAGCCCCAGTTCGCGCAGCAGCGTGGCATAGCTTTCGCGCGCGCCGCGCCGGGTGCCCGCCGGCGCCGGAATCCATGCCAGCAACACCATCGGCAGGGCGATGGCGATCGCGCAGGCCAGCGGCCCGACGACCGGCGGCAGGCCGCGCAGCAGCGTCATGAACAGGATCGCGCCGATCCCGAACCCGGCAACGTTGCCGACGGTGAAGCCCGCCGCCAGCCGCCCTTCCTGCCCCTTCGGCACGATCGTGCCCAGCCATCCGCCGAGCGCGTTGTAATAGAGATTGGCCGCCAGAAAGCCGGTCACGAGCAACGGCGTCAGCACTTCGGGCGAACCCAGATTGCGCATCGCCACGAAGGCGATGACGGCGGCGAGCAGCCCGAAGCAGATCGCATAGGCGCGACGGCTGAAGCGCACATCGAGGATCGGCGCGACCAAGAACCCGCAGAACGTCGGGACCAGCGCCAGCGCGGTGATCGACGCGATCGTCACCTGCGCCACGCCGCGCGCCGCCAGCAGTTGCGGCACCGTCATCAGGCACAATGCGCCATAGGCACCGAAGGTCAGGTTCGCGAGGCCCATCAGCGCCACGGGCAGCGTGCGTCGCGCGGTCATCGCGCACCCGCCGTCGCGGTGGCGGGTGCCGGCTGCGCGAAGGGCGGCGGGGCCGCGACCGGCGGCGCGAACGGCGGCGGTGCCTCGTCGAGCAGGTTGCGGACGAAATAGTCACGCATCTTGCGCCAGTAGAACGGCCGGTTCGGCCGGTGCGAGCTGTTGGGCAGGATCAGCAGGTCGACGTCGCGTCCCGCCTGGATCAGCGCGTCGGCAAGCCGCATCGTTTCGGTGACGGGCACATTGTCGTCGATGTCGCCATGCCCGAGCAGCAGCTTGCCGCGCAGGTTGCCCGCGACCGACAGGTTGGAATTGCGGTCCCATGTCGCCTGGTCGGCATAGCCCATCGACACTTCGGGCCACCATGCCTTGTCGAGCCGCAGTTCGTGGTTGCCCGCCCACGCCACCGCGACCTTGTAGAATGCCGGGCGGCGCAGCACGAACCGCGCGGCGTCATAGCCGCCCGCCGACCCGCCATAGACCCCCACCCGGCTCACATCCATATAGGGGTAGCGCGCCGCCATCTGGCGGATCAGCGCGATATGATCGTCCAGCCCGACCTCGCCCAGATTGCGATAGGCGGGCAGGCGGAACGCCTGTCCCCGCCGCGACGTGCCGGTCCCGTCGACCGACACGACGATCGCGCCGACCTGCGCCAGCGACGCCTGTCGCGCCGCGACCGCGCCGGTCCATGTCGTCGGCACCTGCGTCGTCGTCGGGCCGGTATAGACTTCCTCGATCACCGGATAGGACCGGGTGGGATCGAACCCGACCGGTCGCCAGATCATGCCGTAGATCGGCGTGCGCCCGTCGGCGGCCACCCCCCGGAACGTCTCGGGCATCACGAAGCCGGTGGCGCGCAGCGCGCTGTCGTCGGCGCGCGCCAGTTCAGCGACGATCCGCCCGTCCGCCGCGTCGCGCACCACGGTGCGGGTAGGAATGGTGGGGCCGGACATTGCGTCGACCATCCATCTGCCGTCCTTCGACACGGCGACGTCATGGTCGAGCGGTTCGGGGGTCAGCAGCACCGGCGGCGACGCGCCGTCGCTGCCGACGCGATAGGCGGCCCGGTAATAGGGATTGCGATCCCCCTCGCGCCCGACCCCGGTCAGCAGGATGCTGCCGCGCTTCGCATCGACATGCTCGATGCCGATCACTTCCCATGCGCCGGTCGTCAGCGCGGTGCCACCATCGGGCGCATCGGGCTTCACCAGATAGAGCTGCGCCCAGCCGCTGCGTTCGGACACGCTGAGCACGCCGCCCAGTTCGGGCGCGGCACGAAAGAAGCTGCTCGTTACCGTCACCAGCGGGCGCACCGCCTCGCGCGCGATCATCCGCGCCGCGCCGGTTTCCGGGTCGGCGCGATAGACGAGGACCTGGCCATAGCCGCGCTCGGTCCACGCCATCTGCGGCTTGCCGTCGTGCCAGCCCAGGTCGGGCGGCATCGGATAGAGGATCAATTCGGACGGGATCGCCAGCGGCACCAGCCGCGCCCGCCGCTGCTTGAGCGCGCGTTCGACATCGACCGCGAAGCGGGTCGCCTGCGGCAGTTTCTCGGCCCCCGCCAGCGGATAGATATATTGGAACGAGCGCGGGTAGAAACTGCCCGGCGGGTTTTCCTGCGTGATGCTCAGTTTCTTCACGCCGCGCGTGTCGAGCCGCCATGTCACGATGGTGCGGCTGTCGGGCGACCATGCGACCGATACCGGCATGACCGGGTCTTCGGTCCCCGCCTTCAATATGTCGGCCAGTTGCGGTATGCTGCGGCCATAGGGTTGCTCGCGCGTGCCGTCGGTGGTCAGCGCCACCTCGCGCTTCGATCGGCGATCTCGGGCGAAGAGGTTGAAGTCGCGCGCCACGATCTCGAACCGGCCATCGGGCGATACCGCGCCCTCGCCGTCGGGCGCGCCGGTCGGCGCTTCGGCCAGCGTGCCGTCGGGCGCCAGTTGCCAGCGTTTGTCGAACGCGCCGAACCGCAACACGCCCTTGGCCGACTCGAATACCGGGTCCTCGATCGACAGTTCTTCGGCATCGACCGGTTTGGCGATCGCCGCCGCCAGCAACCGCGCCAGCGTCGCCTCGTCGGTCAGCGGGGCAAGGGTTCCGGTCGCCAGTTCGAGCCGCCGCAAGGTGCGGCGTCCGGGAACGCCAGTCCAGTAGAGCAGGAACCGGC
The DNA here is from genome assembly GCF_920939515.1 of Sphingomonas sp. Leaf4. Taxonomy (NCBI): domain Bacteria; kingdom Pseudomonadati; phylum Pseudomonadota; class Alphaproteobacteria; order Sphingomonadales; family Sphingomonadaceae; genus Sphingomonas; species Sphingomonas sp. Leaf4. Next base: position 17,028 of record NZ_CAKLBB010000001.1, on the reverse strand, counting down.
TGTCGTCGGTAAAGGTCGCGCGGACATCGCCATCGGCGAACAGCGCGTTGGCCGCCGGACGCTGGAACCGGTCGGCCAGCGCATAGCGTTCGGCGATCGACGCCACGGGTCGCGGCACCCCGGCCGTCGCCTGGACGCCGCTGCCCGACGGCCGCGCCGGTGCCATGGTCGCCGTCGCGAGCGCCAGTCCGCCCAGTGCCGTCCCGCACAGCGTCCGCGCCATTGCCTGATACCCGCCGCCTGTCACCGTCTCGATCCCCTTCGCCACGTCGCATGATCCGATCTTGCACCCCTTCGTGGGGGCATGGATATTGCGTTGCACCATATTCCTATTGACATAAATACAGTTATGTATTTTATATACGAAATACATCTGGGGGACAATATGAATAGGAAAGCGACGTTTCGATATGCCTTGTTGCTCGGGGGAGCGACCGTAGGAACCTTGCCGACGATGGCGCTGGCACAGGCGCTGCCGGTCGCCGACGACAAGGCGACGGTCGACGACAAGGCAGGCGAGCAGGGGGAAATTCTCGTCACCGGATCGCGCATCCGCCGCATCGCAGCAGACAGCCCGTCGCCCGTCGCGGTCGTCGATGCCGACCAGATTCGGGCAACCGGCGCGACGCAGATCGCCGACGTCATCAACCAGTTGCCAGCGCTGGCGGTCACGCTGACCAACCAGACGAGCAACCGTACCGGTAACGCCGGCGTCAACGCCCTCGATCTGCGCGGCATGGGGACGCAGCGGACGCTGGTGCTGATCGACGGCCGGCGGCAGGTGCCTTCGGTTCCGGGGACATCGGCGGTCGACCTGTCGAACCTTCCCGCCAGCCTGATCCAGCGGGTCGAGGTCGTGACCGGCGGTGCATCGGCACTCTATGGCGCCGACGCAGTGGCGGGCGTCGCCAACTTCATCACCAAGCGTGATTTCCAGGGGGTGGACGCCAACCTGCGCTACGGCGCGTCGACCCGCGGCGACCTCGACATCTACAGCATGGATCTCACCGCCGGGCGCAACTTCGCCGACGGACGTGGCAATGTGACGCTGTACGGCTTCTACGAGCAGCAGCCCGGATCGGTCACCGGCGCCGACCGGCCGTGGACGGCGGGCGGCTATCCGTTCTACACCCGTGCCAACGCGAACCAGAAATATTACATCTCGGACGACAACCAGAACATCTATTCGTCCGATTCGCCGCAGGTCGTGCTCGGCGGCAAACTCTATGCGATCAACCCGAACGGCACGCTGCGCGCCCCGCAACTGGGATCGCAGGGCTTCACCAACGCCGTGCCGGTCACCGTCAGCAACACCAACAGCGAAGCGCTCGGCACGCTCGTCACCAATTCGGGCGGCGAATATCACGGCCGCTACGACGGCTGGTATCTCGCGGTCCCCAGCGAGCGTTTCTCGACCCGGTTCAGCGGCAATTTCGAGGTGTCGCCCGCACTCAAGCTCTTCGCGCTGGCATCCCTGTCGCAGAACCGGTCGGAGGCGGCCTATGCGCCGCTGACCGCGTTCGGGTCCAATTCGGTCCCGCGCGACAGCCCGTTCATCACCCCGGCGATCCTCGCCGCCAACGGCGGCGCGCTGCCCGCCAACGGCCTGTATTTCGCGCGTCGCATGATGGAGCTCGGGACGCCCTCGACCCTGTATCGCCGGCAAACCTTCCAGAGCGCGTTCGGCGCGGAGGGGGACTTCCGGCTCCTCGCCCATGACTGGAACTATTCGACCTATTATTCCTATGGCGTGACCGAACAGCAGGTGCGCCGGATCAACAATACCTCCAACCGCCGCTGGACCCTCGGTCTCAATTCGACCACCGGCGCCAACGGGCAGGCGGTATGCCGCAGCACGTTGACCGCGCCGGGCAACGGCTGCGTCGCAATCAATCCGCTGCTGCCGCTGACGCAGCAGATGATCGACTATGTCCAGTATTCGTCGAGCTGGTCGCGCTCGGTGATGAAGCAGCAGGTGGCGTCGGGCTATGTGTCGGGCGGGCTGTTCGACCTGCCGGGCGGCAGCGTCGAAGCGGTGATCGGCGCGGAATATCGCAAGGAAAGCAACGACATCGGCGTATCGGACGAGTTCAACCCAAAGAACGCGCGCTACGATCCGACGCTGGGCATCACCGCCACGCCGCTGCTCGGCAAATATGACGTGAAAGAAGCCTATGGCGAACTGCACGTTCCCTTGCTGAAGGACGTGCCGGGGTTCCGGTCGCTGTCGGTCGACGGCGCGGTGCGGCTGTCGGATTACAGCACCGCTGGCAATACCACGACCTACAAGGTCGGCGGCGAATGGGCCCCGTTCCGCGACATCCGCTTCCGCGCGACCTATGGCAAGGCGGTGCGCGCGCCCAACATCGGCGAACTCTACACCGCCAGCAGCATCGGCGGCATGTGGATCACCGATCCGTGCCAGACGTGGAACCTCGCCAACCGCGTCGACAAGACGCAATATACCCCGAAGAACTGCGCGACGATCAATCCGGGCGATCGCAATACCTATTGGGTCTACCGCGACATCATCTCGAAGGGGAACCTCGACCTGAAGCCCGAAACGGCGCGCACGCTGACCGTGGGCACGGTGCTGCAACCGCGCTTCATCCCCGGCCTGTCGCTGACGGTCGATTATTTCAACATCGACCTGCGCGATTCGATCGACGCCTTCCCGGCACAGACGCTCATCAACAAATGCGTCGACCAGCCGACGCTGACCAACATCTTCTGTCCGCTGATCCAGCGCGATGCCAACAACAACCTGTTGTCGGTCGTCACGCAGAAGCTGAACCTCGCCAAATATCTGACGCGCGGCATCGATTTCGGCCTGCAATATGCCACCGCGCTCGACCGGCTCGGCATCGCCGGCGTGTCGGGCAGGCTGTCGGTCGATGCGAACTATACCCGGCTGCTCAAGCGCGAGTACACGCTCGACCCGACCGATCCGACGACGACCACCGAATATCGCGGCGTCTTCGGTTCGCCGACGTGGAAGGGCGTCGTCCGTACCGCCTATACCGCCGATAGCTGGGGGGCGAACTGGACGCTGCGGCATTTCTCGCCGATGCGCACCAGCCCTTCGGTAACCAGCGCGCTGTACGAAAAGCGCTATACGCCCGACGTGTTCTACAACGACTTCTCGGCATGGGTCCGGCTGTTGCCGGGCGTCGACCTGTCGGGCGGCCTGAACAACGCCTTCGACCGCAAGCCGCCGCGTATTCCCGGTGCCGAAGCGGGCGGCGCGAACTTCGAACTGGCCAATCAGGCCGGGGTGTATGACGTGATCGGTCGCACCTTCTTCGTCGGTGCGCGGATCCATTACTGACCGGACGGCGGCGGCGGACCGGTTCCGCCGCCGCCGGTGCAGGCCGTCATGGGACGGCGGCCTGCATCGTCGCTTTCCCCTGCCCTGTCCCGATGCGGGGAGCGGTGCGTCGCTTCGCATCACCCCCGCCACCGCCAGCGCCTGCCGGAAGGCGTCGGGAATGGCGAAGCGATAGCAGGCGAGCGTCTGCGCGCGCCGTTCGGGACGGTCGATCCCCGGCAGGACACTGGCGACGCAGGGATGCGCCAGCGGAAAGAGCGCTTGTCCGCCCGAGCGGGCGAATGGCAGATAGCCGAGCTCGTCGAGGACCACGACCTTGAGCCAGGATAGCCGGGCCGCAAGCGCACCAGTCTCGCCGAGGCGGATCAGGGACCAGCCTCTGCCAATCCACCTGCTCCACTCATAAGCGGGAGGTTGGCGCATGGCCACCAACGCTACCCCTGCGCCCAACGACGCCGGGCCGAATGGCCGCTGCCGTTTCCACGGCGGTCGATCGCGCTCGCCACGTGGCAACAACAACGGACAGAAGCATGGCCGCTATTCGATGTTGCGATCGAGCTTGTACGGCAGGCAAGCCAACGCACGATGTAGGGACAAACGTGGGAGCGGATGGCTCGCGCTGGCAAAAATCAAGCAATTGCAGCGCTTTACAGCACGGTCTTGGCGGAGCGGGAGGGATTCGAACCCTCGATACGGTTTTGCCGTATACTCACTTTCCAGGCGAGCGCCTTCGACCACTCGGCCACCGCTCCGCATTGCCGGAAGAATGGCTCCCTAGGGGGCTTGGCCGCGTCGTGCAAGGGCGGTTGATGGGCGCGCGTCGCCATGGCAGGATCGGCCCCATGTCAGCCCTGCTCGCTCTCGCCGCCCTGCTTCAGGCCGCCCCTGCCGCCCCCGCCCCCACCCCGGCCGATCCGGTCGCGGCCGACTGGCGGGCGATCCCCGACGACGAACTGCTGGTGATGACGCTGGCGGGCGACCGGCGGATCGTGATCCGCCTCGCCCCGCGCTATGCGCCGGTGCATATCGCCAACGTGCGCCGGCTGGCCGCCGCGCATTGGTGGGACGGCACCTCGGTCTATCGCATCCAGGACAATTACGTCGCGCAATGGGGCGACGTGACCGAAAAAAAGCCGTTGCCCACCGGCGTCGTCGCCAATCCCCCGGCCGAATATGACAGCCCCCGCTATGACGCGGTGACGGCCATGACCCGGCGCGACCCCTATGCGGCGAAAAGCGGCCATAGCGCCGACGGCTGGCCGGTGGCGGGCGATGGACAGCGCGGCTGGCTGGCGCATTGCTACGGCATGGTTGGTGTCGGGCGCGACATGGCGCCCAGCACCGGCAGCGGCGCGGAACTCTATGCGGTGATCGGCCATGCGCCGCGTGCGCTCGATCGCAACGTCGCGCTGATCGGGCGGGTGGTGGAGGGGATGGAATATCTCTCTTCGCTGCCACGCGGCACCGGCACGATGGGCTTCTACGCGCCCGACCAGACCCCGACGCCGATCGTCTCGATCCGCCTCGCCGGCGATCTGCCCGCCGCCGCACGGCCGCGCCTCGAATATCGCGCCGCCGACAATGCCCGCTATGCGCGCTGGATACAGGGGCGCGAGAACCGCGAGCCACCGTTCTTCATGGTGCCTGCCGGCGGGGCCGACATCTGCAACGCGATGCCGCCGGTCCGCCGGGTGCCGTAACGACCGATCCGGACGATCTGGATCAGAGCGGGCCGGCACCGTATCCGCGCGAGCGGATCAAACGCCCTACCGCAACTGCTCGTCGCGCCACCATGGCTCGGCACGCGGCAGGGTGATCGCATCATGCTCGTCCGGCGCTTCGGCGATCGCCCGCAGCCGGTCGAGGTCCTCGGGGGTGTCGATGTCGATCAGCTCGGCCGGCGCGGTCACGACATGCCGCCCGGCGCGCACCAGATCACGCGCGCCGGCATCGCCCTCCAGCGATTCGAGGAAGTCGAACCGACCCTTGCCGAACACGGCGGGCGGGCACGGCTTTACCCCGTCGCTCGACGCCACCACCGCATCGTCGCCGATCGCGCCGTCGAGCAGGCGATAGACATGCGCGGCGGTGATGCGCGGCATGTCGGCCAGTGCGATCACTACCCCTTGCGCGCCCAGTTCGCGCGCGCGCCTGAGGCCCAGCTTCACCGATCGCGACATGCCCGCCGCCGGGTCCTCGTTCACGATTACCTCGAACCCGCGCGAGCCGAAGTCGAGGGTCGTCCCGTCGATCACCGCGATCCGGCCGAGGAACGGCATCGCCTCCAGCGCGGTGACGACATGGAACGCGACCGGCTTGTGCAGGAAGGGTTGCGCCAGCTTGTCGGCATCGCCGAACCGCCGCGATCGCCCGGCGGCCAGCAGGATCAGGGCGGTGTCCTCAGCGCGCATGAAAGCTCCTCACCATGGCCGCCGCGATCGACAGCGCGATCTCGGCCGGGCCGATCGCCCCAATATCAAGTCCCACCGGGCCGTCGATCCGCGCCAGATCGTCCGGGCCGATCCCCGCCGCCACCAGCCGTTCGAGCCGCGCGGCATGGCTGCGCCGCGACCCCAGCGCGCCGACATAGCCGGTCGGGGCCTTGAGCGCCGCGACCAGCGCCGGATCGTCGATCTTGATGTCGTGGCTGAGCGTCACCACCGCGCTCGCCGCATCGGGACGGAGCGCCGCCAGCGCCTCGTCGGGCCAGCGATCGTCGAGCGTCACGCCGGGGAAACGCTCTGGCGTCAGGAACCGTGCGCGCGGATCGATCAGCGTCGTCGCGATGCCCAGTTCGCGCGCCAGCCCGCACAAGGTCTGCGCGATCTGCACCGCGCCGACGATCAGCAACCGGCGCGGCGGATCATAGCGGTTGACGAACGCCCCGGCTGCGCCTTGCGTGGTCACACCGCTCGACAGGTCGGTCGACAGATCGATCGCCCGGCCGTCCGCCCGCGCCGCCTCGACCGCTTCGAACAGCGCCGGATCGAAGCCATGCGGCGAAACCGGCTGGACCATCACCTCGATCTCGCCCCCGCACGGCAGGCCGACGTCCCATGCGGCGGCATCGGCGACACCATAGCGTTTGACGACGAACGGCGCGCCGGCGATCACCTCGGCGGCGGTGGCGAGAATGTCGCTCTCGACGCAGCCGCCCGATACCGATCCCTCGAACCGCCCGTCGCCATGCACCAGCATATGGCTGCCACGCGGGCGCGGCGCCGATCCCCAGGTCGAGGTGACGGTCGCGATCGCAAGCGGTGCCCCGGCCCAGCTACGGGCGGCGGCGAGAACGGAGTCATTGTCGGCCATAGAATTCCCGGAAACGGCGGATCGGGGCATAACGCATCGGCGGCCTGCCACGATCCGCCACCGGCATCAGATCACGTCGAGCACCAGCCCGCGCGCCTTAGCTTCCTCGGCACCGATGTACCAGTTGGCCGGCGCCTTCTCGATCAGTTCCTCGATCGGCACCTGCGACCCCGCCACGATCGCACGGAACCCCTCCTCCTCGATCTCGACCGAGGTTTCGATCTCGTGCAGCTTGGCCTTGAGCGAGGCGACCAGCATCTTGAGCGGGCCGGATAGTTCGAGGGTGCTGGTCATCTGCCGCTCGTGCAGCATCAACCGGGTTCCGCGCGTCAGGAACCGCTTGTCGACCGGGAACGCCGACATGAACGTCGACCCCGCCGAATAGACCGCGACCTTGCCCAGAAACAGCGCCTCGCGCCCGGTATAGTCGCGCAGCAGGCGAATATCGTCGCCCATCGCCCGCGCGACCTCCGGGTCGCCGCCCAGCGTCGAGATCGACACGACCAGCGGCCCGTCGGTCGGCGCGTCGAGCACCTGTTGGCGGAAGCTGTCGTACATCGCATGATCGACCGGGCCGGCAAGATGAACGTGCGGGCGGGCAAGTAGCGGATAGTCGTTGATCGTGGTGGTGGTCATGGTGGGCGTCCCCCTTCGCGTGAAAGTCTGCGGCGGAACCGGGGGATGGGGGTAAGGTTCCGATTTATGGTGTCGCGTTGGTAGATTTGTTTCACGCGAGGGCGCGAAGAAGGCAGGATGGGTTCACGCGGAGGCGCGGAGACGCGGAGAGATCACGTTCGTGGCCTCGCCTCGTGCCGGGCCGGATCGCCTTTCTATGGAATGCCTTCCCAACATGCTCCCCTCCCTGACAAGGGAGGGGTTGGGGGTGGGTCGGCCGGTTGTGGAGCGCCTACCTTTCCTCGCAGGCCGACCCACCCCCGGCCCCTCCCTTGTCAGGGAGGGGGGTGCCACGAACGCACCTGCTCCGCGCCTCCGCGCCTCCGCGCGAACCCAACTTCCTTTTTCTTCACAGCCATCGCGCACAAACGAAAAAAGGGCGACCGGTCCAACAACCGATCGCCCTTTCGACAAGCCCCAGGAAAACCCGGATCAGTACACCCGCTTCTTCGGCTTGATATACTCCGCCTCGTCGGTGAGCGTATAGTCGTGCACCGGGCGATAATCGATCGCCGTGGTCCCCGTCTTGCCGCCCCAGCCGTCGAACGTCGCGATGGTGTGCTTCATCCAGTTCGCGTCGTCGCGATCGGGGAAGTCCTCGTTCACATGCGCGCCGCGGCTTTCCTTGCGGTTCTGCGCCGACTTGATCGTCACCACCGCCTGCGACAGCAGATTGTCGAGTTCGAGCGTCTCGATCAGGTCGGTGTTCCACACCAGCGACCGGTCGGTGACGTTCACATCGGCCATCGAGCGATAGATGCCGTCCATCAGCTCGACGCCCTCGTTCAGCAGCGCGTCGTCGCGGAACACGGCGCAATGCTTCTGCATCGTCTTCTGCATCGCAAGGCGGATCTTGGCGGTCGGCGTCGATCCGCTGGCGTTGCGGAACTTGTCGAGTCGCGCCAGCGCCAGATCGGCCGACCCCTCGGGCAGCGGCTTGTGCGGCGTGCCGGGCTTCAACGTCTCCTTGAGGCGCAGGCCGGTCGCGCGGCCGAACACCACCAGATCGATCAGCGAGTTGGACCCCAGACGGTTGGCGCCATGAACCGACACGCAGGCGGCTTCGCCGACCGCGAACAGCCCCGGCACGACCGCGTCGGCATCGTCGCCACGCCGGGTCACGACCTCGCCATGATAGTTACACGGAATGCCGCCCATGTTGTAATGGACCGTCGGCGTCACCGGCAGCGGCTGGCGCGTCAGGTCGACGCCGGCAAAGATCTTGCCGGTTTCGGTGATGCCCGGCAGGCGCTCGGCCAGCACCTTGGGATCGATATGGTCGAGGTGCAGGAAGATATGGTCGCCGTCCTTGCCGACGCCGCGCCCTTCGCGCATCTCCATCGCCATCGACCGGCTGACGACGTCGCGCGACGCGAGATCCTTGGCCGAGGGGGCGTAGCGTTCCATGAACCGCTCGCCGTCCTTGTTGGTCAGGTATCCGCCCTCGCCGCGCGCACCCTCGGTGATGAGGACGCCCGCGCCATAGATGCCGGTCGGGTGGAACTGCACGAATTCCATGTCCTGCAGCGGCAGGCCGGCGCGCAGCACCATGCCGCCGCCGTCGCCGGTGCAGCTATGCGCCGAGGTGGCGGAATAATAGCAGCGGCCATAGCCGCCGGTCGCCAGCACCACCGAATGGGCGCGGAAGCGGTGGATCGATCCGTCCTCCATGCACAAAGCGATGACGCCGCGGCACACGCCGTCCTCCATGATGAGGTCGAGCGCGAAATATTCGATGAAGAAGTCGGCGTCATACTTCAGCGACTGCTGGTACAGCGCGTGGAGCATGGCGTGGCCGGTACGGTCGGCGGCGGCGCAGGTGCGCTGCACCGGGGGGCCTTCGCCCATGTTCTGCATATGGCCGCCGAACGGACGCTGGTAGATCGTCCCGTCCTCGTTGCGGCTGAACGGCACGCCGGCATGTTCCAGCTCGATGACCGCCGCCGGTGCCTCGCGCACCATATATTCGATCGCGTCCTGATCGCCCAGCCAGTCCGATCCCTTGACGGTATCGTACATGTGCCACGACCAGTGATCGGGCGAATTGTTGCCGAGGCTGGCGGCGATGCCGCCCTGCGCCGCGACGGTGTGCGACCGGGTCGGGAACACCTTGGTGATGCACGCGGTCTTCAAGCCCGCCTCGGCGATGCCCATGGTGGCGCGCAGGCCCGATCCGCCTGCCCCCACGACCACCGCGTCATAGGTGTGGTCGATGATCTTGTAAGCGTCGGTGGCCATTATGCGGGCGTCCCGGTGAAAGCGATCTTGAGGATCGAGAAGACGGCGAGCAGCCAGGCCGCGCCATAGACGAAGTTCAGCGCGATCATCAGCACGACCTTGGTCTCGTCATGCTGGTAATCCTCGATCACCGTCTGGAGCCCCAGCTTGGCGTGATAGACGACCGAGGTGACGAGGAGGAGGAGCGGCACCGCGCCCCATGCCGATCCGACCCAGTCGACCATCGTCTTGTAATCATGGCCCGGCAACAGCGCGAGACTGAGGATCAGCCACGTCATCAGCAGCAGGTTGGCGCCGGCGGTCAGCCGTTGCTGCCAGAAATGATGCGCGCCGGTCTTGGCCGACCCCAGGCCGCGGACGCGACCGATGCTCGTACCATTGCCCATTACTGCTTCCCCACGATCAGCCACGCCCACAGCAGGACGGTCGCCGCGACGCCGAACACGATCGTCGCGATGGCGCTCTGCCGGTTGCCCTTCAATTCGAAATTCGCGCCGACATCCATGAAGAAGTGACGCACGCCGTTGCCGACATGCTGGAACAGCGCATAGCTGAGCCCGATGCCGAACAGATAGCCGACCGGGGCGAGCGGCCCGGTGAACCACGACAGGAAGCGGGCATAGCTCTCCTCGCCGCCCGACAGCGCCGCCAGCCACCACACGAACAGCGCAAGGCCGACGGTGCCCATCGCCACGCCGGTCGCGCGGTGCAGGATCGACACCAGCATGTTCGGACCCCAGCGCCAGACCTGAAGATGGGGCGAGGTGGGACGGTTCTTGGGGCGGACGGTTGCCAAATTCGGATTCCTTTGGCTCGGGGCCTTGAAATATTGTGGCCTATCTACGCACCCGCGTCCCCGATGCAAGGGTCGTTGCGCGAGTCCGGTACTCTATGGACTGCTCCGGCAACGCCCGATCAGCGCGGTGCCGGCCCGCTCGAGGCAAGCGACGCAACGCGCTGTTAACCCTTCCGGCGGTACTCCGGCAAGGAGCAGATGTCCCACGGTTGCGTGGGCGGGCACAGGGGATCAGGACAGGTGGCGACCAGACAGCTTCCGGCAGCCGAAAGCGTGAGCGGGACGATCGACCTGCAGGAACGCCTGCGCATCTTCAACATCAGCGAGGACGACGTGCTCGGCTCGCGCGCGCTGTGGAGCGTCATCGAACCCGAAGCGCGCAGCATCGCCACCAGCCATTTCGATCAGGCGCAGCGCGTCGGCGCGCTGCCCAGCCTGCACACCGACTTCGACCGCATGGTGCAGCTAGGCGTGAACTATCTGCGCAACCGCTTCACCGACCTGACCGGCATCGCCTGGGTCCAGTCGATCGAGCGTACCATCGCCACCGCCTTCTCGCGCGACGTGTCGCTCACCGCCGTGCTGTCGATGACCGATGCCGGGGCGCGCGCCACCTTCGACGTGCTGCGCCGGGCGATCACCGACGAGGAAACCTTCCGCGAGGCGGCCGAACTGCTCTTCCGCCTGCGCTCGATCGAGATCGATATTTTCGTCTCGCTCTACAACGCCTATTTCCAGCATGATCTCCAGGTCGGGCGCGACCGGCTGGCGCATGAATTCCGCGACAACATCGGCGCGACGGTCGAACGCGCCAGTTCGGAAAGCGATTCGCTGCGCGTCCATGCCGGGCGCACCTCGGCCAGCGCGCGCGGAATGCTCGGCAAGGCATCCGAAGTCGCCGCCGCCGCCGAACAGTCGGCGGTCGCGATGCGCGAGGCGGCGGCGACCTCCGCCGGCCTGATCCGCGCGATCGAGGATGCGCGCACCGAGGTCGAGGCGGCGGCCGAGATCGCCACCCGCGCCTCGAAACAGGCGGGCACCGCCGTCGGCATGTCCGAAACCCTCTCCGATCACGCCAAGTCGATCGAATCGATCCTCGGCCTGATCCGCGACATCGCCGGGCAGACCAACCTGCTGGCGCTGAACGCCACGATCGAGGCGGCGCGCGCGGGCGATGCCGGTCGCGGCTTCGCGGTGGTGGCGCAGGAGGTGAAGAGCCTCGCCAGCCAGACCGCGCGCGCGACCGACGACATCGCCGCAAAGATCGCCGCGATCCAGGCCGCGACCCGCTCGACCGTGGAAACCAACGCCTCGATCCGCGCGACCGTGACCGAGGTGCAGGAAAGCGCGATCCGCATCCGCCACGCGATGGAGGTGCAGGCGCAGACCGTCACCGCGATCACCGCCGCCGTCGACGAAACCGCGCTCGCCGCCGATTCGATGTCGTCGACGATCGCCGCGATCCGCGAGGACACCGAAACCGTCGCCTCCGAAATCGACCGGGTGGGCGACGGCTTCACCTCGCTCGACCAGGAACTGGGCGCACTGAAATCGAGCGCGGTCGACTTCATCGGCAAGGTAGCGGCGTAAGGCGCGACCCTCCTCCCGGCAAAGGCGGGGATGGGGGATGTGATCGACGCGACACCTGTACCACTATCGTCACCCCGGACCTGTTCCGGGGTCCACGGTTCCACCGGCGATGTCGCTTGCGCCTTCTTGGGTATCGTGCGCGGCGAAGTGGACCCCGGAACAAGTCCGGGGTGACGACAAGGTCGCAGAACCGCACTCTCCGGTTCCAAGCCCTGCGGTTTCCCCCTACACCCCCGCCCCATGGCCAACATCCTCCTCACCGGCGGGTCGCGCGGGATCGGCGCGGCGATCGCGGACACGCTCCGCCCCGACCACGCTCTCGCCGTCCAGTCGACCAGCGGGCCGCTCGCCGCCGACTTCGCCGATCCCGCCGCCCCCGCCGACCTCTGGGCGCGCGCGCTCGACGCCCTCGACGGGCGGATCGACGTACTCGTCAACAACGCCGGCGTGTTCGACGCCAACCCGGTCGACCTGCCCCATGCCGACTGGGTCGCCGGCTGGGAGCGCACGCTGCGCATCAACCTCACCGCCGCCGCCGAACTGAGCCGCCTCGCCGTCACCCACTGGCAGGCAAGCGGCACTCCCGGCCGCATCGTCAATATCGCCAGCCGCGCGGCGCATCGCGGCGACAGCCCGGCGCACTGGCATTATGCCGCATCCAAGGCCGGCATGGTCGCGATGACCAAGACCATCGCCCGCGCCTATGCCAAGGACGGCATCCTCGCCTTCGCCATCTGCCCCGGCTTCACCATGACCGGCATGGCCGAGGATTATCTGGAAAGCCGGGGCGGCGACAAGCTGCTCGCCGACATTCCGCTCGGCCGCGTCGCCATGCCGGACGAGGTCGCCGCCATCGCCCGCTTCTGCGCGACGGACGCCCCGCCGTCGATGACCGGCGCGGTACTCGACGTGAACGGCGCGAGCTACGTGCGATGAGCTGGAAACTCACCCTCCCCTGCACCCGCGCCGAGGCCGAGGCGATTGACGCCGCCGAGGATTACGGGTTTGATCCCGCGCCCGTGCTGATGACCACCGAGACGGTCGAGGACGATACCGAGACGTGGCGGCTCGACGCCTATTTCGAGGGCTGGCCCGACGAGCAGGCGGTCGCCGCGATCGCCGCGCTGGTGCCGAGCGCCGCCAATGCGGTGCCGACGCTCACCGAACTGGGCGACGAGGACTGGGTGACGATGAGCCAGGCGGGGCTCGAACCGCTCCACGTCGGCCGCTTCTTCGTCCACACCGCCGCGTGGGACGGCGATCACCCGGCGGGCACCCGGCCGTTCCTGATCGACGCCGGCCGCGCGTTCGGCACCGGCCATCACGAAACGACCAGCGGCTGCCTCGCCATGCTCGATTCGCTGGCGGACCGGTCGTTCGCGAACGTTATCGATCTGGGCACCGGCACCGGCCTGCTCGCCTTCGCCGCGCGCGAATTGTGGCCACAGGCACGGGTGATCGCGACCGACATCGATCCGGTGGCGATCGACGTCACCGCCGCAAACGCCGCGCTGAACCGCTCCGAGCGCGTCGAGCTGATCGTCGCCGACGGCGCACTGGCGCAAGCGATCACCGACGCCGCGCCCTACGACCTGCTGATCGCCAACATCCTCGCCGGTCCGCTGATCTCGATGGCCCCCGAAGTCGCCGCCATCGCCGCGCCGGGCGCGACGATCGTGCTGGCCGGCCTGCTGGAGACCCAGCGCGACGCGGTCGTCGCCGCCTATGCCGCCTGCGGCACGGTACTGGAAGAGGTCGACCGCCGCGGCGACTGGAGCGTGCTCCGCCTCACCGCCGGCCGGGAACGCTACATCCCCACCGCCCCGATCGACCCCAAGGGCCGCGACGGCTGGGCACTGGACTTATAGCCTTCTCCCCTCCCTGGAAGGGAGGGGTCGGGGGTGGGTCGGCCCGCGAGGGACGGTTCCGCCAGCCCCAGGCCGACCCACCCCCAGCCCCTCCCTTGTCAGGGAGGGGAGCGCGCAAGTGGCCGATCCACCCGACCCAAATCGTCGCTCCCGCGCAGGCGGGAGCCCATACACGCCGACGTCGCGGCAGGAAGCGCAACCGCTGCGGCTATGGATTCCCGCCTTCGCGGGAATGACGAGGGGACATAGAGCAGGCACACAACGACTGCCGCACACCCCCTCCGCGTCTCCGCGCCTCCGCGTGAACCCTACCCAACCTTCCCCAGAGCGTACGCCTGCGTGCCCCGCGTCACCACCACATCCTCGGGCAACACCACATCCACCGCCACCGCTGGCGCATGCCCGATCGCGGCGTAAACCGGCGCGAAATCGGTCTCGATCGTCAGCCGCAGCAATTCCTCGAACGAGGGGATGACGAAATAGGTCTGCTGGAAATCGTCGATCCGATACTCGGTGCGCATCACCCGCGCGAGGTCGAGCATCACCCGGTTGGGACTGGCATCCTCCAGCGAGAAGCGCGTTTCCGACGCACTCGACACGATCCCCGCGCCATAGATGCGCAACTCGCCATCCTCCTGCACCAGCCCGAATTCGACCGTGTACCAGTACAGCCGCGCCAGTTGCTTGAGCGACCCCAGTCCCAGCGCGCGCAGACCTCCCCGGCCATAGGCGGCGAGATAATCGGCGAACACCGGATCGGCCAGCATCGGCACATGACCGAACACGTCATGGAACACGTCGGGTTCCTGCAGATAGTCCAACTGATCGGGCCGGCGGATGAAATTGCCCGCGACGAAGCGGCGGTTGGCCATATGGGTGAAGAACACGTCGTCGGGCACCAGCCCGGGCACCGCCACCACCCGCCATCCGGTCAGCGCCTCCAGCCGGTCCGACAGTTCCTCGAAATCGGGAATCCCCGATTCCGAAAGCTTCAGCGCATCCAGCCCGCGCAGGAACGCCGCCGAGGCGCGGCCGGGCAGCAACGCCATCTGCCGCGCATACAACGTGTCCCAGGTCGCATGATCCTGCGCACTATAGCCGTCCCATCCCTGCGGGATGGTCCAGTCGGCGTTGGCGCCCTCGGGCGGGCGGTCGAGTACATGGGTTTCGCTTGCCATTCCCGCATTGTAGCATGCGCCATGACGATACGGAAACTGCTGCGCCGGAGTTCGGGTATGCTCGGCGGCCTGTTGCTCCTTCCCGGCATCTACCTGCTCGCCGGGCTGGCCGGCGGCGCGATTCCTGCCGGCGGCACCACCCCGGCGCGCGGCATCCGCATCTATGTCGAGGATAACGGCATCCACACCGGCATCGTCGTGCCCGCGCGCATCGGCGACGTGAATTTCGATGATCTGGTACGGCCGGGCGACCTCGCCGATTCGCGCCATGCCGGCCACGCCTGGCGCTCGTTCGGCTGGGGCGAGCGCGGTTTCTATCTCGGCACGCCGACGTGGGCCGATGTGAAGCCCGCCACCATCCTCGCCGCCGCGATCGGCAGCGACGCGGTGGTGATGCACGTCGACGCTCTGCCCGATCCCGCCGGACAGCGCGGTGTCTATCCGCTCACCCTGTCGCCCGACCAGTACCGCCGCCTCGCCGCGCACATCCGCGCCAGCTTCGCGACGGGCCATGCGCCGATCGCCGGCTATGGCCCATCCGACGCCTTCTATCCCGCGCGCGGCCGCTACAGCGCCGTCATGACCTGCAATAGCTGGACCGGCGCTGCGCTGCGCGCGTCCGGCGTGCCGATGGGGGCATGGACGCCGTTTCCGGTGACGGTTACGGCATGGCTGTGATTCACGGGCCGCCCTCGCTCCGGCAGTTCCTCGCCGAAACGCCCCGCGCCGCATGGGCGCTGGCCGGCACCCCGTTCCGGTGGCGCGCCGCGCTGGACGGTGCGCCGCGCGGCGACGGTGGTCCGGTGCTGCTCCTGCCCGGCCTGTTCAACAGTGATCGCTCGATGCTGCTGATGGGGCGGTTCCTGCGCGGCCTCGGCCATGCTCCGCACGGCTGGGGACTGGGCCGCAACTTCGGCCAGCGCAGCATCGGCGCGGATGGCGCCGCCCTGTTCGCGCGGATCGACCATCTGGCGCAGGCGAGCGGCCGCCCGGTCGCACTCGTCGGGGTCAGCATGGGCGGCATCATGGCCCGCCTCGCCGCGCATCGCGTGCCCGCGTCGGTCGAACAGGTGGTGACGGTCGCCAGCCCCTATGCCGGCCCGGCGCGCGCAACCCGGGTGTGGCGGCTCTACGAATGGATCAGCGGCGAATCGGTCGACGATCCCGCGCTCCTCGCGCTCGCCGACGAGGTCCGCCGCCCCCTGCCCGTCCCCGCCACCGCGATCTGGAGCGCCAGCGATGGCCTCGTCAACGGCCTGTGCTGCCATGTCGCGGGCGAACCCGGCTGCCACGCGGTCCATGTGCCGAGCAGCCATTACGGCGTCCAAACCCGCCCCGCGATCCTACGCGCGGTGGCGCAGGCGCTTGGCGCGAACTGTCCTACAGCGGCGACATCGGCCATCGTGGCGGGGACGGCGGACTGAACCCCGCCGCGCTCTTTGGACATCGTCGATGGTCGTACCCGCGAATGGTTCGCAACAACTGCGCCGTTAGTGTAAACTTTGTAAACTTTGCCCGCGCATCTCCCCTCCCTGACAAGGGAGGGGTCGGGGGTGGGTCGGCCCGCAACCGCCACGCCACTGCCGTCCGGAACCAACCATGGCGAGTGTAAACTTTGTAAACTTTGGCGGGAATTGAAACCCGGAGGACCGCCCCGCCGCAACGCGCCCGACCCCACCCGTCATTCCGGCGAAGGCCGGAATCCATACACGCCGACGATAGCGGCTCCTGCCCGGACAGCCGTTCCGACCGACCCAAGCCCCGCCACGGGCAAAGCCCGTGTCGTCGAACGGCGCTTTCCGCGCCGCCGGCCGGGCGCGCCTAGGGCCTGTGGGGATTCAACGTGAGTTGATGACGGCTGCGACGAGGTAGATCATGGCCTCGAAGCTGCGATCTGTTTTGCAGGCACGCATGGCGATGCGTTTGAACTCCTTGAGCTTGCAAAAGAAGTTTTCAATGAGGTGCCGCCACGCGTAGATGGCGGGGTCGATCTTGCGCGCGCCTATGCGCCGTGGGTGCTGCGAGATGATGACCGCCGCGCCG